>NZ_JAOWDP010000049.1:0-175039 GCF_030334595.1 Citrobacter sp. Ce104
GCGGGAATAGCTCAGTTGGTAGAGCACGACCTTGCCAAGGTCGGGGTCGCGAGTTCGAGTCTCGTTTCCCGCTCCAAATTCTTACCTCAATAAAAAATATCCACAACGAATAATCGCGTTGGGGACGTTTTGTTTCGTCATTGACATACTCTTGTAAACAGACTTATCCACAGGTTAGGGTATTATTCCTGGAATGCAAAAAACTTCGCTGGGTGAATAGTATCATTTTAACTGCTTGAAATTATGGGTTTAATTATCATTTCAAATTGTTAATGCGATCACTTGACGATTTTTTCCCTCTTGAATATCAATGTGTTTTTATTTTTATACACAAGCTGTGGATGACTTAAGCGTCGCGCGGTAGACCCTTTTCAATGACCCTGACCAAACGTTGTTTCTTCGGTAACTGCACCTCAACTACGCAGGCATTTCGCTTCTCGATTTGCTGAGCAACCGCCCAGTCTATGTGTTCGTCGAGAAGTGTGTACTCACCTCTGCGACTTTCCAGCGCGTGAATAACAGCGTCATCCCAGGGGGCATTACCCAACGCAACGGCGATATTTCGCAGCCAACGCAGGTGGCCAATACGACGAATGGCAGACCCCTCTGTGACTTTTAAAAACCACGCTTCGCTCCAGCTAAACAGCTCTATTAACTCTGGAGCATGAAGCTGCTTGCGCGGGCTGAAGTCATCCTCTGCCGTCAACTGCGAATAGCGATTCCACGGGCAAATAAGCTGGCAATCATCGCAGCCGTAAATTCGATTCCCCATCAAGGGACGAAATTCTTCCGGGATCGCGCCTTCCAGTTCGATCGTGAGATAAGAGATACAGCGGCGCGCATCCACCGTGTAGGGTTCAACGATGGCCCCGGTGGGACAGATGGTCATGCAGGCGACGCATTTCCCGCATCCTTCTTCTACTGGTTGGTCGACCGGCAAGGGTAAATCGATCAGTAATTCCCCGAGGAAGAAAAATGATCCGGCTTCACGATTGAGGATAAGTGAGTGCTTACCTGTCCAGCCAAGCCCGGCTTTTTCCGCTAACGGGCGCTCAAGAATGGGCGCAGAATCGACAAAAGGTCTAAAATTCAGCGAAACGCAGTGCTGTTGAATCATCTCCCCCAGCTTTTTTAAGCGGTTACGCAGCAGCTTGTGATAGTCGCGGCCAAGCGCATAACGGCTGACGTAACCCAGCGAAGGGTTTTTCAATGTGCTGGCAAAGGCCGCTTTGGCAGGAAGATAGTTCATACGTACGCTGATAACTCGTAGCGTACCGGGCAATAATTCGTGAGGTCGGGCGCGCATCATGCCGTGACGGGCCATCCAGTCCATCTCGCCGTGATAGTGTTTATCCAGCCAGGCCTGCAGTTTGGGTTCCGCTTCGCTGAGGTCGGTATCGGCAATACCGACCTGCTGAAAGCCAAGCTCCAGCCCCCACTGCTTAATATTTTGCGCTAACTGATTGAGATCGAGGGGCTCTGACATGACGGACCATACAATGAAGAAAAACCCCGCAAGTATACCACACTCCATCTGGCACGCCGATGACATCAGGCGGATGGAGCGAGAGGCGGCAGACAGTTTAGGGCTGACGTTGTACGAACTGATGCAACGGGCGGGAGAGGCGGCGTTTCAGGTCACCCGCGAGGCATATCCGAACGCCCGAAACTGGCTGGTGTTGTGTGGTCATGGCAACAACGGCGGAGATGGATACGTAGTGGCAAGGCTTGCCAAAGCGCAGGGTCTTGATGTTACGTTGCTGGCGCAGGAGAGCGATAAACCGCTCCCCGGGGAGGCGCAGCAGGCCCACGACGCCTGGCTTAACGCCGGTGGCGTCATTCATGCTGTAGATATCAACTGGCCAGATAGCGTGGACGTCATTATTGATGCGCTGTCAGGCACTGGCTTAAAACATGCGCCGCGAGAGTCCCTTTCGGCAGTGATCGAGCGTGCCAACAGCCATCCTGCTCCTGTTGTGGCGATAGACATTCCATCCGGTCTGCTGGCGCAAACAGGGGCGACGCCGGGAGCGGTCATCAACGCTGCGCACACCGTCACCTTTATTGCGCTCAAGCCAGGTCTGCTAACGGGTAAAGCGCGCGATGTCACCGGATGCCTGCATGTTAACGCACTCGGGCTGGATGACTGGCTGGCGGGGCAGAACGCGCCGCTGCAGCGTTTTGATGCTCAACAGCTTGCGCACTGGTTAACGCCGCGTCGACCCACCTCGCATAAAGGCTCCCACGGTCGGCTGGTGATTATCGGCGGTGACCACGGTACGGCAGGCGCAATACGCATGGCCGGTGAAGCGGCGCTGCGTGCAGGAGCCGGGCTGGTCAAAGTGCTGACCCGCAGTGAAAACATTGCGCCTATTCTGACTGCCAGGCCGGAACTGATGGTTGATGCGCTGACGCCGCAGACGCTGGAAGAGAGCCTGGCATGGGCGGATGTTGTGGTGATAGGGCCTGGGCTTGGTCAGCAGGAGTGGGGTAAAAAAGCGCTGCAAAAGGTCGAGAATTTTCGCAAACCGATGCTCTGGGATGCGGATGCGCTGAACCTGCTGGCAATCAATCCCGATAAACGTCACAATCGCGTGATCACGCCGCATCCGGGTGAAGCCGCGCGACTGCTGGGCTGTTCCATTGCAGAAATTGAAGACGATCGCTTACTTTGTGCACAACGTCTGGTAAAACGGTACGGAGGCGTCGTGGTGCTGAAAGGCGCGGGTACGGTTGTTGCCGCTGAACAGGCTGAGTTGGGTATTATTGATACCGGCAATGCAGGAATGGCCAGCGGCGGAATGGGTGATGTGCTTTCCGGTATTATTGGCGCATTGCTCGGACAGAAGCTTACCCCGTATGATGCAGCATGTGCGGGATGTGTTGCGCACGGTGCGGCGGCGGATGTACTGGCGGCGCGTTTTGGTACGCGCGGCATGCTGGCGACAGATCTCTTTACCACGCTACAGCGTATTGTTAACCCTGATGTGATTGACGTTTATCATGATGAATCGAGTAATTCCACTACCTGATGAGCAGGCGACTTTAGACCTGGGACTGCGGGTAGCTAAAGCCTGTGATGGCGCGACGGTAATTTATTTGTACGGCGACCTGGGGGCGGGTAAAACCACTTTCAGCCGGGGATTCCTGCAAGCGTTAGGTCATAAAGGTAATGTAAAAAGCCCCACCTACACGCTGGTTGAACCCTATTCGCTCGATAACTTGATGGTATATCACTTCGATCTGTACCGACTTGCGGACCCGGAGGAGCTGGAGTTTATGGGGATCCGCGATTATTTTGCCAATGATGCCATCTGCCTGGTGGAATGGCCGCAACAAGGTAAAGGTGTACTGCCAGACCCGGACGTCGAAATACACATTGAATACCAGGCGCAAGGTCGAGAGGCGCGCGTAAGCGCAGTCTCCTCATCGGGTGATTTATTGCTGGCGCGTTTAGCCGATTAACCTTAAGGGTGGCGGGATGATTTATCGCATCAGAAACTGGCTGATGGCAACCTTGGTCCTGCTGTGCGCGCAGGCAGGGGCTGCCAGCCTCTCCGATCTTCAGGTATCTAATGGCGATCAACAGGCGCGGATTACGCTGAGCTTTATTGGCGATCCTGAATACGCCGTTTCCCAGGACGGGAAACGAACCGTCGCGCTGGATATTAAACAAACCGGTGTGATTCAGGGATTACCGCTGCTGTTTAGCGGCAATAATCTGGTGAAATCTATCCGTTCCGGCACGCCAAAGGATGCGCAGTCTCTGCGCCTGGTGGTGGATTTAACCGAGAATGGCAAAGCCGATGCCGTAAAACGCCAGAACGGCGGCAATTATACCGTCGTGTTTACCATCAAGGCTGATGCGCCGCCGCCGCCGCCTCCACCGCCAGTGGTTGCGAAGCGTGTTGAGGCGCCCGTTATCGCCACGCGTCCTGCCGAGCCTGCGCGTAACCCGTTTAAAGCGGAAAACGATCGCACTACCGTGGTGACCAACAGTAATACCTCCACACGACCTGCGGCGCGCGCCAGCACAGGTAGCGGCGAAAAAGTGGTTATCGCTATTGATGCCGGTCACGGTGGACAGGATCCTGGCGCTATTGGTCCTGGCGGCACGCGTGAGAAAAACGTCACGATTGCCGTGGCGCGCAAACTGCGCAGTTTGCTCAATGATGATCCGATGTTTAAAGGCGTACTCACCCGTGATGGTGATTACTTTATCTCGGTGATGGGGCGTTCAGACGTCGCGCGTAAACAAAACGCTAATTTCCTGGTCTCTATTCATGCGGATGCCGCGCCAAACCGGGATGCCACAGGCGCTTCCGTTTGGGTATTGTCAAACCGTCGGGCAAACAGTGAGATGGCCGGCTGGCTGGAACAGCACGAGAAGCAATCGGAGCTGTTGGGCGGGGCGGGCGATGTGCTGGCAAACAGCCAGTCCGATCCTTATCTCAGCCAGGCCGTTCTGGATCTGCAGTTCGGTCATTCGCAACGCGTCGGGTATGATGTGGCGACCAGCATGATCGGCCAGTTAGAACGTATTGGCTCGATGCATAAGCGTCGCCCGGAACACGCCAGCCTTGGGGTATTACGTTCGCCTGATATCCCGTCAGTACTGGTCGAAACCGGTTTTATCAGTAACAACAGCGAAGAGCGTCTGTTGGCGAGTGATGACTACCAGCAGCAACTGGCCGAGGCAATTTACAAAGGATTGCGTAACTATTTCCAGGCGCACCCGATGCAAAGCGGGCCGCAGGGCGCACCGGCGCAAACCGCCAGTGCGGTATCACCTGGTAACACGTTAACAAATTAAGGATTAGCCATGCCGATTCAGGTTCTACCGCCACAGTTGGCGAACCAGATTGCCGCAGGCGAGGTGGTAGAACGGCCTGCGTCAGTGGTGAAAGAGCTGGTGGAAAACAGTATCGATGCCGGTGCGACGCGCATTGATATTGATATTGAGCGCGGCGGCGCGAAGCTTATCCGTATTCGTGACAACGGTTGCGGGATTAAAAAAGACGAGCTGGCGCTGGCTCTGGCGCGTCATGCCACCAGTAAAATTTCTTCGCTTGACGATCTTGAGGCTATCGTAAGCCTCGGGTTTCGCGGCGAAGCGCTGGCCAGTATCAGCTCCGTTTCTCGTTTAACCCTGACGTCACGGACGCAAGAACAACCCGAAGCCTGGCAAGCCTATGCCGAAGGGCGCGACATGGATGTGACGGTCAAACCTGCCGCGCATCCGGTGGGAACCACGCTGGAGGTGTTAGATCTGTTCTACAACACCCCGGCACGGCGCAAGTTTATGCGCACCGAGAAAACCGAATTTAATCATATCGATGAGATTATCCGCCGCATCGCGCTGGCGCGTTTTGATGTGACGATTAATTTGTCCCACAACGGCAAAGCGGTGCGCCAGTATCGCGCAGTGGCTGCGGATGGGCAGAAAGAGCGCCGACTGGGCGCGATTTGCGGTACGCCGTTTCTGGAACATGCGCTGGCGATTGAATGGCAGCATGGCGATTTAACGCTGCGCGGCTGGGTGGCCGATCCTAATCATACGACGGCGGCGCTGGCGGAAATCCAGTATTGCTATGTGAATGGTCGAATGATGCGCGACCGCCTGATCAACCATGCTATCCGTCAGGCCTGTGAAGATAAGCTGGGGGCCGATCAGCAGCCCGCTTTTGTGCTGTATCTGGAAATCGACCCACATCAGGTGGATGTTAACGTACATCCCGCCAAACATGAGGTCCGTTTTCATCAATCTCGCCTGGTGCACGATTTTATTTACCAGGGCGTGTTGAGCGTCCTACAGCAGCAGCTTGAAACGCCGCTGTCGTTGGCTGACGACGACGAGCCCGCCCCAAGGCACATCCCGGAAAACCGCGTTGCTGCCGGACGTAACCATTTTGCCGATCCGGCTCCCGCGCGTGAACCTGCGACACCGCGGTACTCAGCATCCGCTGGCGCTGGAAGCGGCAGCAGTGGTGGGCGTCAGGCGGGGGCCGGTTGGCCTCATGCCCAACCTGGATATCAAAAGCAGCAGGGTGAGATTTATCAGCAACTGCTGCAGACGCCGGTTCCGCCGCGTAAAACGCCGGCCACTGAAACGCCATCGGCACCTCTGAGTGGCAACGGCCAGGGCTTTGGGCGAGTGTTAACGATTGTCGGTACGGACTGCGCGTTGCTTGAGTGCGATGGCCAGATTCGGTTGCTGGCATTACCAGTGGCGGAACGTTGGCTACGTCAGGCGCAGTTAACGCCGGGCGAGGGAGGCGTTTGCGCCCAGCCGTTGCTGATCCCTTTACGTCTAAAAGTGACCGCTGATGAAAAAGCGGCCCTGCAAAAAGGGCAGAGCCAACTGGCTGAATTGGGCATTGAATTTCAACTGGATGCGCAGCATGTGACCATCCGGGCGGTGCCTTTACCCTTACGCCAACAAAATTTACAAATCTTGATTCCTGAACTGATAGGCTACCTGGCGCAGCAGTCCGTATTCGAACCGGGCAATATTGCACAGTGGATTGCACGTAACCTGATTAGCGAGCATCCGCAGTGGAGCATGGCTCAGGCGATTACGCTGTTAGCGGATGTTGAGCGGCTCTGCCCACAACTCGTGAAGGCACCGCCGGGTGGTCTGTTACAATCTGTTGATTTACATTCGGTAATGAATGCCCTGAAACATGAGTGATACCCGTAAGGCGAGCCTGCCAAAGGCGATTTTTTTGATGGGGCCAACGGCCTCCGGTAAAACGGCTCTCGCAATTGAATTGCGTAAAGTTTTGCCCATAGAGTTGATAAGCGTTGATTCCGCCCTTATTTACAAGGGGATGGATATCGGTACTGCCAAGCCTGATGCAGATGAATTACAGGCCGCGCCGCACCGATTGCTGGATATCCGCGATCCGTCGCAAGCGTACTCCGCCGCTGATTTTCGCCGCGATGCGTTAGCCGAGATGGCCGATATCACCGCTGCGGGGCGTATCCCGCTGCTGGTGGGCGGCACAATGTTATATTTCAAAGCCTTGCTTGAAGGGCTGTCGCCGTTACCGTCGGCGGACCCGCAAGTCAGGGCCAGAATTGAGCAGCAGGCGGCAGAGCTCGGGTGGGACGCGTTACACCGACAGCTTCAGGAAATCGATCCGGTGGCTGCGGCGCGTATTCATCCAAATGATCCGCAAAGACTTTCCCGGGCACTGGAAGTTTTTTTCATTTCGGGTAAAACTTTAACGGAGCTGACGCAAACGTCAGGAGATGCTTTGCCGTATCAGGTGCATCAGTTTGCAATCGCCCCGGCGAGCCGTGAACTGCTCCATCAGCGAATTGAGCAGCGTTTTCATCAGATGTTGGCTTCAGGTTTTGAAGCAGAAGTCCGGGCGCTTTTTGCCCGTGGAGATTTGCATACGGATTTGCCTTCCATTCGTTGTGTAGGGTATCGCCAGATGTGGTCATACATTGAAGGCGAAATTTCATACGATGAAATGGTTTATAGAGGTGTTTGCGCCACGAGGCAGTTGGCGAAGCGACAGGTAACCTGGTTGCGTGGTTGGGAAGGGGTGCACTGGCTTGACAGTGAAAAGCCTGACCAGGCGCGAAACGAAGTATTACAGGTTGTTGGTGCTATCGCGAACTGAATGTGTACAATTGAAACGTATCGTGCGCAATTTTTCAGAATCGAAAGGTTCAAAGTACAAATAAGCATATAAGGAAAAGAGAGAATGGCTAAGGGGCAATCTTTACAAGATCCGTTCCTGAACGCACTGCGTCGGGAACGTGTTCCAGTTTCTATTTATTTGGTGAATGGTATTAAGCTGCAAGGTCAAATCGAGTCTTTTGATCAGTTCGTGATCCTGTTGAAAAACACGGTCAGCCAGATGGTTTATAAGCACGCGATTTCTACTGTTGTCCCGTCTCGCCCGGTTTCTCATCACAGCAATAATGCCACCGGCGGCACTGGCAGCAACTACCATCACGGTAGCAACGCGCAAGGTTCATCTGCGCAACAGGACAGCGAAGAAACCGAATAAGGTTGTTAGCTGTTTTACCCACGGGGAGCCAGCGATCCTGCGTTCCCCGTTGATATATATATTAAGGGGTTGACGCTTGTTTGACCGTTATGATGCCGGTGAGCAGGCGGTACTGGTACACATCTATTTTTCGCAAGACAAAGATATGGAAGACCTCCAGGAGTTTGAATCTCTGGTTTCTTCCGCCGGTGTCGAAGCAATGCAGGTGATTACCGGGAGCCGTAAAGCACCGCACCCGAAGTATTTTGTTGGTGAAGGTAAGGCAATCGAAATTGCCGAAGCCGTAAAAGCGACTGGCGCTGCGGTGGTGATTTTTGATCATGCTCTAAGCCCCGCCCAGGAACGTAACCTGGAACAATTATGCCAGTGTCTTGTTATCGACAGGACCGGTCTTATTTTAGATATTTTTGCCCAGCGTGCGCGCACCCATGAGGGTAAATTGCAGGTTGAGCTGGCGCAGTTGCGCCATATGGCTACGCGTCTGGTCCGTGGCTGGACCCACCTTGAAAGGCAAAAGGGCGGGATTGGTTTGCGCGGTCCGGGTGAAACCCAGCTCGAAACCGACCGTCGTTTGCTGCGTAATCGCATTTTGCAAATACAGTCGCGCCTGGAAAAAGTTGAAAAGCAACGTGAGCAGGGGCGGCAGTCGCGCAAGAAAGCGGATGTCCCAACCGTATCACTGGTGGGATATACCAACGCCGGAAAATCCACCCTGTTCAACCAGATCACCGAAGCCCGGGTTTACGCAGCGGACCAGCTGTTTGCGACCCTGGATCCAACGCTGCGCCGCATAGACGTAGCGGACGTTGGTGAAACCGTGCTGGCGGATACCGTAGGGTTTATCCGCCATTTGCCGCACGACCTGGTGGCGGCATTTAAAGCCACCCTGCAGGAAACACGTCAGGCGACATTGCTGCTGCACGTTATTGATGCTGCAGATTTTCGTGTGCAGGAAAACATCGAGGCCGTCGACACGGTGCTCGAAGAGATCGATGCACATGAGATCCCGACCCTGCTGGTGATGAATAAAATCGATATGCTGGATGATTTTGAACCGCGTATTGACAGAGATGAAGAGAATAAACCCATTCGCGTTTGGGTTTCAGCGCAAACGGGTATTGGCATACCACAGCTTTTTCAGGCTTTGACAGAGCGTCTTTCCGGTGAGGTTGCGCAGCATACGTTGCGTTTGCCGCCGCAGGAAGGGCGTCTGAGAAGCCGGTTTTACCAACTTCAGGCAATAGAAAAAGAGTGGATGGAGGAAGACGGTAGCGTAGGTCTGCAAGTACGTATGCCGATCGTAGACTGGCGTCGCCTCTGTAAACAAGAACCGGCACTGGAAGACTATGTTGTCTGACCTGACGGATATGGCCTGAAGATTTTTTCGCCTCTATTCCTTGTGGTTTTGTGCGGCAGGAAGGCGGCAAGTTCTGAAATATCCCGAAGCATAATCAACTATGTGACGGGAGTGAGGAACATAGCCAACGCATCTGCAGCGCAAAAGACGCAGGTATAGCATCGCATAACAAATATGGAGCACAAACATGGCGTGGAATCAGCCCGGTAATAACGGACAAGACCGCGACCCGTGGGGAAGCAGCAAACCTGGCGGCAACCCTGAGGGAAATGGAAACAAAGGCGGTCGCGATCAGGGACCTCCCGATCTGGATGATATTTTCCGTAAACTGAGTAAAAAACTCGGTGGTCTGGGTGGCGGTAAAGGTACGGGTTCCGGCGGCGGTAGTTCATCGCAAGGTCCGCGTCCGCAACTGGGTGGTCGAGTCTTTACTATCGCAGCGGCAGCTATTGTCATTATCTGGGCGGCCAGCGGTTTCTACACCATTAAAGAAGCGGAACGCGGCGTGGTGACACGCTTCGGTAAATTCAGCCATTTGGTTGAACCGGGTCTGAACTGGAAACCGACCTTTATCGACGAAGTGACTCCGGTCAACGTGGAAGCCGTGCGTGAACTTGCCGCATCCGGCGTCATGCTGACCTCTGACGAAAACGTCGTGCGCGTAGAAATGAACGTGCAGTACCGCGTGACCGATCCGCAGCGTTACCTGTTTAGCGTAACCAGCGCGGATGACAGTCTGCGTCAGGCTACCGACAGCGCCCTGCGCGGGGTTATCGGTAAATACACCATGGACCGTATCCTGACCGAAGGGCGTACCGTTATTCGTAGCGATACCCAGCGTGAACTGGAAGAAACGATCCGCCCGTACAACATGGGGATCACTCTGCTGGACGTCAACTTCCAGGCAGCACGTCCGCCGGAAGAAGTAAAAGCCGCGTTTGACGATGCCATTGCCGCACGTGAAAACGAGCAGCAGTACATCCGTGAAGCAGAAGCGTACACCAACGAAGTTCAGCCGCGTGCTAACGGTCAGGCGCAGCGTATTCTGGAAGAAGCGCGCGCTTACAAAACGCAAACCATCCTGGAAGCTCAGGGTGAAGTGGCTCGCTTCGCAAAAATTCTGCCGGAATATAAAGCCGCACCGCAAATTACTCGCGAGCGTCTGTATATCGAAACCATGGAAAAAGTGCTGAGCAATACCCGCAAAGTCCTGGTTAACGATAAGGGTAGCAATCTGATGGTTCTGCCGCTGGATCAAATGCTGAAAGGCGGTAGTGCGCCAGCAGCCAAGAGCGACAGCAGTTCAAACCTGCTGCGTTTGCCGCCAGCAACGACTTCCGGCTCTGGAGCAAGCAACACTTCGTCCACCAGTCAGGGCGATATTATGGACCAACGCCGCGCGAACGCGCAGCGTAACGACTACCAGCGTCAGGGGGAATAACGATGCGTAAGTCAGTTATTGCGATTATCATCATCGTTCTGGTAGTTCTGTTCATGTCCGTCTTTGTGGTCAAAGAAGGCGAGCGCGGGATTACTCTGCGCTTTGGTAAAGTTCTGCGTGACGATGAAAACAAGCCGCTGGTCGTTGCACCAGGCCTGCACTTCAAGATTCCGTTTATTGAATCTGTGAAGATGCTGGATGCGCGTATTCAGACCATGGACAATCAGGCCGATCGCTTTGTTACCAAAGAGAAGAAAGATCTGATCGTTGACTCCTACATTAAGTGGCGCATCAGTGACTTTAGCCGTTACTACCTGGCAACGGGCGGTGGCGATGTTTCTCAGGCTGAAGTCCTGCTGAAACGTAAGTTCTCTGACCGTCTGCGTTCTGAAATTGGTCGTCTGGACGTCAAAGACATCGTTACCGACTCCCGCGGTCGTCTGACCCTGGAAGTGCGTGACGCGCTGAACTCCGGTTCTGCGGGCACGGAAGATGAAGTCGCGACGCCGGCGGCAGATAGCGCGATTGCCGAAGCGGCTGAGCGTGTTCAGGCTGAAACGAACGGTAAAGTACCGGTCATCAACCCGAACAGTATGGCGGCATTGGGCATCGAAGTGGTTGACGTGCGTATTAAGCAAATCAACCTGCCTGCTGAAGTATCTGAGGCTATCTACAACCGTATGCGCGCTGAGCGTGAAGCGGTAGCGCGTCGCCATCGTTCACAAGGTCAGGAAGAAGCGGAAAAACTGCGTGCAACGGCGGACTATGAAGTGACTAAAACGCTGGCAGAATCTGAGCGTCAAGGCCGCATCATGCGCGGTGAAGGCGATGCGGAAGCGGCTAAACTGTTTGCCGATGCGTTCAGTCAGGATCCTGACTTCTACGCCTTCATCCGTAGCCTGCGTGCTTACGAGAAGAGCTTCGAAGGCAACCAGGACGTGATGGTCATGAGCCCGGACAGCGATTTCTTCCGCTACATGAAGACACCGAATACCGCAACACGCTAAGAGCAGTCCAGCGGTTTTAAAGCAGCAAAACCACCGGCATCTCCAGGGATGCGGTGGTTTTCTTTTTATTTAAGGGCGATGGATGAATTCAACAATTTTGCTGGCGCTTGCGTTGGTTTTGGTCCTTGAAGGCCTGGGGCCGATGCTTTATCCCAATGCGTGGAAGAAAATGATCTCCGCGATGGCCCAGCTTCCAGAAAATACTTTGCGTCGTTTTGGTGGAGGTCTTGTGGTTGCGGGCGTTGTGGTCTACTACATGTTGAGGAAAACGATTGGCTGATCAATAAGTAGCCTATTTTGCGGATTTTCGCATGCAAAAAGTGCTGTATATCTGAAAAAGCGGTGGTAGAATCCATTTTTAAGCAAACGGTGATTTTGAAAAATGGGTAACAACGTCGTCGTACTGGGCACCCAATGGGGTGACGAAGGTAAAGGGAAGATTGTTGATCTTCTGACTGAACGGGCTAAATATGTTGTGCGCTACCAGGGTGGACACAACGCAGGCCATACTCTCGTAATCAACGGTGAAAAAACCGTCCTCCATCTTATTCCATCAGGTATTCTTCGCGAGAATGTCATCAGCATCATCGGTAACGGTGTTGTACTGTCTCCGTCCGCGCTGATGAAAGAAATGAAAGGACTGGAAGATCGTGGTATCCCGGTTCGCGAGCGCCTGCTGTTGTCTGAAGCTTGTCCGCTGATCCTTGATTATCACGTTGCGTTGGATAACGCTCGTGAGAAAGCGCGTGGCGAGAAAGCGATCGGTACTACCGGTCGTGGTATCGGTCCGGCTTATGAAGACAAAGTAGCTCGTCGCGGTCTGCGCGTTGGCGATCTGTTTGATAAAGCAACCTTCGCTGAAAAACTGAAAGAAGTGATGGAATATCACAACTTCCAGCTGGTGAATTTCTATAAAGTTGAAGCAGTTGACTACCAGAAAGTGCTGGATGATGTAATGGCGATTGCCGACATCCTGACCGCTATGGTTGTTGATGTTTCCGATCTGCTGGACCAGGCGCGTAAGCGTGGCGATTTCGTCATGTTCGAAGGCGCGCAGGGTACCCTGCTGGATATCGACCATGGTACCTATCCGTACGTAACGTCTTCCAACACCACCGCGGGTGGCGTGGCGACCGGCTCCGGCCTGGGCCCGCGTTATGTGGACTACGTTCTGGGTATCATCAAAGCTTACTCTACTCGTGTCGGTGCGGGTCCATTCCCGACTGAGCTGTTTGATGACGTTGGCGAGTTCCTGTGCAAACAAGGTAACGAGTATGGCGCGACCACCGGTCGTCGTCGTCGTACCGGTTGGCTGGACTCCGTGGCCGTACGCCGTGCAGTACAGATTAACTCCCTGTCTGGCTTCTGCCTGACCAAACTGGACGTACTGGACGGTTTGAAAGAGGTGAAAATCTGTGTCGCTTACCGTATGCCGGATGGCCGTGAAGTAACGACTACTCCGCTGGCAGCTGACGACTGGAAAGGTATCGAGCCGATTTACGAAACCATGCCGGGCTGGTCTGAATCTACCTTCGGCGTGAAGGAGCGTAGCGGTCTGCCGCAGGCAGCACTGAACTACATCAAGCGTATTGAAGAACTGACCGGTGTGCCGATTGATATTATCTCAACTGGCCCAGACCGTACTGAAACCATGATCCTGCGCGACCCGTTCGACGCATAATTCTGGTTATAGCGTAGCGTCAAACGGCGCTGCGCTTGCACTAATTTAGGCCGGATGAGGCGTTTTGCATCAGAATCCGGCTTAAAATCACGTAAGTTCCTCGCTTTTTTCCTTCCCGAACTGAAATAAATTAGCGACCTGGCTGGTGGCTGGTTTATCATCAATGTAATTAATACCACCAGGTTTATCCGTTTTATCCCTTTTCCTGAGGTTGATGTGCAGTTAACAAGTTTCACCGATTACGGATTACGTGCGCTAATCTACATGGCGTCACTTCCCGAAGGACGTATGACCAGTATTTCTGAGGTGACAGAAGTCTACGGCGTGTCCCGTAATCATATGGTCAAAATAATCAATCAACTTAGCCGGGCGGGCTTTGTTACTGCTATTCGAGGAAAAAATGGCGGTATCCGCCTGGGTAAACCCGCTAAGGATATTGGTATTGGTGATGTGGTTCGCGAGCTGGAACCCTTATCGTTGGTCAACTGTAGCAGCGAGTTTTGCCACATTACCCCGGCCTGTCGACTCAAACAGGCGCTTTCTAAAGCAGTGCAAAGTTTTCTCACGGAACTGGACAACTACACACTTGCTGATTTGGTTGAAGAGAATCAACCGCTTTATAAATTATTGCTGGTGGAGTAATGAAGTCCAAAGTATTTCGCGTCGCATCGCGGCGGCAACTGAGCGACCCCAGGAGCTTACAAAAGTAAGTGACTGAGGGGAGCAAAGGCAGCCAACAAAGAGGCGTCGTGAAAGACGAAGGAATTCCATCAGAGATGACAATGGAGGAACCTCGATGTCACAAGATCCTTTCCAGGAACGCGAAGCTGAAAAATACGCGAACCCTATCCCGAGCCGGGAATTTATCCTCGAACATTTAACTAAACGTGAAAAACCGGCCAACCGCGATGAGCTGGCCGCTGAACTCAACATTGAAGGTGAAGAACAGCAAGAAGCGCTGCGTCGCCGTCTGCGCGCGATGGAGCGTGACGGACAACTGGTCTTCACCCGTCGTCAGTGCTACGCGCTGCCGGAACGTCTCGACCTGCTGAAAGGTACCGTTATTGGCCACCGTGATGGCTACGGCTTTCTGCGCGTTGAAGGCCGCAAAGATGACCTGTACCTGTCCAGTGAGCAGATGAAAACCTGCATACATGGCGATCAGGTGCTGGCGCAGCCGTTGGGCGCGGACCGTAAAGGTCGTCGCGAAGCGCGTATTGTGCGCGTATTGGTGCCGAAAACCAGCCAGATTGTGGGTCGCTACTTCACCGACGCTGGCGTCGGGTTTGTCGTTCCTGACGACAGCCGCCTGAGTTTCGATATCCTGATCCCACCTGAAGAAGTGATGGGCGCTCGCATGGGCTTTGTGGTCGTGGTTGAGCTGACCCAGCGTCCGACTCGTCGCACCAAAGCGGTGGGTAAAATTGTTGAAGTGCTGGGCGACAACATGGGAACCAGCATGGCCGTGGATATGGCACTGCGTACCCATGAAATCCCGTATATCTGGCCTCAGGCGGTTGAAAAGCAGGTCGCCGGGCTGAAAGAAGAAGTGCCGGAAGAGGCAAAAGTCGGGCGTGTCGATCTGCGCTCCCTGCCGCTGGTTACTATCGATGGCGAAGATGCGCGTGACTTTGACGATGCGGTCTACTGCGAGAAGAAACGCGGCGGCGGCTGGCGTTTATGGGTAGCGATTGCTGACGTAAGCTATTACGTTCGTCCGCCGACTCCGCTGGATCAGGAAGCGCGTAGCCGTGGCACATCTGTTTATTTCCCGTCGCAGGTTGTTCCAATGCTGCCGGAAGTGCTGTCTAACGGATTGTGTTCGCTCAACCCGCAGGTGGACAGGTTGTGTATGGTCTGTGAAATGACCATTTCGTCGAAAGGCCGCTTAACCGGCTTTAAATTCTACGAAGCGGTAATGAGCTCCCATGCGCGTCTGACTTACACCAAAGTCTGGCATATGCTGCAAGGCGATCAGGAGCTGCGTGAACAGTACGCGCCGTTGGTTAAACACATTGAAGAGCTGCATAACCTCTACAAAGTACTGGATAAAGCCCGTGAAGAGCGCGGCGGTATCTCGTTTGAGAGTGAGGAAGCGAAGTTTATCTTCAATGCTGAACGCCGTATTGAGCGTATCGAGCAGACGCAGCGTAACGACGCGCACAAGCTGATTGAAGAGTGCATGATCATGGCGAACATCTCCGCGGCGCGATTCGTTGAGAAAGCCAAGGAGCCGGCGCTGTTCCGTATTCATGATAAGCCGACGACCGAAGCGATTAACTCGTTCCGTTCGGTGCTGGCGGAACTGGGACTGGAGCTGCCTGGCGGCAATAAACCTGAACCGCGTGATTATGCTGAACTGCTTGAGTCGATTGCTGACCGCCCTGACGCTGAAATGCTGCAGACTATGCTGCTACGTTCGATGAAGCAGGCTATTTACGATCCGGAAAACCGCGGGCACTTTGGTCTGGCGCTGCAATCTTATGCGCACTTTACCTCACCAATCCGTCGTTATCCGGACCTCTCCTTGCACCGGGCGATTAAGTATCTGCTGGCGCAGGAGCAGGGCCATAAAGGTAACACCACGGAAACCGGTGGCTACCATTATTCGATGGAAGAGATGCTGCAACTGGGTCAGCACTGTTCGATGGCCGAGCGCCGTGCGGACGAAGCGACGCGCGACGTTTCTGATTGGCTGAAGTGCGACTTCATGCTGGATCAGGTAGGGAATGTCTTCAAAGGCGTGATCGCCAGCGTGACCGGGTTTGGCTTCTTTGTCCGTCTTGATGAGCTGTTTATCGACGGTCTGGTGCATGTCTCCTCGCTGGATAACGACTACTATCGTTTTGACCAGGTTGGGCAGCGACTGACGGGGGAATCCAGCGGTCAAATGTATCGCCTGGGCGATCGCGTGGAAGTTCGCGTGGAAGCGGTTAACATGGACGAGCGTAAAATCGACTTCAGTTTGATCTCCAGCGAACGTGCGCCGCGCAATGAAGGTAAAACCGCGCGTGAAAAAGCGAAAAAAGGCGATGCAGGTAAAAATACTGGTAAACGTCGTCAGATGGGCAAAAAGGTGAATTTCGAGCCGGACAGCGCTTTCCGCGGCGAGAAGAAAGGCAGAGCCAAACCTCAGCCGGATAAGAATGCGGCTGAGAAGAAAGGCGACAAAAAAGCGAAAAAGCCATCGGCTAAAACGCTTAAAATCGCTGCCGCCACCAAAGCTAAACGTGCGGCGAAAAAGAAAATCGCACAGTAACAGCCATAAACAGTAAGCCGGGCAACTTCGCGTTGCCCGCGTTACGCATAAACTATTAACGAGTACATTCATGAGTGAAATGATTTACGGCATCCATGCGGTGCAGGCTCTGCTGGAACGTGCGCCTGAGCGCTTCCAGGACGTCTTTATTCTCAAAGGTCGTGAAGATAAACGCCTGCTGCCGCTGATCCACGCACTGGAAGCACAGGGTGTTGTCATTCAGTTGGCTAATCGCCAGTTCCTGGATGAGAAAAGCGAGGGTGCGGTACATCAGGGAATTATTGCTCGCGTGAAGCCGGGTCGTCAGTATCAGGAAAACGATCTGCCGGATCTGATTGCTACGCTCGATCAACCCTTCTTTTTGATCCTTGATGGCGTCACCGATCCACATAACCTGGGGGCGTGCCTGCGTAGCGCAGATGCTGCCGGCGTACATGCTGTTATCGTACCGAAGGATCGTTCTGCACAGTTGAATGCGACGGCGAAAAAAGTGGCCTGCGGCGCGGCAGAAAGCGTACCGCTGATCCGTGTGACCAACCTGGCGCGAACTATGCGTATGCTGCAGGAAGAGAATATTTGGATCGTCGGAACCGCAGGTGAAGCCGACCATACTCTCTACCAGAGCAAAATGACCGGGCGTCTGGCGCTGGTGATGGGCGCGGAGGGTGAAGGTATGCGCCGTCTGACCCGTGAACACTGTGACGAACTGATCAGCATCCCGATGGCAGGTAGCGTTTCGTCGCTGAACGTTTCGGTTGCAACGGGCATCTGCCTGTTTGAAGCAGTCCGCCAGCGCGGCTAAACTTATTTTTCAGACAAAGCCACTCGGATTCGGGTGGCTTTTTTTTATTTTAAACGAGTATGATAAAGGCTAGAAAATGATATTCATTTTATTTATTACTAATTAAATTATATATGGATAATATATGGCATGGACACCGCAGTTACTTGCTGAAGCACTACAAACTCGCCCTGAATTAAATATAGATATTGAATATGATGAGCAATCATTAATCGTTAAAATGAATGATTATGGCGATTTACCGCTCAATATTGTGTTTACTTCTCGCCAGATTATTATTGAAACAGTTATTTGTCCTGTTAGTAGTATTCATCAGCAGGATGAATTTAATATTTTCTTATTACGTAATCAGAAACTCCTTCCACTCTCTTCCGTAGGGATTTCCCGCGTTCAGCAGGATGAATATTACGTCGCATTTGGGGCTCTTTCGCTTAATTCATCGTTGAATGATGTGCTGCTCGAGATGACGACGCTTGCGGATAACGCGTTGGATCTGGCTGAAATCACAGAAGAATACACTCACGAATAACAAGGAACGCTATTTATGGGAATTTTAAAAAGCCTGTTTACCCTCGGCAAGTCCGTACTTTCTCAGGCGGAAGAGTCAATTGAAGAAGCGCAGGGGGTCCGCATGCTGGAACAGCATATCCGTGATGCGAAAGGTGAGCTGGATAACGCTGGAAAATCACGAGTAGACCTGCTGGCGCGCGTGAAGCTGAGCCATGACAAGTTGAGCGATCTGCGTGAGCGTAAATCCAGTCTGGAAACACGAGTGCTGGAAGCGCTGAGTAAAAACGCTAACCCGTCACTGATCAACGAAGTTGCAGAGGAAATTGCCCGCCTCGAGAATGTCATTGCTGCAGAAGAGCAAGTACTCGCTAACCTTGAAGTGTCGCGGGATGGCGTTGAAAAAGCGGTGAGTGCAACCGCACAACGGATTGCACAGTTTGAACAGCAGCTTGAGGTGGTAAAGGCGACGGAAGCGATGCAGCGCGCCCAGCAGGCAGTGACCACCTCGACCGTCGGCGCGTCTTCCAGCGTGTCTACAGCCGCAGAGTCGCTCAAGCGTTTGCAAACGCGACAGGCAGAGCGTCAGGCCCGTCTGGATGCCGCTGCACAGCTGGAAAAGGTTGCGGATGGGCGTGACCTGGATGAGAAGCTGGCTGAAGCCGGCATTGGGGCGAGCAATAAAAGTTCGGCTCAGGATGTTCTGGCACGACTGCAGCGTCAACAAGGCGAGTAAACGTCGGCGAAATGCGTCAGCCTCGAAAGAAGGTTGGCTGGTCATAAAGGGAAAATGATGATGAGTTTTTTCCAGCGTTTATTTGGTAAAGCCGCTGCTGTTGCGCCGGCTCGCGGGCCGTTGGGGTTACATCTGAATGCCGGATTTACGCTTAACACGCTGGCATTTCGTCTGCTTGAAGAGTCTCTATTAATCGAATTACCCGGTGAGGAGTACACCGTTGCAGCCGCCAGCCACATTGATTTAGGCGGCGGAAGCCAGATTTTTCGCTACTACACGTCCGGAGAAGAGTTTCTGCAAATCAATACCACGGGCGGCTCAGACATTGATGATATCGATGATATCAAATTCTTTGTTTATGCGGAAAGTTACGGGATTTCGCAGAAAAAACACTGGCAGTCTGCCATTAGCCCTTCTGCAATAGGGACCCCGGCGCTGAGCTGGCAGGAAGAGCGTTGGCAGCGCTTTTTTAACGAGGAAGAACCCGGGAACATTGAGCCGGTTTATATGCTGGAAAAAGTAGAAAATCATCAGCATGCCACATGGGATGTACATAATTTTACCATGGGCTTTCAGCGACAGGTTACAGAGGATACATGGGAATACCTGCTGTTGAACGGCGAAGAGTCGTTTAATGAGCAGGGAGAGCCAGAGTGGGTATTCTCACGGGCGCTGGGTGTAGATATTCCATTAACATCACTTAATGTAATTGGTTAATTTCAGGGAAGGTTACACAATGCACATACTGGATTCATTACTGGCTTTTTGCGCCTATTTTTTTATTGGCGCGGCCATGGTGATCGTTTTTCTGTTTATCTACTCAAAAATCACCCCGCACAACGAATGGCAACTGATTAAAAATAATAATACGGCAGCGTCACTGGCCTTTAGCGGCACGTTGCTGGGCTACGTTATTCCATTATCCAGCGCGGCAATTAACGCCGTCAGCATCCCGGATTATTTCGCCTGGGGCGGTATCGCGCTGGTGATACAATTCGTCATTTACGGCGGTGTGCGTTTATACATGCCGGCACTGAGTGAAAAAATTATTAATCATAATACTGCAGCGGGATTATTTATGGGGACTGCTGCCCTGGCGGGGGGCATTTTTAACGCCGCCTGTATGACATGGTAATGGACGATCATGGCAAGAAAACGTAAATCTGGAAACAAAAACAGGGTGCCAGGGCATTCTGCCATCACGCGAATTGGACGCCCGGCGAACCCCTTTGCAAAAAAACGCAGCCGATACAGCGGAAAATACCTGACGCTGGCCATTATGGGCGGAGCGGCATTTTTTGTCCTCAAAGGATGTGCTGATGACGGCAATACCGATAACGATGGTGACGGTACTTTTTACTCGGCGGTGAGTGAATGCATTGACGATGGCAATAGCGCCACCGTTTGTGCCGATGGCTGGAACAATGCGAAAACAGAGTTCTACTCCAGCCTGCCAAAGCAAATGAACAAGCAGAGCTGTCAGACGCAGTTTGGCGACTGCTATCTCGATAGCACCGATCAAAGCTGGGTGCCGGTATTCACCGGTTTTTTACTCAGCCGCGTCATTCGTAAAGATCGCGACGAACAGTATGTTTACAGCAGCGGTGGTTCTTCCTATGTTTCGCGCCCGGTCTGGCGTACGACTTCCGGGGATTACAGCTGGCGTTCCGGTAGTGGAAAAAATGATACCGCAACCAGCCATAGCTATACGACGAAGAAAGTCTCGACGGTTTCACGCGGCGGCTACGGACGTTCGTCCAGCGCGCGTGGGCACTGGGGAGGTTAACGATGCTGCGACATGATGTCCCTGTTCGCCCCGATCTGGACAGGATCGCCTACGATCACGGCTTCGATTTTCATATTATCGATAACGAAATTTACTGGGATGAGAGTCGGGCATACCGCTTCACGCTCCGGCAAGTGGAAGAGCAGATCGAAAAACCTACTGCGGAACTGCACCAGATGTGTCTGGATGTCGTCGAACGGGCAGTTAACGACGAACTGATTATGCAGCAACTGGCGATCCCACCGCTGTACTGGGACGTTATTGCCGAAAGCTGGCGCCATCGCGATCCCTCCCTGTACGGCCGCATGGATTTTGTCTGGTGCGGAAATAACGCCCCGGTCAAGCTGCTGGAGTACAACGCGGATACGCCAACGTCGCTCTATGAGTCAGCCTATTTCCAGTGGTTATGGCTGGAAGATGCGCGTCGCAGTGGGGTGATACCACGCGACGCCGACCAGTACAACGCCATTCAGGAGCGGCTGATCTCCCGTTTTGCTGAGCTTTATAGTCCGGATCCCTTCTATTTCTGCTGCTGCGAAGATACCGATGAAGATCGTACCACGGTGTTGTATTTGCAGGACTGTGCGCAGCAGGCCGGGCAAGAATCACGGTTTATTTACGTGGAGGATCTGGGGCTTGGCATTGGCGGCGTTCTCACTGACCTTGACGATAACGTCATTCGTCGCGCCTTTAAGCTCTATCCTCTGGAGTGGATGATGCGAGATGAGAATGGCCCCTTGCTGCGCCATCGCCGCGAACAGTGGGTTGAGCCGTTGTGGAAGAGCGTACTCAGCAATAAAGGGTTGATGCCTTTACTGTGGCGATTTTTTCCTAACCATCCCAATCTGCTGCCCGCCTGGTTTGACGGTGAAACGCCACAAGTTGCGGCTGGGGAAAGCTATGTACGCAAACCGATATTTTCCCGCGAGGGGGGAAACGTCACCATTTTTGATGGTCAGCAGCAGATTGTGGAGCATGCTGAGGGTGACTACGCCGAAGAACCGATGATCTATCAGGCATTTCAGCCGTTACCGCGCTTTGGCGACAGCTACACGCTGATCGGCAGTTGGATCGTGGATGATGAAGCCTGTGGTATGGGGATCCGCGAGGATAATACCTTGATCACTAAAGATACTTCTCGTTTTATTCCTCACTATATTGCGGGCTAACCGTACTTTTGTGATCTTCCTCCGTCGCGAATAATGTGGTTCTGGCCATACTTAAGGCGACGGCCATTGACGGAGGGAGACACAATGCACTGGCAAACGCATACCGTTTTTAACCAACCTGTACCACTCAATAACAGCAACTTATATCTGTCCGACGGCGCGCTGTGCGAAGCGGTTATCCGTGAAGGCGCTGGATGGGATAGCGATCTTCTCGCCAGTATTGGTCAGCAGCTAGGGACTGCCGAGTCGCTCGAACTGGGCCGTCTGGCCAATGCTTTTCCACCTGAGCTGCTGCGCTACGACCCGCAGGGGCAGCGGCTGGATGATGTGCGTTTTCATCCTGCCTGGCATTTGCTGATGCAGGGATTATGCGCCAACCGCGTACATAATCTGGCCTGGGAAGAAGACGCGAGGCAGGGAACATTTGTTGCACGGGCGGCGCGTTTCATGCTGCATGCGCAGGTAGAAGCGGGTACGTTGTGTCCGGTTACTATGACCTTTGCCGCCACGCCGCTGTTACTTCAGATGTTGCCTGCAACCTTTAACGACTGGCTGACGCCGCTGCTTAGCGACCGCTATGACTCGCATTTACTGCCCGGTGGGCAAAAGCGTGGGCTGCTGATCGGCATGGGAATGACCGAGAAGCAGGGTGGGTCAGATGTGCTGAGCAATACCACCCAGGCAGAACGTCTTGCAGACGGCTCGTATCGGCTGGTGGGGCATAAGTGGTTTTTCTCCGTGCCGCAAAGCGATGCCCATTTGGTGCTGGCTCAGGCAAAGGGGGGATTATCCTGCTTTTTTGTACCGCGATTTTTACCTGATGGGCAACGTAATGCTATTCGTCTTGAGCGACTGAAAGATAAGTTAGGCAACCGCTCCAACGCCAGCTGCGAGGTTGAATTCCACGATGCGATTGGCTGGCTATTGGGTGACGAAGGGGAAGGTATACGCCATATCCTGAAAATGGGTGGGATGACGCGTTTTGACTGTGCGCTCGGCAGTCACGCCATGATGCGACGTGCTTTTTCCGTCGCGATTTATCATGCGCACCAGCGACAAGTTTTTGGCAAACCATTGATTGAACAGCCGATGATGCGTCAGGTATTAGGCCGGATGGCGCTCCAACTAGAAGGTCAGACGGCGCTACTGTTTCGACTGGCGAGGGCCTGGGACCGTCGCGCTGATACCAAAGAAGCGTTGTGGGCCAGATTGCTCACGCCAGCGGCGAAATTCTCCGTGTGCAAAAGCGGGATGCCGTTTGTTGCAGAGGCGATGGAAGTGCTGGGCGGGATTGGCTATTGCGAGGAGAGTGAGCTGCCGCGCCTGTATCGGGAGATGCCGGTAAACAGCATCTGGGAAGGCTCCGGCAACATTATGTGTCTCGATGTATTGCGGGTACTGACAAAACAACCCGGCATATACGATATGCTCAACGAAGCCTTTGCGGAGGTAAAAGGGCAAGACCGACATTACGATCGAATGGTACGTCAGCTACAGCAGCGTTTACGCAAACCCAGCGAGGAGATGGGACGGGAGATTACGCAACAGCTTTTCCTGCTCGGTTGCGGAGCGCAAATGTTGCGCTATGCCTCTCCGCCAGTGGCGCAGGCCTGGTGTCAAATAATGCTTGATACGCGTGGCGGACTACGATTGTCTGAACAGGTGCTAAGCGACTTGCTCCTGCGGGCAACGGGGGGATTACGGTAATAATATGCCTGATGGCGACGCTGGCGCGCCTTATCATGCCTACGTTCAATGTAGGCCGGATAAGTTTACGCCATCCGGCAATCTGTTAAGCATAGAGTATGGCCTGTACGCGCCAGTTGTCGGGCTGCTGGTCTTCGTACATCTGAATGATCCGATACCATGAGGCACCCTGTTCATCCGCTTTTAACGCGACTACTCGTTCTACATCCTGCGGATTTCCTGCAATGTTACTGACAGATATCAGGCCAATTTCGTTCAGGCCCGTAACGCAGTCAGCACTGGCGAACTCGGCAGACTGCGCCGTAGTACCTACCAGTCCGGCAGAAAGCAGCAGTGAGGATAAGGCAAGTGATTGTTTCATCGTCAGCTCCATTATTCGTACCCCTACACACGGCAGGGCATTCCATCGCGATAATAAACCTCAAGCTTCCTGCTGTTGGTTTATTGTGCACAGGTAAACGCATAGGGGCGCAAAGCAATGTAAAACTGACTAAATTTCAACCCAATGTTATTTACGATACAAAATAGCTTGTGAATACCATTGGCCTGTCACGATGGTTTCATCCACTAATAAAACCACGTAGTAATCAGCTTTAGCCGCGACAGCTTTGGCACGGATTTCTGCCAGCGCATCATCCGGAGAGCCTCTTACCAGTGCGCTAACCGTCCCTAATCGCTGTAACCCATTACTCTGGTCACGGCGGATCTCCTGCGGGTGGTCGGCAACGGGCGGTGCAGGTTGCGGCGTTCCCTGTAGCACGCTACAGGCGCTTAAAAACATCACCAGTAATAAAGAGGCAAACCGACGCATAACTCTATCTCGTTTCCTGATAGCCATAGTGTAGTGCCTTATCAATTTCCCTTTAGGGGAATGTTCCCGAATTGTTATCTCTCACGCGATTTTCGAATGAAAATGTTGCGAAAGCGTAACCCAGTTCTCAACATTATGAATCATTGCCGAACACATTCGCTTGCGTTAAGTATTGCTGCATGGCATACCAGAAAGAAAGAGGCGACAAATGATCGAAATTGAAACACGACAGTTGGCGGGTATCCCTGTCCTGCACGCCGTTCCGGCTGGCAAACGCGAATGTTCACTCCCTTGTATTATTTTCTATCACGGGTTTACCTCTTCAAGCCTGGTCTACAGCTATTTTGCCGTTGCTCTGGCTCAGGCTGGATTCCGCGTCGTTATGCCTGATGCGCCCGACCATGGTACGCGCTTCACGAGTGACGCCCAGGGGAGAATGTACCGCTTCTGGCATATTTTGCAGCAAAATATGCAGGAGTTTACGACGTTACGTGCGGCGCTGGTGGCAGAAAATTGGCTATCAGATGAACGACTTGCCGTCGGAGGGGCATCGATGGGAGGAATGACGGCATTGGGCGTTATGGCCCGCCATCCCGAGGTTAAATGTGTAGCTAGCCTGATGGGGTCGGGCTATTTTACCCATCTTGCGCAGACGCTTTTTCCGCCTTTACGGGTTCAGACACCAGAGCAGCAGGCGGAGTTCGATGCCGTCATCGCACCGCTCGCCGAATGGGACGTTACGCATCAACTGCAGCGCCTGGCCGACAGGCCGTTACTACTGTGGCATGGACAGGATGATGATGTGGTGCCGGCCGTTGAAACCTTCCGTTTACAGCAGGCGCTGATTCAGGCAGGGCTGGACAGCAATCTAACCTGCCTGTGGGAAGCGGGCGTGCGCCACCGCATCACGCCAGAAGCGCTGGCTGCGACGGTAACGTTTTTCCGCCAGCACCTTTAAACGCGCATAATGCTTACGCCCTGAGCTTCAAGCTGTTGCAGAATCTCAGGGTTTGCGTTTTTACCGGTAATGAGCATATCGATTTGATCGGCGCGACTGAACAGCATCCCCGCGCGTTCTCCGACTTTGCTGCTATCGACCAGCACCACCAGTTTACCCACCACGTTAAGCATCTTTTGCTCGGCCATCGCGGTCAGCATATCGGTTTTATACAGTCCGTCCGCGGTTAACCCTTTGCCGCTGGTAAACATCCAGTGTCCGGCGTACAGGCTATTTTCACTGCCCTGCGGGCTGAGTGTGATGGACTGACTTTTGTTATATTGCCCTCCCATGATGATCACGCTGTCATGCTCCTGGTCGATCAGATAGTTTGCCAGCGGCAGATAATTGGTGATGATCTGCACCGGCTTGCCGCACATTTCGCGACCCAGCAGAAAGGCGGTCGATCCGCAGTTGATCACCACGCTTTCACCTGCATTCACAAGCTGGGAGGCCGCCTTGGCAATACGAACTTTTTCATCGTGGTTCTGTGCCTGGTGCAGATTCATTGGCGTCCAGCGCGGACGCTGTTGGGTAATGGCTTCTGCGCCGTTGCGGACTTTCTTGAGTTTGCCGCTTTCGTCGAGCTTGTTGATGTCCCGGCGCGCTGTGGCGGGTGAAATCCCCAGGCGCTCAATTACGTTCTCAACGGTAACAAAGCCCAACTGCGCCAGCATATCCAGCAATATTTGATGTCTTTGTGCTTCAGTCATGAGCTATTCCGATACAAATTGATTTGAAAAGATGATATTTGAAATAGCCTGGAAATACTAAAGTAAATGGGAAAAAAATGCCGGGATGGCCCGGCATTTTGTGAGGATCACAAGAAGGATTTAAACGGTAAATCCGGTTCAATCGTGAAGCAGTCATCAAAGCCGCGCGGATAGTGATATTCAAAGTTATCTTTGTCCAGCGGCCAGGTGAACTTGCCGCCTACCTGCCAGATAAACGGCTTAAAGCCATACTTCAGCCGATCTTTTTTCATCTCCCACAGTACACGGATCTCCTGAGGGTCGGCCTGGAAGTTTGACCAGATGTCATGATGGAAAGGGATCACCACTTTTGTATTCAGCGCTTCCGCCATTCGCAGCATGTCGGAGCTGGTCATTTTGTCCGTAATCCCACGCGGGTTCTCACCGTACGAGCCGAGCGCGACGTCGATCTGGTGCTCGTTGCCATGTTTTGCATAGTAGTTGGAATAGTGCGAGTCTCCGCTGTGGTACAGCGTACCGCCCGGCGTTTTGAACAGGTAGTTTACCGCGCGAGCATCCATACCATCCGGCAGCACGCCAGCCGCTTTTTGATCGGCTGGGAGCGTAATCAATGCCGTACGATCAAACGCGTCAAGCGCATGAATTTCAATATCTTTCACTTTCACTACATCGCCTGGTTTTACCACGATACAGCGTTCTTTCGGCACACCCCAACCGATCCATAGATCCACACAGGTTTGCGGCCCGATAAATGGCACGTCATCGGCGCAGTTCTGCATGACGGCGGCTGCGACATTGACGTCGATGTGATCGTTATGATCGTGTGTCGCCAACACCGCATCGATCTGTCGAATTGCAAACGGATCAAGAACAAACGGCGTGGTGCGCAGGTTAGGCTGCAGTTTCTTCACCCCCGCCATACGTTGCATCTGGTGACCGGTTTTCATCAGCGGGTTACCGTGACTTTGTTTACCCGTTCCGCACCAGAAATCGACGCAGACGTTAGTCCCACCTTCCGACTTCAGCCAGATTCCGGTACAGCCAAGCCACCACATAGCGAAAGTGCCAGGTGCGACCTGTTCTTGTTCGATCTCTTCATTCAGCCAGCTTCCCCACTCCGGGAATGTGCTCAGGATCCATGATTCACGCGTGATGCTTTTTACTTTACTCATCGCAATTACCTTCATGTTTGTTCAAGTTGAATCAAATTGTGATTTGTTTTGATTGATACTGACATCATTTTATCAAGAAGGCAATGCGCTGATTTTTGGTGTTGAATAGAAAAGTGTGAACAAATTACAGCGTGGCAAGATGGTTTACATGAAATGTATTTTTGTATTTTATTGTTTTAAAGGGGTTTATTTTGAAGTTGAAGAATTCGAAGGAAATCCACGCTGCAAGTAAGAGAATTATTTGCGTACTGCATCACATTTAATCAAATTCAATCTTGTTGTGATTACTTTTGAAAACTAGAGTGAGAGCACAACATCCTGGGCATCTGTAATGAATGTTCAGCAACTTCGTCTACTGGAGATCGTTATGGAGATCCTCTACAACATCTTTACCGTCTTTTTTAATCAGGTTATGACCAACGCACCGTTGCTGTTGGGTATTGTGACCTGTCTTGGTTATATCCTGCTGCGTAAAAGCGTCAGCGTTATTATTAAAGGCACGATCAAAACGATTATCGGTTTTATGTTGCTGCAGGCGGGATCGGGCATTCTGACCAGCACGTTTAAACCGGTGGTGGCGAAGATGTCTGAGGTTTACGGTATCAATGGTGCGATCTCTGATACCTATGCCTCCATGATGGCAACCATCGAACGCATGGGGGATGCCTACAGTTGGGTAGGGTACGCCGTACTGTTGGCGCTGGCGCTGAACATTTGTTACGTACTGCTACGGCGTATTACCGGCATTCGCACCATCATGCTGACCGGGCACATTATGTTCCAGCAGGCTGGCCTGATTGCCGTCTCTCTCTACATCTTTGGTTATCCAATGTGGACCACGATCATCTGCACTGCGGTGCTGGTGTCGCTCTACTGGGGCATTACGTCCAATATGATGTACAAGCCGACACAGGAAGTGACTGACGGCTGCGGTTTTTCCATCGGTCACCAGCAGCAGTTCGCCTCCTGGATTGCTTACAAAGTCGCGCCGTATCTGGGTAAGAAAGAGGAGAGCGTGGAAGATCTCAAGCTGCCTGGCTGGCTGAATATCTTCCATGACAACATCGTTTCAACCGCAATTGTTATGACTATCTTTTTCGGCGCGATCCTGCTCTCTTTCGGCATTGATGTGGTTCAGGCAATGGCGGGTAAAACCCACTGGACGGTCTATATCCTGCAGACCGGTTTCTCCTTCGCCGTCGCTATCTTCATCATCACCCAGGGCGTACGTATGTTCGTCGCTGAACTTTCAGAAGCGTTCAACGGTATCTCTCAACGTCTGATTCCCGGTGCGGTACTGGCTATCGACTGCGCGGCGATTTATAGCTTTGCTCCCAATGCGGTGGTCTGGGGCTTTATGTGGGGGACCATCGGCCAACTGATTGCGGTGGGCATCCTGGTGGGCTGCGGCTCTTCCATCCTGATTATCCCAGGCTTTATTCCGATGTTCTTCTCGAACGCCACTATCGGCGTGTTTGCTAACCACTTTGGCGGCTGGCGCGCGGCGCTCAAGATTTGTCTGGTGATGGGGATGATTGAAATCTTCGGCTGCGTCTGGGCGGTGAAACTTACCGGTATGAGCGCCTGGATGGGGATGGCGGATTGGTCAATTCTGGCGCCGCCGATGATGCAGGGCTTTGCCTCCATCGGCATCGTGTTTATGGCCGTCATTATTCTGATTGCACTGGCTTATATGTTTTTCGCAGGACGCACGTTGCGCGCTGAGGAAGACGCAGAAAAACAACTGGCAGAACACTCTGCTTAATAAGGAGTTCCGATTATGACCGTACGTATTCTGGCTGTGTGTGGCAATGGGCAGGGCAGTTCCATGATCATGAAGATGAAGGTGGATCAGTTTTTAACCCAGTCAAATATTGACCATACGGTGAACAGCTGCGCAGTAGGTGAATACAAAAGTGAGCTGAGCGGCGCGGATATCATCATCGCTTCTACCCATATCGCCGGTGAGATTACGGTATCTGGCAATAAATATGTTGTTGGCGTACGCAACATGCTGTCCCCTGCCGATTTTGGACCAAAACTGCTGGAAGTGATCAAGGCGCATTTCCCACAGGATGTGAAGTAAGGAGGCGGCATATGAAATTACGTGATTCGCTGGCAGACAATAATTCCATCCTTTTGCAAGCCGAAGCCAGTACCTGGCAGGAAGCTGTAAAGCTGGGCGTGGATCTGCTGGTTAAGGCTGATGTGGTTGAGCCACGCTACTACCAGGCCATCCTCGATGGCGTCGAACAGTTTGGCCCGTACTTTGTCATTGCGCCCGGCCTGGCGATGCCGCACGGCCGTCCGGAGGAAGGGGTCAAGAAAACCGGTTTTGCGCTGGTGACGCTGAAAACACCGCTGGTGTTTAACCACGAAGATAACGACCCGGTCGACATTCTGATAACGATGGCGGCAGTAGATGCTAACACGCACCAGGAAGTGGGCATCATGCAGATCGTGAATCTCTTTGACGACGAAGCCAATTTCGACCGTTTACGCGCCTGCCGCACCGCGCAGGAAGTGCTGGATTTAATTGATAACGCCACTGCGGCGGCTGTTTAAAAGGATACCAAAATGTCATTACCTATGTTGCAGGTTGCGCTGGATAACCAATCAATGTCTTCCGCATATGAAACAACGCGTCTGATTGCCGAAGAGGTCGATATCATTGAGGTGGGCACTATTCTTTGCGTGGCAGAAGGCGTACGCGCCGTACGCGATCTGAAGGCGCTTTACCCGCATAAAATTGTGCTGGCGGATGCGAAAATTGCCGATGCGGGCAAAATCCTCTCCCGCATGTGTTTTGAAGCCAACGCTGACTGGGTCACCGTCATCTGCTGTGCGGATATCAACACTACCAAGGGGGCGCTGGAGGTAGCGAAAGAATTTAACGGCGACGTGCAGATAGAACTGACCGGTTACTGGACCTGGGAGCAGGCGCAGGAGTGGCGTGACGCAGGGATTGGGCAAGTTGTATATCATCGCAGTCGTGATGCGCAGGCGGCGGGCGTGGCGTGGGGAGAAGCGGATATCAGCGCAATCAAACGCCTGTCCGAGATGGGCTTTAAAGTCACCGTCACCGGCGGTCTGGCGCTGGAAGATCTGCCGCTATTCCAGGGAATTCCGATTCACGTCTTTATTGCCGGCCGCAGTATTCGCGATGCCGCCTCTCCGGTGGAAGCGGCCCGTCAGTTCAAACGTTCTATCGCCCAGCTGTGGGGATAAGGAGCGACTATGTTGTCGAAACAGGTCCCGCTCGGTATTTATGAAAAAGCGCTCCCCGGCGGGGAGTGCTGGCTGGAACGCTTGCAACTGGCGAAGGAACTGGGCTTTGACTTTGTCGAAATGTCGGTTGATGAAACCGACGCTCGCCTGGCGCGTCTTGACTGGAACCGCGAGCAGCGTCTGGCGCTGGTGGCCGCTATCGCCGAGACAGGGATACGAGTACCGTCCATGTGCCTGAGCGCTCATCGTCGTTTCCCGCTGGGTAGTGAAGATGATGCGGTGCGCGAACAGGGGCTGGAGATCATGCGTAAAGCCATTCAGTTTGCGCAGGATATCGGTATTCGCGTTATTCAACTGGCGGGTTACGACGTCTATTACCAGCAGGCAAATAACGAAACGCGTCGTCGGTTTCGCGATGGGCTGAAAGAAAGTGTGGAGATGGCGAGTCGTGCGCAGGTGACGCTGGCGATGGAAATCATGGATTATCCACTGATGAACTCGATCAGCAAGGCGTTGGGGTACGCCCACTATCTCAACAATCCGTGGTTCCAATTGTATCCCGATATTGGCAATTTGTCGGCGTGGGATAACGACGTGCAGATGGAGCTGCAGGCGGGGATGGGTCATATCGTTGCCGTACACGTGAAGGATACTAAACCCGGCGTATTCAAAAATGTGCCGTTTGGTGAAGGGGTTGTCGATTTTGAACGTTGTTTCGAAACGCTCAAACAGAGTGGTTATTGCGGACCGTATCTGATTGAGATGTGGAGTGAAACGTCGGACGACCCGGCACGTGAAGTGGCGAAGGCGCGCGACTGGGTGAAAGCGCGGATGGCCAGCGCGGGTCTGGTGGAGGCGGTGTAATGCAAAAACGTAAACAGCAGGTGTTCGAGGCCAACATGGATCTACCGCGCTATGGGCTGGTGACGTTTACCTGGGGTAACGTTAGCGCCATCGACCGCGAACGCGGGTTGGTGGTGATTAAGCCCAGCGGCGTCGACTACCAAACAATGACAGTGGATGACATGGTGGTTGTGGATCTGCACGGCAACGTGGTGGAAGGACGCTATCGTCCTTCTTCCGATACCGCCACCCATCTGGCGCTGTATCGCCGCTATTCATCGCTCGGCGGCGTGGTGCACACCCACTCAACCCACGCGACGGCATGGGCGCAGGCGGGTCTGGCAATACCTGCGCTTGGTACGACGCATGCGGATTACTTCTTTGGCGATATTCCCTGTACCCGGGCTTTAACTGAAGCTGAAGTTCAGGATGAATATGAGCTGAATACCGGCAGGGTGATTGTTGAAACGCTGGGGGAGGTGGAACCTTTACATACGCCTGGCGTAGTCGTGTACCAGCATGGTCCGTTTGCCTGGGGCAAAGATGCTCACGACGCGGTACATAACGCCGTGGTGATGGAGGAGGTGGCAAAAATGGCATGGATCGCGCGTGGCATTAATCCGGCTCTCAGCCCCATTGACGGTTATCTGATGAATAAGCACTTCATGCGTAAGCACGGTCCAAACGCCTATTACGGACAGAAGTAAGGGCTAAGTCCTGGAGCCAAACTATTCAGGGGATGTTATCGATCTGGCTTCGGGACTTTTTTGCAAAAAAAGCCCCCGGTGAAGGGGGCAAATCAAACTGTGGCAATGTTCTCGTTGGTTATTTGCGGGTAGCTAGCGATAAATATCTGCACTGGCGTGCATATTTCCGTTACTACCGGGTTCCCTGGTGAGGATCACATGGTAGTAGGTTGCGCCTTGCGCATCTGTCTCTTCATTCAGGGCCTGAGTGGCTTCACTTTCAGTGGCGAAGTTATGATTTATGTAAATGACGCCTAAGCTCTGCACATCATCCATATTCCTGGCCTGATGATTGTCAATTTTGATGGCTGCCGTTGCATTTGCACTGAGCAAAAGCACAGCCAGAAGGGTCAAAACACGGGCTCGCATATGTACCTCCTCGACTGCGGTCTCTGGTTGCCTCTCTCCTGTGAGTGATTAGCTTCTGATGTAATTTTAACCGCTACTGGCGTAGTCGATAGCGACCATTTCTGATGCAGTTGTTCAAAAAATTACCGCATAGCCATCTTTTCTTTAATTAACAGTCTGCTGGTGTTTACCGCTGCGGTGAAAAATACCTGTCTTTCGCGCATAAGCTCTTACCAAATAGTCAATTTAATCGGCTGAGTACGCCGTTTATAGTGAGCTGGATAATTAATATAACTTTATGATAATAAGGCAAAAAGTTATGGATACTTCATTCATGGATTTCAGCTACTTTGTGATTATGTTCATGGTCGCGCTGGTGGCAGGCTTTATTAACGTGGTGTCAGGCGGCGGCGGTTTTCTCTCTATTGGCGCACTATTAATTTCTGGTTTACCCCCGGCTAATGCGCTGGCAACCAATAAAATTCAGGCGTTGGGCAGCTCGCTGACCTCCGGAATTTACTTTTTACGCCGGGGACATATCAACGTGCAGGAGCACAAGTATGTGTTTTTATCTGCCTTTATCGGTTCGGCGCTGGGAACGACGCTTATCCAGTTTATTGAACCGGAACTGCTGAAGAAACTGCTGCCAATCCTGATTATCGCGGTCGCCATCTACTTTATTTTTGCGCCAAATCTTAGCGAACCGAAAAGAAAGCGGCAGGTATCCCTGTTTCTCTTCTCATTGATCGGCGGGGGATGTATTGGTTTTTATGACGGCTTTCTCGGTGCCGGGGCTGGCTCCTTTTATACGCTCAGCTATATCCTGCTATGGGGATACAGTATCGATAAGGCGCAAATCCACTCGAATTTTATTAACCTGGCGTCGAACATCGCTTCGATTTTGTTTTTCATTTTCGGCGGTAAAATGATCTGGTCACTGGGGCTGGTGATGTTTGCCGGGCAGTCCCTCGGCGCACGTCTTGGCGCGACGGTCGTACTGACGCGCGGCAAGAAAGTTATCCGGCCGATGATTGTCATTGTCTCCATTTGCATCAGCATCAAAATGCTGCTGGATATGTATTAATGGCGGCATGGCAAATAATCGTACAATCACCTTGAGTTTACCTGCTGACCCCAGTATTATGACGCGTCATTTTTCAGCCGACCTTTAACACGTTCCTTGCCTCCATGGGCCTCGGCTGACCCAGACAGGAGGCTGAATAATCCGTAAGGAGCAATTCGATGCGTCATTACGAAATCGTTTTTATGGTCCATCCTGACCAGAGCGAACAGGTTCCGGGTATGATCGAACGCTACACTGCTGCCATCACTGGTGCAGAAGGCACGATCCACCGTCTGGAAGACTGGGGCCGCCGTCAGCTGGCTTACCCGATCAACAAACTGCACAAAGCTCACTACGTTCTGATGAACGTTGAAGCGCCGCAGGAAGTGATCGATGAGCTGGAAACTACCTTCCGCTTCAACGATGCCGTTATCCGCAGCATGGTTATGCGTACTAAACACGCTGTTACCGAAGCATCTCCGATGGTTAAAGCGAAAGACGAACGCCGTGAGCGTCGCGATGATTTCGCAAACGAAACCGCAGATGATGCTGAAGCTGGGGATTCTGAAGAGTAATTTCTGATGACCAACCGTCTGGCGTTGTCCGGCACCGTGTGCAGGGCTCCCCTTCGAAAGGTCAGTCCATCAGGAATTCCTCATTGCCAGTTCGTGCTTGAGCATCGTTCTGTGCAGGAGGAAGCCGGATTTCACCGGCAGGCGTGGTGCCAAATGCCCGTTATTATTAGCGGACACGAAAACCAGGCCATTACTCACAGTATAACGGTCGGTAGCGCAGTGACCGTTCAGGGGTTCATCTCTTGCCACAAGGCAAAGAACGGCCTGAGCAAAATGGTTCTGCATGCCGAGCAGATTGAATTGATAGATTCTGGAGACTAGCCATATGGCACGTTATTTCCGTCGTCGCAAGTTCTGCCGTTTCACCGCGGAAGGCGTTCAAGAGATCGACTATAAAGATATCGCTACGCTGAAAAACTACATCACCGAAAGCGGTAAGATTGTCCCAAGCCGTATCACCGGTACCCGTGCAAAATACCAGCGTCAGCTGGCTCGCGCTATCAAACGCGCTCGCTACCTGTCCCTGCTGCCGTACACTGATCGTCATCAGTAATCGGTCACGGTCCATTAATACGACTTTGAGAGGATAAGGTAATGCAAGTTATTCTGCTTGATAAAGTAGCAAACCTGGGTAGCCTGGGTGATCAGGTTAACGTTAAAGCGGGCTACGCTCGTAACTTCCTGGTACCACAGGGTAAAGCTGTTCCTGCTACCAAGAAAAACGTTGAATTTTTCGAAGCGCGTCGCGCTGAACTGGAAGCTAAACTGGCTGACGTTCTGTCCGCTGCTGAAGCTCGTGCTGAGAAAATCAACGCACTGGAAACCGTAACCATCGCGTCTAAAGCTGGCGACGAAGGTAAACTGTTCGGTTCCATCGGTACTCGCGACATCGCTGACGCTGTAACTGCAGCTGGCGTTGAAGTAGCTAAGAGCGAAGTTCGTCTGCCGAACGGCGTTCTGCGTACCACTGGCGAGCACGAAGTGAGCTTCCAGGTTCACAGCGAAGTGTTTGCTAAGCTGACTGTAAACGTAGTTGCAGAATAAGTTTTTATTCTGATGACCGCGTAAAAGCGCCGGCCCTGTGCCGGCGTTTTGCTTTTCTGTTCCCCCGCTTTTCTCTCTGGCTATTCTTTATCCTTTTCGGGATAATCACAAAAATAAAACATTATTTCAAAGTGGTGATGGAATGGAACCAACGCACCAACCTCTGTTTGCGCGTAAAAATGTTGTCTACCTGAGCGCGGCGTTCTGCTGCCTGCTGTGGGGGAGCGCCTATCCGGCGATCAAAAGCGGATATGAGATCTTCCAGATTGCCACGGATGACATTCCCTCAAAAATTGTCTTTGCCGGCTATCGCTTCCTGTTTTCAGGATTATTGCTGCTACTGCTGGCGGTGGCGCAGCGTAAACCGATTGGCCGGTTAAGCCCGCGTCAATATGGTCAGCTCACGCTGTTGGGGCTGACGCAAACCTCGCTGCAATACATCTTCTTCTATGTTGGCCTGGCGTTCACGACGGGGGTGAAAGGGTCCATCATGAACGCGACAGGGACCTTCTTCAGCGTACTGCTGGCGCATTTCATCTACCATAATGACAAACTGAGCTACAACAAAGCGCTGGGTTGTATCCTCGGCTTTACCGGCGTAATGGTGGTGAACTTTAGCAGCGGAATGGATTTTAGCTTCAGCCTGTTAGGGGATGGCTCAGTGGTGATGGCGGCCTTTATTCTCTCTGCCGCCACGTTATACGGTAAACGTATTTCTCAGACGGTGGACCCGACGGTAATGACAGGGTATCAACTGGGCGGTGGCGGTCTGGCGCTGGTTATCGGTGGTTACGCTTTTGGCGGCACGCTGACCGTTCACGGCGCGTCTTCGGTGGCGATTCTGGGCTACCTGACGTTACTCTCTTCGGTCGCCTTTGCTTTGTGGAGTATTCTGCTCAAGCATAATCGCGTGGGGATGGTAGCGCCGTTTAACTTCCTGATCCCGGTGTCGGGGGCGGTGCTGTCGGCGATTTTCCTCGGCGAGAACATTCTTGAATGGAAATATGCGCTGGCGCTGGTGCTGGTCTGCTCGGGGATCTGGTGGGTGAACAAGGTGAAGCGTTGACGCTTCACCTTGATGCCTTATGGCGCTATCGCTCATCAGGCCTGGAATCGCGGGGCCACGGCGGTTAACGGGCGCGAATAAAACTGCCGTTAGGCTGGCGGGTAAACAGTACCTGCTGGCCATTGCCGGTATCAATGGTTAATCCCGTCACCACGCCGCTGGCATTCTGCCTGATCTGCACCATCTGACCGTCTTTCAGGTTACTCAGCGGTTTTCCGGCGCCTTCAACCTGCGCCATCGCGTATACATCGGTTGGCGGGAGGTTATGGTCACGGAATACCTGCGCCAGCGTTTTGCCTGAATCAACGCGATAGGAACGCCACTGCTGGTCAATTCCGCTATCCTGTTGGAAAGGCTGCGTTTGCGGCTGAGATTGCTGAGCCTGAGGCTGCGCGTCAGGTTCTCCTTCCTGGATTGGTTCCGGGGCAACCGGAGCGACCTGGCCTGGATCGTTTTGCGGCGCGACGAGCTGTGCCTGCAGCTGAGCCTCGGTCGGCGGCTGCGACTGCGACTGTAAATCCAGCTGAGCAGTACGCGTAACCACAGGGGCATCGCTGGTGTCACTGGAAGGGAGCAGGAAACCTATCACCAGCACGATAGCAGCAATAATAATGCCGCGGCGGTGCATAGGCGGTAGCGGATCCATAATGCGAAAATTGTCCGGTGCATGCCAGATTTTCGCCAGGGTTGGTTTTAATTCAAAGCGCCCGGGCATGGCTTTCCTCCTGCTCCGCGTCTCGTTCCTCGATCATAGAGTATAGATGGCTAACGCTATGATGTTCGTCATATTACCCGCTTTCGTGACGTCAACGCGGGATATTCCTATTGTTTATGTTTCCTCGCGATTTGTCATCTGTTCCCGAGACAAAGTTTTACCGGATGCGGCATGGCTGATATGCTGCCCGCTACTTTACATCCGATGAAAGGAAATATGATGGCTAACCCGACTTTTGACACTATCGAAGCGCAAGCAAGCTATGGCATTGGTTTGCAGGTAGGACAACAGCTGAGCGAATCCGGACTGGAAGGACTGTTGCCTGAAGCGCTGGTAGCGGGTATCGCTGACGCGCTGGAAGGTAAACACCCGGCAGTGCCGGTTGATGTTGTGCATCGCGCGCTGCGTGAAATCCACGAACGCGCTGATGCAGTACGTCGCGAACGTTTCCAGGCTATGGCGGCTGATGGCGTCAAATATCTGGAAGAAAACCGTGAGAAAGAGGGTGTGAACAGCACTGAATCCGGTTTGCAGTTCCGTGTTCTGACTCAGGGCGAAGGTGTTATTCCGGCGCGTACTGACCGCGTTCGCGTGCATTACACCGGTAAACTGATCGACGGTACCGTGTTTGACAGCTCTGTCGCACGCGGCGAACCGGCTGAATTCCCGGTTAACGGCGTCATCCCTGGCTGGATTGAAGCGCTGACCCTGATGCCAGTAGGTTCCAAATGGGAACTGACTATTCCTCAGGAACTGGCTTACGGCGAGCGTGGCGCTGGCGCGTCCATTCCTCCGTTCAGCACGCTGGTGTTCGACGTTGAGCTGCTTGAAATCCTGTAAGCAGTGACTTCTGTTCCCCCCGAGGCCGGGGGGAACAAAAAAATAGCGAGAAAAGCTATAGTTACGCCGTTGTCGATATATTATCTTGCAAATGCCGCGCTAGCGTGTATTTTTGTGAGCTAATTCGCGCTATCAGAGTGATATGACACTCACTTTAAACATTAAATTAACATTATATCTAAATCTTAGTATTCATCCCGCCAATTCTTACCTAATATCGATGAGTCCTGATAACAGGATCGTCGTATCATAGACACACTAAAGGCCGTAGAGCCTGAACAACACAGACAGGTACAGGAAGAAAAAAACATGGTAGATCAGGTAAAAGTCGACGCCGCTGAAGAGGCATCGTCTGAACAGTCGCTACGGCGCAATCTCACAAACCGTCATATTCAACTTATTGCCATTGGTGGCGCTATCGGCACCGGCCTGTTTATGGGCTCCGGTAAAACCATCAGTCTCGCCGGACCGTCGATCATCTTTGTTTATATGATCATCGGTTTTATGCTGTTTTTCGTCATGCGAGCAATGGGGGAATTGCTGCTCTCGAATCTGGAGTACAAATCGTTTAGTGATTTCGCCTCCGACCTGCTCGGGCCATGGGCCGGGTATTTTACCGGCTGGACCTACTGGTTCTGCTGGGTCGTTACCGGAATGGCAGACGTTGTCGCGATTACCGCGTATGCGCAATTCTGGTTTCCCGAACTGTCAGACTGGGTCGCCTCGCTGGCGGTGATCGTGCTGCTGCTGAGCCTCAACCTTGCCACTGTAAAAATGTTTGGTGAGATGGAGTTCTGGTTTGCGATGATCAAAATCGTCGCCATCATCGGCCTGATTGTCGTCGGTCTGGTGATGGTGCTGACGCACTTCCAGTCGCCAACCGGCGTTCAGGCATCGTTCACGCATCTATGGAATGACGGTGGCTGGTTCCCGAAAGGTCTGAGCGGCTTCTTTGCCGGCTTCCAGATAGCCGTGTTCGCGTTTGTGGGTATTGAGCTGGTGGGTACGACCGCTGCGGAAACCAAGGACCCGGAGAAATCTCTGCCGCGCGCCATTAACTCGATTCCGATCCGTATCATCATGTTCTACGTTTTTGCGCTGATCGTGATTATGTCCGTAACGCCATGGAGCTCGGTAGTACCAACCAAGAGCCCATTCGTTGAACTGTTTGTGCTGGTTGGTCTGCCTGCTGCGGCGAGCCTGATCAACTTTGTGGTACTGACTTCAGCGGCCTCTTCTGCAAACAGCGGCGTGTTCTCTACCAGCCGTATGCTGTTCGGCCTGGCGCAGGAAGGCGTTGCGCCTAAAGCGTTTGCCAAACTCTCAAAACGCGCAGTTCCGGCGAAGGGTTTAACCTTCTCCTGTATCTGTCTGCTGGGCGGCGTGGTGATGCTGTACGTGAATCCGAGCGTGATTGGCGCGTTCACTATGATCACCACCGTGTCGGCGATTCTGTTCATGTTCGTCTGGACCATCATTCTTTGCTCGTACCTGGTGTACCGCAAGCAACGTCCGCACCTGCATGAAAAATCAATCTACAAGATGCCGTGGGGCAAGCTGATGTGTTGGGTATGTATGGCGTTCTTCGTCTTCGTACTGGTACTGCTGACGCTGGAAGATGATACCCGTCAGGCGTTGATCGTCACGCCGTTGTGGTTCATCGCACTGGGTCTGGGCTGGTTGTTCATCGGTAAGAAACGTATGGCAGGCGTGCGTTAATCGCTAGGACGTGAGATGTAGGCCGGATAAGGCGTTTACGCCGCATCCGGCACTATGCTGGCGGGATTGCCTGATGCGGCTTCGCCTTATCAGGCCTACGTTCGAGGTCGTTGTAGGCCCGGTAAGCGCTAGCGCCACCGGGCTTTTTTATTCACCTGCGAGGGCACGCGGGAACAACACATTATTTTCCAGACTGATGTGTTCCATCAGGTCGTCGATCATCTCGTTGATGCCGTTATACATGGCTTTCCAGGTGGTGCAGGCTTCTGGCGGCGGCGTCACGTTATGGGTGATGTGTTTGATCACTTCGACCAGTTCACCCGCATCGTCATGTTCGCTTTCCATCACGCTGATTGGCCCCATCGCCTGGCTACCCATGCCCTGTTTGATCATCGGGAACAGGATCTGCTCTTCTTTCATCATGTGGCTGGACAGCTCTTCATGCAGCATGGTCAGGTTTTTCGCCAGACCGCGCGGTACGTTCGGTTTGTCTGCATGAACGCGTTCAACTTTAGTGGCCTGCAGGATCAACTCCGGCAACTGTTCGCGGTGTCTGTCGTGATAACGCACGATGATATGGTCGATGATTTCAGCCAGAGCCACGGTACGCCAGTCTTTCTCCAGCGGTTGTTCAGCCAGCTGCGCGAGCTGCGCCTCAATAACGTCTAAATCCAGCTCTTTACGCGCGGCAGCGCGTGCCAGCGTTTGCTTACCGCCGCAGCAGTAATCCATATCGTATTTACGAAACAGGGCCGAAGCGCGAGGAATAGAGAGCGCCAGTTCACCTAAAGGTTGATCGCGATAAGACATTGCCGTTACCTCATTCTCAATAATATAAGATGTATTTTAAATGCAACTTATGGCGAAGGATATAACCCTTTCGGGGTGGGGTGTTTTGTGATGAACATCACGAAAATTTCTTATTTCGTTAAGGTGCTGAATCCTATTGGAAAGGAGGGAGACGGCGAAAAAAGCCGCGTCACAGGATTAAATAAGCGCACGCCGCTGCCGATAGTTAGACCTCAGACAATACCTGCATAATAAAAGGCTACAGATGTTTAAACGAATCAAAGTGATAACCTTACTTATCACCGTGTTACTCGCCCTGGGCGCAATGCAGCTCATCTCCGCGGGCGTCTTTATTGGCGCGCTCAATAACGATAAGCAAAACTTCAACGTTTCTCAGCTTTCCAGCCAGAACGTGGCCGAGTTTACCGATGCGTGGATTAGCCTGAACCAGGCTCGCGTCACGCTCAACCGTGGGATGCTGCGTTTACAGGGAACGATGGCCAGCGATATTAACGGCGGTCAGTTGAAGGAGTTGGTGAACACGGCAAATCGCCTGTTGGCCGAGTCGAAAGCGCATTACGATAAATACTACGCTCTGCCGGAAACGCCGGGGCTGGATGAGCATCTGGCCGATCGACTGGAAGAGCAATATGGCATCTATTCTGCGACGCTGGCAAAAATGAACGCGCTGCTGGCTGAAGGAAAGCTGGAAGAGATGTTCAAGCAGAATGCCGAGCAAAAGCAAACGGCCATGCAGGAAGTTTATCGGCAATGGCGTAGCGCGCAAACGGCGCTGGCCACTGCTGGAGTGCAGGACAATGAGAGTGATTACCAGAAGATAATCTGGCTGCTGTCTGCGGTGATGCTGATTGTCGTCACCGTGATTATCGCCAGTTGGCTGGCAATGCAGCGGGTGCTGCTCAAGCCGCTGCATGAGGTGATGGGACATATTCGCCATATTGCCGCAGGTGATCTGACGCACCGCATCAACGCCGATGGCAGTAATGAAATGGCGCTGCTGGCAGGCAACATCCGCGACATGCAGCGGGCGCTGGCGAACACGGTCAGCGTGGTGCGTGACGGGGCTGACACCATTTATACCGGCGCGGGTGAAATTGCCGCTGGCAGTAACGATCTCTCTTCACGTACCGAACAGCAGGCCGCCTCCCTGGAAGAGACCGCAGCCAGCATGGAACAACTCACCGCGACCGTGAAGCAGAACGCGGATAACGCGCGTCAGGCGACCAGTCTGGCAAAAAACGCTTCACAAACAGCGCAAAAAGGCGGAAACGTGGTCGATGGCGTGGTACGTACGATGGATGAAATCGCCACCAGTTCCAGCAAAATCGCGCAAATAACCAATGTTATTGACGGCATTGCCTTCCAGACCAACATCCTGGCGTTGAACGCTGCGGTGGAAGCGGCGCGGGCGGGCGAGCAGGGGCGCGGGTTTGCCGTGGTCGCCGGTGAGGTTCGTACGCTGGCGCAGCGTAGCGCTCAGGCGGCGAAAGAGATTAAGGCGCTGATTGATGACTCGGGAAATCGGGTCAATGCGGGTACGGCGCTGGTGCATGAAGCGGGCGAAACGATGGCGGAAATTGTTAGCGCCGTGACTCGCGTGACCGATATCATGGGCGAGATTGCCTCGGCCTCTGATGAACAGAGTCGGGGTATCGATCAGGTAGGCCAGGCGGTTGCCGAGATGGATCGTGTCACGCAGCAAAACGCCTCACTGGTGGAGGAGTCCGCTTCCGCCGCCGCCGCGCTCGAAGAGCAGGCTGCACGGCTGAATCAGACCGTGGCGGTGTTTAAAGTGTCGCGCCGGATGGCGGCGTAAACGCCTTATCCGGCCTACATGAGATCGTACAGTCCTTGTAGGCCTGATAAGCGCAGCGCCATCAGGCATCCCCTGAAACCGGCACTACCGCCGGTTTCTGCGGTTTTGACCGCACAGCAATTACCACGCCTATTACCAGCAGCGCAATGCCGCTTACCGTCAGCAACGGCGGAAATTCCTGACGCAGGATAAAGGTATACAGCAGGCCCGCCAGTGTTTCAAAGACAATCAGCGGGCCGAGGATCACCGTCGGCAGCTTCTGGCTGGCGACGTTCCAGCACAGTGCGCCAACCCATGAGCACAATACCGCAATGGCTATCATCAGGCCGATAAACACACCAGGGCGCGGGCCGAAGGGCAGAGCGAAGTCCGGCGTTTGCCCGTTCAGCCAGAGGCAGGCGGCAATATAACCGAGCAGAGAAACAGGCAGCGTCACCAGCGCCTGGGCCGTCGCCCACATCATCGGGTGCTTATCCGGATTCTCGCGCAACCAGCGGGCGTTACGCAGCGCATACCACGCCCAGCACACCACCGAAACAAGCGCCAGCACGATACCTGAGCCATAACGCCAGCCGCTAAAGTTAGGTAACCCCTGATTCAGCTCCGAGATATTCACGCACAGCAGACCTATGCCAATCAACACCAGCGCAGGCGCCAGACGCCACCATGATAATTTGCCGTCACGCTGGCTGTAGAGCAGGTTGGCGAAAACCGGGATCACCACTGGCAATGTACCGATAATCATCGTAGAAACCGGTGCACCGGTGCGTTGAATAGCGCTTGCCAGGCAGACGTAATAAATCAGATTACCCATCATCGTTAGCGCCAGCGCCGTTATCCAGTCTTTACGCGCCAACTGGCGCAGACGCACACGTCCCAGCCAGGCAATCGGCAACGCTATCAGCCCCAGCGCCAGATAGCGCCCCATCGACTGCAATACCGCCGGGTATTCCGGTACGATCAGCGGTCCAACAAAAATTAATCCCCACATCAGCCCGGCCAGCAGGGCATACAACACGCCGCTAATCATTTTTGACATCCACATCGCTTAACAATCAGTCGAGTGTAGGCAGGAAAAATGCCGCCGTATTGTATGAGATTGCTGATCAACGCCGGACGACTTGTTTCTGATAACGCACTGGCGTAATGCCGTAGCGATGGGTAAACGCGCGGGTGAGATGCGACTGGTCGGTGAGGCCGGTTGCGGCGGCGACCTCTGCGGCGGGCATTCCGTGAGTGAGAAAACCTTTGGCTCGCCACAGGCGGATCGCCATCAGCATCTGGTGCGGCGTGACGTGGAAATGAGACTTAAACTGACGCTGAAAATGCCAGGGACTCAGCGATGCAACCCGGGCCAGTTCATCGAGCGTGACAGGATGCATATAATTATCATGCAGATACTCGCGCACCCGTTCAAAGCGATGCGCGCCCTCCGGCAATACCGGCGCATGACGGGCCAGCGGCTGGAAGGTGTCGATCAGATCGAGCAATAACCCTTTTTGCGCCAGCGCATCCTCTGTGTTCCACAGACCGTGGATCAGCGAGCAGAGCTGGCGTGAGCGCAGCGGATCGTGACGCGTTACGTCATGAAACCACCAGTGGCGGATCCCGGTGACCTCTTCCAGAAGAGAGGGGTCGAGATAAATCATCCGATAGCGCCAGCCGTCGGCGGTTTCGGCTTCGCCGGTATGCAGCTCATCGGGATTCATGGTGACGACAGAATGGGCGGGAGCCACGTACTGCGAGCCGCGATAGCGAAAACGTTCGGCGCCGGCTTCTATCGCGCCAATGCCAAACGCTTCATGGGTATGTGGTTCAAAGGCGTAACGTGAGATGTGCGCATGATACAGCTCAACGCCCGGCACCTGCGCCAGATGGCGAAAGCGGGCGCTGTCTTTCTCATCAATAAACTGCTCAGGTACACCTTGCACGTTTTCTCTCCCCACGCATCATCCTGTCATTATCAGAGAGGATGCGCGGGGATGCCACCACAATTAACTAATTTTTAACACTTACACGATGCCTTTGACGCTGTCAGCCAACGAGGTGGTCGGGCGACCAATCAGTTTGCTCAGCGTATGGCTGTCGTCGAACAGGCCGCCTTTGGAGGCGCCAGTGTCTGAGTCAGCCAGCATGTCCGCCAGTCCGGCAGGCAGGCCCACACCTTTTAGCGCGGCGGCAAAATCAGCTTCGCTCAGGTTCTGATACACCACTTTTTTACCGCTCTGTTTTGCCAGTTCGGCAGCCAACTGGCTCAGGGTCCAGCCTGCGTCGCCCGCAAGCTCATAGGTTTTACCGGCATGACCGTCTTCACTGATGACGCGCGCGGCGGCAGCGGCATAGTCGGCGCGGGTCGCTGAGGCGATTTTGCCTTCACCAGCAGCCCCGATAAACACGCCATGTTCCAGTGCAGCCGGTGCGCTGGCGAGATAGTTCTCTGTGTACCAGCCGTTACGCAGCAGCGCGTACGCGATACCGGATTCAGCCAGCATCTTCTCGGTTGCGACATGCTCATCAGCCAGCCCCAGCGGGGAGGTGTCGGCGTGCAGCAGGCTGGTGTAGGCGATAAATTTCACGTGGGCCGCCTGTGCCGCGTTAATCACATTGCGATGCTGCGGGGCGCGTTGTCCCACTTCGCTGGAGGAGATCAGCAGTAGCTTGTCGATACCCTGTAAGGCAGTCGTCAAGGCGGCTTCATCGCTGTAATCCGCCTGACGAACGGTAATGCCCTGCTGGCTAAGTGCCGTCGCTTTAGCAGGATTACGCACAATAGCAACAATCTGGCTGGCAGGAACGGTTTTCAGCAGAGATTCTATAACGTGTTGGCCCAGTTGGCCGGTGGCGCCGGTAATCGCGATCATGGGTGACTCCTTGGTATTGGTCTTGTGTTTAATCACGCTAACACCTAAACTAACTTTTAGTAAGTACGTACAAAAAGGTTAGTATGAAAATGACAGCTACGACGCTTTCCCAGCAATTACGCGATGGCAACCTGTTTGCCGAACAGTGCCCCTCCCGCGAGGTGTTAAAGCACGTCACCAGCCGCTGGGGCGTGTTGATTCTGGTGGCGCTGCGCGACGGTACGCACCGTTTCAGCGATTTGCGCCGTAAGATGGGCGGCGTCAGTGAAAAAATGTTGGCGCAATCCCTGCAGGCGTTAGAGCAGGACGGGTTTATCAATCGGGTGTCGTATCCGGTGGTGCCGCCGCACGTGGAGTATAGCCTGACGCCGTTGGGTGAGCAGGTGAGCGATAAAGTCGCCGCGCTGGCGGACTGGATAGAACTGAATTTGCCGCAGGTTTTGGCGCAGCGGGACGAGCGGGCGGCGTGATGGGTTGGCGACGTATTTTGTAGGCCGGATAAGACGCGAGCGCGTCACATCCGGCACTAAAGTTACTTACTTAAATCCAACTGATAAATGGCAAAACCAATGTCATCGGTCGCGACTTTCTTCAGCGGATACTGGCCTTTCTCTTTGATAAATACAGCGGCTTTTTCAGACGGTGAGGTTTCAAAGCGAATATCCAGAGGTGTCTCGCTGTGAATCGGCGCCAGACGCCAGTTGTTATCTGCCGCCGGGTGAATTTCACCGGCACGCTTCGTCTGTGCACCAATCCAGGCCGCCAGCACCGAGCGGTTTTCATCGGGAGATGCAAACGCGATGTGGCTGTCGCCGGTTCCGGCAAATTTACCGCCGTAGGCGCGGTAGTTGTTGGTCGCGACGAGGAAGGTAGCATTCGGATCGACAGGCTTGCCGTTAAAGGTCAGATTTTTAATACGCTCCGCTTTCGGGTTAATGGTCTGACATTCCCCGTCGTAGCGGGCGGGTTGTGAAACATCAATCTGATAATTCACGCCGTCAATCACGTCGAAGTTATAGGTACGGAAACCATCCCAGTTAATCAACGACTGCGGTTTGCTGCTGTGGATGTCAATCTGATTGAACTGTCCGGCGGAACATTCCAGCCACTCCTTCACCTCTTTACCGCTGGCTTTCACCACCACCAGAGTGTTGGGGTAGAGATACAAATCAGCGGCGTTCCGGAAGGTTAACTGACCTTTTTCGACTTCTACGAAGCTTGCCGGATCGTTTTTGCGTCCACCGACCTTAAACGGCGCGGCGGCGGAAAGTACCGGTAGTTTTGCCAGATCCGGATCGCCCTGAATAAAGTGTTCCACATAGGCTTTCTGCGCGTTGTTCACCACCTGTACGGTCGGATCATCCTGTACCAGCGCCAGATAGCTGTACATGTTGTCGGCGGATTTACCGATTGGTTTGCTGACAAACTCACGCGTGGCGTCGTGATCGGCTTTCAGGATCTCAACGATTTTTTTGTCTTCTGCTGCCAGTGATTTTTTGCCCGCGGCGTCATAAATTGGGCGCGCCTCGGCTTTCGCCTGAGTGACCTGCCATTTACCGCTGTCATTATTCAACACAAGATCCACTACGCCCAGGTGATCGCCCCACATACCCGGCATCACTGCAGGAACCCCGTTCAGCGTACCTTTTGTGATATCTGCGCCTTTAATATTGGCAAAGTCTTTACCCGGGAAGACGGCGTGAGCGTGACCAAACATAATGGCATCCACGCCCGGTATTTCACTGAGGTAATAAACGGAGTTTTCCGCCATCGTCTGATACGGGTCGGCAGAAAGTCCGGAGTGAGCAACCACCACCACGACATCGGCGCCTTTTTCCCGCATTTCCGGGACATACTTACGCGCGGTTTCGGTGATGTCGTTCACCGTTACTTTGCCGCTGAGGTTGGCTTTATCCCAGGTCATAATCTGTGGTGGCACAAAGCCTATATAGCCAATCTTCAGCGTCTGCTTGTTCCCTTGCTGGTCGACCAACTCTGTATCTTTGATCAAATAAGGCGTAAACAGCGGCTTTTTGGTCTTAACGTCGATGATATTGGCGTTAACGTAAGGGAATTTCGCCCCGGCCAGCGCGTTGTGCAGATACTCCAGACCGTAGTTGAATTCATGGTTGCCGAGGTTACCCACCGCGTAATCCAGGGTATTCAGCGCCTTATATACCGGGTGAGTTTCGCCCGCTTTCAGCCCTTTGGCCGCCATGTAATCCCCGAGCGGGCTGCCCTGAATCAGATCGCCATTATCAACCAGCACGCTGTTTTTGACTTCACCTCGCGCAGCGTTGATCAGACTTGCCGTACGTACCAGACCGAATTTTTCTGTTGGTGTATCTTTGTAATAATCGAAATCCATCATATTACTATGTAAATCAGTGGTTTCCATTATACGCAGATCGACGGTCGCGGCATTGACGCTGGCTGCAATCAGCGTTGCCAGAAGCGTTGCACTAAACTTAATCATCAGGGGCATCCTTTTAAGATCTAAGCCACAAAAGAAAATGTATATAAATCTTCTTGCTTACAGAACTGTGAATCATGACATGAATATAGCGTTTAAAACCGCAGACGCTATCACAGTTGGCGGATCCCCTGACGATCGGGTATAAGTAAAACAACGAGTTAACACCACTGATATAAACGAGGTGGAGAATGCTAGAACATGTATGCCAGCTTGCACGGAACGCGGGCGATGCCATTATGCAGGTCTACGATGGAATCAAACCGATGGAGATTACCAGCAAGCAGGACGATTCTCCGGTCACGGCGGCGGATATCGCCGCGCATACGGTGATCCTCGAAGGATTACTGGCGCTGACGCCGGATATTCCAGTCCTGTCTGAAGAAGCGCCTCCTGGCTGGGATGTTCGCCAGCACTGGCAGCGCTACTGGCTGGTAGACCCGCTGGACGGTACCAAAGAGTTCATTAAGCGTAACGGTGAATTCACCGTCAATATTGCGCTGATCGAGAAGGGAAAACCGGTACTGGGCGTGGTTTACGCGCCGGTAATGAAAGTGATGTACAGCGCGGCTGAAGGTAAAGCGTGGAAAGAAGAGTGCGGCGTGCGCAAACAAATCCAGGTTCGTGACGCGCGTCCGCCGCTGGTGGTGATTAGCCGCTCGCATGCCGACAATGAGTTAAAAGAGTATCTGCAACAGTTGGGCGATCACCAGACCACCTCGATTGGCTCATCGCTGAAGTTCTGCCTGGTGGCGGAAGGGCATGCGCAACTGTATCCGCGTTTTGGGCCAACTAACGTCTGGGATACCGCCGCGGGCCACGCCGTTGCCGCCGCAGCCGGAGCGCACGTTCACGACTGGCAGGGGAAAACGCTGGATTACACCCCACGTGAATCGTTCCTCAACCCCGGCTTCCGCGTCTCTATTTATTGAGCAATTTGTGCAGCAGGGCAATCACCTGCTGCACTTCTTCCTGCGTTAACGCCCCATCTTTTGCCCACTGAACGCGTCCGTCCTTGTCGAGTACGGCAATAGCGGAGCTCTCTTCATCCAGTTGCCAGGCCTTACGCGCAACGCCATTGCTGTCGACAATAAATTGTGACCACGGGTAGAGCTTCTTATTGCTCTCCAGACTGCTACGCACAAACATACCGGAACCGGGAATGGCGTCATCCGTGTTGACGATAGTGGTGGTCTGGTATTTGTCATGCGGCAGGTTGGCCGTCTTGATTGCCTCGATCAGCGTTGCATTTTTCTCTTTGGCGGAGGTGCGCCCGGCAATGTGTTGCACAATTCGCACTTTCCCCGGCAACTGCGCGCTATTCCAGCTTTTGTAGCTAAACTTATCGTTATCGAGAATCAGTTCGCCGCGATCGGCGATTCCCACCGGCGGTACGCGCTGGTTAGTCTCAAACTTATGAGCGGAAGCAATCATCGGCAGCAGCAGACACGACAGCGCCAGCAGTTTTTGTAAGGTCATAGGTTTTCCTTCTTTCTTTATTTTGCAGGTGATCCGACCACTTGGGTCTGGAGTTTAATCATATGTGCGATTGCTGCTTTTTCCCGCAAGCGCGATGCCAGTTTGCGGACGGGCGCACAAATCCTGCGAAAATTGAAGGCTTATACTGAAGACAGCGAAGCGTTGAAAAGATAATTCTGAATAATTGTAACCTGAAGGTAAATAAACTTATACACGCTGGAAACATCAACGAGATAGTCTATAGTCATAGGGCATTAAAATTTGCGCCTGAGGATTGTCGGACCGATTGTGGTACCGCAAAGGCGTAATACTCAGCAGGAGACAACAATGAAAATTTTCCAACGATACAACCCGCTGCAGGTGGCGAAGTACGTGAAGATCCTGTTTCGTGGACGGTTATATATCAAGGATGTAGGCGCTTTTGAATTTGATAAGGGTAAGATTCTTATCCCAAAAGTGAAGGACAAGCTGCATTTTTCTGTGATGTCCGAAGTTAACCGTCAGGTCTTGCGTCTGCAAACTGAGATGGCTTGATCAAGTGCTATGCGGTAGTTAAAAAAACGGCTCCTGGACAGGAGCCGTTGATGTTTCTGTAAGGCGTTACGACGCCTTTGCCTCTTCTTTTGCATCTGGCAGCTTTGGTACCAGAACGGTAGGTTTACTGTCCAGACGCGTCACCAGCAGCTGATCGATCTTGTAGTTATCGATATCCACTACTTCAAATTTATAGCCTGAATACTTCACCGAGTCGGTGCGTTTCGGGATTTTACGCAGCATGAACATCATAAAGCCGCCGATGGTTTCATAGTTGCCGGACTGCGGGAACTCGTCGATATCCAGGACGCGCATTACGTCATCAATCGGTGTACCGCCGTCGACCAACCATGAGTTTTCATCGCGCGCCACAATCTGCTCTTCCAGACCCTGGCCTACCAGATCGCCCATCAGCGTCGTCATAACGTCGTTGAGCGTGATAATCCCCACCACCAGCGCGTACTCGTTCATGATGACGGCAAAGTCTTCGCCTGCGGTTTTGAAGCTTTCCAGCGCTTCAGAGAGCGTCAGCGTGTCCGGGACGATCAGCGTATTGCGGATCTGTACGCCGCTGTTCAACGCCATACTTTGGTTTGCCAGTACGCGGTTGAGGAGATCCTTTGAATCGACATAGCCAATGATGTGGTCGATATCTTCGTTACACACCAGGAATTTGGAGTGCGGATGTTCCGCCACCTTATTCTTCAGGCTTTGCTCATCTTCGTGGAGATCGAACCAGATAATATTCTCGCGCGAGGTCATTGAAGACGGTACGGTCCGCGATTCCAGTTCGAACACATTTTCAATCAGCTCATGCTCCTGCTTACGCAGAACCCCCGCCAGCGCACCGGCTTCGACCACGGCGTAAATGTCGTCCGAGGTGATGTCGTCTTTACGTACCATTGGGATCTTAAACAGACGGAAAATGTTGTTTGCCAGACCGTTAAAGAACCACACCAGCGGGCGGAAGACCAGCAGGCAGAAGCGCATCGGGTTGATGATACGCAAAGCGACAGCTTCTGGCGCAATCATACCGATGCGTTTCGGGGTTAAATCCGCGAACAGGATGAACAGGCCAGTAACCAGTGAGAACGACAAAATAAAGCTTAACTGTTCAGAGAGCTCTGGAGCGAAGTACTTCGAGAAAAGGCTGTAAAACGCCGGGGAGAATGCTGCATCACCGACGATACCGCCGAGAATGGCGACCGCGTTAAGGCCGATTTGCACGACGGTAAAAAACATGCCGGGGTTTTCCTGCATCTTCAAAACTCGTTGTGCGTTTACGTTGCCTTCATCGGCAAGCAGTTTAAGTTTTATTTTGCGTGATGCAGCAAGCGAGATCTCGGATATCGAGAAAAACGCACTCACGGCGATCAGGCAGAGAATGACTAAAATACTGTTTAACATATCTTATCCGGCGCTGTGCCAGATCCTCGGAAGGGAGAAATTGATAAATCCATGCGAAAACCGGCTCGTGGAGTTGAGCCGGTAAATTCAGAAGCTAGTATAGCGTAAGGTACTGTAAAGTCGCCAGAGGAGCTTTTTTGGCCTTATTCTGTGGGATTCAGCCTGTGCACCATCTGCATCTCTTTTTCGCTATAGGGCGAACCATCTGGCTTTAGCACATCATGAAACCATAGTTGCGCCGTCGTTTCGTCAAGCGGGATATCCGGCCACGGCAGCCAGGTTTGCGTTTTCCCCTGCACCAATCCCCAGTGAAAGCTGGAAACGCGCTGGGCGCTAAACAGCGGCAGTTGTTCTTCTATTCGGCTATCGACATGGCGTGCCAGCCACTCGGTACAAAAGAGCGGCCTGCCAAATTCAGCCAACTGCGACAGAAGAGACAACTGGCCAGGGGTATCGACATACGCATGGTAGCTAATCACGTCGGAAAGCCGCAGCGCGGCTATATCAACAGGATGCGTAAACGCATTCTCGCATGCCGCGCGATCGTCAATATGCCAGGCCGCTACGGTCAATGGTTGAGATGGTGACTCCTGTCGCGCCCAGCTAAACAGGTGGGTCATCAGGGTTAAGGCGTAAATTTCCAGCCTGTCGTCATAGCGGGCAAATTCGCCGGTATGACAAAAAATCCCGCCGTTGCCTGGCTCATTATATAAATCCCAGACGCTGATACGCGAGTCATGGCGAAAGTAACGGATGATATCTCTGACGTAGGCTTCAATTTGCGGCCAACAGCATCTGTCCAGCACGCAGGCACGGCCTGGGCTACCCGCAGCCTGGCTGTTGTGAACCCCTGGAACCGGGGATTTTTGCTGACCGATAACGGGTTCATCACCGGAAAACGCGCAGTCGTCGAGCAGCGTCAGCATCACTTTTATGCCGTGGCTATGGGCAATGCTCAGGAAGAGGTCGATGCGCTCGAGCAGCCCATCGCGATCATGCTGCCAGACGGTAAACGGTAAATTTGTTCGCAACTGGTTATAGCCATACTGGCTGGCCCAGCCGAGTTCCTGATCGATAGTGCCGCTATCGAAACTCTCTGCTTGCCACATTTCGAGCCAGTTAACCGCGGTGCGCGGCAAGTAGTTAAAACCGCAGCCCCAGGCTTGCTGTTGATACCAGCTTTGCGCCCGTGCTTTGCTCCATGGGTTATACATGATGCGCTCCTTATTCTGTATCTGAGAGACTGACGCGTCCCGTTGCACGCTGCGTGGCGCTGCCACCCCAAACCTCATCGTACTCGTAGCCGGTGAGCTGTTTGATCACCACCCGGGTTTCTTCATCGCAGTCGCGATAGTTGCCACCCAGTTTGCGGCGGGCGATCTCTTTGAGCAGGATTTTGTGGGTTTCGCGAGTCAGTTTGAATTTGTAGGTGGCGTAGAAACTCACCGCCAGCAGCGCCGCGGTAGCAAAGATCATCAATCCGATAATAGCGTGGAGCGCGCTTTCCGGCTGCGCGCCGCTGCCTTTTACAAAGCCTGATTCTTCCAGCACCATGCCGATAAGCAAAATAGCGATTGCCACCGTACTTTTACGCGTGAGTACCATAACGCCGGCAAAAATCCCTTCGCGGCGCTGCTGGGTTACCATTTCATCAATATCAGGAATAAAGCTATAGATATTCCATGGGATATAGTAAAGACCAGAACGCGCCATGCCGAGCAGAATAAAGATCGCAGAGAACAGAATATTGGATACCTGAGTTTCGGTATAATAAATAACAAATAAAAATACCAATACGCTAAATATACAAGTGTAAGAGAGGCGTAGTGCTGCTGATGGGGTTATATTGAGTTTATTCAGTAATAGCATAAATCCATAGGTGCCAAAAACTGAAGCAAAAGCGGCAATGCTTAACCAGCCAGAAACGGAGGCGGCATCCTGGCTCAAACAATAAACCACGTAATAGGTAAATACTGAACCGAATACATCCATAGCGGTAAAAGAGAAAATATAAATAATGATATGCAGGCGAAATGCCCGGATCCTGAAAGACGAGAACAGATCGAGTATCAAATATTTAAGGTGATTCAGTATCCCGCTATTGCGTTGCAGGTCAGCCTGGAATGTCTCTTCCTGAACGTCTTTAGCCTCCCACGTGCAGCGCCAGGTTATGAACACCGCGATGCAAAACACGACGGAAAAGATAAGCCCGGTTAGCGTATAGGTAAACGGATTATCTTTGCCGGTAAACTGCATCAGGATGCCGGGTACCGATACGGCCAGAAATCCGCCCAGCTGCGAGCAGATCATGCGCACGCCGGAGAGGCGGCTGCGCTCTTCGTAGCGGTTGGTCATTTCTGCGGCCAGGGTTTCCCACGGCACCAGCACCATCGCTGAAAGCAGCTCAATCGACAAATAGGTTCCCAGGTAATACCAGTAACCCATGTCGGTCAGCCACAGCAGGGCATAGAGAAACATTAAAGGAGAACTGAGTAATAAAAAGAAGCGGCGACGGCCAAATCTGCGGCCCAGCCACGTGTCGCCAAAGTTATCGGTGATATAACCCATAATTGGGCTAAGTACAGCATCAATCACGCGGGCAATGGCAAATATTGAGCCTGCTTCCAGCACGCTTAAACCGCAGTAGGTGGTGTAAAAAAATAAAAGCCATGTTCCGATAATGGCGAAAGCACCGCCGCCAAATAAATCAGTAATGCCATAGCCGATCGCTACACCATAACTGACTCTGCGTTCAGTTGGTTTGACCATAATATTTTTCCAGTATGTAGGGTATGCGTATTCCGGTATTATCCGGCTGGTGTTATTTAATTCTGCAGCATTAAATTAATTTTAATTATTAATGGTTATCCATTGTCGGGTTTTAGATGAGTGATAAATAGCCTCAACCATCGCCAGTGATTTGCGGGCTTCATTAATGTTGATATATTCTGTCTGACCTCCATGAGTAATTGCATGATAAAACTGACGAATAGCCTGCTGGTGGCCCAGACCCCAGTAACTTTTGGCGTGACCGTCCGGTGAACCATCGCAGTCCAGTTTCAGGCGTCGGTCCGCTGTAACGCGCCACAGGGTATTGTCCGTGAGCTGGAGCATGCCTTGCTCACAATGGATCTCCAGCAGCAGCGGTGAATCGAGGGTGTTGCAGTTGCTGGCGTAAAACAGACCGCGAGCGCCGTTGGCAAAGTGCAGGGTCGCCATCGCGCTGTCTTCGGCTTCGGTGACATCTGCCAGTTCACCGCTGTCCACCACGCCTTTCAAACGCGTCACGCCGCCGGCGAACCACTGCATCAGATCGAGAGTATGAATAGCCTGGTTGATCAGTAAACTGCCGCCTTCGCTGGCAAAACGCCCGCGCCACGGGCTTTCGCTGTAATAAGCCCTGGAGCGTGACCAGGTCAAAACAGCTTTAACGCTTAGCATTTTGCCAAGCGTATTTTTCGCCAGTTCATCGCGGATTCGTAAACTGGTTGGATTAAGCCGGTTTTGATAGCACACGCCCAGAAGGCCCTGGGCGGACGCCGCTGCGTTAGCGATGTCTGCCACCTCTGTACAATTCAAGCCCACCGGTTTTTCGCAAAACACATGTTTCCCTGCGGCAAGCGCGGCGGTAATCATGTTTTTGTGTTCGAAATGAGGCGTGCAGATATGGACGACGTCGATGTCATTATCCAGCAGCATCTCACGGTAATTCTGGTAATAGCGGCAGTTATAAGCCATGGCCTGTTGCAAACCGGTGGCGCTATCAATATCGACCAGCGCACGCAGCGTGACCCCCGGCAAAAGCCGGAGGGCGTTAACGTGACTGCGGTGAATAGCGCCCGCGCCGATGATGGCGGCATTTAGCGTTGTCATGTCACCTCCGATTATGCGCGGGCATTCGCCAGCATTTGCGCCTTCACGCACAGTTCTGCGGCTTTAAAGGCGTGGGCCTGAGTCATGGCGTTTTCCGTGCGATTCAGACAATCGAGAATGAATTCGCCGAAGAAAGGAAAGCCGACTTTGCCCGCAACCGGGTAGCGGAATTCCCCGTCTTTATTCACCAGATACACCACGTCCTGTTCACCCCGGGTGATATCCACATACTTGCGGATCTCAATGTAACCTTCGGTACCCAGCAACGTCAGGCGTCCATCCCCCCAGCTACTGAGCCCCTGCGGCGTGAACCAGTCGCAGCGGAAATAGCCGGTCGCCCCGTTATCGCCCGCCAGCATGGCATCGCCAAAGTCTTCGAACTGCGGGTACTGTGGATGATTGACGTTACGCACCTGGCTGGCGACGATATGCGCCTCGCTGTTGCCGGTATAAAACAGAAATTGTTCGATTTGATGGCTGCCGATGTCGCACAGAATGCCGCCAAAATAGCGTTTGTCATAAAACCAGTCCGGGCGCCCGTGACCTTCGCGGTGCGGACCGGTGCCGAGGGTTTGCATCACGCGCCCAATTGCCCCCTGGTGGACAAGCTGACCGGCAAAAACAGCGCTTTCAACGTGCAGACGCTCGCTGTAATAGACTGCGTATTTGCGCCCGGTTTTCGCCACCATCGCTTCGGCGTCTTCAAGCTGTGCGAGGGTGGTTAACGGAGCCTTGTCGGTGAAGTAGTCTTTTCCGGCCGCCATGACCTTTAGTCCCAGCGGACAGCGCTCGGAAGGAATTGCCGCTCCGGCAACCAGTTGGACCTCGCGATCGTTGAGGATTGTCTCGAGTGAATCGGCCACCTGCGCCTGCGGATACTGCTGCAGAAATTGATCGATTTTGTGCGGGTCGGGATCGTAAACCCATTTCAGCGTGGCGCCTGCTTCAATCAACCCGTTACACATGCCGTAGATATGACCATGATCGAGTGAGGCCGCGGCAATGACAAACTCGCCAGGTTTCACGACCGGCTGAGGCTTCCCGGTAGGGGCGTAGTGCATTCCATCTTGCTTGTTCATTCTTTAACTCCTGAATCTAAGTCTTTACCCAGAGGGATGGCGCCCACTTCCGTGAAATTGCTTACGGAGGCGGATTTCTCATAGAAATGCGGGGCGATGTCAATCAGGCCGCCGGTGCGATAAAACGCATCGGTGTGGTGAATGGGCAGCGTCACCACCGTGCGGGTGATGGCGGATTTATAGATAGCGGTAATCAACTCCAGCGAGCGCTTGCCCTGTTCGCCATCGATCAGGGGACGGAGCTGTTGTTCGATGGCATTAAGCAGGTTATCGATTTGCCCAGTATGTAGCGTCCATTGCAGCGGTGGCGTAGTGCGAAAAAGTGTCTCCAGATGCTGTTCCAGCTCGCCGTTATTGTCAGTTTGCGGGAAGCCGTTATCCGCCGACTGGCTGGCATGAACCTGCCACGGCGCGGAAATACGCGCTTTTTCACCCTGAATGACAATCTTTTGATCTTCACCGTGATGCACCACGGAGGCGGTCAACTGCGTCAGTGCCCCGTTCGGGTATTTGAAGATAGCCGCGCTAAGATCCTCGACTTCGGCGTTGTCATGGGCGACGTTGGTCATCATCGCCACCACTTCAGTTGGGAAACCCAGCATCCATTGAATGGCGTCAATGTGGTGTACCGCGTGATTCAGCGTGCAGCCGCCGCCTTCTTTCTGCCACGTGCCGCGCCACCATAGATCGTAATAGCAGTGTCCGCGCCACCAGAATGAATCCACCTGTGCATGGCAAATCTTGCCCGCCAGCCCGGAATCAACAACGGTTTTCAGCCGCCAGAAGGCATCGGTAAAGCGGTTTTGCGCGATGATCGATAAGGTTTTCCCGCTGGCCTTTTGCGCGGCGATCATCGCATCGCACTCTTCGAGCGAAGAGGCCATTGGTTTTTCGCACAACACATGTTTTCCGGCCTGCAGCGCATCAATGCTGATGGCTGCGTGCACGTACGGCGGGGTGCAGACATCTACCACATCGATCTCAATGTCCGCGTCCAGCATCGCCTGATGATTGCGGTAGACTCGCGCTTCGCTCAGGCCGTAGCGTGATTTCTTTTCTTCCGCTTTCTCCGGGTAGATATCAACCAACGCGACAATCCGGCAACGATCGGCAAACTGTAAATACCCCTGAATGTGGTTGTGGGAGATATTCCCGGTACCGACAATGGCAATGTTGAGCATGATTTTCTCCTGCGCGTTACCAGCTACCGGAAGCGTCCAGCGTGCGGCTGGTCGCGGTTTTTTCAACTGAGGAGGCGATACGTTGCTGGAGCAACTGGAAGTAGCGCTGCTCATCGATTGGTAGCTCAACCCAGTCATCGGTCCAGGTAGAAAGGTGCATCGCATTGGAAAGCGTCAGGCCGCGAATGCCTTCCAGACCGGGGGCGATCAGCGGTTCGCCGTGCAGAATTGCGGCAGTGAAATTGCGGGTAATGACAAAGTGCTCGCTGCATTCTGGTTCGGTAGGGATTATCACCTCCCAGCATTCCGGCTCACCAAAACCGTTTTGCCAGCGCGCATTAAAGTCGGTTTCGGATTCCCGTAGTCTCCAGAAGCGCAATCGGCCTTCTTCCACCACGACTTTTCCCCGACTGCCGACAATTTCCAGGCGGTTTGTGCCGGGCGTTTCGGCGACGGTGGTGATAAACACGCCGGTCGCACCGTTGGCGTATTCCGCGTAGGCCGTGACGTCATCTTCAACTTCAATCTGGCGGTGCTTGCCAAACTGGCAAAAAGCGCGCAAGCGTACCGGCATGCCAACCAGCCATTGCCATAAATCGAGCTGATGCGGATCCTGATTAAGCAGCACGCCGCCGCCTTCACCTTTCCAGGTCGCGCGCCAGCCGCCGGAGTTGTAATAGCTCTGCGAACGATACCAGTTGGTAATGATCCAGTTAGAGCGACGCAGTTCGCCGAGTTCGCCGCTGTCGATTAGATCTTTAACTTTCTGATACAGCGGATTGGGGCGCTGGTTGTACATCATGCTGAACACCACATCGCATTCGCGCGCGCAGGCATTCATCTCTTGTACCTGCGCGGTATAGACCCCGGCAGGCTTCTCGCACAGCGTATGGATGCCAAGGCGCATGGCCATCATCGATAAACCCGGATGGTCATAGTGCGGAGTGGCGACGATAACGGCGTCAATAAGCCCACTTTCCAGCATCTCACGCGCGTCGCTGAATAACGTCACCTCTTCACCGACCAGCCGTTGGATAGCCGCATGTTTATCAGGATTGTTATCACACACTGCGGTGAGCACTGCTTCGTGTACCGTTCCGGCCAGCAGGTAGCGCGCATGGACGGTACCAATGTTGCCAACCCCAATAATGCCAAAGCGTATTTTTTTCATGTCGTGCCTTTTTCATGAGAAATAAGGGATGTGCGGAACATAAGAAACGCCTGGAATATCGACAATGTGATTTTGTGAGAACGGTTGCAGGATGAAAAAGAAGTTCATCCGGTCATTGAAAAAGTGTTTTAGAGTCAATGAACTACGTTTGCAAAAAATTGCAAAGATTGATTGCGAGTGAGGTCACAGAATGTCTGGCAAGCTAAAAATGGATGAAATTGCTGCCCTGACGGGGTACTCGGTGAGTACAGTGTCGAGGGTGCTTAGCGGGAAGTCATATACCAGCGATAAAGCGCGTGAGGCGATCGTCAGCTGCGCGCGCAGGCTGGGTGTTCTGGACTCGCTGTCCAGTGGACGACTGTTGATCAACGGCATTGCCGTTTTCGCTCCGTTGCGCACTTTCACCGCCCGTGGCGATGCGTTTTATCTTGAAGTCACGCGCGGAATTGCGGAGGCGATAGCGCCGCATGATGTCTATCTGAGTTACTGCGGGCTGGATGAGCAACGCGCGGACATCAAGGTCTTTCAGGAAAAGGCCAACAATAAGAATATCAATGCCATTATTCTTATCGGCATTGATGACCCGACCGTGCATAAACTGGCGCAACTGCTGGATAAACCCTGCGTGTTGATTAACTCGCAGGACAAAGAAGGGTTACTGGATGCGGTATCTCCCGATCATCGGGCGATTGGCAACCGTGCTGTGCAATACCTTTTTGATCAGGGGCATCGGCGTATTCTCCATGTCACCAGCCTGCGCCGGGAAACGATGTACTGGCGTCTGGAGGGCATTAAGGAGGTCTACAGACAGTATCAGATACCGTTTGATACCGGGCGCGATCTGCTGGTGACGGAAGGGTTTTCTGAGGATGAATCAGAGCGGGCGATAGGCAACTGGCTACGTGAAACGCCGCGTGAAGCATGGCCAGAGGTGATTTTCTGCGCCGGGGCGTCAATGTCGACGGGTATTCGGCGGATCCTGGAAAACGTTGGCGTGGAGATACCCGGTGAGCTGTCGCTGATGACGACGGATGTTCAGGAACTGGACGCGCATATCGTTGCCGCGGTAACCAGTATCACTATCCCCTGTCGGGCGCTGGGCGTGGAAGCGGTGCATTTGCTGCAGAACCGTCTTAATCGCCCCTCTGCGCCGGTATTTAACCTGTTGCTGAAGGGAAAGGTGACGGATCGGGGAACCGTCACCCACGCAACGCGCCATGCCGCGCGGGTGACGGTCGCTCGTTAATTGCGGATTAACGTTCTGGCGGCAGGCAAACGCCGATGCCACCAATTCCACAGTAGCCATATGGATTTTTGTGCAGGTACTGCTGGTGATCGTCCTCGGCATAGTAGAACGGGGTTGCCGTAGTGATTTCCGTTGTAATGGCGCGCTCGTCGCCTGCGGCGGTCATTGCTGCCTGAAAACGCGCAAGGCTCGCCTGTGCCGCGGCGGTTTGCTCTGGCGTTAACGGGTAAATGGCGGAGCGATACTGCGTACCCTGGTCGTTCCCCTGACGCATGCCCTGCGCCGGGTCGTGATTTTCCCAGAACACCTGCAGCAGTTGTTCGTAGCTGATAACATGCGGGTCATAGACAACGCGTACCGCTTCGGCGTGCCCGGTATCGCCGGAACAGACTTCGCGGTAGGTTGGATTAGGGGTGTAGCCGCCGGTGTATCCGGCTGCCGTGCTGTATACCCCGGGTAATGACCAGAATAAACGTTCAACGCCCCAGAAGCATCCCATGGCGAAATACGCTATTTCCATACCGTCGGGCACGTTGGTCATCGAATGTTGGTTAACCGCATGCAGCGTTGCCACTGGCATCGGGGTGTTGCGTCCAGGTAGGGCATCTGCTTGAGTAACAAGATGCTTTCTATCAAATAAACTCATGGCCGTTCTCCCGAAATCAGTCATTTGGGTTAAGGTTGTAACGAGACGCGTCTTTGCCCACAATAAACGGCGTGAATACGTCTAGAGTTAAACATAAGAAATATTTGGGTTGTCGTCTGTTTTTCAACTCTTATTGTTGATTTTTTGTTAAGCCGAGGAACGGCATAGTATTTTTTTCCAGGGGTGGGAAAAAAGGATATTCAGGAGAAAATGTGCCACATATCCGTCAGTTATGTTGGGTGGGATTACTGTGCTTAAGTGGCTCCGCCGCCGCCGCGAATGTTCGCTTACAGGTCGAAGGATTATCAGGACCGCTGGAGAAAAACGTCCGTGCGCAGCTGTCCACGATTCAAAGTGATGAAGTCACTCCGGACCGACGCTTTCGTGCGCGCGTTGATGATGCCATCCGCGAAGGGCTAAAGGCGCTGGGCTACTTTGAGCCAACCATTGATTTCGAACTGCGTCCGCCGCCGGCGAAAGGACGTCAGGTGCTGATTGCCAAAGTGAATGCTGGCGAGCCGGTGCTGATTGGCGGCACCGAGGTGATTCTGCGCGGTGGCGCGCGTACGGACAAAGATTATCTCGATCTGCTGAAAACGCGGCCGGCAATCGGCACCGTGCTGAATCAGGGGGACTATGACAACTTCAAAAAGTCACTCACCAGCGTGGCGCTGCGCAAAGGCTATTTCGACAGTGAATTTAATAAAAGCCAGCTTGGCATAGCGCTTGAGCGCCGCCAGGCGTTCTGGGATATCGATTACAACAGCGGCGAACGCTATCGCTTTGGACATGTCACCTTTGAAGGTTCGCAAATTCGCGACGAGTACCTGCAAAATCTGGTGCCTTTTAAAGAAGGTGAAGAGTACGAGTCGAAAGATCTGGGCGAACTGAACCGTCGTCTGTCGGCGACCGGCTGGTTTAATTCTGTGGTCGTCGCGCCGGAATTTGATAAAGCCCGCAAAACCAAAGTACTGCCGCTAAAAGGCGTGGTCTCGCCACGAACCGAAAACACCATCGAAACCGGGGTCGGTTATTCAACTGACGTCGGGCCACGGGTAAAAACCTCGTGGAAAAAGCCGTGGATGAACTCCTACGGCCACAGCCTGACCACCAGCGCCAGTATCTCGGCGCCAGAGCAGGTTCTTGATTTCAGCTATAAAATGCCGCTGTTAAAGAACCCGCTGGAGCAGTATTACCTGGTGCAAGGGGGCTTTAAGCGTACCGATTTAAACGATACCGAGCAGGACTCCACGACGCTTGCGGTTTCCCGCTACTGGGATCTCTCCAGCGGCTGGCAGCGAGCGATTAACCTGCGCTGGAGCCTTGACCACTTTACCCAGGGTAACGTCACCAATACCACCATGCTGCTCTATCCAGGCGTGATGATTAGCCGGACGCGCTCGCGCGGTGGCCTGATGCCTGTGTGGGGCGATTCTCAGCGTTATTCTATTGATTACTCCAACACGGCCTGGGGTTCAGACGTTGATTTCTCCGTCTTCCAGGCGCAAAACGTCTGGATCCGCACGCTGTACGACAGGCACCGCTTTGTGATGCGCGGCAACCTCGGCTGGATCGAAACCGGCGACTTCGACAAAGTGCCGCCGGATCTGCGTTTCTTCGCCGGGGGCGATCGCAGCATTCGTGGTTACAAATACAAATCTATTTCGCCTGAAGGCAGCGACGGCAAGCTGAAAGGGGCCTCGAAGCTGGCGACCGGCTCGCTGGAATATCAGTACAACGTGACCGGAAAATGGTGGGGCGCAATGTTTGTCGATAGCGGTGAAGCGGTCAGCGATATCCGCAAAAGCGATTTCAAAACCGGCGCCGGGGTCGGCGTACGCTGGCAATCGCCGGTCGGTCCCATCAAGCTCGACTTTGCCGTTCCTGTCGGCGACAAAGATGAACATGGTTTACAGTTTTACATCGGTCTGGGGCCTGAATTATGAGTTTATGGAAGAAGATAAGCCTCGGCGTGCTGATTTTTATCCTGCTGCTGTTAGGCACGGTGGCGTTCCTCGTTGGCACCACCTCGGGCCTGCATCTGATCTTCAAAGCGGCTAATCGTTGGGTTCCGGGTCTGGAAATTGGTCAGGTCACCGGCGGCTGGCGAGATCTATCGCTTAAAAATATTCGTTACGACCAGCCTGGCGTGGCGGTGAATGCTGGTGAAGTGCATCTGGCCGTGGGGCTTAACTGCCTGTGGAACAGCAGCCTGTGCGTCAACGATCTGGCGCTGAAAAACATCAACGTGGCGATCGACAGCAAAAAGATGCCGCCCTCAGAGCCGGTTGAAGAAGAAGAGAGTGGTCCGCTCAACCTTTCCACGCCTTACCCAATCACGCTTTCGCGCGTGGCGCTTAACAACATCAACATCAAAATCGATGACACCACGGTTTCGGTGCTGGATTTTACCTCCGGCCTGAACTGGCAGGAAAAAACGCTGACGCTGAAGCCAACGTCATTACAGGGGCTGCTGATTGCCCTGCCTAAAGTGGCCGAAGTGGCGCAGGAAGAGGTCGTCGAACCGAAGATTCAAAACCCGCAGCCGGATGAAAAACCGCTCGGCGAAACGCTAAAAGATCTGTTCTCAAAACCGGTGCTGCCGGAAATGACCGATGTCCATCTGCCGCTCAATCTCAACATTGAAGAGTTTCGTGGCGAGCAGTTGCGCGTGACCGGGGATACAGATTTAACGGTACATAACATGCTGCTGAAAGTGAGCAGCATTGACGGCAACATGAAGCTTGATGCGCTGGATATCGACTCGAATCAGGGAACGGTAAAAGCCAGCGGCACGGCGCAACTCACCGACACATGGCCGGTTGATATTACGTTAAACAGCACACTCAACATCGACCCGTTAAAAGGTGAAAAGGTGAAGCTGAAGGTCGGCGGCGCGCTGCGTGAACAGCTGGAAGTCGGCGTCAATTTGTCTGGTCCGGTGGATATGGACCTGCGGGCGCAGACGCGTCTGGCAGAAGCCGGATTGCCGCTCAACATTGAGGTGGTGAGTAAGCAGATTTACTGGCCGTTTACCGGCGACAAACAGTTCCAGGCCGATGACATCAAGCTCAAACTAACCGGCAAGATGACAGACTATACGCTGTCGATGCGTACCGCCGTGAAAGGGCAGGATATTCCTCCGGCTACCATCACGCTGGACGCCAAAGGCAACGAACAGCAGATCAATCTCGACAAACTCAGCATTGCGGCGCTGGAAGGAAAAACCGAGCTGAAAGCGCTGGTGGACTGGCAGCAGGCGATCAGCTGGCGCGGCGAGTTAACGCTGGATGGGATCAATACCGCGAAAGCGATCCCGGACTGGCCGTCAAAACTGAATGGCCTGGTGAAAACGCGCGGCAGTCTGTACGGCGGAAGCTGGCAGATGGAGGTTCCGGAGCTGAAGCTGACCGGCAACGTGAAGCAGAACAAGGTCAATGTGAACGGTTCGCTGAAGGGGAACAGCTACCTGCAGTGGACGATCCCTGGCCTGCATCTGGAACTGGGACGCAACAGTGCGGACGTGAAAGGGGAACTGGGGGTCAAAGACCTCAATCTCGACGCGACGATTGATGCACCGAGCCTGGATAACGCGCTACCGGGATTAGGCGGGACGGCGAAAGGGCTGGTAAAAGTTCGCGGTACGGTTGAAGCGCCACAGCTGCTGGCGGATATCACCGCCCGCGGTCTGCGCTGGCAGGCGCTTTCCGTCGCTCAGGTACGTGTCGAAGGCGACGTGAAATCGGCCGAGCAAATCGCGGGTAATCTCAACGTTCGCGTAGAGCGGATTGTACAACCTGACGTGAATATTGGTCTGGTGACGCTCAACGCCAAAGGCAGTGAAAAGCAGCATGAGCTGCAGTTGCGCATTCAGGGTGAGCCGGTTTCCGGTCAACTGGACCTTGCCGGGAGCTTTGATCGCAAAGAACAGCGCTGGAAAGGGGCGTTAAGCAATACTCGCTTCCAGACGCCGGTCGGTCCGTGGTCGCTCAACCGTTCTGTCGCGTTGGATTATCGCAACCAGGAACAGAAAATCAGCATTGGGCCGCACTGCTGGAACAACCCGAATGCGGAACTGTGCGTACCGCAAACCATTGATGCCGGCGCATCGGGACGCGCGGTGGTGAACCTTAACCGCTTCGACCTGGCGATGTTAAAACCGTTCATGCCGGATACAACCCAGGCCAGCGGCGTGTTCACCGGCAAAGCTGATGTGAGCTGGGACACCACTAAAGAAGGGCTGCCACAGGGGCAGGTCACGCTGAGCGGACGTAACGTGAAGGTCACGCAAAGCGTAAACGATGCGCCGCTCCCTGTGGCGTTTGAAACGCTGAATCTGACCGCCGACCTGCACAATAACCGTGCCGAGCTGGGCTGGCTGATTCGCCTGACCAACAACGGGCAGTTTGACGGTCAGGTGCAGGTAACGGATCCGCAAGGACGTCGTAGCCTGGGCGGTAACGTCAATATCCGCAACTTCAATCTGGCGATGGTGAACCCCATTTTCTCGCGCGGCGAAAAAGCGGCTGGGACGATCAACGCCAACCTGCGTCTGGGCGGCGATGTGCAAAGCCCGCAACTGCTCGGACAGCTGCAACTGAGCGGTCTGGATATCGACGGTAACTTTATGCCGTTTGACATGCAGCCAAGCCAGTTAGCCGTTAACTTCACCGGAACACGCTCCACGCTGGCGGGCGTGGTGCGCACGCAGCAGGGAGAAATCAATCTGAGCGGTGACGCCGACTGGAGTCAAATAGACAACTGGCGGGCGCGCGTCGCGGCTAAAGGCAGCAGGGTACGTATTACCGTACCGCCGATGGTCCGCCTGGACGTATCGCCGGACGTGGTCTTTGAAGCCACGCCAAGCCTGTTTACCCTCGATGGCAACGTGGATGTGCCGTGGGCGCGTATCGTCGTACACGACCTGCCGGAGAGCGCGGTTGGGGTTTCCAGCGATATGGTCATGCTTAACAACAATCTGCAGCCGGAGAAACCGCAGACAGCCGGCATTCCGATCAACAGTAACCTGAACATCCACGTTGGCAACAACGTGCGTATTGACGCCTTTGGTCTGAAAGCGCGTCTGACGGGCGATCTGAAAGTGGTGCAGGATAAGCAAGGGCTGGGGCTGAACGGACAGATAAATATTCCGAGCGGGCGCTTCCATGCCTATGGTCAGGATCTGATTGTGCGTAAGGGCGAGCTGTTGTTCTCCGGTCCGCCGGATCAGCCGTTACTCAATATCGAGGCAATTCGTAACCCGGATGCCACCGAAGACGACGTGATCGCTGGCGTTCGCGTCACCGGTACAGCCGATGAACCGAAGGCGGAGATCTTCTCTGACCCGGCAATGTCGCAGCAAATGGCGCTTTCCTACCTGTTACGCGGACAAGGACTTGATAGCGAACAGAGCGACAGCGCGGCGATGACCTCAATGCTTATTGGTCTGGGGGTTGCACAAAGTGGTCAGGTTGTGGGTAAAATCGGGGAGACATTTGGCGTAAGCAATCTGGCACTGGACACGCAAGGGGTGGGCGACTCATCTCAGGTGGTTGTCAGCGGATACGTACTGCCAGGTCTGCAGGTGAAATATGGTGTGGGTATATTTGACTCCTTAGCGACACTCACGCTACGTTATCGCCTGATGCCTAAGCTATATCTGGAAGCAGTGTCTGGCGTAGATCAGGCACTTGATTTGCTCTATCAGTTCGAGTTTTAGCAATGCGAATATTTGTTTACGGCAGTTTACGAACCAAACAAGGCAACAGCCACTGGATGACCAATGCCCTGTTGCTGGGAAATTTCAGTATCGACAACTACCAGTTGTACAGCCTGGGCCACTATCCAGGCGCCGTTCCGGGAAATGGGACAGTACACGGGGAAGTTTATCGTATTGATAACGCCACGCTGGCAGAGCTTGACGCTCTGCGTACCCGCGGCGGTGAATACGCACGCCAGTTAATTCAAACGCCGTACGGAAGTGCATGGATGTACGTGTACCAACGTCCGGTTGATGGCTTAACGCTGATTGAAAGCGGTAACTGGTTAGACAGAGACCAGTACTGATATATCGCCTACGAGAATAAACAACGCCGCCTTCGGGTGGCGTTGTTTATTAAAGGCTTAAAACTCCACGCGCGCGCCGAGGTTATAGCGGCGTCCTTCTACCTGCGCGGATTCATTCCACGCGGTTGTCAGTTTCGGATCCTCATCCAGCACGTTGTAGACCCCTGCCATCAGTTGCGTGTGCTTATTGAGCTTATAACGTACGCCTACGTCGACCATCGTGTAGTCATCGTACTTATAGTTATTGCCGCTGTTGCGGTTACTGCTGCGATAATTCACCGTACTCCATACGTCCAGGCTCTGCGTTGCCGCCCAGTTCAGCGACAGGTTCGCCATATGGCGCGGATAATCATTGAGCGCGTAGCCTTTGTTCACGCCGCTTTTCTGTTCGCTGTGGTTCCAGGTGTAGTTAGCGTTGGCTTTCACATCGGCGCTAATCTGCCAGTCGGCATTAAGTTCTATGCCGTAAACGTCCGCCTTGCTAACGTTGAAGTATTTACTGACGGAATCGGCTTTGTAGCCATTCACGGAGCACTGATTCGTCGACGTGGTTTCGCAAATAGTTTGTTCGGCAATTTTGTCTTTGAACTGGGTGTAGAAGACGGTGCTATCCAGCGACAGCGCATCCCCCGTCCAGTAGAGGCCCAGCTCAGAGTTAACGCTTTGTTCAGGTTTCAGGTCGTCGTTACCGACTGTCAGGAAGGGATAAGGTACGGTCGAGCCATATGGGGTGACGAAGTTACTGGATGTCGCACGCAGCTCTGGTTTTTTATAGCCTGCGGAAACGCCGCCCTTCAGCGCCCAGTCATTGCTGAAGGCCCAGTTACCGTACATTTTTGGCGTGATATGCGTGCCAAAGTTATCATCCTGATCCATACGGGCTGAAGTGGTCAGGATAAAATCGTCAATGCTCCAGCCGTCTTCAGCAAACAATGCCCAACCGTTACGGCTGATTTTGGTCACGGGCTCAGATCCGGGCAGCGTTTTGTTGGCCACATCAAATCTGTCATTCAGCTCTTCACGGGTAAAATTCGCCCCAACGGTCAGTTTATGGTTGTCGAGTGTGAAGGTGGTTTGCGAATTGGCGACGTAGTTCTCCATCTGCACATACTGCGGCGACTGTCCGTCATAAACGTACTTCGAACGGCCTTTTTCATAATTTATGTAGTTGGTCGTCGCGATGGTATCGTCTGCATACCAGCCGGTATGCGTCAGAGTGGCGGCATTACGATCGAACAGCCATGACCACGGTGCGCCGCGTTTCTGAGTACGGTTTTTCTCCTGCTCACCGGTGACCACGTTGAGATCAAACAGGTTATTTTCGCTGGCGGCCAGGCCCAGCGTCATATCAACGGATTTACGGTTGTGTTTGCCGAAATAGTTATTGCGATCGTCATCGCGACGGTCGAGCCAGTCGGCCGCCACGCTAAGGCCCAGAACATCGGGCACAATCGGCCCCATGGTGAACAGATTCATCTGGCTGGTATTACCCAAATACTGGTGTTCCTGAAGCCAGGTATTGGCGGCGATTGCCGTTGTCCACTCTTTTGCGCCGTACGGTTTTTTGGTAATAACGTTGACCACACCGCCGATGGCATCTGAGCCGTACAGCGAGGACATTGGCCCGCGGATAACTTCGATACGCTCAATGGCCTCCATTGGCGGTAAGAAGTTGGCTTCAGTACCGATATCATGTCCGTAAGGACGAGATTCACCGGTATTTTGTTTGACGCTGTTGACCATAAAAGCGGTATAAGAAGGGTCCATGCCGCGGATCATAATGCTGCCAGCGTTCATGCCGCTGCTGTTGGTAACCGAGACGCCGGGAAGATTTTTAATCGCTTCACCAATGCTACGGTCCGGCTGAATATCCAGCGTTTTACGATCGATAACTGAAATGGTGGCCGGCGCTTCGCGCTTTTGCTGCGAGAACCCGGATGCGGTGATCACCATTTCATCTTCATTATTGCGTGAGGTTTCGGTGAGTTCTTCTGCCTGAGTGGGGAAAATAACACCACCTGAGAATGCAACGATCCCTGTCAGCGTAATAAGTTGACGCGTTTTCATAATATAAGACACCTGAAAAGTAAAAAAAAAGCATCACCTTGCAACCCGGAAAAGCTGCAAGGTGTAAGAAGCGTTTTTAATTATTAATATTTAGAGAGATCGATTTTCAGTACGTAGTCGGGCTTCACACCGGTCATTTTTTCCGGCTGTTTGACGCTGACATACAGGGTGTTGGCATCAGCCGAGAGCGCCAGGCTGTTAGGTAGGGCATTAGTTTCAATGCTTTGTTTTACCTGATAAGTCTTGCTGTCCACAATGCTGATGCGCTTTGCATTACGGTGGGTGATATAAACTTCCTGGCGTTTTTCGTTATATATCACCGCCAGCGAATTGATAACTTTAATGGGTGCAATAACCTTACCGTTATTAATATCAACAACCAGTACATCCGCTAAATCAGGATCGGTCAGGAATGCGCGATTATTTTTTGCATCCAAAGCAATATTCAGGAAAAAATGTTTTTTGCCTGGCTCAATGCTGAAGCGACTAATAATTTGATGGTTGGTGGTATCCAGTGTAATAAGTTCGTTACGGCCATTTACGACATACAGGCGGTTCTTATTTGCATCGACGGCCATGCCTGTCGGGTACTGGCCCATGTTTTCAAGGGTGGCGATTTTCTCACGCTTTTGCGTATCCACTACCCAGACAATCCCCTTTTCAGCCACGCCGGAAACGTAAAGGCGGTGATGCTGTTTATCGAGCACCATTTCACGGGTATGGATAATATCTTTCGGATTTTTGGCTTCGCTCAGTTGCAGTATCGCCAGCTCTTTACCGCTGCGGGTGTCGATTAGCGTGACTGAACCTTCCAGCGTGTTGCCCACGTACAGCACCTGGCTTTCTTCATCCAGGGCAGTGGCAAAGGCACGACGGCTGGTTTCGATGACTTCAGTCGTCGTGAGCTTCTCCAGGTCAAGTTTGTAGATAAGCCCGCGGGTTTTATCTTTATCGAACGACGGCGAGGAGGCGGCAAAAAGCGCATTCTGCTGACTATCAACCGCCAGTTCATACACGCCGTTACCGACGTCGCGGGTCAGAAAATCTTTCTCAGGTAGCGTCTCCGCCACACTGGACAGGCTGGTAAATAACAGTGCTGTGGCGAGCGCCACACAGGAATAGCGTTTCAGGGACTTCACATTGTGGAGGTTCATTGACTTTTATTCACATTTATTTACATGCTGAAGATGATAATGAGATCTAATCTCATTCGCAATTAAGATAAATGAAATGTGACTACCCAATCTGGTAGGTCAAAAAGAAAACAGCGAAGGGGAGGTGAAAAGAAAGTAGGAATTAAAAAACCCTTACTAACCAGAGGCTGGCGTTCAGGGCTATACGCTAACGCGAACTTACTTCTTCGCGCGCTCGAAGGAAGCAACGATTTCAGCTTTAGCAGCTTCAGCGTTGTCCCAACCGTCAACTTTTACCCATTTGCCCGCTTCGAGATCTTTGTAGTGCTCAAAGAAGTGGGTGATCTGCGCTTTCAGCAGGTCCGGCAGGTCGTTCACATCTTTGATGTGATCGTATTCTTTGCTCAGCTTGGTGTGCGGTACCGCAACCAGTTTCGCATCTTCACCGGATTCGTCAGTCATTTTCAGTACGCCAACCGGACGGCAGCGGATCACTGAACCTGGCTCCAGCGGGTACGGAGTCGGGACCAGAACGTCAACCGGGTCACCGTCCAGAGACAGGGTGTGGTTGATGTAACCGTAGTTGCACGGATAGAACATCGCGGTGGACATGAAGCGGTCAACGAACAGGGCGCCGCTCTCTTTGTCAACTTCGTATTTGATCGGATCTGCGTTGGCAGGGATCTCGATAACAACGTAGATATCTTCCGGCAGGTCTTTACCGGCAGGGACGTTGAGTAAGCTCATGTCTGTTTCCTTTAAATAAGCTATGGCAAACAAGTGGCGGGTATTATAGCCAACTCGCGCTGAATGTCTCCGCTTGTTTTCGCTTTCTCTGCGCGCATTTTCTTCTTTTTACTTCTCTGTAGTGACAGAAAAATCCATATCTTCAGCCGCATTTTTCATAGCTAGATGAAAGCGATTACAAAGTTGTGATTAACGTTTTATTTACTTTTTTGAAGTGTGATGTAACGCAATCCGTTACATGCTCAATTGTCTATAGTTTTTTCGCAACGGTTAATTAACCAACAATAATCACCCTACGAGGATGCACTTATGTGGAAGCGCTTACTTTTAGTCACAGCAGTTTCGGCAGCCATGTCGTCTATGGCAATGGCAGCCCCTTTAACCGTAGGATTTTCGCAGGTTGGCTCTGAATCCGGCTGGCGCGCCGCAGAAACCAACGTCGCGAAAAGCGAGGCCGAAAAGCGTGGTATTACGCTGAAAATCGCTGACGGCCAGCAAAAGCAGGAAAACCAGATTAAAGCAGTCCGCTCATTTGTTGCGCAGGGCGTCGACGCCATCTTTATTGCGCCGGTCGTGGCAACGGGTTGGGAGCCGGTTTTAAAAGAAGCTAAAGATGCCGACATTCCGGTCTTTTTGCTCGATCGTTCCATCGATGTAAAAGACAAATCTCTCTATATGACCACCGTCACCGCCGACAACGTGCTGGAAGGTAAATTGATCGGTGACTGGCTGATTAAACAAGTGGACGGCAAGCCGTGTAACGTCGTTGAGCTGCAAGGGACCGTCGGGGCCAGCGTGGCTATCGATCGTAAAAAAGGGTTTGCTGAAGCTATCGCTAATGCGCCAAACATCAAAATTATCCGCTCTCAGTCCGGCGACTTTACCCGCAGTAAAGGGAAAGAAGTGATGGAGAGCTTTATCAAAGCGGAAAACAACGGCAAGAACATCTGCATGGTTTACGCCCACAATGATGACATGGTGATCGGTGCGATTCAGGCGATCAAAGAAGCGGGCCTGAAACCTGGCAAAGATATTCTCACCGGTTCCATCGATGGCGTACCGGATATCTACAAAGCGATGATTGACGGCGAAGCCAACGCCAGCGTCGAGCTGACGCCGAATATGGCTGGTCCGGCATTCGACGCGCTGGAGAAATTCAAAAAAGACGGCACGATGCCTGAGAAGCTGACCATTACCAAGTCGATCCTCTATTTGCCGGATACGGCGAAAGAAGAGTTAGAGAAGAAGAAAAACATGGGCTACTAAGCCTTCATGAAAATGCCGGGTGCGCTGCGCTTGCCCGGCCTACATTACGCTCTTTTGTAGGCCGGATAAGCGTAGCGCCATCCGGCGTGATGCAGGGGGAACCATGACCACCGACCAATATCAGGAAATCCTCCGCACCGAAGGATTAAGCAAATTCTTTCCCGGCGTCAAAGCGTTGGATAACGTGGATTTCAGCTTGCGTCGTGGCGAGATTATGGCGCTGCTGGGAGAAAACGGAGCCGGCAAATCGACGCTCATCAAAGCGCTGACCGGTGTTTACCATGCCGATCGCGGTACTATCTGGCTCGAAGGCCAACCGATCTCCCCCAAAAACACCGCCCATGCCCAGCAACTGGGGATTGGCACCGTGTACCAGGAAGTGAACCTGCTGCCCAATATGTCGGTAGCGGATAACTTATTTATTGGCCGTGAGCCGCGGCGTTTTGGCCTGCTTCAGCGCAAGCAGATGGAAAAACGCGCGACGGAGCTGATGGCGTCATACGGTTTTTCCCTCGACGTACGCGAACCGCTGAACCGTTTTTCCGTGGCGATGCAACAGATCGTCGCCATCTGCCGGGCGATCGATCTCTCCGCGAAAGTGCTGATCCTCGATGAACCTACCGCCAGCCTCGATACCCAGGAAGTTGAAATGCTGTTCGGCCTGATGCGACATCTGCGCGATCGGGGCGTCAGTCTGATCTTCGTCACCCACTTCCTCGATCAGGTTTATCAGGTCAGCGATCGCATTACCGTTCTGCGTAACGGCGGCTTCGTTGGCTGCCGTGAAACCCGGGAATTACCGCAAATCGAACTGGTCAAAATGATGCTGGGCCGCGAACTGGACACCCATGCGCTACAGCGTGCGGGACGCACCTTGCTGAGTGATAAACCGGTGGCGGCATTTAGCGGCTTTGGCAAGAAAGGCACCATCGCGCCGTTTGATTTGCAGGTGCGTCCCGGTGAGATCGTCGGTCTCGCCGGACTACTGGGATCCGGGCGAACGGAAACGGCGGAGGTGATCTTCGGTATTAAACCCGCCGACAGCGGCACTGCGCTGATCAAAGGCAAACCTCAGACCTTACGATCGCCGCATCAGGCTTCGTGTCTGGGGATCGGTTTCTGTCCGGAGGATCGTAAAACGGATGGCATTATCGCCGCCGCTTCGGTGCGGGAAAACATTATTCTGGCGTTGCAGGCGCAGCGCGGCTGGCTGCGGCCTGTTTCACGGAAAGAACAAAACGAGATTGCCGAGCGTTTTATTCGCCAGCTTGGTATTCGCACCCCCAACGCTGAACAGCCGATCGAGTTTCTCTCCGGCGGCAATCAGCAAAAAGTATTGCTCTCGCGCTGGTTATTGACCAAACCGCAGTTCCTGATCCTCGATGAACCCACGCGCGGGATCGACGTTGGCGCTCATGCGGAGATCATCCGCCTGATCGAAACGCTGTGCGCGGATGGTCTGGCGCTGCTGGTGATTTCATCCGAACTGGAAGAGTTAGTGGGCTATGCCGATCGGGTCATTATTATGCGCGACCGCAAACAGGTGGCTGAGATCCCACTGGCTGAACTGTCCGTACCGGCGATCATGAATGCCATTGCGGCCTAAGGAGACTATGGTGATGCCTCAATCTCTCCCTCAATCCAATCCACCTAAACGGCGGTTCCGTTGGCCAAAGGGGATGCCGCAACTGGTGGCGTTGCTGCTGGTGCTGCTGGTGGATAGCCTGGTCGCGCCGCACTTCTACCAGGTGATTTTGCAGGATGGTCGGCTGTTCGGCAGCCCGATTGATATTCTCAACCGCGCCGCGCCCGTGGCGCTGTTGGCGATTGGTATGACGCTGGTGATTGCCACCGGCGGTATCGACCTTTCCGTGGGCGCCGTCATGGCTATTGCCGGCGCGACGACTGCGGCGATGACGGTGGCCGGGCACAGTCTACCTGTGGTGCTGCTTGCCGCCTTAGGCTCTGGCATTCTGGCTGGGCTATGGAATGGGATACTGGTGGCCATCCTCAAGATCCAACCGTTCGTCGCTACGCTTATTCTGATGGTGGCCGGGCGTGGAGTGGCGCAGCTGATCACTTCCGGGCAGATCGTCACCTTCAACTCACCAGAACTTTCATGGTTTGGCAGCGGCTCGCTGTTACTGTTCCCCACGCCGGTAATTATTGCACTGCTCACGCTGGTGGTGTTCTGGCTGCTGACGCGGAAAACGGCGCTGGGTATGTTTATAGAAGCGGTGGGCATCAACATTCGTGCGGCAAAAAATGCGGGGGTGAACACTCGCATTATCGTGATGCTCACCTATGTGCTGAGCGGCCTGTGCGCGGCTATCGCTGGCATTATCGTCACGGCGGATATCCGCGGGGCAGACGCCAATAACGCCGGATTGTGGCTGGAGCTGGATGCCATTCTCGCGGTGGTTATCGGCGGCGGCTCGCTGATGGGCGGGCGCTTTAACCTGCTGCTGTCGGTGATCGGCGCGTTGATTATTCAGGGCATGAACACCGGGATTTTACTGTCGGGCTTCCAGCCGGAACTGAATCAGGTGGTCAAAGCCGTGGTGGTGTTGTGTGTGCTGGTTGTGCAATCACAACGCTTTATCAGCCTGATAAAAGGAGTGCGTGGTCATGATAAAACGTAATTTACCGCTGATGATCACCCTCGGCGTGTTTGTGCTGGGCTACCTTTACTGCCTGACGCAGTTTCCCGCTTTTGCTTCCACCCGGGTAATCTGCAATATTCTGACCGATAACGCTTTTTTAGGCATTATCGCCGTCGGCATGACCTTCGTGATTCTCTCTGGCGGGATCGACCTTTCCGTTGGCTCGGTGATCGCGTTTACCGGCGTATTTCTGGCGAAAGCCATCGGCTACTGGGGCATTTCCCCGCTGCTGGCGTTCCCTTTGGTTTTGCTGATGGGCTGCGCGTTTGGCGCGTTTATGGGGTTACTGATTGATGCGCTGAAGATCCCAGCATTCATCATTACTCTGGCGGGAATGTTCTTCCTGCGCGGCGTCAGTTATCTGGTCTCAGAAGAATCCATCCCGATTAACCATCCGGTTTATGACACGCTCTCAAGCCTGGCATGGAAAATTCCCGGCGGTGGTCGCCTGAGCGCGATGGGATTGCTGATGCTGGCGGTTGTCGTCATTGGCATATTCCTGGCGCACCGTACGCGCTTTGGTAATCAGGTTTACGCGATTGGCGGCAACGCCACCTCTGCCAACCTGATGGGCATCTCAACCCGCAGCACCACCATTCGTATCTATATGCTGTCTACCGGGCTTGCCACACTTGCCGGCATTGTTTTTTCCATTTATACCCAGGCGGGCTATGCGCTGGCGGGCGTTGGCGTCGAGCTGGATGCGATTGCCTCGGTGGTGATTGGCGGAACGCTGCTGAGCGGCGGGGTCGGGACGGTATTAGGCACGTTGTTTGGCGTCGCCATTCAAGGGCTGATTCAGACCTACATTAATTTTGACGGCACATTAAGTTCCTGGTGGACGAAGATCGCGATTGGTATTTTGTTGTTTATTTTTATTGCCTTACAGCGCGGCCTGACGGTGCTTTGGGAAAATCGTCAAAGCTCGCCAGTTACCCGAGTAGGTACGACGGCAACACCAAAGTAACATCCTGATTTTTCACAAAACATTTAAATATCTAAACTTTTTCCGGTTGTAGTCGATAGGTTCTGTACAGGTCTGTTTTAACCCTACAACCGGAAATATAACAATGCCAAAATCCCTTTCAATTCGATCAAGTTTGTTGGTGTTATTGTCTCTGCTGACGTTCCTTCTGTTACTGACCGGCGGAATGGGGCTATATGCCTCTACTCGTATCATTACTTCATTGATTTACCACGGTATTATGAGCACAGCGATGCTGGCGGCTATCGCATTGCTGGCGGTTATTTGGTTTATGCTGCGAAATAAGTTCCTCAAACCGCTGGATAACATAGTTGAGCAACTGGAACGTCTGGCGACGGGAGATTTATCGTCGGTTGCTGCGCTGTCGGCCAGCGCCGAATTCAACCGCCTGAACGCAGCGATGGATGAAATGCGCCATGCGCTGGGCGACTCGGTACAACGCGTACGTGATGCCAGCTCGCAAATTGATATTGGCAGTCGTGAACTGACGGCCGGGAACCAACATCTGGCACAACGCACTGAATCGACAGCCACTTCGCTGGAGCAAACCGCCGCCAGTATGGAAGAACTCACAGCGACCGTGAAACAGAATGCGCAGAACGCGGAACAGGCGCATCAGCTGGCAAAATCGGTGTCGGATACCGCCGATCGCGGTAGCGAAATGGTGTGTTATGTGATCGAGAAAATGCGCGATATTTCCGGTAGTTCCAGCCGAATCGCCGACATCCTCAGCGTAATCGACGGTATTGCTTTCCAGACCAATATCCTGGCGCTCAATGCTTCCGTTGAAGCGGCGCGCGCCGGCGAGCAGGGGCGGGGCTTTGCGGTCGTTGCTGGTGAAGTGCGTAATCTGGCCAGCCGCAGCGCCGAGGCGGCCAAAGAGATCCGCACGTTAATCAGCGATTCGCACACCCACGTGGGGGAAGGCAGCGAGCTGGCGCAGCAGGCGGGGGAAACCATGGATGAGATCGCCAATGAAGTGATGCGCATGACCAAACTGATGCGTGAAATTGCCAGCGCCTCCCAGGAACAGAGTCGCGGTATTGAGCAGGTAAATATTGCGGTAATTCAGATGGATGAAACGGCGCAGCAAAATGCGGCGCTGGTACAGCAGTCTTCTGCGGCTACCCGTTCGCTGGAAGAGCAGTCTTCAGCGCTAATCGAAGCCATGGCCGTATTTAAACTACAAACAGCCTAACCGAACGATGGATTTTGTAGGCCGGATAAAGGCGTTTACGCCGCCATCCGGCAATATCACCGCATCGTGCCGGATGGCGCTTCGCTTATCCGGCCTACAACGTGCAGTAGACCGGGATATGGCGTTTACGCGTCCGGGAACTCGCGGATAAAGCGTTCTACATCTTCAACCATGTGGTCGTTACCCACGAAGAAGGAGCGGCGCTGGTGCAGGCTTTCCGGGGTGATATCCAGAATGCGTTCTTTACCATCGCTGGCTTTGCCGCCCGCCTGCTCGGCCAGGAAGGCCATCGGGTTGCATTCGTACAGCAGACGCAGCTTGCCTTGCGGGTGGCTGGCGGTGCTTGGGTACAGGTAGATCCCACCTTTGAGCAGATTGCGATGGAAATCCGCAACCAGAGAGCCAATGTAGCGCGAGGTGTACGGGCGCTGGGTTGACTTATCTTCTTCCTGACAGAATTTAATGTACTTCTTCACACCGTTCGGGAATTTGATGTAGTTGCCTTCGTTAATGGAGTACGTGCTGCCTTTCGCCGGGAAGCGCATACGTTCCTGGCTGAGGCAGAATACGCCCAGAGAAGGATCGTAGGTGAAGGCGTGTACACCACAGCCGGTGGTATACACCAGCATGGTGGAAGAACCATAAACAACGTAGCCCGCAGCAACCTGCTTGTTGCCCGGCTGCAGGAAATCCTCTTCCGTGACCGGCGTGCCGACTGGGGTTACGCGGCGATAAATAGAGAAAATCGTACCCACAGAGACGTTAACATCGATGTTGGATGAGCCATCCAGCGGATCCATCAGCACAACATATTTTGCGTGTTCACAGCCTTCGAAGACGACGATTTCATCTTCTTCTTCCGAGGCAATGCCCGCCACAATGTCGCGCGCCTTCAGTGCAGCTTTCAGTTTTTCGTTCGCGAACAGATCGAGTTTTTGCTGAACCTCTCCCTGCACGTTCTCAGCACCGCTGGCACCCAGGATATCGACCAGACCGGCCTTGTTGATATCGCGGTGGATGATCTTGGCGCCCAGCTTTATTGCCGACAACAAAGCAGTGAGCTCACCGGTAGCATGAGAAAACTCGTGCTGCTTTTCGACAATAAATTCACCTAACGTTTTCATAACACTTTCCCTGCAATTTATGTGGAGTAAAGCGACCGCAACAATATTAACAAATATTTCCATTGTTGCGCTTAGGTGAATCGCGCCAGCAAACTACGGAATATCCTGAAATGCGTTTCTCACTTGCCGGACATGTGCGTAAAATGGCCCCCAGATTAAAAAAGGATAGTGACGTATGCGCATTCATATTTTGGGAATTTGTGGCACTTTCATGGGCGGTCTGGCGATGCTGGCGCGCTCGCTCGGTCATGAAGTAACCGGTTCGGACGCCAATGTGTATCCGCCGATGAGTACCTTACTTGAGAAGCAAGGCATTGATTTAATTCAGGGTTATGACGCCAGTCAGCTCGACCCGCAGCCGGACCTGGTGATCATCGGTAATGCCATGACCCGTGGTAATCCGTGCGTGGAAGCGGTGCTGGAAAAGAACATTCCGTACATGTCCGGCCCGCAGTGGCTGCATGACTTTGTCTTGCGCGATCGCTGGGTTCTGGCGGTTGCGGGGACGCATGGCAAAACCACCACCGCAGGAATGGCGACCTGGATCCTCGAAGCGTGCGGCTATAAGCCTGGCTTTGTGATCGGCGGCGTTCCGGGCAACTTTGAGGTTTCCGCGCGTCTGGGCGAAAGCGACTTCTTCGTGATTGAAGCGGATGAGTACGACTGCGCGTTCTTCGATAAGCGTTCTAAATTCGTGCATTACTGCCCGCGCACGCTGATCCTCAACAATCTTGAGTTCGATCACGCGGACATCTTTGACGATCTGAAAGCTATTCAGAAACAGTTCCATCACCTGGTGCGCATCGTGCCGGGCCAGGGACGCATCATCTACCCGGAAAACGACATCAATCTGAAACAGACGATGGCGATGGGCTGCTGGAGCGAACAAGAGCTGGTGGGTGAACAAGGCCACTGGCAGGCGAAAAAGCTCACTACCGATGCCTCCGAGTGGGAAGTGTGGCTGGACGGTGAAAAAGTCGGCGAAGTGAAGTGGGGCCTTGTGGGCGAGCACAACATGCACAACGGTTTGATGGCGATTGCAGCCGCGCGTCATGTTGGCGTTGTGCCTGCGGATGCGGCCAATGCGCTGGGCTCGTTCATCAACGCCCGTCGTCGTCTTGAGCTTCGCGGCGAAGCCAATGGCGTGACGGTGTATGACGATTTTGCCCATCACCCGACGGCCATTCTGGCAACGCTTGCGGCGCTGCGCGGTAAAGTGGGTGGCACGGCGCGCATCATCGCGGTGCTGGAACCTCGCTCGAACACCATGAAAATGGGGCTGTGCAAAGATGACCTCGCGCCGTCGTTAGGGCGTGCGGACGAAGTGTTCCTGCTGCAACCGCCGCACATTCCCTGGCAGGTAGCAGAAGTCGCTGAAGCCTGCGTTCAGCCGGCACACTGGAGTGGCGATGTGGATGCACTGGCAGATATGGTGGTGAAAACCGCACAGCCTGGCGACCACATTCTGGTGATGAGCAACGGCGGATTTGGCGGCATCCATCAAAAACTGCTGGATGGTCTGGCGAAGAAAGCTCAGGCAGAAGAAGAGTAAAAAAATGCCCGGTGGCGCTACGCTTACCGGGCCTACAACGGATCGTAGGCCGGATAAGGTATTTGCACCGCCATCCGGCACTTTCGGCAGACGAAGAGGTTAGGCTTCGTTTTCCGCCAGTTCGCGCAGATACTGGAAGATCTGGCGGGAAGATTTTGGCGGCTTGTTGCCCGCTTTTTCTTTCCTGGCGTTACGCACCAGCGAACGCAGTTGCTGACGGTCGGCGTCAGGCCACAGGTTCATCACTTCTTCGATAGCTTCATCGCTACCGTCAACCATACGGTCACGCAGTTGCTCCAGCTTATGGAAGACAACGACCTGTTGGTTGTGGCGGTTTTTCAGCTTATCCAGCGCCTGACGGATAGGATCAACATCGCGCTGGCGCAACATTTTGCCAATCAGCTGCAGCTGACGACGGCGACCTTCCATCTTAATACGCTGGGCCAGCTCAATCGCGGCACGTAAATCCGCATCAAGCGGGATTTTATCCAGCGCGTTTTTCCCCAGTTTTACCAGTTCCACACCCAGGTGTTTTAACTCCTCGGCGTCACGTTTTATTTCACTTTTACTGACCCAGATAATTTCATCGTCTTCGTCTTCGATGTCATCACCGGGAACGTCGTCGAGCCAGTCTTCGGGCTGCTTAGTCATGTCAGGCTCCTTAAAAAAAGAGGCTAATGTTACCAGTTAAGATGCGCACTGAAAAACGGTTCTCTGTTAGACTTCAGAGAAACTCTCTCTACATTATGGCATTTGCGATGAAAGTAATCTCACAAGTTGAAGCGCAGCGTAAGATTCTGGAAGAAGCGGTCTCGACGGCACTGGAATTAGCGTCAGGTAAGTCGGATGGCGCGGAAGTCGCTGTAAGCAAGACCACGGGTATTAGCGTCAGCACCCGTTATGGTGAAGTGGAGAACGTAGAATTCAATAGCGATGGCGCGTTGGGGATTACGGTTTATCACCAGAACCGTAAGGGCAGCGCATCGTCCACCGATTTAAGTCCGCAGGCGATTGCCCGTACCGTGCAGGCCGCGCTGGACATTGCACGTTACACTTCGCCGGACTCGTGCGCGGGCGTGGCAGATAAAGACCTGCTGGCCTTTGATGCGCCTGATCTAGACCTGTTCCACCCGGCGGAAGTGTCCCCTGACGAAGCTATCGAACTGGCTGCCCGCGCTGAACAGGCGGCGCTGCAGGCCGATAAGCGTATCACTAACACCGAAGGCGGCAGCTTTAACAGCCACTATGGCATCAAAGTGTTTGGCAACAGCCACGGCATGTTGCAGGGCTACTGCTCCACGCGCCATTCTCTCTCCAGCTGTGTGATCGCGGAAGAAAATGGCGATATGGAGCGTGATTATGCCTACACCATTGGCCGGGCGATGGGCGATCTGCAAACGCCGGAATGGGTGGGGGCAGATTGTGCTCGCCGTACCTTATCTCGCCTGTCTCCGCGTAAGCTGTCCACCATGAAAGCCCCGGTGATTTTCGCCAATGAAGTGGCGACTGGACTGTTCGGACACCTGGTTGGCGCGATCGCCGGTGGTTCGGTGTACCGTAAATCCACCTTCCTGCTCGACTCGCTGGGTAAACAAATTCTGCCGGAATGGCTGACCATTGAAGAACATCCGCACCTGCGCAAAGGGCTGGCGTCTTCACCATTCGACAGCGAAGGCGTACGGACCGAACGCCGCGACATTATTAAAGACGGCGTGTTGACCCAATGGCTGCTGACCAACTATTCCGCACGTAAGCTGGGGCTGAAGAGCACCGGTCATGCAGGCGGGATCCACAACTGGCGAATTCCGGGGCAGGGTCTAAGCTTCGAGCAGTTGCTCAAAGAGATGGGCACAGGCCTGGTGGTTACCGAGCTGATGGGACAGGGCGTAAGCGGCATTACCGGCGATTACTCGCGCGGCGCGGCGGGCTTCTGGGTTGAAAACGGCGAAATTCAGTACCCGGTGAGTGAAATTACCATCGCCGGTAACTTAAAAGAGATGTGGCGCAATATTGTGACCGTGGGGAACGATATTGAAACGCGCAGTAATATCCAGTGTGGTTCGGTCTTGTTACCGGAGATGAAAATCGCCGGGCAGTGATACTCGTCATACTTCAAGCTGTGTGAGTTATTGAGGGTATCTGGCGTTTGTTTATTTTTTAATAATAAAAAAGGAAGTGAGCAATGCGTAAACACCTGTTAGCGATCGTCGCGGCTTCAACGCTGGTTTTTGGCTCTTCAGCGTTTGCAGCCGATCTCGAAGATGACATGGGGATCCTCAACGATAACCTGAAGATCGTCGAAAAAACGGATAATGCGACTGAACTGAAAGACGCGTTAACCAAAATGCGCGCAGCCGCGCTGGACGCGCAAAAAGGCACGCCGCCGAAGCTGGAAAACAAATCCCCGGACAGCCCGGAGATGAAGGATTTCCGTCACGGTTTTGACACGCTGATCGGCCAGATTGACGGCGCGCTGAAGCTGGCTAACGAAGGTAAAGTCAAAGAGGCGAAAGCCGTTGCGGAAGAGCTGAAAACCACGCGCAACGAAAACCACAAGAAGTTCCGCTAATCTGCGCTTTCCGGCCTGCATAACCGTAGGCCGGACAAGCCATCACGCTACTGCCTCCCATAAGTAAACGCTATCCCCATCACATTTTTTCATTTTTATCGTCCATTCATTGTTCGCATTTCCTTCCATTTTTCTGCTCACTCTTGCGATCTCAATCACATTCTTCCAGTGATAAATCGTGGTCACGGCCCTTTTTGCGGCACGGATCACTATCGCTGCGCGCCTTTCCACTTCGAAGTGGAAAACAACTCGCTACAAACTTTTAACCCCCACCGTTAATTTACCCTCAGAGCCATTAGTGGGGTAAGACGAGTGAATAACGGAGCTGTAATGAATGACATGGGGGAATCGGTGGAACTGGCCGACCGCATGCTGGCGCAGGTGTATGCCTTGCTGCGTGAACGCCACATTATTCCCAACGCCGTACAGGAACAGATGCTGACATCGCATGTTCGCGCCATGGCGCACCGCTCGGTAACGGGTGAACCCTTACCAGAAGTCGATGCCAGCTTGTTTGATGAAATTTCTGCCGAATCAATGGCGCTTGCCCGCGACGTGGTCGCCGAGTTTGGCAATCTTCCCGAGGAAGAGGCCTGGCTGCTGTCGGTGCATTTCGAAGTCGCGAAAGACAACCTTTAAGGAGCAAAAGATGGAACAGATTACCGTAGTGATTGGCGATCGTCTGGGTAAAGGCCAGAAAGTGGCGGCAGGCGTTGAGAAAGCGGGCGGCCGTGCGGTTGTGGTGCCGGGCGTGGCGGCGGATATGAAGCTGGGTGACGTGATGAAAGCGGAAAACGCCACCTTTGGTATCTCGTTTTGTGGCAGCGGCGGCGCGGGTGCGATTACCGCACAGACCAAATATGGCTACAAGGCGAAATACGGCATGCGTTCGGTCGATGAAGGGGTAACCGCCATTAACGAAGGCTGCAATGTGCTGGGGTTTGGCTTTATGGACAAAGAAGAGCTCGGTGAGCGCCTGGTGCAGGCGTGGCAAAAGAAACACGGCGCTTAAGTATGAAAGAACAATTCACCACCACGGTGAGAGTCACTGGCAAGGGCGAGGCCAAAGCGCGCGCCTTTGCCGATGCCCTGAACCACGTTCAGGCGGCGGTGATGAAAGCGTCGCCGCATATCTTACTGCGTATTGAGCCACAGGATGTGCAGGTTGTTCAAGCGCGTGAATCGGTGCGCAAAGAGGCGTTTCTGTTCCTCTTTTTACGCCGGGAAAGACGCACCTTCAGCGTGGAGCTGGACGTGACCGTCAACGTGACTGCCATCAATCTCGACAAGGTGGATTTCGTTACGCAACGCTGATTCTTTATTAAAAGGCATAATTATGTTCCTGATAATATTAATAAAATCGCTCATCATCGGCGGCCTGGTTGGCGTCGGTGTCGGCGCTGGGGCTGCACGCATGTTTCATGCGCCTACCACTCAAGGGATGGGCGCGTTTCGTACTCTGGGAGAACTGAATTCCTGCGAAGGGGATCCGGCTTCTCACTTCTCGTTCGGCCTGGGCTTCTTCTTTAACGCCTGGGCTTCCTCCGTTGCGGCAGGGGCGTTCACGCAGGACGTCGACCATCGCATCATCCCCAACTGGGGCGCCGCCGCGCTGATGATTAAAAATCGCAACGTCGGTGAAACGCTGCACGATCCTAAGCGCATGGCGATTGCCTGTGGCGTTATCGGGATGATTGTCGTGACCTTCCTGAACCTCACGGCGTCATCGGTACCGGAAGCGTTGCAAGTTACCGCCGTCAAGGTGCTGGTGCCTGCGGCTAACCTGCTGGTTAACACCGTGATGCCGGTGATTTTCTGGCTGGCGGCGATTGATGCGGGTAAGAAATCCGGTTTCTGGGCCACCGTCTTTGGCGGTGCGGCGCAGCTGATCATGGGCAACGCCGTCCCGGGGCTGGTCCTCGGTATTCTGATCGGTAAAGGTGTTGAAGAGAGCGGCTGGAACCATGTAACTAAAGTGATGATGGTGGCTATCGTCGCGCTGTTTGTCCTGAGCGGCTTCTTCCGCGGCTTCGACATGAAGATGATCGAATCCTTCCATCTGACCGTGCCTAACTGGCTCGAACTTATCCACAACTCGCTCAGCGGCAAATAACGGAGGTCATCATGGAACAGAATAAAGGTTTTTGGTTCGCTGACTGGTCGTTCCCGATCTTCGTTGGCCTGCTCTCATCCGGCGTGTTTGCCGGCACGCACATGTACTACCTGTACGGTATTGGCGCATTTAACGAAGTGGCTTTTGTGGCGATGCTGAAGGCGGGAATGGACACCGGCTCCTACGGGGCGGTGGCGGCATTTGGCGCAAGTTTCCTGTTTGCCCGCATCATTGAAGGTTCGCTGGTGGGGATTTTGGACATTGGCGGGGCGATTCAGACCGGGGTCGGGTTAGGTGTTCCGGCGCTGTTACTGGGCGCGGGCATTATCTTCCCGGTCGCCAATTTCGCAGCTTCGCTGGTTACCGGTCTGGTGATTGGCCTGGCGATTGGCTACATCATCATTCTGGCGCGTAAGTTCACCATCAACCAGAGCGACTCAACCTACGGTGCGGACGTCATGATGGGGGCTGGTAACGCCTCCGGCCGCTTCCTCGGACCGTTGATTATCCTCAGCGCGATGACGGCTTCTATTCCTATCGGAATCGGTTCTCTGGTGGGCGCGCTGCTGTTTTACCTGTGGCAAAAACCGATTACCGGCGGGGCGATCCTCGGGGCAATGATCCTCGGTTCCCTCTTCCCGATTGCCATAAGCTAACTGTTGATTTGTAGGCCGGATAAGGCGGTTGCGCCGCCATCCGGCAAAGGAGAGAGCGATGTTTGATTTACTCCTGCGCCGTGCGCGCCTCGTTGACGATACGCTGAGCGATATTGCGCTCAAAGACGGCAAAATCGCGGCGTTGGGCGACGTTGATGGCCCGGCGCTGAAAACTATCGAGCTGGGCGGTGAGTGCTACGTCAGCGCAGGCTGGATTGATTCTCACGTTCACTGCTACCCGAAATCCCCGATTTACCACGACCAGCCGGACAGCGTCGGTATTGCTACCGGCGTGACCACGGTGGTGGATGCGGGCAGTACCGGGGCGGATGACATCGACGATTTTTACACCCTGACCCGGGAAGCGGCCACCGAAGTGTATGCGCTGCTGAACATCTCCCGCGTTGGGCTTATCGCCCAGAACGAGCTGGCTAACATGGCCAATATTGACGCCGATGCGGTGCGCCAGGCGGTGAAGCGCTACCCTGATTTTATCGTCGGCCTGAAGGCGCGCATGAGCAGCAGCGTAGTCGGTGAAAACGGCATCACGCCGCTGGAGCGTGCCAAAGCGATGCAAGCGCAGAACGGCAACCTGCCGCTGATGGTGCATATCGGCAACAACCCGCCGAATCTCGATGATATCGCTGAACGCCTGAGCGCGGGTGACATTATTACCCACTGTTACAACGGTAAGCCGAATCGCATTCTGACGCCGCAAGGCGAGCTGCGGGCGTCAGTGACGCGGGCGATTTCACGTGGCGTGCGTCTGGACGTTGGGCATGGCACCGCCAGCCTGAGCTTTGCGGTGGCAAAACGCGCGATCGGCCTGGGCATTTTGCCGCACACCATCAGCTCCGATATTTATTGCCGCAACCGTATCAGCGGCCCGGTACATTCCCTGGCGAATGTGATGTCGAAATTCCTCGCCATTGGGATGTCGCTACCGCAGGTCATTGAATGCGTGACCGCCAATGCCGCCGACGGTCTGCGCCTGAAACAGAAGGGGCGACTGCAGGTCGGTCTGGATGCCGATTTAACCCTCTTTATGCTTAAGCGCCAGCCAACCGTGCTGGTAGATGCAGAAAACGACAGCCTGCAGGCTGAGCAACTGCTGGTGCCGCTTGCCGCAATACGTGCGGGCAAGGGCTATATGACCGAACAAGGGAGCGCGGAACATGCCTTCGATTTTTGAGAAATACAACCTAAAACAGGTGATTAACACATCAGGCCGCATGACGGCGCTCGGCGTTTCCACGCCGCGACCAGAGGTGGTTGAGGCTGCAATGGCCGGGATGAATCAATACTTTGAGATGAAAGACCTGGTGAATAAAACCGGTGACTACATCGCGAAATTGCTGGAAGTGGAAGGGGCAACCGTCGTCTCCTGCGCCTCGGCCGGAATCGCCCTGTCGGTGGCTGGCGTGCTGGTTAAAGACAGCGACTGGCTGCTGGAGAATCTGCACGTTGCGCCCATCGAGAACAACGAAATTGTGTTGCCCAGAGGTCACAACGTCAACTTTGGCGCGCCGGTGGGCACCATGGTGGCGCTTGGCGGCGGCAAGTTAGTGGAGGCAGGTTATGCCAACGAATGTTCCGCGGCGCAGCTGGCAGCAGCTATTACGCCCCGTACGGCGGCCATTCTATATATCAAATCTCATCACTGCGTTCAGAAAAGTATGCTTAGCGTGGAGCAGGCTGCGGTGGTTGCGCGTACGCATAATCTGCCGCTGATCGTGGATGCGGCGGCGGAAGAGGATTTGCAGTGCTACTACCGGGTTGGTGCGGATCTGGTGATTTATAGCGGCGCGAAGGCGATAGAAGGACCCACCAGCGGTCTGGTGATAGGTAAAACCCAGTACGTTGAGTGGGTGAAACGTCAGACGGCGGGAATTGGCCGGGCGATGAAGGTGGGCAAAGAGGGGATTCTTGGCCTGACCTGCGCCATTGAACTGTATCTGAACGCGCAGAAAGAAAGCGGTGCGGAGATGGTCGAGAAAATGACGCCGTTCATTAACGCGTTAAACCAGCTTCACGGCGTGAGCGCCCGCGTGGTGTGGGACAGCGCAGGGCGTGACATAGCGCGCACGGAAATTAAATTTGACGAAGCGGTAACCGGGATCGCCACCGGCGAACTGGTTGATGCGCTGAAGCAGGGGGAGTACGCGATTTACTTCCGTGGTTACAAAGCCAACGAAGGCATTATCGAAGCCGACGTGCGCAGCGTCGATCGCGCGCAGCTGGAGATTGTGGCCCGTCGAATTGGCGAAGTGATTTTGCAGGAGAAAAAAGCATGAAACTGACCCCTAACTTTTATCGCGACCGCGTCTGCCTGAACGTGCTGGCCGGCTCCAAAGAAAATGCCCGGGATATTTACGCGGCGGCGGAAGGACACGTGCTGGTTGGCGTGTTGTCAAAAAATTACCCTGATGTCGTAAGCGCGGTAGCGGATATGCGTGAATACGCGGCCCTTATCGACAATGCGCTCTCCGTGGGGCTGGGGGCGGGCGATCCAAACCAGTCGGCGATGGTCAGTGAAATTTCCCGTCAGGTGCAGCCCCAGCATGTCAATCAGGTCTTTACCGGCGTGGCGACCAGTCGCGCGCTGCTGGGCCAGCAGGAGACAGTGGTCAACGGTCTGGTCTCGCCAACCGGCACCCCGGGCAAGGTGAAAATCTCCACCGGTCCGCTAAGCAGCCAGACGCCAGACGGCATTGTACCGATAGAAACCGCGATTGCGTTGCTCAAAGACATGGGCGGTAGCTCAATTAAATACTTCCCGATGGGCGGCCTGAAATGCCGTGACGAGTACATCGCGGTTGCGCAGGCCTGTGCCCGTCATGACTTCTGGCTGGAGCCAACCGGCGGGATCGATTTGGATAATTTCTCTGAAATCCTGCAGATCGCCCTCGATGCCGGAGTGAGCAAAATCATTCCTCACATCTATAGTTCGATTATTGATAAGGTGAGTGGTAACACCCGCCCGGACGACGTACGCCAACTGATGGCGATGACCCGGGCCTGCGTAGGCTAACTGAAAGATGAGGAAACTGACGTGCGATTCCCCAACCAACGTTTAGCGCAGCTGTTTGGCATGCTGCAAAACGAAGCGCTTCCACAGGACGAGCTGGCGCAGCGGTTGTCGGTTTCCACACGCACCGTACGGGCGGATATCACCGCGCTTAACGCGCTGCTCACCCAGTACGGCGCGCAGTTTGTCCTCAGCCGTGGGAACGGTTATCAACTCAAGATTGACGATCCGGCAAGCTATCACACCCTGCAAACGCAGCGGCCCGACGCGTTGCTGCGCATCCCACGCACCAGCCAGGAACGGGTACACTGGCTGGTGGTTCGTTTTCTGACGTCGGCCTTTTCGCTGAAGCTTGAAGATTTGGCTGATGAATGGTTTATCAGCCGTGCGACGTTGCAAAACGATATGGCTGAGGTGCGCGAGCATCTGCAACGTTATCATCTGACGCTGGAAACGCGTCCCCGTCACGGCATGAAGCTGTTCGGCAGCGAGATGGCGATTCGCGCCTGTTTGACCGATCTGCTATGGACGCTGGCGCAGCAGGATCCGCAGCATCCGTTAGTGACGCAAGAGGCGCTGAATGCCGGGATCCCTGAACAGCTTCAACCCGTTCTGCAGGACATTTTCGCCCGTTTTCATATTCGCCTGACCGATGAGGGCGAGCTGTTTTTACGCTTGTACTGCGCGGTGGCAGTCCGGCGGATTAGCGAAGGTTATCCCCTCCCGGAGTTTGCCGCAGAAGAAGCCGAGCAATCGGTGTGCCTGGCCACGCGAGAAATCACAACGGTACTGCACCGGCTGGCGGACAAACCGCTTTCCGTTTCTGAAGAAAACTGGCTGCAGGTGCATATCGCCGCCCGCCAGGTACAAGAGATCGCCCCCAGCGCCATCAATGCGGATGATGACGAAGCGCTGGTCAATTACATCCTGCGGTTTATCAACAGCCAGTACAACTACAACCTGTTGAATGACAAACAGTTGCATGCTGACCTGCTGACGCATATTAAGACGATGATCACCCGGGTGCGTTACCAGATAATGATCCCCAATCCGCTGCTGGAAAATATTAAACAGCACTACCCCATGGCGTGGGACATGACGCTGGCCGCCGTCTCGGGATGGGGAAAATATACGCCGTACACCATCAGTGAAAATGAGATTGGCTTCCTTGTGCTGCATATTGGCGTTGGGCTGGAGCGTAGTTACAACATCGGTTACCAGAGGCAGCCGAAAGTTCTGCTGGTATGCGATGCCGGAAATGCGATGGCGCGGATGATTGAAGCTGTGCTGGCGCGTAAGTATCCACAGATAGAAATCGTCGATACCGTAACGCTGCGCGACTACGAACAGCGGGAGTGCATCAGCGAAGATTTTGTCATCTCTACCGCGCGGATTGGTGAAAAAGATAAGCCTGTGGTGATGATTGCGCCGTTCCCTACCGATTATCAACTAGAGCAAATTGGCAAACTGGTGCTGGTCGACAGAACCCGTCCATGGATGCTGAACAAATTCTTCGATGCCGCCCATTTTCGTGTGATCGACGAGCCAATGGATCAACAGACGTTGTTCAACGTCTTATGTCGCCAGCTACAGGATGAAGGCTTTGTCGATGCGGAGTTTCTTGATTCGGTGGTTGAACGTGAGGCCATCGTCAGCACCATGCTGGGGGATAGCATTGCCCTGCCGCACGCCCTCGGTTTGCTGGCAAAGAAAACGGTGGTCTACACCATCCTCGCCCCGCAGGGTATCGCCTGGGGCGATGAAACCGCGCACGTGATCTTCTTGCTTGCTATCAGCAAAAGCGAATACGAAGAGGCGATGGCCATCTACGATATTTTCGTCACCTTCCTGCGCGAGCGCGCGATGACCCGACTCTGCGCGTGTCGGAATTTCACTGAGTTCAAAGCGGTTGCGATGGAGTGCGTGAGTCGTTTTTAAAGACGCTGCAATTACCTTGCAGCGTAGTCTCCTGCAGTCGTTACCCTTAATTTCAAGGGCATAACATCACGCCACAACAGTCGTTAGCTGCCCAGGAAAGCTAATCTGGATCACGCCGCCCCACATGCAGATCAACTGCGACTGAGCGGTGAGAGCGGGCATATTTCCCACCAATACTGTGGGTGATCCCGGCATCCAGGGGGCTGGTGTGGCGGGGATGCACGGCATTGGCGTCAGCACGCCGAGCGCTGCGGCGGTTGCGGCTGCAACGGTCGGGTTGGCGAGGCTGTTGCACATGCCGAACGGCATAATGTTCACCAACGGTTTGTTATCCATAATATTCGCCATCGGCATGTTGCCAACGATTGTTCGGCTGGTGGGCAGCACGTTCAACGTACCTGGCGCGATGCCAAAGGAACACTGAAGCAATGCGCCGGTACAAACTCCGGGACAGCTCATGGTAGTACCCCCAATTGCCGCCACAGTCGGCGAGCGGATTCGTCGCTGGTGATCAGTTCATTGAGTAGTTCCGGCAGTGGCGTGTGCCCCCAGGCATAGGCGCGATACAGTAAATAGGGTACCGGGCTATGCGGTTCGGTGCGCGCCAGGTAATCTGCGACCTGTTTAATCATCAGATATGCCTCCTCCCGATGGGCAAATGTGGCGTTATAGCTGAGTGTTGGGGAGCTTTCCTCGCTGACAGATTGCGGCTGCACCGGCAATACGCTGCCTCCTAACGCCTGCAGGCCGGTTTTGATCTTTTGTTCCAGTGCATTAAATGAAGGCGCAGATGCTGCAGGCCAGTTCTGACAGACGGCATTGAGACGTGTGAGCCACGCCATGCTGGATGTCAGGGATTTTATGGTGGACTCGTCTGCGCCTGGCAGCGGAACATCAGAAAATTTTCCCTGCTGCCACTGGGTCAGTGAGACGGTTTCCTCATGAGCGATAAACAGCGGGGCTTCAGCGACCAGAGTGGCGTAGTGTTGCGCCATCCAACTGAGCGGTGCGGCGCGATAGTCATAGTCACCTTCTTTAATTTGGGGATGCAATTCCTCGGGATAATGCTCCAGCGCCAGAGTCACTAATGCCAGCGCATCGGGCAGGGCCGCTAAGCCGCGAGCTCTCATCCATGCTTCGCCCAACCAGCTCATAATGACCAGGTCTTTGCTGAGCGTTTTCGTCAGCACGGTGGCGATTTTGGCGACTTCATCCCAGTCGGCACGGCGCGGCGTACTTTGCCAGACGCCGGTGGGCAGCGTTTCGTCATCCTGCTGGCGGGCGGCGACCAACTGGTCGAATTCTGGTGAATAACGGATAGAGTCCCCGCACGGATTATCCGCCTGAATGGGGGCCAGTAATGCCTGAATATGTTCCATCATTTTCCTCCTGATAATCCCTGCTCGGTGAGCGGTATCCATGGTAGCGGCGCTTTGTTTTGGGCATCTAACAATGTGACCTGCCAAAATACCGTCGACTGCAATGGCTTCTGACCATCGCCTACGGGGAGCGAAAAGCGCAGCGGCAGCGGTTGCGTCAACGCGCCACCGACGCGTTGTTGTTCAATCATCCTGAGCAACGACCACGCTCCCTGCCAGCGCCAACGCCCAGTATCACCGCTTACCGTTACGCCTGTCTGTGACAGGCCTGGCATTGGACGCCAGGCGGAATTGGTTGCCCAGCGCAGACTAAAGCTCAGACTATCGCCGCTGCGCCAGTGCAGGTCAGTTGAGCCGTCGGGGTAGCTGATCGATTGTTGATTGCCGACGAGTCGCCAGTCGGCAATCTGATCCGCGCCAGCCTCATGGTTGCGTGAGGTGCGCCAGATAACCCGTAACGTCACGCCTTCAGGGCTGACCAACGCCGAAAGTAGCGGTTGTGCTGCTGCCAGTTGCTGAATCAGTGGCGGCTGTTCGGATAACGTTTCGGCGGGGAGCTGCGTGAGCAAAACGGTCAGTTCGCGCACCCGATCGACATCAGCATCCGGCGCGTTTGGCTCGGCGGTAAAGGGGAAGCGCCCTGCAAGCCAGGTGTTGTACAGATTGAAGATCTTCTGCACCGCACTGATGCTGGCCTGTTGGCGTAATTGCTGGCATTTTTGCAATGATGCGTTTACCAGCGCGTTGAGCGATTGACCGTAAAAATCGTTACTGCCCGCGCTGCGAAACTGCGCCAATTCACTCTGGCAGTTCTGTGCGGAGAGCGTCGGCAGCGCGGCGGCAAGGGTCGCCATCTGCATTGGCGGACTGCCAGGATCCTGTTGTTGTAGTCGTTGCATGGCCGCCAGTGAGCTGCTCCAGCGAACGATAAGCTGGTTATCCATTGCCGTTAGCCATGGGCGCTGCTTGTCGAGCCAGTCAATATCCTGCTGAAAGCGGACCAGGACGCCAGAGATTTGCTCTGCTTGTGCGCTAGCCCACCCGGCAATTTTCTGCCCGCTAGCCTGAGCCTGTTCTGTGGTAGCGTAATTGACCGCCGGAGGGTTAATCGACGGAAGTAACGCGCCGCCGTCCTGACGTACCCGGCTAATCACCTGGGCTGCGGTTTGTTGGCGCAATGCTATAGCAAGCTGAGGACGATTGAGCTGGTTGAAAGCCTCAATGATCTGATCCGCGCTGGCGGTGCTGACATTGCTGTTGTCTGGGGTTCCGGCTGTCCCTGCGTATAGCGCCTGACGGATGGCGTTTTCCGCCGCCTGTCGCGCCAGCATGGTGATTTTGGGTCGCCAGATGCTGTCTGGAAGCTGCTGTGTAAAGCGCTCAAATCCGCCATACAGCGCCTGCGCCTGCTGGAGTTGCAGATTGCCAGGATAACCGACAGGATCCCCGGTGGGCTGACTTGCTCCCTGCTGCCAGAAGGGTTGGTTAAGTAAATCACGCAAGCTTTTTTGTAATGCCAGAAGATCCGGCGATACGCTGAATTGCCCTTCCGCGGATTGCTCGGTTAGTGAGGAGAAGTGCAGCCTGGAGCCATCAACCTGTGCCAGAAAGCGTTGGCGAAGTAGGGTTTCGTGGCGAAGCAGTTCCTGAACCACGCCGTTGTCGATAAGCCTAAGGGTCCGTGCCTGCGTGAGCAGCTCATCCAGTGGCAGTCTGATTGGCGAATTTGTTGCGTCACGACTCAGGTTATTGATGGTTGTCAGCGTTGCCTGTAAGCGGCTGACCTGGCGGATAAGCGAGCGGACGAACAACGGGGTAACCCCGGAGCCGTTGCCAAATAGCGCCAGCAGTTGTTCTAGTTGCTCTTCGTTGTTATCCAGGCTGGTATTGCCATAGTTTTGCTCCAGCCAGCGCATGGTTTCGTGAGAAAAAAGTACGCTGTTGCGCTGAGTCAACTCGCTGGCGTCGGGTAATTTCAGTCGCGAGAGATTGAGCGTGGCAAACATTTCGTTGAGCTTTTCCTGCGAGGGCAAAGAGTCGGTGTCAACGGTCACGCCCCAAACGCTGGCGCTGACGTTTGCCAACGTCTGCACAGTGGGTTGCTTCATCTGCATCAATTGCAGCAACGGCAAATAGCGCGACTCCATTTGTTTTGCCTGAGTGAGCAAGTGCTGAATTTGCCGGTAACGCTCTTCGGGTAGCAGATCGTCCTGCTCAAAGCCCCTTTCATGTTGATTTTGCAGGCAGATACTGTTGGTGGCGGGCACCAGCAGGCTAACCAGGGTAACGTTGCTAAACGTCTCGCGCAATTTTGTATCGGTACGGCTGAACAGCGAGCCGGGCCAGACGATGGAACGAAACTGCCACTGTGGAATGCCGTTGAGAACCCGCCAGTACAGCGTGGTGGAACGCTCACCCGTGATATCGGCTCGGGCGGCTGTGGCGAGGACCTGCAGACGATCGTGCAATAGTACGGCGTTGGTGTGCTGGTATCGCCAGCTCCAGGTCATGGCGGCAAGCCAGAGAACGCAAAGGCAGCTATAGCAGGCGAGGGTTATGAAATGGCGGCGCAGGTTCAGGCGCAGCAGGCGGCGGACCGGAAGCGCGAGACCGCGCTCGGCGGTAATTTTTCCGCTCAGCAGCGACTGGCAAAACTGCATCTGCGGTTTGCCCTCCGCCATCGTTCGTGCAACAAACCAGATCCCGCGCAGCTGCGGCGGCTCATCGCGGGCATGACTGTTAAACAGGCCGTCAAAAGCGTCATGCAACGGTGCGGCAAGCGGCGGGAAGTTTTCTGGCAGGCGGAATAATTGCTCCGGCGTGTTGCCTCGCAGCGCGCCAAGCTCGGTTATGAACATCCGCAGCGAAGTACGGGTATTGTCCAGGGTATTGTCGATCCACTGCGGTTTCCAGATGGCTTCTCTGGCGACCGGAATCGTGCTGCCAATAGGACTGCGGCGAGCATCCTCTGGCAATAGCTCCAGTAAAGAGGTGGTGCCTTCCAGTGATTCCATGCCGCTGATGATCAGGTAAATTGGCAGACTCAGTCCGCACACCTGCTGCAACTGCTGACAGTTATGCAACAAGCTGGCGCGGACGGTATCATCGTCGTACAGCGTCTCTAATGAAAGGGTGATAATCAGTGCGTCCAGCGGTCGCTGTGGGCGGCTTTTCACCAGTGCAGACAGCGTCTTCTGCCAGTCGTTCTGGCGAATTAGCCGCTTTTTGCCAACGGTTTGTAGCGTTTTCGGCAGGCACAGAAGGCTGCACTGAGGATTAAACCACCATTGCCCGAACCAGTATTCCTGGCCGTCGGTGAGTGACCAACTGCGGCAAAGCAGACGATTATCCTCTTCATCGCCAAGCATCAGGATTCGCATACTGTCGTAAGGATCCTGGCCTGTGCAGGCTCGCTGGATCTCCTTTTGCGCACGGTTGAACGTATCGTTTCGGTATTCCCACTGCCACCAGACGCACCAGAGAGTAATCGCCAATAGCACCAGCATAATAATCAGTAGCGTAAGCCAGGGTTGCGTCACTTATCATCTCCCTGGCAAGACTGGGTTACCGGAAAATCTGGCAGCGTATTTACGCCAATGGCATCTTCAATACTCAGCCACAATCGCTGACTCAGCAGCAATAGCGCCAACAGTATGACGAGGGCGATAAGATGCATGCGCGAATTGTCTGGCAGGCGGCGATGCGCCGGAAGCTGTAAAGGGGTGCCCAGCGCGGTCGATTCCATACGTTCGGCTATATCGCTGAGCTGAGCGTCACGCTGAAAGGCAAAATGCCACAGCAGGCGGCAGGTTTCCTGATGATTCTGCAGATTAAAATCGCTACGTCGGGAACCAAACCCCAGCGTCAGGCAGCGCAAATACAGCGCGGCTAAATCTCGTTTACCTGGGCTACGTTCATTGAGCAGGGCGGTGATCTTGCGGGGGATCTGATCCCCTGCGCTATGGGTTTGCCACAGATGATACTCCAGTGGGCAGGACTGCCACAGGGAGAGCGCGGGCCAGTCGCCGTAGAGTACGGACTCATCAATCAGCGCGACCAGGGCATAAACGGCAGCGTCAATCTGCTGCTGAAAGGGCGAACCCAGTTCGCGGGTCAGACGTCGGTTGTACTCTTCTACCACCTGACTGGCATATACAACGGCCTGATTATGCAGCTCATCTGGCGGTAGCGGAGTGCTTTTCCAGCGTTCGAACTGCGCCAGCCAGCGGGTGTAAATCTCATCAAACAGACGGCTGGCAGGCATATCAGGATGCGCGGGCGTCATGGCTTACCTCCTGACGGTAGAGCATGATCTGCTGCGGCATATCCTCTGTTTCATGCAATGGGGCAATAACCAGCGGCGTCCCTTTTTCGAACCACTGGAGGGTAAGGGTGAGGGTAAACAGGGCCACATTGCCGTCGATTTCCCAGTCACTGCGCTGCTCTGCAGCCAGCGGCGAGAACGTCATTCCGTGCATCCGCTGACGACGCAGGACGGGTACAAAGGGATGGCTGGTGATAAGGCTCATTTGTAACCATTTTTCTGCTTTGGCGGCGTTGCCTCCGGGCATCAGCAGACCTATCACCACCTGCTCTCCGGCGTGGAGATCCGGCGGAAGTTGCAGTGAAAAAGCGTTATCCAGTTTGCTGAAATTTAGCCGCTGATAGCGGCGATGAATATGTGCCAACTGGTTTTTCAGTACGGTGAAAAGAGAAGCAAATGCGGGCAGCATGTTCTGATAATCAAAAGCTGGCAGCAGGGGCAGCGTTTTATCCTGAGTCAGTATTGCCGTTTGCCCGATAAAGAGACTCAGCGCGCGGTAAAGATCCTGTGGGTGCGGCCGCCCGCTGCTAATCAAGCTTTCCACCAGCGGCAATGCGCCCTGGATACTCTGCAGCGACAGCGTAAGCCATAGCCAGTCGTTGGTACGCTGCCCGTGTTGCGCCAACTGCATTTCCCGGCTCAGAAATAGAATTTTTTCTCTTGCCTGCAGGCAGAGTTGTCGGGTGTGGCGCGCCAGGTAACTCTCTTCGTTGACGGTAGGAGAGGGGGGAAACCACTCGCTCTGACGAAATCCGCCTTCGCTATACACAACCTGCAGCAGCGGCAGACAGACGAAATCGGCGCGATCGTGCTGGCAAACCAGACGCGGTTCGGGCTGCCATTGCGAAATGCTCTCGGGAAATTCACCGCTACTCAGGTCAGGCAGCGGGGGGCTGTTGACTGATCGACAGCGGCTATTCATCAACTGCCACTGTCCGGCACGGTTTAGCGGCGGCAGCGCCAGCCAGAGGATATGCTCACTGTCCGGCGCGGCAGGCAGCAAACGGGCGCAGTCAAACTCCAGTGATAAATCGTCGCTAATGTCATAATTGACCGGCGTGCCGTCGGGCATAATTGCTTCCAGGCGCAAAATACGTAGCGTGCCTGCACACAGCGCCGCTTCGTCAATCTGTAGCCGGTTGACGCCCCAAAACCACGGATTAGCGCACCCGGTGAGCGCTGCGCAAAGCGTTTCATTGCGCAATGCCTGCAACTGGAAATGTTGAGGTAGCATTGCCATCCCTTCATACCAGCAAACCATTGCCGGAATTGTGCTCATAGTACTTTCCTTGTTCAGGGGGCCAGGACTGCTTCATCCGTCATTAGCAGCAGATGCAATGAATCTGCTTTATCCAGTCTTAAGCGGTGTTCTCCTGCGCTGCTGTAGCGGGCAAACAGCAGAATTGCTTCTGCCTTAACGCCCTGCAGAGGGGAGCTTTTGGTCACAAAACGCGAATTCGGCACCAGCTCCAGCGACCAAACGTGCAGCCCGTCAGGGCTATCGCGCAGCAGTTGTGATTTGGCGTTAAACCATTGTGTTGCACTAAGCGTTTGTACGGTTGGCAGCAACGCGTTATCGGCAACCGCGACAATATCCACTGCGACTGGCGTGTTATCGTTTGCATCTGCTACGGTTTCAATGACCACATCATTAAATGCCACACGGTTTTGCCACAATGAACAGCCGCTACTCAGTAAAATTAAAATACTGAATAATATTATGCTGGCTGGATGGCGTAGGCCGTTTGTCATATAAAATCCTTTTATATCTTCCTTAAGAAGGTAATTAATAGCAACGGTTCTGTTTTTGACTTAAATCATTATTGGACGAATCTGAAGTAATAAAATTCGTTAACATTTAAATATTCATGTGATTTATATTTCCCGCGCAAAGTATTATTTTTAATTAACTTTTCATGTAACTTGTTGATTTTTATTGGTTGATTTTAAGTTAATTGATTTTTATCAAATGTTTTATTTTTGTGTAAAAAACAAAAAATTAAGTTGATATTTATTTTTTGTTATGTTTTTTATATTGCAGGTAGTTATTCATGAATATCACTTTTCGAATAATGGTGCGGCAAATATCGTACCAGGGATACTATTGCAATAAAAAAGGATTAAATATGGCCGAGAGCATACAGCATAAACTCAACCGTATTAGGCCGCCGCGCGTACAAATAACGTATGATGTGGAAACGGGTGGGGCGATTGAGAAAAAAGAACTTCCCTTAGTTGTTGGTATTCTGGCTGATTTATCCGGGCATCCAGCATCCCCACCCGCTAAATTACGTGAGCGGCGATTCGTCGAAATCGATCGTGATAATTTCGATGATGTGCTTTCCTCCATCTCACCTCGTCTGGCGGTTCAGGTAGAAAATCGTCTGGCTAATGATGGCAGCAAATTGAACGTTGAGCTGCGCTTTAACGAGTTCGACGACTTTTCGCCGCTCAATATTATCAATCAGGTTAAACCCCTCCAGCGTCTTTTCCTCGCCCGCCAACGCTTGCGCGACCTCCTCACCAAACTGGATGGTAACGACGATTTGGATGCGTTGTTACAGCAGGTGGTAAACGATAACGCAGAACTTCAGGCGTTAAGACCTGCTGCTGAAGAAAAACCAGCTGAAAACGCGTGACGGAAAAGGAGAAGAGCAATGGAGAATGTGCAAGAACAAACTGAAACGGGTGGACAGACCGTTACGCTGAGCGTACTGGACCGCATTATTCAGGAAGGACGGATGGCTCGTGATGAGCTGCAACAAACCTATGCGCGGGACATGCTGGAAGAGCTGGCGACGCAAATCCTCGATGAAGGAATGGCGATCGGAAGCGACACTGTGGCGATGATCAACCACCGTATTGCGCAGATCGATGAGCTTATCAGCGCCCAGTTGAATGAGGTGTTGCATCATCCGGATACCCAGAAGCTGGAGTCTTCCTGGCGCGGGTTGCATCAGTTTGTAATGAACACTGAAACCAGTACGCGATTGAAGTTACGACTGCTGAATGTCTCGCGCAAAGAGTTGCAGGACGATCTGGAAAAAGCGGTTGAGTTCGATCAGAGCACGCTGTTCAAAAAGCTGTACGAAGATGAGTACGGCACCTTTGGCGGTAACCCTTACAGCGTGCTGGTGGGGGATTTTGAGTTTGGCCGTCATCCGCAGGACGTGGCGCTACTGGAGAAAATATCTCAGGTTGCGGCGGCCGCTCATGCGCCGTTTATTGCCGCTGCCAGCCCGCGCTTGTTTGATATGGGATCGTTCGCTGAGCTGAGCGTGCCACGCGATCTGGCGAAGATCTTCGAAAGCACCGAGATGATCAAATGGCGAGCATTCCGTGAAAGCGACGACTCGCGCTATGTCTCGCTGGTGCTGCCGCACGTTTTACAGCGTCTGCCCTACGGGCCGGATACGGTGCCGGTAGACGGGGTAAACTTTATCGAGGACGTTAACGGCCTGGATGCCAGCAAATACCTGTGGGGGAATGCCGCCTGGGTACTGGCCAACCGCATTACCGAGGCGTTTGCTTTATATGGCTGGTGCGCGGCGATTCGTGGCGCAGAAGGTGGCGGACTGGTGGAAGGCCTCCCGGCGCATACTTTCTCCACGCCATCCGGTGATATCAGTCTGCGCTGTCCGACGGAGGTAGCCATTACCGATCGCCGTGAAAAAGAGTTGAACGATCTTGGGTTCATCGCGCTGTGTCATAAAAAGAATACGAATACCGCCGCGTTTTTTGGCGGGCAAACCACCAACCAGGCAAAAATCTACAACACGCCTGAAGCCAACGCGAATGCGCGGATCTCGGCGATGCTGCCGTACGTCCTTGCCGCCTCCCGCTTTGCGCACTACCTGAAAGTCATTATGCGCGACAAAGTCGGCAGTTTTTTGAGTCGCGAAGATGTTGAGCGATTCCTCAATAACTGGATTGCCAGTTACGTGCTACTCAGCGACACAGCACCGCAGGAAATCAAGGCGCAATATCCGTTGCGCGAAGCACGGATAGACGTACTGGATGTTCCCGGCAAACCTGGTGTCTATCGCGCGGTGGTATTCCTGCGCCCTCATTTCCAACTGGAAGAATTGACCACATCTATCCGCCTGGTGGCGGAATTGCCACCGCCTGTATCGGCTTAATTACATAAGGGAAGATTCTATGGATGCTATTTTTTTAAAGATTGATCCGATCAAAGGTGACAGCAACGTTGATGGATATGTAGACCAAATTGAAATTATGTCCTTCAGCCATAATGTTGCGATGCAGGTTACTAATGATGTGAGTAACACCAACCGTACGTCTGGTCGGGCGCATGTGGGGGAGATGTCACTGACCAAATTTGTCGATATTTCCACTCCTGAACTTAATCTTTACTGTTGTTCCGGGAAAATGATTACGCAGGCTGTTTTAACGCTATGTCGCAATGATGGCGATTCGGTGCTGCCGTTTATTGTCTATACCCTCGACAACGTATTGATTTCACATATCAGCGTCAGCGGCGGCTCGGGCGGTAAACCTGTTGAAACGCTATCCCTAAACTTCAGCAAAATTAAATGGGAATTGAAGGCCCAAAAATTAGAAGGGGCGGAGAAAGGTGCGGCGGCGTCGACCTGGGATATGGCGATGAATAAAAATGGTGGTTGATGATGAAATCATCCATCCCGGTTGCATTGTTCGACAGACTGATGGATGAAGGTGTTACGCCGCGCGAGTCGGTGTGCCGGGAGCTGAGGCGATTGTTCAACTCCCGCGCTCCTGCGGATGATGACGCGTTGCCGCTGCTGCTTGCCTGGGGCGTCCCGGAATGGCATGGACTGAACGCGGGCGATGAACGAGTGCTTAGCTGGTATTGTCGCCGGCTACGCGCAGCCATTTTACGCAACGAGCCGCGGATCCAGGCGCTAACTATCAGTGTGAAGGATGCGCATCATCAGACGCTGGCGCTACGCATTGAAGCGATGCTGTGGAACGATGACGACCCGTTGACGCTGAGTCTGGCGTATCAAAACGGCAGTTGGCAATAACCCGCGAAAGGGGGAGATCAATGGACGATCGATTGCTGGAAAATTATCTGCAGGAATTACGATGGTTGCGAAAAGCCAGCGGGGAGTTCGCCCATCGGCACCCGCACGTAGCCTCTCGTCTGCGGCTGAGCGAATTTGATTGCCCGGATCCGCATGTTGAACGGCTTTTAGAAGGCTTCGCTCTGCAAAGCGCCAGACTGCATCAGCGCCTTGACGACGGCTTCGGCGAGCTGTGCGAATCGCTACTGGAGCAGCTTTCTCCCCATGCAATACGACCGTTTCCTTCCTCTGCTACCGCCAGTTTTACTGCGGATCCGCTGGCAGGCGATTTGAGTCGGGGTTACGCCCTTCCAGCCGGAACGCCGCTTTACGCGCTAACGGAAAGCGGCGAGACGGTCTGGTGGCGTACCGCGCTGGCGCAAACGCTGTGGCCTATTGAGATTGAAGATGTTAGCTGGTGTGATGCGGCCCAGGCCCGGCAGTTAACCGGGCTGATGCGGGCGCGCGGCGCGTTGCGGATTCAGCTACGTTGCCTGCCGCCACATCAGTTTTCAACGTTGGCGGTAACACAGTTGCGCATTCATCTCAGCGGCTCGCCGCAAATCAACGCCACGCTGTTTGATTTGTTGTACGCCCATGTCATCGGGCCGCTGCGCCCACATCCTATTGGCCTGCTGAATGCCGAAAAGATTTTGCCCTGCGAACCGGGCGTAGAGTCCAGCGTGCTGGCGCTCAGTGCCTGGATGAACTGTCCGCAGGCGCTGATGTATTTTGATTTGCCGCTGCCGCCGACGAAGGATGGCGATGGCATGACCTTGTGCATTCCTTTCGATCGCGCTCCGCCGGGGTCACAGCATATTCACTCGGGTGATATTCGTCTGGGCTGTGTGCCAATCGTTAACCTTTTCACCCGGACCTCTGAGCCACTGAGCGCCGGGCATACCCGCAGCGAGCATCGGCTGGTGGCCGATCATCACGATCACCATGTACAGATCTACCGTGTACAGACGCTGTGGATGAGCCGCCGTGAGGAGGCCTGGTGCGTGCCTGCATATTACTCGGCCCGCGGGCATAGCGAGTCCCGCTGGTTCTGGCATGCGCGGCGCAACCCCCAGCAGGGCAATGCGCTGTGGTTAACCCTGGTGGACAGCCGCTTCGACCCGTTTGCTCCGGACGAAGAGACAAGCCTGACGGCGACGCTCTGGTGCAGTAACGGTGAGAAGGCTGCACAGCTTTGTGCGGGAACGCCTCTGACCTTTGAAGTCCCTGGTCCGGTCGCGCAGGTGCATTTATTGGGAACGCCGACCACGCCTTCTGCGTCCGCCTTGCAGCGAGATGCGCGTTGGAAACTGCTTTCTTCGCTGGCGCTCAATCACCTTTCATTGACCGAGGGAGAGAGGGCTCTGGACTCGCTCAAAGAGCTGCTGGCGCTGTATGCCCCTTCCTCTGCGTCACCCGCCGTCTGGCAACAGATAAATGGCATCCGCGAGATGTGTTGCCAGCGGGTTAGCGAGCACCGCGGAGGCGATGCCTGGCGCGGCTGGCATAACGGTATTCGGCTGACGCTGACCCTCGACCCACAGGCATTTACGGGCAACAGTCGGCTGTTGTTTGCGGGGATTGTCGCCCGTTTTCTGGCGCGTAACGCGACCGCTAACTGCTTTGTACGTACGGTATTGCTGGATGAAGGGGAGGAGCTGTCGCTATGGACAGACGTCGAACAGACCGCGCTGATAGCGTAATGGCGCAACTTAAGGGCGAGCCGTGGCGCTTTTCGCTGGAGCAGTGCCTCAGGATTTTACAGGCGAGCGGTGACACGCCCGAGCTGTGGGGTGAGCTGGGGCTGGCGTTTGCGCCTGCGGAACTTGGCGCGCTGAACAACGACGTTCTCCAGGTGCGTAGCCTCGGGCCGGGAGGTGCGGATGGCGTACTGCCCTACGGCTGGCTGGAATGGCTGCAGCAGGCGACGCAGGATAAAAACAGCGCACCGCAGGATTTTATCTTTATGTTTCAACAGCGTTTTATTCAGCATCACTCCCGAAGCCTGAGCCTGTATCGGCTGGCTACGCCCTACGCGCGCCAGGATAACGCGCCGGGGCAGTCGGTGATGCGGGCACTGTGTGGTTTCAGGCTTGATGCCATGGAAAAGCATGAGTCTGCACAGGTGCAGAGCCTGCTGATGCAATGCGGCAGCCTGACGAATCGCAGGCGTTCTGTGGCTGGATTTGTGGCGCTGGTCGAGGCCGTACTGAACGTCACCGTGCATGTCGAAGAGTTTGTCGGCCGCTGGCAGCCTTTGCCGCAGGCATCCATAAGCCGGACGGGATGTCGGCTGGGGCGCAACAGCGTCGCCGGGCGACGGATCTGGAATCAGCATGCGGCGCTGCGGGTGCACCTGCATGCTGAAAGCCCCACCCGGTGGCGGGCGTTTTTATCCGATGGGCAAGCCTTTCTTCAGCTCAGCAAACTGGGGCAAATCTGGTTTGGCCCAGGGATAACGCTGCAACTGATGATGCGCGGGACGCTAAATCTTGACCACTGCCTGAGCCGCGATACGCCGCCGCGTTTGGGCTATACCGCTCAACTGGCAGGGCGTAAACCCGCCGTGTTTCACTGCCAACAGCAACTTGAGGAGAACAACGCATGGACTTAAAAGCGCTGGTACAACGACTGAATCCGGTTTGCTTTCGTGCGCTGGAGCAGGCCGCCGAACGCAGCCGGGCGCAGGGACACTGGTTTGTTGAGCCGGAGCATCTGCTGCTGGCATTACTCGATGATGAACACTGTGATCTCGCGTATTGCCTGAGCGGCGCGGCGATTTCCGTCGACACGCTGCGCGAAGAGATCCATAGCGCCCAGGCGCAGTTTAAATCGGGCTGCACGCGGATGCCGGTATTTTCCGTGCAACTGGTGGAATTGCTGGAAGGTGCGGTTTTGTTGGCGGCTTTCCAGCGTTTGTTGAAGGTCCGTTCAGCGTTGTTGCTGCAAGCCTTACTCACCCGAGAACGTCTGCGCGCCCAGCTAGCGCAGGGAATGCCGCTGCTGTTGCAGCTTCCGGCGGGGGTGATGGAAAGCCAGTGGCAGAGCTGGTGTCGTGGCTCCGTTGAAGAATTAAGCGATACGCATACGGGAGAAAACCCGGAGCGTGAAAGCGGCGTGCTGGATCAATACACCCACGATCTGACCCGTGATGCGCGGGAAGGGCTGATCGATCCGATCATCGGGCGCGACGCGGAGATCCGCCAGTGTATCGACATCCTGCTGCGGCGCAGGCAAAACAACCCGATTCTGGTTGGCGCGCCGGGGGTGGGCAAAACCGCCGTCGCTGAAGGGTTGGCGCGACGCATTGCCGAAGGCAGCGTGCCGCCGCCGCTGCGCGATGTCGCTCTGCTGTCGCTGGATCTCGGCCTGTTGCAGGCGGGCGCGGGCGTGAAAGGTGAATTTGAACAGCGGCTGAAAGGGGTGATCGACGCGGTAAAAAAATCCCCGCAACCGATCATTTTATTTATCGACGAAGCCCACACGCTGATTGGCGCGGGCGGAGCCGAGGGCGGCAGCGACGCCGCCAACCTGCTGAAACCGGCGCTGGCGCGTGGGGAACTGCGCACCATCGCCGCGACCACCTGGCAGGAGTACAAAAAATATTTCGAAAAGGATCCGGCGCTGGACCGGCGTTTTCAGCGTATCCAGATCGAGGAACCGGACGAGAACAGCGCGGTGGTGATGCTGCGGGCGGTGGCCGACAAGCTCGAGGCACACCACGGCGTGCAGATCCTCGATACCGCCATCCGCGAGGCGGTGCGTCTGTCGCAGCGCTACATCTCCGGGCGCCAACTGCCGGACAAAGCCATCAGCGTGCTCGACACCGCCTGCGCAAGAGTGGCGCTGGCGCAGCATGATGTGCCGCCCCAGCTTGAGGAGATCCGTCAGCAGCAGGCGGCCATCGAAGAAGAGAGTGAACGCCTCAACCGCGAGTTGCTGGTGGGCGTCGATCATCACGACCGACTGTGTGAACTGGAGGCGCTGGCGGAGAAGTTACGCTTGCAGGCGAGAGAAGTGGAAGGGCGCTGGCAGGATGAGCGTCAGCGGGTCGGCGAACTACTGGCGACGCGCCAGCGGATGCTGGATCTCAGTGCGCGGCTGGACGATGACGAGGAACTGGAGCAAGAGCTGGTGGAGTGTGCGGCGCTGATTGGAAAACTGGAAACCGCCGCTACCCAACTGCGCGACGAGGTGCCGCTAGTGCCGGATTGTGTCGATCCCGCCACGGTGGCGGCGGTGATCGGCGGCTGGACGGGCATTCCACTTGGGCAGATGCTCACCGACGAAGCCCACGCTCTGCGTACGCTGGTTGAACGGATGAGTGCTCGGGTAATGGGTCAACAGGCAGCGCTGGAGACCATCGCCCAACGTCTGCGCGCCTATCGCAGCGGCCTGACCGATCCGCAAAAGCCGGTCGGCGTGTTCCTGCTGGTAGGGCCAACCGGCGTCGGCAAAACCGAAACCGCCTATGCGCTGGCCGACGCCCTGTACGGCGGTGAACGCAATCTGATAACCATCAACCTGTCTGAATACCAGGAAGCGCACACCGTCAGCCAGTTGAAAGGCGCGCCGCCGGGCTACGTGGGCTACGGCAGCGGTGGGGCGTTAACCGAAGCGGTGCGCCGTCGCCCCTATTCGGTGGTGCTGCTCGACGAAATCGAAAAGGCGCACCCGGACGTGCTGGAGGCGTTCTATAACGTCTTCGACAAAGGCGTAATGGAAGACGGCACCGGACTAATCGTCGATTTCAAAAATACGGTAATGCTGGCGACCAGCAACGTCGGCGCGGAATTAATTCTCGACACGTCTGCGGCTGAATTAAACAGCGAGCGGTTTAACGAGGCGCTGCGCGAGGAACTATTAACCCATTTCCGCCCGGCGTTTTTGGCAAGGATGACCACGGTGGCCTATCGCGCACTGGATGAGGAGATATTGAAGGGGATTGTGCTGGCGAAACTGGAGAAATTAGCGCAGCGATATTTCGTGGCGACGGGAGAGAAATTAAATATGGAGTATGGATTGGTAGAAAGGGTAATGGAGAAATGTAAAGGAGTGGGGGCCAGGGATGTTGAGAATCTGGTGGTTGGGGAAGTGATGGGATAATTATTGAGGAATTAATATGCCACATAATGGAAGATGCATAGAAATATCTTGTAGCTTTGTTCACCCTTCAAGACAAGTAACAAGAACATATAATACATCTCGATACATATATTCGTATGAACAAGATGATCAGTTTACATTCATAAGAATTTTACGGCATGCAAAAAGAAAATATGCATCTGAAAATATGATTAGGCATATGTGGATTGGCGCAATTAATACAAATCAGAGAATGCGATTCCATATTCATGCAGATACAGAACTATCAGAACAACATGAAATTGTTCCCTAATCAATTGATGTGTTGTTATTTTCAAATTGAATGCAGAACTGCCGGATGGCGGCTTTGCCTTATCCGGCCTACAAAGGCTGCATATTCAGTAGGCCCGCGTAAGCGTAGCGCCACCGGGCATTACGTACTCTACAAATATAAAAGGAATTTCCCATGCCCGATATCACCATCATCAAACTCACCGCCCCAGCCCTGACCGGTCTTACCGCCGCCACCGCGCACACTGATTCCCAACTTAACGCCCTGACCACCGCGACCATCGCCGCAACCACCTCTGCGCCGTTAACGCTCGATGCCGCGCTGGCGACCCATCTGACCGCCACCATCAACAACGCCGACTACGACGGGCTGATTGCCGAAGCGCACCAGCTTCCGGCGACCAGCAACGCCGATCGCTACCAGTTTGTGCTGCGTCCGTGGCTGTGGTGGCTGACGCTCGCCAGCAATAACCGCGTGTTTCAGAACCTCAGTGTGCAGGAGATCGTCGAAAAGGTGTTTAAAGACGCCGGGTTTACCGACTACAAATTTCAACTGAAAAGCAAACCGGCGAAGCGTGAATACTGCCTGCAATACAATGAAAGCGATTTTAATTTTGTCTCGCGGCTGCTGGAGCAGGAGGGGATTTTCTGGTTCTTCACCCACGCAGCAGGCAAGCACACGCTGGTGCTGGCGGATGATAACAGCGCCTTCCCGCCGATTACTGGTGATAAAAAGGTCAAGTATCAGGCGGCACAGAGCGGCGCGCGGGAAACCGGAATGATTCGTTCGGCGCAGCTAAGTTTGCAGGCCACAGCGCAGGGCTTCCAGAGCAGCGACTATAACTACGAGCAGCCAAAAGCCGCGCTGTTTGCGCAGGCCGGGGAGAAGAAGGGCGAGATGCAGTATCAGCATCCGGGGCGTTTTAGCGTTAAAGCCGAAGGCGACGCGCTGGCGGCGTGGAAGGTTAATGCCCTGAAGGCGCAGGCGAAACAGCTGGTCGGCGAAAGCGACTGCGCGGCGCTGATGGCCGGGCACTGGTTCACCTTAACCGAGCACGACGACAAGGCGCTAAACATCGACTGGCTAATCACCGCCGTCAGCCACGAGTACGACGGTGAACATTATCGCAACCGCTTTACCGCCATTCCAAAAGCCACGCTATACCGCCCGCAGAGCAGCACGCCAGTACCGTTTATGCATACCCAGACGGCGACGGTGGTTGGCAAGTCGGGAGAAGAGATCTGGACCGATAAGCTTGGTCGGGTGAAGGTGCAGTTCCCGTGGGACAGAGAGGGTAAAAACGACGAAACCAGCTCCTGCTGGCTGCGGGTCGCCACCGCCTGGAGCGGCAACGGTTTTGGCGCGCAGTTTATCCCGCGCATCGGTCAGGAAGTGGTGGTGAGCTTTATCGACGGCGACCCGGATAAACCGCTCATTACCGGCTGTGTGTATAACGGCGCGAATGCGTTGCCGTACGCGCTTCCGGCGAATCAAACCCAGTCCGGGATAAAAACCCACAGCGAAAAAGGTTTTAACGAACTGCGCTTCGACGACAAAAAAGACGCCGAACTCCTGGCGATGCAGGCGCAGAAAGACTTCCAGCTCACCGTGCTCAACGACAGCAAAACGACTATCAGCCATGACGACATTCAGAGCGTCAAAAACGATCGCACGCGCACCGTTGAAGAGGGCAACGAAGCGGTCACCCTGAAAAAAGGCAATCGCACGGTGAAAATCGAAAAAGGCAGCGACACACTGGAGGTAAAAGAGAAGCGCAGCGTCACGGTGAAGGGCGATCAGGAACACGCCATCGACGGCAACCAGACGCATAAGGTAAAGGGCAACTACACGCTGAACGTCGACGGCAACCTGACGATTAAGGTCAGCGGTACGCTAACCCTGGAGAGCGGCAAAACGTTGGACATCAAGAGCGGGGCGGGTCTTAACGCCAGCGCATCGGGCAGTATGAAGCTGGATGCCACCAACATCGCCAGTGAAGCGAAAGCCTCGCTGACGCAAAAAGCCGCAACCATCAGCCACGAAGCGAAAGCCACGCTCACCAGCAAAGCTAGCGCCACTCAGACCGTGGATGGCGGCGGGATGCTGATGATTAAGGGCGGGATGGTGAAGATTAACTGATGAGCGATACGCTGGAGTATCGGCAGGATAGCACCCTGCTGCGGGCAAATTTCGCAAACGACCAGCTTAACGGTGAAACGCGAATTGAAGAAAACGGACGCCTGCTGGCGGTTCTGCGTTACCAGCAGGGGATGCTGAACGGGATGATGGAGCGCTGGCATCCTAACGGCCAGCTTGCCATGCAGCAGGCGTATCGTGAGGGCAAGCCGGACGGTATTGCCCGCTACTTCACTGAAGACGGAGGATTGCTGCGAGAAGAGCAGTGGCTTAACGGTCAACTGCACGGCGAATGCCACAGCTTTTATCCTTCCGGGCAGGTACAGCTACGTGAACAGTGGCAGCAAGGGCTGCGCCACTCTCTCAGCGAACAGTTTTACCCGGACGGGACGCTTGCCCAGCGTTTATCTTATGAAAAGGGGATAATGAAAGGTGAGGCGCAACGCTGGTTGCCGGATGGGCGCGCCATTGATGCCACAGGTAAAGCGCAGTCGCGAATGAGCAAATGGACGGAGAGGCTGTGAAAAAGCCTCTCCAGATCGCGTGTTAACGCAAATGATGTACCACCTGGTTGCTGCTGCCGCGCCAGATCAGCGCCGGGTCTTTCAGATCCTGCACAAATTTGCCGTCGACCAGCACGTTGATGAGATCCACCACCTGCATTTGCGCAGCGTTGAGTTCCTCAAGCTTGTAGCCGGTCCACACCCAGATATCTTTTCCCGGACACTCAGCGCGAATACGCTGTACCAGTTGCAGAATATCCGGCACGTTTTGCGGATGTAGCGGATCGCCGCCGGACAGCGAAATCCCCTGACGGTGAATGCGCGTGTCGTTCAGATCGGCAATGATCTTATCTTCCATCTCTTTGGTAAACGGTTCGCCGGAATTGAGCCGCCAGGTGCTTTTGTTATAGCAACCGGGGCATTCGTGCACGCACCCGGAGACAAACAGGGTGCAGCGGGTTCCGGGGCCATTGACGATATCGACGGGGTAATATTGGTGGTATTGCATAGAGGATGTCCAGAAAGCATGTAGGCCGGATAAGGTGCTTGCACCGCATCCGGCAACATTGTGATGCCTGATGGCGACGCTATTGCGTCTTATCAGGCCTACGGCCTTTGCAAACGGAAATTAACCTATCTGCCCATTGCCTAAATGCTTAACGCGGCGCTTCACTTCTTCCTGCTTACCAGCGTTAAACGGACGCGCGTCCGGGCTGCCTAAATAACCGCATACGCGGCGGGTGACCGACACGCGGGCCGCGTCGTGGTTACCACATTTCGGGCAGGTGAAGCCTTTGCTGGTGCATTCGAACTCGCCGGTAAAGCCGCACTCGTAGCATTCATCGATTGGCGTGTTGGTCCCGTAATACGGCACGTGCTGATAGCTGTAATCCCAGACGTCTTCCAGCGCTTTCAGGTTGTGCTGAATATTTGGGTATTCGCCGTAGCAAATGAAGCCTCCGCTTGCCAGCGGCGGGTACGGCGCTTCGAAATCGATCTTGTCGTACGGGTTTACCTTCTTCTCCACGTCGAGGTGGAAGCTGTTGGTGTAGTAACCTTTGTCGGTGACACCCGGCACTACGCCAAACTCGGCGGTATCCAGACGGCAGAAACGATCGCACAGGTTTTCACTTGGCGTGCTGTACAGGCTAAAGCCGTAACCGGTCTCGTCTTTCCACTGATCGACCGCCTGACGCAGGCGTTCCACAATGGCGATACCTTTGGCGCGAAGCTGCTCACTGTCGTACAGGTGCTTGTCGCCAAACAGCGCGTTGATGGTCTCGTGAATGCCGATGTAGCCCAGAGAGATGGACGCGCGACCGTTTTTAAAGATTTCTGACACGTCATCGTCCGCTTTCAGACGCACGCCGCAGGCACCTTCCATATACAGAATCGGCGCAACGCGAGCTTTCACGCCTTCCAGACGCGCAATACGGGTCATCAGCGCTTTACGCGCCAGCACCAGACGATCGTCGAGCAGTTTCCAGAAGGTGGCTTCATCGCCATGGGCTTCCAGCGCGATACGCGGCAGGTTGAGGCTGATAACGCCGAGGTTGTTACGGCCATCGTGAACCTGTTCGCCGTTCTCGTTTTCCCACACGCCGAGGAAGCTGCGACAGCCCATTGGCGTTTTGAACGAACCGGTGACTTTGACTACCTGATCGTAGTTCAGGATGTCTGGATACATACGCTTGCTCGCGCACTCCAGCGCCAGCTGTTTGATGTCGTAGTTCGGATCGCCAAACTTGTGGTTCAGGCCGTCACGAATCGCGAACACCAGTTTCGGGAAGACCGCAGTTTTACGGTTTTTACCCAGGCCAGCAATGCGGTTACGCAGAATGGACTGCTGGATCAAACGCGATTCCCAACTGGTTCCCAGACCAAAACCGAAGGTAACAAACGGCGTCTGACCGTTGGCGGTATGCAGGGTATTCACTTCATACTCGAGCGACTGGAAGGCGTCGTAGCACTCTTTCTCGGTACGGGAATGCGCATAGCCGTCGGCGTCCGGGATCTGCCACTCTTCAGCGGTTTTGCGATGCTTGTTAAAGCTCTCGGTCACGAACGGTGCGAGAACTTCGTCAATACGGTTAATGGTGGTGCCGCCATAAATATGGCTGGCAACCTGCGCGATGATTTGCGCGGTGACGGCGGTCGCGGTAGAGATGGATTTTGGCGGTTCAATCTCCGCGTTACCCATCTTAAAGCCCTGCGTCAGCATGCCTTTCAGGTCGATCAGCATGCAGTTAAACATTGGGAAGAACGGAGAGTAGTCGAGGTCGTGATAGTGAATATCACCACGTTCGTGCGCCTGGACGACATCACGCGGCAGCAGGTGCTGACGTGCGTAGTGTTTGGCAACGATACCGGCCAGCAGGTCGCGCTGGGTCGGGATCACTTTGCTGTCTTTGTTGGCGTTTTCATTCAGCAGAGCAGAGTTGGTTTGCTCAACCAGACCACGAATTTCCTGGTTCAGACGGCCACGTTTTTCACGCTGTATATCACGGTCGTGGCGATATTCGATGTACGCACGGGCGAGTTGTTTATACGGGCCAGACATCAGCTGGTTTTCTACCGCTGTCTGGATCTCGTTGATATCGACCTTGCTGCGCTCATTCATCTGGCTACTAACGACTTCTGCGACGGTGGCACAGTAATCTGCGTCATCGACTCCCGCTGCTTTAGCTGCACGCAGAATGGCTTCTTTGATGCGCTCTGATTTAAACGGCACTTTACAGCCATCTCGTTTCATCACATGCGGTGTCATGATCACTCCATATTTATAAGAACAGGTTATCCACAGCGGTTGGGGAAGCGGCCATGGCTTTATTCATCTCTATTGCCAATGACTTCCCGCAATCCTGACCCACTTTATCCACAATTCCACCGTCAAGCGGTGCACTGTAGTTGTAGCAATTGTAGTCGATTAATACAACATATTGGGTCGGCGTGCATTTTAAGTTCTATATGTAGTGATTTGCATCAAGGATGTTTACGATTTTTTTGATGTAGCGCAAAGTAAAAATCGGAGCGTACAGATGACGGGCAGTACAGCCGATTGTAAATTGTAGGTAGAAAATTCTGATTATTTATTCAGCAAAAACAGAAGGGTAAGCTAAGCGTATGTAACAAAGCCCGGCAGCGCTATGCGTACCGGGCCAGAACATAATTGCAAGCTATTTTTGCACCCACCAGACGGCTTCAAAAGGACGTAGCGTCATGTCTGCAGGTTGGCTGGCGACTTCGGCATAGTTGTGCATTAGCACCTGCCAGTTTCCGTCGGTTTGGGTCGGCTGCCAGTTCTGGACGGTATCGCTCAAATTAGCAATCACCAGCAGCCGTTGCCCTTGCCACTCTCGTTGATAGCACCACAGATGCGGGCTGTCCGGCAGCAGATCCTGGTAGTCGCCCCAGGTGATAACCGGCTCCGCTTTGCGTAAGGCGATCAGCTTCTGATAGGTATAGAACACCGAGTCGGTATCACTCAGCGCTGCCGCTACGTTGATATCCGCCGCGTTGTCACACAGATCGATCCACGGCTGACCCGCGGTGAAGCCCGCGTGTTTGCTGGCATCCCATTGCATCGGCGTGCGGCTGTTATCGCGGGATTTGCTGGCGAGGATCGCCAGCAGCTCTTGCGCATCGCGTCCCTGGCCGTTCAGGGCGGCAAACATGTTATGGCTTTCCACATCGCGATAATCGGTAATCTGGCGGAAATGCGGGTTGGTCATGCCAATCTCTTCCCCCTGGTAGATGTAGGGGGTGCCCTGCATGCCATGCAGCACCATCGCCAGCATTTTGGCGGCCGGAACGCGGTATTTCCCTTCATCGCCAAAACGCGACACGATGCGCGGCTGATCGTGGTTACACCAGAACAGCGCATTCCAGGCCTGATTGTGCATGCCCTGCTGCCAGTGGCGGAACAGGGTTTTGAGCGCCACATAGTCGGGTTTTGCTAACGACCACTTTTCGCCGTTAGGGTAATCCACTTTCAGGTGGTGGAAGTTAAAGGTCATCGACAGTTCGCTGCCATCGAGTGCGGCATACTGCTGGCAGTTTTCCAGCGTGGTGGACGACATTTCCCCGACCGTCATCAGGTTGCGGGGTGTGAAGACGTCGCGGTTCATCTCGCGTAAAAACGCATGCGCGCGCGGTCCATCGGTATAAAAACGCCGTCCATCGCCGTCAGGATCATTCGGGAAGTCCTGATCTTTAGAGATAAGATTGACCACGTCGAGACGCAGCCCGTCCACGCCGCGATCGGCCCAGAACTCGCACACTTTCTTAAGCTCGGCACGGACCGCCGGGTTTTCCCAATTCAGGTCGGCCTGCTCCGGAGCAAAGAGGTGCAGATAGTACTGCTCGCTTTCGGCGTGCCAACCCCAGGCGTTGCCGCCAAATTTGGAACGCCAGTTATTCGGCGGGCTGTCTGGCGTGCCGTCGCGCCAGAGATAAAACTGACGATACGGGCTGTCTTTATCCAGCGCTTCACGAAACCAGGCGTGCTGAGTTGAGGTGTGGTTAAACACCATATCGAGAATAATACGGATACCGCGCGCTTTTGCCTGCGCTACCAGTTCGTCAAAGTCTGCAAGCGTACCGTAGGCCGGATCGACAGACATGTAATCCGCGACGTCGTAGCCGTTATCAACCTGCGGTGAAATATAGAACGGCGTCAGCCAGATGGCATCGACCCCCAGCTTTTGCAGATAGTCGAGACGCTGCGTTACGCCGCGTAAATCGCCGGTGCCGCTGCCGGTGGTGTCCTGAAAACTCTTGGGGTAAACCTGATAGATAACGCCGTTTTGCCACCAGTGGGGAATATTCATGGTTGTTTCCTGGAAATACGTTGGGGCGCAATTGCGCCCCGAAGAAAAGTTAGACAATTTGTAATGTGCCCAGACGGTATTTACGCTGGTAAACGAATGAGGTCAGTACCATTGGGATAACAATCGCAATGACCATCGCCATACCAAAGACCTGCCAGTAGGTCGGCTGAATGGAGAGGATGCCCGGCAAGCCGCCGACGCCAATTCCGTTCGCCAACACGCCGTTCAGGCCGCAAAGCAGTCCGGCGAGACCGGAGCCGATCATCGCGCATAGCATCGGGAAGCGGTATTTCAGGTTGATCCCGTACATTGCCGGTTCAGTTACCCCGAGATAAGCGGAGATTGCGGCAGGAACGGAGATTTCACGTTCGTTGTGTTTACGACTGGAGATAATGATCCCGACCACCGCAGAGGCCTGGGCGATATTCGACAGTGCGATCAGCGGCCATACCGGCGTACCGCCCATGCTCTGAATCATCTGCATGTCGATAGCCAGCGTGGTCTGATGCACGCCGGTGATCACCAGCGGTGCGTACAGGAAGCCGAACAGCGCCGCGCCGATCGGGGCAAAGCTGCCGGTCAACAGATGCCGGACCGCAAACGCGACACCGTCGCCGATCATGCGGCCAAACGGACCGATAAAGGCGTGCGCAAGGAATACCGCAAGGATCAGCGAGCACACCGGGACGATCACCAGATACAGATAATCCGGCACGATGCGTTTCATGCGCGTTTCAATAAATCCGAGCGCCAGTCCGGCCAGCAGTGCCGGAATAACCTGCGCCTGATAGCCGACTTTCTCAATGCTGAACAGGCCGAAGTTCCACACTTCAGGCACCTGCTGGCCGAGCAGATAGGCGTTCATTAACTGCGGAGAAACCAGGGTCACGCCCAGTACAATTCCGAGGATCGGCGTACCGCCCATTTTTTTCACCGCCGACCAGCAGATCCCGACCGGCAGATAGAAGAAGATCGCTTCGCCAATCAGCCACAGGAAGTCATAAAGGGTTTTCAGCGAAGGATGCATCTGCGCCAGCGTCTGCCCGTTGCTCATGGGCAGATCGCCGATCACGTTACGGAAACCTAAGATCAGGCCGCCGCTAATCAGCGCAGGCAGCAGCGGGAAGAAGATCTCCGCAAAATGAGAAATGAGCTGTTCGTGCCATTTCATATTCTGTCTCGCGGCCTTTTTCGCCTGCTCTTTGTCGGCGCTGGCCTGCCCGGTTGTCGCCAGCAGCGCCTGGTAGTAATCGCCCACCTCGGTGCCAATCACCACCTGAAACTGTCCGGCGTTGGTGAAGCAGCCTTTGACCATCGGCAATTGTTCGATCTCTTTCGGCCTGGCATTCGCAGGCTGATTCAGCACAAAACGCAGGCGAGTAATGCAGTGACTCACCGTGGCGATATTGTCGCGCCCGCCTACCAGCTCAATTAGCCGGTCGATGTCTGCTTGTTTTATTTTGCTCATGATGATGTGTGTTCCCCGTAGACCGGAAAAGACGCTGTAGCGTCGTCATTCGGCAACTCTCTCGTTGTTGGCGCCAGAGTATATCGTCGATGAAATTTTAAAAATGGGAACGTTCCCGAAACGCAGCGAAGATCACAAATTAACGCTCAGAAAGCGATCAGGAGAGGGCGGAAGGTATAACGATTTGTCGTGGTTCGCTACGGCCGTTGATCTGCTCGATCAGCTGTGAGGCAGCTTGCCGTCCGGCTTCAGCGTATCCTGGATCGACGGTGATAATTTCCGGATGGAGGAATTTCATCAGCGGCGTGCTGCCCACGCTCGCCAGCTGCAGGTTCTCTATTCGCTGCTCCTGCAAATATTTACTGACCCCAAGGGCGAGGGTATCCGTCGCGCAGACTAAAGCGGTGGTTTCTGGGGTGATGACGTTGGCGGCCTGCTCATAGCCCTGCTTCATGGCCAGACCCGGCAGCGCGGCGACGGGATGCAGTTTGTGTTTCTTACAGAACGCCAGGTAGGCTTCATGGCGGCGCTTACCGGTGGTTACGTCGCTATGAGGAACGCCAAGAAAGCTGATCTGGCGATGCTCGCGATCGTATAAACGCTGCATCAGGGTGCGAATGGCGCCCTCATCGTCATAGCAGACCGAAGCAAAGCCTTTCGCATCTCTTGCCAGCAGCACCAGCGAATCCTGCCAGGAGGCGAGCATGGATTCCGTAATGCCGGTAAAACCAAACAGCACCACGCCGTCAATATTGCGGCGTCTGAGCATGCCGAGGTGCTCCTCAACCAGCTCGGGCGAGAACTGGCTTTCCATCATGATCGGGTCGTAGCCCTGCTCATAAAAGACGGGTAGCATGGTTTGCACCGCGAGATTTTCTGAAAGCGAGTCCAGACGCGTGACGATAATCGCCACCACCTTATCACTTTGACCGCGCATGGCGCGTGCGGAGCGGGAAGGGGAAAAACCGTGCTGGTTCATCACCGCTTCAACGCGTTCGCGCGTGCGTTCGCTCACGCCGCTTTCATTGTTAAGCACACGGGAAACGGTCGATTTTCCCACGCCGCTTAAGCGGGCGATGTCTTTAATTGTCAGCCGGTTTTGCATCCTGTTTTCCCGTGTTGCGTGTGAAGTTATGCCAAATAGAGAATAACTTTACTCAAGCGCGGTGCAATGGGCAAAGTCTGGTATACGTTTGGTTTAGTTTCCATGGTTTATCATATCGCCATAATTGCCACAAACCTTATGGTTTTCTGCGTATAATCCGCAGCGCAAATCATTCACTTACCGGAGGCTATATGGATCCCGATCCCACCCCTCTCCCGAGACGGAGAAACAACCCTTTCCGGTAAGCCTGTCTTTCACTGTCTTACCGGAACAGTAAGACAGTGACGTTCTGACGTCCCTGTTGTGATTTAATAATTGCCATCAGGCAAGGCCTTGCCACGCCTGAAGGATTTACTGCGCCTGTTTATACTGGTGCAGAGGGACTGCCTATGTTCAAAAATATGACTCGCCAGTTGTTTGCCCGACTAAACCGCCATTTACCGCATCGTCTGGTGCATCGCGATCCGTTGCCTAATGCCCAGACCGTTGCCAGCACGCCGATCCCGCCATCGCTGAGCGAACATTGCCTGAAAATGGCCCTGATGGACGAAGAAGCGCTGTGGAAAACGTTCGGCACGCACCCGGAAGGGTTGAACGCCGCGGAAGTGGAAAACGCTCGCGAATTACATGGCGAGAACCAGTTGCCGGCGCAGAAGCCGTCGCCATGGTGGGTGCATCTGTGGGTCTGCTACCGTAACCCGTTTAACATTCTGCTGACCATCCTCGGTGCGATTTCCTATGCCACCGAAGATCTGTTTGCCGCTGGCGTCATCGCGCTGATGGTCGTCATCTCTACGCTGCTGAATTTTGTGCAGGAGGCGCGTTCCACCAAAGCGGCAGATGCGCTGAAAGCGATGGTCAGCAACACCGCCACGGTACTGCGCGTTATTAACGAGAAAGGGGAGAATGGCTGGGTTGAACTGCCGATCGACCAGTTGGTTCCCGGCGATATTATCAAGCTGGCGGCAGGAGATATGATCCCGGCCGATCTGCGCGTGGTGCAGGCGCGTGACCTGTTCGTGGCCCAGGCTTCGCTGACCGGTGAATCGCTGCCGGTGGAGAAAGTTGCAACCAGCCGCGACCCGCAGCAAAGCAACCCGCTGGAATGCGATACCCTGTGCTTTATGGGCACCAACGTGGTGAGCGGCACGGCACAGGCCATCGTGATTTCAACCGGAGCTAATACCTGGTTTGGGCAACTGGCGGGCCGCGTCAGCGAGCAGGAAAGCGAGCAAAATGCATTCCAGAAAGGGATCAGCCGCGTCAGCATGCTGCTGATCCGCTTTATGCTGGTGATGGCGCCCATTGTGCTCATCATCAACGGCTATACCAAAGGCGACTGGTGGGAAGCGGCGCTGTTTGCCCTGTCTGTGGCAGTGGGACTGACCCCGGAAATGCTGCCAATGATCGTCACCTCGACGCTGGCGCGCGGGGCGGTGAAGCTGTCAAAACAAAAGGTCATCGTCAAACACCTCGACGCCATCCAAAACTTTGGCGCAATGGATATCCTGTGCACTGATAAAACCGGTACCCTGACTCAGGATAAAATTGTGCTGGAGAATCATACGGATATCTCAGGAAAGCCCAGCGAACACGTCCTGCATTCTGCGTGGCTGAACAGCCATTATCAGACCGGGCTGAAGAATCTGCTGGATACGGCGGTGCTGGAGGGGGTGGACGAAGAATCAGCCCGCCAGCTCTCAACCCGCTGGCAGAAAATCGATGAGATCCCGTTTGATTTCGAACGCCGCCGCATGTCGGTGGTGGTCGCAGAAGAAACCGATGTGCATCAACTGGTATGTAAAGGCGCGTTGCAGGAGATCCTCAGCGTCTGCACCCAGGTGCGCCACAACGGCGAGATTGTCCCCCTGGATGAGGGCATGCTGCGTCGGGTGAAACGCGTCACCGATACGCTGAATCGTCAGGGGCTGCGCGTAGTGGCGGTGGCCACCAAGTACCTGCCCGCGCGTGAAGGTGATTACCAGCGTATTGATGAGTCGGATCTGATCCTCGAAGGCTATATCGCGTTCCTCGATCCGCCGAAAGAGACCACTGCGCCGGCGCTGAAAGCGCTGAAAGCCAGCGGTATTACGGTGAAAATCCTCACTGGCGATAGCGAGCTGGTGGCGGCGAAAGTGTGTCATGAAGTGGGGCTGGATGCGGGCGATGTGGTTATCGGCAGCAGCATTGAGGGGTTAAGTGACGATGAGCTGGCCCGACTTGCCCAGCGTACCACGCTGTTTGCTCGTCTGACGCCGATGCATAAAGAGCGCATTGTCACGCTGCTCAAGCGCGAAGGTCATGTGGTCGGCTTTATGGGCGATGGCATTAACGACGCCCCGGCGCTGCGCGCTGCGGACATCGGTATCTCCGTTGACGGCGCGGTTGATATTGCGCGTGAAGCTGCTGATATCATCCTGCTGGAAAAGAGTCTGATGGTGCTGGAAGAAGGGGTGATCGAAGGACGCCGTACTTTTTCTAACATGCTGAAGTACATTAAAATGACGGCCAGTTCTAACTTCGGTAACGTGTTTAGCGTGCTGGTGGCGAGCGCCTTCTTACCGTTCCTGCCGATGTTGCCGCTGCACTTACTGATCCAGAACCTGCTGTACGATGTATCCCAGGTGGCGATTCCGTTTGATAATGTCGACGAAGAGCAGATCAAAAAGCCGCAGCGCTGGAATCCCGCTGAATTAGGCCGCTTTATGATCTTCTTTGGACCGATCAGCTCGATCTTCGACATTCTGACATTTTGCCTGATGTGGTTCGTGTTCCATGCTAATACGCCAGAGCATCAGACATTGTTCCAGTCTGGCTGGTTCGTGGTGGGCTTGCTGTCACAAACGCTGATTGTGCATATGATCCGTACCCGTCGCGTGCCGTTCATCCAAAGCCGCGCCGCATGGCCGTTGATGCTAATGACGCTGGTGGTAATGGTGGTGGGCATTGCATTACCGTTCTCGCCGCTGGCCAGCTATCTGCAGTTGCAGGCGCTGCCGCTGAGCTACTTCCCGTGGCTGGTTGCGATTCTGGCGGGTTACATGACATTAACCCAGCTTGTGAAAGGTTTTTATAGCCGCCGCTACGGCTGGCAGTAATCCTCAACTTCTCTTCTGCAGGATGGTGTTAATACCATCCTGCATTTCTCTTTTTCATTCGAAAGATATTCTCCGGAAATATTGGTGTTTTATTTTTATTGAAATACCAACGCGGGCAATTAGTATCAAATCCCCTTCTTTGCGTTGCTTTTTTATCAATAAAACGATCTGCGTTGCAAAAATGAAACAGCGTGCTAAAAATTATAAGCATCTGCGATTTTTTGTGAACACAGTCATCGAAATAAATTGTTACACCAGTTAGTCTGCGCAGGTAACGTCGTTAAGAAAGTTTCTCGCTGCCCGTTTTTAATTCCGGCAGTCATTTGCTCTGCAAGCTATTCCTGTTAATGGATATTATGAACTTCTGGAGAAGGACAAATGAAACTGACAAAAAACCTGTTAAGTCTGTGTATTGGCGCGTCTGTATTACTGGCGAGTCATGCCACGCTGGCACAAACCTTTCGCGCCGCAGATGTGCATCCGGCTGATTACCCGAACGTAGTTGCCGTCAAACATATGGGGGAGAAACTTAGCGCCGCGACCGACGGTCGTCTGGAGATTAAAACATTTCCCGGTGGCGTGTTAGGTGATGAAAAACAGATGATTGAACAGGCGCAATTGGGCGCTATCGATATTATTCGCGTTTCAATGACGCCGGTTGCCGCCATTCTCCCTGAAATTAACGTCTTTACCCTGCCGTATATTTTTCGCGATGAAGACCACCTGCATAAGGTTCTCGACGGCATGATCGGTCAGGAGATTGGCGACCGTCTGACGGCCAACACCAAATCGCGGCTGGTGTTCCTCGGCTGGATGGATGCCGGAACGCGCAATCTAATCACCAAAAATCCGGTGGTGAAACCGGAAGATTTACACGGTATGAAAATCCGCGTTCAAGGAAGTCCGATAGCGCTGGATACCCTGAAAGCGATGGGCGCTAACGCCGTTGTGATGGGCGTCAGTGAAGTATTTAGCGGCATGCAGACCGGCGTTATTGATGGCACGGAAAATAATCCGCCAACGTTTGTTGCGCATAACTATTTGCCGGTCGTGAAAAACTATACCTGGAGCAAACACTTTATTATTCCTGAGCTTTTTCTGTTCTCGAAAGCTAAATGGGATAAGTTGAAAAAAGAAGACCAGGATCTCATTATTAAACTCGCTAAAGAAGCCCAGGTAGAGCAACGCAAACTTTGGCAGGATTATAATGCGAAATCGCTGGAGACCATGAAAGCCAATGGCGTTCAGTTCCACGATATTGATACGGACTATTTCTATAAAGCCACGCAGTCAGTGCGGGATAATTACGGTAAAGACCACCAGGATTTGATCAAACGTATTCAGGATGTGAAGTAATTCATCAGGTGGAGGATATCAACCCTCCGCCTGAATCTTTTGATTAATTCGAGGTGATGATTATGGGTGAATGCTATTCATCGGTAATGGATTTTCTTTATCGAGTGTCAATGTGGATTGCCGGTATCGCATTATTGGTCATGGTCGCCATTATCCCTATTGGCATATTCGCGCGTTATGTTCTGAATAACGCCCTGTCATGGCCAGAACCCGTCGCCATTCTTTGTATGGTGACATTCACCTTTATTGGCGCTGCGGTAAGCTATCGCGCAGGCTCGCATATTGCGGTGAGCATGGTGACTGACCGTTTGGGTGATGCTTCCCGCCGTTATTGTTCGGTAATCGCAGACGTTATGCTGGCGGCGATAAGCCTGTTTATCCTCTGGTACGGAACCAATCTCTGTCTTGAACTGTGGGACCAGCCCGTGGCGGAATTCCCGCTTTTAAGCGCCGGGCAAAACTATCTTCCGTTGCCGATTGGCTCTGCCATAACGCTGCTGTTTATCGCAGAAAAGATTTTCCGTGGTCCGCAGTACCAACGTCCCGTTGTCATGCTGGGATCGACCAGCTAGTTACCGCCCCCATTTCAGAAAGGAAAGCAGATGGATGCATTTATTCTCGTCTTTACGCTCGGCATTATGCTGGCGATTGGGGTACCGGTAGCGTACGCGGTTGGCATTAGCGCCATCATTGGGGCCTGGTATATAGATATTCCGCTGGAAGCGGTAATGATCCAACTGACCAGCGGGGTGAATAAGTTTTCGCTGCTGGCGATCCCATTCTTTATTCTGGCCGGGGCTATTATGGCCGAAGGAGGAATTGCGCGGCGACTGGTGAACTTTGCCTATATTTTCGTTGGCTTTATTCGCGGTGGGCTGTCGCTAGTAAACATTGTGGCATCGACCTTTTTTGGCGCCATTTCCGGATCGTCCGTGGCCGATACCGCGTCCATCGGTTCGGTAATGATCCCGGAGATGGATAAAAAAGGCTATCCGCGCGACTTTGCCGCGGCGGTCACTGCCAGCGGCTCGGTACAGGCGATCCTCACACCGCCCAGTCATAACTCAGTTATCTACTCGCTGGCAACGGGGGGGACGGTGTCGATTGCCGCGCTGTTCATCGCCGGGATCCTGCCGGGCCTGCTGTTAAGCTTCAGCCTGATGGTCATGTGCGTGGCTTTCGCGCACAAACGCGGTTATCCAAAAGGGGAACGCGTACCGTTTCGCCAGGCGCTGAAGATTTTCGTCGATACGCTGTGGGGATTGATGACGGTTGTGATCATCATGGGCGGCATCCTGTCAGGTATCTTTACCGCGACGGAGTCTGCGGCGATTGCCTGCCTGTGGGCCTTCTTTGTCACCATGTTTATCTATCGTGACTATAAATGGTCTGAGCTGCCGAAGCTGATGTTCCGCACGGTGAAAACGGTCACGATCGTCATGATCCTGATAGGCTTTGCCGCTGCGTTCGGTGCCGTCATGACCTATATGCAGTTGCCGATGCGTATCACTGAAGCCTTCACCAGCATCTCGGACAACAAATACGTCATTCTGATGTGCATTAACATCATGCTGCTGCTGATCGGTACGCTGATGGATATGGCGCCGCTGATTCTGATTTTGACGCCGGTTCTGCTGCCGGTGACCAACGCGCTCGGTATTGATCCGGTCCATTTTGGCATGATCATGCTGGTGAACTTAGGGATCGGCCTGATTACGCCGCCGGTAGGGTCGGTGCTGTTTGTGGCCAGTGCGGTGAGTAAGCAGAAAATAGAGCAGGTGGTAAAGGCGATGTTGCCATTCTACCTTGTGCTATTCCTGGTGCTGATGCTCGTGACGTACATTCCGGCGATTTCGCTGTTTCTGCCGAAACTGTTTGGTGTGATGTGATAAATGCCCGGTGGCGCTCGCGCTTACCGGGCCTGTAAACTACCCGTGCGTTGGCCGGACGAGGCGAAGCCGCCATCCGGCGCAAGGAGGCTTAGCGACGAACGGCGATCGCTTCAATCTCGATTTTCACGTCTTTCGGCAGACGGGCAACTTCTACGCAAGAACGCGCAGGGAAAGTCGCGTTGTGCTCGGTGAAGAATGCTTCGTAGGTCGCGTTTACGGTTGCGAAATCGTTCAGGTCTTTAACGAAAACGGTCGTTTTTACGATGTCGCCCACTTTCAGGCCTGCTGCTTCAACGATAGCTTTTACGTTTTCCAGCGACTGACGTGCCTGAGCGGACACGTCTTCCGCTACGGCACCGGTTTTCGGATCGACCGGGATCTGACCGGAAGTGATTACCATGCTACCCAGGTCAACGCCCTGAACGTATGGGCCGATTGCTGCTGGTGCATTTTCCGTCGCGATAGTCTTGCTCATGATTTCTCCTGAATTACAGCGGTAGTAGAATGTTCCCGGCCATTATAGAGAGGCCACATTTCATAACCAACCCCAATTAGTTGGCCAGTACCACATAATGCGAAAACTCTTTTTCACAGTATTTGCATTTGAGTGCGATGTCATCAGCGCGCTTTTTCACTGCAAAACTGGAAGATACTGGTTCAGCATGGCTGATGCAGTTGCTGTTCGGGCAAACCAGCACGTTGTCGATACGATCAGGCAGGCTCGGGCGTGATTTACCCACGACATCATAATCGTCAATGCGGTTTACCGTTGCCTGCGGGGCATACAGGGAGAGCTGGTTTACCTGCTCGTCGGTCAGGAACGTATTTTCAATCTTTATCAGATCTTTACGGCCCATCTCGCCAGACGGCAGGTTCAGGCCGATGGTGATGCGTTGGTCGGTTTCCGTCAGTTTGAACAGCGTCAGCAGCTTAAAACCAACCTGCGCGGGAATATGGTCAATCACGGTGCCACGTTTGATGGCTTCAACCTGCAGTTTGTTATCGTGTGTCATCTCTTTTTCTCCCTTACAGTGCCAGTTCGCTATTCAGTACCAGTGCCAGTAACGCCTGGCGGGCGAAGATGCCGTTGCCAGCCTGCTGGAAATACCAGGCGTGCGGCGTCTTATCGACGTCGGTGGTGATTTCATCGATGCGCGGCAGTGGATGCAGCACCTTCATGTTCGCTCTGGCGCCGTTCAAATCGCTGGCGCGCAGGACAAACTGTGCTTTCACGTTGGCGTATTCGGACGGGTCCAGACGCTCTTTCTGTACGCGGGTCATGTAGAGGATATCGACCTCCGCCATCACCTCTTCGATAGTGCCGTGCAGGCTCCAGGCGATACCTTTTTCGTTCAGCATATCCAGAATGTATTGCGGCATGGCCAGCGCGTCCGGGGCGATGAAGTAGAAGCGGTTACCTTCGAACTTCGCCAGCGCCTGGGTCAGGGAGTGGACGGTACGGCCATATTTCAGGTCACCCACCATGGCGATTTGCAGATTGTCCAGGCGACCCTGAGTTTCCTGAATGGTAAACAGGTCCAGCAGCGTTTGGGTGGGATGCTGGTTGGAGCCGTCGCCAGCGTTCAGTACCGGAACGTTGCCGGAGAACTCCGTTGCCAGACGCGCGGCGCCTTCCTGCGGATGACGCATGACGATGGCGTCGACATAGGTGCTGATGACGGAAATGGTATCGGCCAGGGTTTCGCCTTTTTTGCCCAGCGACGTGTTGCTGCTGTCAGAAAAACCCACCACGCTGGCGCCCAGGCGGTGCATGGAGGTTTCAAAGGATAAACGGGTACGGGTTGACGCCTCAAAGAAGCAGCTGGCGATCACCTTATGCTTTAACAGCTCCGGCTGCGGGTTAGCTTTTAATTTCGCCGCCGTCGCGAGGACCAGACTGAGGTCGTCGCGGCTGAGGTCGTTTATGGAAATGATGTGTTTTTGATAGAGCGGGTTAGCCATGTTTATCTCCTGACGCCTGGGCAAAAAAAAAGCCCCTCAATTGAGGGGCTCGGAATGGGTGATCAACGGAAAGAAAAACGGCAGGCCAGCGTCCTTTTTCAGACGCGGTAAGACAAAATGTCGTACACACTGAACCATACATCCTCCCGGCAAATTGTCCGCGATTATACTCAGCTCCGTTATGGGATCAAGCGGAAAATGCACAATTTATTCACCGCAAACGGTTCTTATGAATTTTAATTCATTTTAAATAGATAGTTAATCTGTTTGTGCACCAGCCCCGTTCGCTGCACTACTCGCGGCGCAACCCAGACAATACTGCTGCCAGCGATGACCCCCAGAATCTCTGGTAACGCGTGGTAATCGAGGATTCTGGCAACGGCACGGCCATAACCTGCTGCCGTGTGAATGAGGATAAACTCGCTATTATGTTCCACGCTGACCACCATTTCAGCAATCGATCGGGCAGCATCGGGAGCGGGTCGTGATTGCGGATTTACAGAATAAATTTTTTGCCCTTTTGTATTTCTTATTTTTATAGCCCCGAGCAGTTTCAGCAGACGGGATACCGTTGACTGGCTAATTCCGGTAAAACCATGCTGTTGGAGATCGCGGCGAAGCGCTTCCTGGGACAGGTAGCTTTTTTCAGTAATCAGGCGCTGACAAATCGCCAGTTGTTTCTGCTCTTTGGTCGAGTAATCATCGAATTCCTTCATAAATACACCCTAAATTTATCATTTGTATCAATGTGATGGCGAAATTCACCACATTTGCAGTATCAATAACGGCTCAAACGGGCGGTTGTGCAGAAAAACGAGAGTGCGCTCAAAAAAGCCGTCGGGATCCGACGGCTAAAAGGGCTACAACATCGCGCCGATACTCAGAACGGCCATGTTCAGTAACGTCAAAATGAGCAGGAGCGGGGCGACCCATTTCAGGTATCGCACGTAAGGAACGCGGGCGATGGCCAGCCCGCCCATCACAACTGCTGAGGTGGGCGTAATCAGATTCACAATGCCGGAAGCGGATTGATACGCGGTGACGACCAGATCCCTGGGGACATGCGCGAAGTCGGCCAGCGGGGCCATAATGGGCATGGTGAGGACAGCCAAACCCGAAGAGGAAGGGACCAGGAAGGAGAGCAAAACTTCCAGCCAGTAGGTCACATTGATGAAAATGGTGGTGGAAAGTCCGGAGACGACATTTTCCGCACTGTGCAGGATAGTATGGGTGATCATGCCGTTATCCATCACCACTACGATGCCGCGTGCAATACCGATAATTAGCGCGACGCCAAGCAGGTCACGTGCCCCGTCAATGAATGTGCCAGTAAATTCCTCCTCACTCATGCGGGCGATGACGCCGACGATAATCGCAGATGCCAGAAAAACCCCGGAAATTTCTGCCATCCACCAACCGAGCACCGCCACCCCATAGATCATAACCGCAAAGGCAGCGGCGAAAATCAGCAGGATCCATTTACGCGTTGTTGTGAATTCAAGATTGGTATTGGCGCGACTACCGAGAAAATGGACGCGGTTTTCCTCCATTTTATCTGCCACGATGGAGAGTTCAGGATGGCTGCGAACTTTCCGTGCATAGCGCATGACCCACACCACGCAGATAACATACCCGACGACCAGCAGCAGAATGCGCATCAGCATTCCCTGGGTGAAGGGGATCCCGGCGGCGTTAGCCGCGATAACCGTTGCGAAAGGGTTGATTGTCGAGCCGAGTGTGCCAATGCCTGCGCCGAGCAGAACGGTGGCGGCGGCAACCAACGGATCAAAGCGTGCGGCCATCATTACCGGAACCAGCAATGTGTAGAATGGGAGTGATTCCTCCGCCATCCCGTAAATCGTACCTCCGGCGGCGAAAAGTCCCATCAGAATGGGGATCATCCACTCCTCTTTACCGTTCAACCTGACCGTCACGCGCTCGATACCTGCGTCGATGGCACCTGTTTTATTTACTACGCCGAGAAACCCACCAATAATCAGGACAAACAACGCCACATCAATTGCGCCTGCGGTATAGGTTTCGTGGTTGTAAAGACCGTCAATCGGGGCCAGCAGTACAGCGGTAAAACCTTGCGGGTGCGCTTCTGTGGGGGCATAAGTCCCGGCAACCGGCACTTCTTTACCCAGGGTCGCATTCATCGCCATCTGGTATTTCCCTGCCGGGACTATCCAGGTCATAACCGCGACGAGCGCAATGAGAATAAACAGGATGGTATATGCACTGGGAAATTTGAATTTGCCCATGATGTTCTCCGGATAGCTTGGGCATATGCCGTCAGGCGACATATGCCCGCTGGGGTTAGTCGCCGAGGGTCGCTACCATTACCGCTTTAATGGTATGCATCCGGTTCTCTGCTTCGTCGAAGACGATTGAATGCGCTGATTCAAAAACCTCTTCCGTGACTTCAAGCCCTTTCAGGCCGTAGGCCATTTCAATTTCACGTCCAACTTTTGTGTGCTCGTTATGGAAGGCGGGCAGACAGTGCATAAATTTCACATTGGGGTTACCGGTTGCGTTGATGACCCGTTGGTTAATCTGATAGGGCGTCATCAGACTTACGCGTTCTGCCCAGGCTTCTTTGGGTTCGCCCATAGAGACCCAGACATCGGTGTAGAGGAAATCGACGTCGTATACGCCTTCCTCGACATCCTCTGTGAGCGTAATGCGCGCGCCCGTCACGCCGGCGATTTCACGGCATTCGGCAACCAGTTTTTCATCCGGCCAGAAGGATTTAGGGGCGACGAGGCGGATGTCCATCCCCATTTTCGCCGCGCCTACCATCAGCGAATTACCCATGTTATTGCGGGCGTCACCGAGGTAGGCGAAGCTCAGTTCAGGTAAGGTTTTGCCCGGCGCGTGTTCCAGCATGGTCATCAGATCCGCGAGGATCTGCGTAGGGTGAAATTCATTGGTCAGTCCATTCCATACCGGAACCCCGGCAAATTGCCCCAGTTCCTCGACAATGTCCTGACCGTATCCGCGGTACTCAATGCCGTCGTACATGCGGCCTAGCACGCGGGCGGTATCTTTCATCGATTCTTTGTGACCGATCTGCGATCCGCTTGGGCCGAGATAGGTCACCTGTGCGCCCTGATCGAAAGCGCCGACTTCAAAGGCGCAGCGGGTGCGGGTTGAGGTTTTTTCGAAGATCAGCGCGATATTTTTACCCACCAGCGTCTGTCTTTCGCGCCCGGCCTTTTTTGCCGTTTTTAACTCGATAGCCAGATCGATCAGGTACTGGATTTCCGTCGGAGTGTAATCCAGCAGTTTGAGAAAATTGCGATTCTTCAGGTTAACAGTCATGAAAATGTCCTTATGTAGGCCGGATATGGCGCAGGCGCCGTCCGGCAAAAAAGCCCTAAGCGTTAGCGTCGGTGGTTTCGAGCCGAATGAGCGTGCCTTTGTCTCCGGCGAGGATGGCCGAACCGTCGGCCAATGAGCCGATGCCTGCTATTCCGTGACAGCGAGAGACAAATTCCGCGCAGGCGGTAACTTTGGGGCCCATTGAACCGGCGTCGAATTGCATTTCACCGAGCAGTTCCGGAGTAACCTGGGTCAGCGGGCGCTGAGTAGGTTTGCCCCAGTCGAGGTACACGGCATCAGCGTCAGTCAAGATCAGCAGCGCATCGGCGTTGATTTGGCTGGCGAGCAGGGCAGCGGAGAGATCTTTGTCGATCACCGCTTCAATACCGTGGTAGCCATCGGCTTTTTCCACCACCGGTACACCGCCGCCGCCGTTGCAGATAACCAAATGATCGCGGGCGATCAATGTGCGAATAGCGTCACTTTCAACGATACGTTTGGGTTGTGGAGAGGGCACAACGCGGCGGAACGCTTGACCATCAGCTTTGAAAACCCAGCCTTTTTCCGCCTGCAATGCGTTGGCCTGGGGGGCATCGTAAATCGGCCCGATATATTTAGTGGGATTGCTGAAAGCCGGATCGTGAGCATCGACTTCAACCTGAGTCAGCAGCACACTAATTTCACGCTGTGGAAGCTGGTTTTTCAGCGCCTGTTGCAGCATATAGCCAATCATTCCCTGACTTTCCGCGCCGAGAATGTCGAGCGGATAGGGGGTGACGCTGGCATACGCGCTGTTTTGCAACGCCAAAAGTCCAACCTGGGGGCCATTGCCGTGTACCAGGATCACGCGCCATTGCTGCGTGAGTTGAGCGATAGTTTTTGCTGCCAGCTCAATATTCTTGCGTTGGATGTCAGCTTCCAGCGGCTCGCCGCGTTTAAGTAATGCATTGCCGCCCAGAGCCACAACCAGGGTAGGTTTGTTTTCCATGACTTTTCCTTAAATACCGTCGCGCCCCAGTGGGCAGCTCATGCAGCGTGCGCCGCCGCGTCCGCGTCCAAGTTCGTCGCCAGGAATGGGTAAAACGGTGATGCCGGCTTTGTCGTATTTCTCGTTGGTCCAGATGTTGCGCTCGTAGCCCACGACCACACCGGGGCGAAGCGTCAGGACGTTGTTGGCGTCATTCCACTGTTCACGTTCGGCTTCGAAGGCGTCACCTCCGGTGGTGATCAGCCGAATTTGGTCGAGGCCCAGCGCTTTCTCGAGAGCATGGAGCAGCGTATTTTCCGGCGTCCTTTTCAGGCCGCCGCGCCCGTCTGGTGTCAGGGTCCAGCACTGCACATCAGGACGCACGACTTCCGGGTAGACGGAGAAGGTATCGATATCGATGTGGGTCATTACGGTATCGAGATGCATGCAGGAGCGATGTTTAGGCAGTTCGACCGCAATGACGCGTTCTGCCTGGCGATGGCTGAATAGCGACTGGGCAAGGAACTCGATTCCTTGCGGCGTTGTGCGTTCCGACATACCGATGAGAACCGCGCCGCGACCAATGACCAGCACATCTCCACCTTCTAATGTGGCGTGGTCGTAATTAATATTTTCATCGCCGAAATATTTAATAAATTCACCATCGGCAAATTGGGGGTGCCAACGGTAGATCGCCCTTAGGTTATTGGTTTCTCTTTGTCGCGCGGTTTTAGCCATTGGGTTAATGGACACACCGTTATATATCCAGCATGAGGTGTCGCGGGTAAATAAGTGGTTTGGTAATGGCTTCATAATGAAATCATTAATATCGTGAGTATCGACCACCATATTTTTGATTGAGGCAGGAATTTCTCCGTAGGTTAGCCCACCGCTTAAATGCCGGGCGAGTTCCCGATGCTGCATATCTGCAAGCCAGGCGCGAATATCCGTGGCGAAAGCGGGGCCAAGGCGATAATCAGAAATTTGTGTATCCAACAGCCAGTTTTTGGCATCAGGGATATCCAGGGTTTGTGTCAATAAATCAGTCAGTAACAGAACCTCAATTCCCTGTTCACGCAACGTGTTGGCGAATATGTCATGCTCTTCTCCTGCACGTTCTACCGAAAGAACATCATCAAAAAGCAGTTCCTGACAATTTGACGGCGTCAGCCTTTTTAGGCTGAGGTTAGGGCGGTGTAGCATCACGCTACGTAATTGACCGATTTCCGACCCGACATAATGCTTTTCCATCATTATTCCTTTAATACTATTTTAAAAAATAAAGAGGAGATGCCTGCAAATAATATTTATCGCAGTCATGATTTTTCAGCTGATTTCAGAATCTATATTTAGATCTTATTTGATGAGGAAACGTGATTTATTTCACAGTCAGGTCGATATTTGACTTTTGATGTTTAATTTATGATATAGCTCGGAGAATTAATAAAATAAAAATGCGAATAATTGAATTACTACGCGGGAATATGTCTTGTTATTTATTGGTGTTAATTTTATGTACATTTTTAGAGTGTTGCAATATAAGTAATATATTGATTTATTTGTACTTTTTTATGCGTGGTGAATTATTATGCGAATATATGATTTTATTATTTTCGCGGTAAAGTTTATTTCAAAATAAATATGACGATGAAGAAGGATAACGAAGGAGAGATGAACTGTGACCGGTAGCTGGTTTTTCTAATAAAACTTTCAATAACAGTAGGTTACTGATGGGGTTGAAAAAGGGTAGCCGAAAGTTATGCAAAGTTTATGCATAACCTGTTGCTGAGAGTTAGCAATTATTTAACATCATCAGCGATAAACATGCGTTGACGCAAAATATCGGTAAATAGCAGTGGTATGGCAGAGCGTTTTTTCGTATAACAACTAAAATGAAACGATGTTTTAATTAAGGGGTTTGAGATGATTGTCGGCAATATTCACAACCTGGATGCCTGGCTGCCGGAAGAGCTGCGTCAGGCGATTGAACACATTAAAGCGCATGTGACGGATGCGACGGAAAAAGGTAAGCACGACATCGACGGCGATCGTCTGTTTTATCTGATTGCTGAAGATATGACGGAGCCGTTTGCGCAGCGCCGCGCCGAATATCACGCCCGCTATCTGGATATTCAGATCCTGCTCAAAGGCCAGGAAGGAATGACTTTCAGCACCCAGCCTGCAGGCGCGCCGGAAACTGACTGGCTGGCTGACAAAGATATCGCCTTCGTGGCGGAAGGGGTACAGGAGAAAACGGTCGTGCTGAATGAAGGTGATTTCGTGGTGTTCTATCCGGGCGAAGTGCATAAACCGCTGTGCGCGGTCGGTGCCCCAGCGATGGTACGCAAAGCCGTAGTGAAAATGCGGGTGGAATAAGCGTATTTGCCGGGGGCGGCTTCGCCTTGCCCGGCCTACGGGAGCGCGGTTGTAGGCCGGATAAGATGCTTAGCATCGCCATCCGGCATTCTTTTCATCCATGCTCTCACTTCACTAATGTCGCCACCATCACCGCTTTGATGGTGTGCATCCGGTTTTCCGCCTGATCAAATACGATGCTGGCGGGTGATTCAAAGACCTCATCGGTCACTTCCATACCGCCGTGCAGACCATATTCCTGCGCCATTTGTTTGCCAAGCGTGGTTTGATCGTCATGAAACGCGGGCAGGCAGTGCAGGAACTTCACCTGCGGATTGCCGCTCAACGCCATCATCGCGCTATTAACCTGATACTTACGCAGTAGCGCAATACGTTCGGCCCACTTCTCTTTCGCTTCACCCATTGATACCCAGACGTCGGTATAGATAAAGTCCGCGTCTTTCACGCCCGTGGCGACATCTTCGGTCAGCGTAATATTGCCGCCGTTTTTCAGCGCTTGCGCTTTGCACTCCGCGACCAGGCTTTCTTGCGGCCAGCAGGCCTGCGGCGCGACCAGACGCAGATCCAGCCCGGTTAACGCGGCGGCTTCCAGCATGGAATTGCCCATGTTGTTGCGGGCATCGCCGGTGTAGACCAGCGTCATCTCATTAAACGCTTTCCCCGGCAGGTGTTCCTGCATTGTGAGCAAGTCGGCCAGCAGCTGGGTAGGGTGAAACTCGTTGGTTAATCCGTTCCATACCGGAACGCCGGCATATTCCGCCAGCGTCTCGACAATCTCCTGACCGTGTCCCCGATACTGAATACCGTCGTACATACGACCGAGCACGCGGGCGGTGTCTTTGATCGACTCTTTATGACCAATCTGACTGCCGCTCGATCCGAGATACGTTACGCGCGCGCCCTGATCGTATGCGGCAACTTCGAAAGAGCAACGGGTACGGGTTGAGTCTTTTTCGAAGATGAGCGCGATGTTCTTACCGGTGAGTTTAGCGACCTCAGTACCGTTTTTCTTCTCCGCCTTCAGCTGTGCGGCGAGCTTGAGCAGTGACGTGAGTTCAGAAGACGTGAAATCAAGCAGTTTCAAAAAATGTTTCTGATAAAACGTAGACATGGTTCCCTCACATGGCTTAGGCCATTTATTGAATTAAAATTCAATTTATATGGATGTTTATTCATTTGCAACCTTGTTTAACAAATCTTTCCTGGAAAGGTGGAGGCAATGTCAGCGGTATGTGACAATAAGAGTATCGGCAGGACATTATGAGGAACGAGCCATGGCAAACCCGGAACTACTGGAAGAACAGCGTGAAGAAACGCGCTTGATTATTGAAGAGCTACTCGAAGATGGCAGCGATCCAGACGCGCTGTACACCATTGAGCATCACCTTTCCGCAGATGACTTTGAAACCCTGGAAAAAGCGGCTGTAGAAGCCTTCAAGCTGGGTTATGAAGTGACCGAGCCGGAAGAGCTGGAAGTGGAAGAAGGCGACACGGTTATTTGCTGTGACATCCTGAGCGAATGTGCTCTGAATGCCGAGTTGATTGACGCTCAGGTTGAGCAACTGATGAACCTGGCTGAAAAATATGATGTGGAATACGACGGTTGGGGCACCTATTTTGAAGACCCGAACGGCGAAGAAGGTGAAGACGGCGACGATGAAGATCTCGTCGACGAAGATGATGACGGCGTGCGTCACTAAGTCATCTGCTGACCTACGGTGGCATTTGCTGCCGTAGGCCAAGGACTACGTATGGATTACCTGCAAATACTCTCCCCCATCCACAACTTCCTGCACTGTAAAACGCCTCAGGCCTGGCTTGATAAAGCGCGAGATCCGGCGAATCTTCCACTGTTACTGACCGATCATCTCGTCTGTGAGCTGAAAGCGGCGCAAACGGCCATGCTGCTGGTGCGTAAGTATGTCGCAGATAAACAGGGATCGCAGGCGCTGCTGGACTGGCTGAAACCCTATGAGGCGTATGTTTTCAGAGAAGGGGATGAACCGGATTTTATTGCGCTGAATAAACAGATAAGCAAAAGCGTGATGCCACAAACCGACGACCCGTGGGGACGCAAGCTTATCGACAGTATGGTTTTGCTGATCAAAGAAGAGCTGCACCACTTCTGGCAGGTGCGTGAGGCGATGATGAGCCGCAACATTCCCTACGTCAAAATTACCGCCAGCCGTTATGCCAAAGGGATGCTCAAAGAGGTGCGCACCCACGAGCCACTAACGCTAATCGATAAACTGATTTGTGGGGCTTACATTGAGGCGCGTTCCTGTGAACGGTTCGCCGCGCTGGCGCCGTACCTGGATGAGGATTTACAGGCGTTTTACCTGTCGCTACTGCGATCCGAGGCGCGGCACTATCAGGACTATCTGGTGCTGGCGCAGCAGGTTTCGGCTGATGATATCAGTAGCCGGGTGCGGTTCTTTGGCGAAGTCGAAGCCGCGCTGATTACCTCTCCCGACGATGAATTCCGTTTTCACAGCGGCGTTCCGGCTTAGCACCCTTCTGAGACGCGCGGTGCCTATCGCCGCGCGGTTTAATCCTTCCTGTTTCTGTTAGCAAAATCTGGTGGCTGGAAATCACTCGCTGCTGCCATGATAATCAAAAGACGCGAAGGGGAAATATATCCCCATAACCGAGACGATTTGGCAAAAGGATGGTTAATGAACTGGGCACACGTATTGTTGGCAGGTTATATCGGGGCGGTGATTGCTATCGTCGTCGGCATGTTTCGCAAAAAAGGCTGGCTGGGCAAGATTTCCGGCGCGGTAATTTTTGTGGTGGCGATTATCGCGTGGAATCTGTTTGATGTGCACTACCTGATCCCCCGTGAAAGCCCGGATTATGGTCTGACTGAAGAGCAGCAGTTTGAAAAGGCGATGCTCTCTAATCCGGCGTTTCAGGTCATTAAGGAGCAGGAACCTGCGCTGACACAAAAAATTATCAGCCAGGCAGCGCAGATGAAGAAAGCAGGGAGCAGTGAACAGCAGGTCATCGACGCGATACAGCCGCAAATTCTTCAGCTACAAATGGCAAGATTGCAGCAGGCGCCAGATGCCAACGTCATTGAATATATGAAAATTAACCTTGAGCAGATCGCTGCTGTGGCCAAAATAGGTGATGACGAATGCTTCCGCTTTCTGTTTCCGGCGGTAAAAGGTGGGATTAACCCGGCGCGTCTTGTTCCGCGTGAGATCATGGATCGTCGTATGGCGAGTGATATGAGCATGATGTATGCCTCACACGGCCCAAAAAAACATACGGTCACGGCAGAAGAGAAGCAGCTGGCGTTGCAGGATCTGCAAGCAATAAGCCCTGGGCTGGTACAGCGCTACGGGGATGATATTCAGATCATGGCCGATCCGACGAAAGCGATCGGCAAAGAGAAGATTGCTTGTGAGATAGTACAGGATCTCTGGTCACAGGTGCTGAAGCTGCCAACCGCTCGCGCGGCTGGCGTAATTCGCCTGATGCTTTCAGCTGAGATGCAGTAAGGCCGACATGGCCCCTCGGCGTGAAGTCAGAGGGGCTTTAACATCCGCACTTCGCAATCCACGTGCCCGGTACAGCCAAGCGCTTCGCTGATATGCTCAAAGCCTAAATGTTCATACAGGCGGATAGCCTCGGTCAGAAACGCCGTGGTCTCCAGATAGCACTGCTTAAACCCCTGCTCGCGGGCGTGATCCAGCGCCATTAGCGCCAGCTTTTTCGCCAGCCCCTGACCGCGTGCGCTCGACAGAAAGTACATCTTTTGCAGCTCGCAGATATCCGGTTCGCTACAGCCTAACGGCGCAACGCCGCCGCCGCCCACAACTTCGCCGTTTTGCTCAACCACCCAGTAGGCCGCGCCCGGCTGGCTGTACACCTGGAACAGCTCATCCAGATTCGGATCGGCCACCGTGTAACCTTTATCGGCGGTCAGGCCGTGTTCGGCAGAGACCTCGCGGATGACGTGGGCGATAGCGGCGTTATCGTCGGCGGTAATGCGGCGTAGCGTCGCAGAAACAGGGGTAATGACACTCATAGCGAACTCATGACATAAACGTGGGACATATGCAGTTAATACCACTGCGGTGAGGGGAAGCGCAAGCGAGGATAATTCAATAAAAAGCCTCTGAGCGAGGACGCCAGAGGCTTTTTAATCGTCAGTAGTGTCGGATGCGCTACGCTTATCCGACCTACGTTGACGGTGCTGTAGGCCGGATAAGCGCAGCGCCATCCGGCAAACGTACAGGCACGATGATTACAGCGCGGCGATGACCGCCTGCTGCTCAATCAGCTTCGCTTTTGCTTCTGCGTAACCGTCCAGCTTCTCACGCTCTTTGGCGATGACCGCTTCCGGTGCGCGAGCGACAAACCCTTCGTTGGAAAGCTTGCCTTCGATACGGGCAATCTCACCTTCGATTTTCGTCACTTCTTTCGCCAGACGCGCCAGTTCATCTTCTTTGTTGATGAGGCCCGCCATCGGGATCAGCAGCTCGGCGCCGTCGATGATTTTGGTCACCGAAACCGGACCTTTGTCATCGGCTGGCAGCACGGTGATGCTTTCCAGACGTGCCAGGTTCAGCAGGAAGCTGCGGTTGTCGTTCACACGACGCTCCGCATCTTTGCTGCAACCGCGCAGCAACAGCTCCAGCGGTTTGCCCGGTGCGATGTTCATTTCCGCACGGATGTTACGTACGGCAACGATCGCCTGTTTCAGCCATTCGGTATCGGCCAGCGCGGCTTCATCAACCTGTGCAGCGTTATATTCCGGGAACGGCTGCAGCATGATGGTATCTGCGGTGTTGCCGCAAATCACTTTCACGCGCTGCCAGATGGTCTCGGTGATGAACGGAATAATCGGGTGCGCCAGGCGCAGCAGACCTTCCAGCACGGTAACCAGCGTATTGCGGGTGCCGCGCAGTTCAGACTCAGAACCACCAGTCATTACCGGCTTGGTCAGTTCCAGATACCAGTCGCAGAACTGGTTCCAGGTGAACTCGTACAGGATGCCCGCGGCGATGTCGAAGCGGAAGTTATCCAGCGCTTCGCGGTACGCTTTAACGGTCTGGTTGAATTCAGCGAGGATCCAGCGGTCCGCCAGCGACAGGGTCATTTCGCCGCCGTTGAAGCCGCAATCATTTCCTTCGGTGTTCATCAGCACGAAGCGGCTGGCGTTCCACAGCTTGTTACAGAAGTTACGGTAACCTTCCAGACGCTTCATATCCCAGTTGATGTCGCGACCGGTAGAGGCCAGCGCCGCCAGGGTGAAACGCAGGGCGTCGGTACCGTGTGGCTCAATGCCGTCCGGGAACTGCTTCTCGGTACGTTTGGCAATCTTCTCTGCCAGCTGCGGCTGCATCATGTTGCCGGTACGCTTCTCCAGCAGGTCCGCCAGCGAGATACCGTCGACCATATCCAGCGGGTCAATCACGTTACCCTTGGATTTGGACATCTTCTGGCCTTCGTCGTCGCGGATAAGACCGGTCATGTAGACGGTCTTAAACGGCACCTGCGGCTTGCCGTTTGCATCTTTGATGAAGTGCATGGTCATCATGATCATGCGGGCAATCCAGAAGAAGATGATGTCGAAGCCGGAAACCATCACGCTGGTTGGGTGGAACTGACGCAGCGCGTCGGTGTTTTCCGGCCAGCCGAGGGTAGAGAAGGTCCACAGCGCGGAGGAGAACCAGGTATCGAGAACGTCTTCGTCCTGACGAAGCTGAACGTCGGCGCCGAGGTTGTTTTCCTGACGCACTTCGTCTTCGGTACGGCCAACGTAGACGTTGCCGTCGTTGTCATACCATGCCGGGATACGGTGACCCCACCACAGCTGACGAGAGATGCACCAGTCCTGAATGTCGCGCATCCAGGAGAAGTACATGTTTTCGTACTGCTTCGGTACGAACTGGATGTCGCCGTTCTCAACCGCTTCTACCGCCGGTTTCGCCAGCACGTCGGCACGGACGTACCACTGGTCGGTCAGCATCGGTTCGATAACTACGCCGCCACGGTCACCGTAAGGTACGGTCAGATCGTGTGGTTTAATTTCTTCCAGCAGGCCCAGCGCGTCAACGGCTGCGACGATCGCTTTACGCGCGGCAAAGCGTTCCAGCTTCTGGAATTCAGCCGGGATAGCGTTGGAGTAAACGTCAGACTCTTCGCCTTTGGTGTCGTACACTTCTGCGGTTTCGCGGATGTCGCCATCAAAGGTTAGAATGTTGATCATCGGCAGGCCGTGACGTTTCCCGACTTCGTAGTCGTTAAAGTCGTGCGCAGGCGTGATCTTCACGCAGCCGGTGCCTTTTTCCATATCGGCATGTTCATCGCCCACGATCGGAATACGGCGGTCAACCAGCGGCAGAATAACGAACTTGCCGATCAGATCTTTATAACGCGGATCTTCCGGGTTCACGGCCACGCCGGTATCGCCCAGAATAGTTTCCGGACGGGTGGTGGCGACGACCAGGTAATCTTTACCGTCTGCGGTTTTCGCGCCGTCGGCCAGCGGATAGCGGATGTGCCACATGGAGCCTTTAGACTCGCGGTTTTCCACTTCCAGGTCAGAGATGGCGGTGCGCAGTTTCGGGTCCCAGTTCACCAGGCGCTTGCCACGGTAAATCAGGTCTTCTTTGTACAGGCGAACGAAAACTTCTTTCACGGCATTGGAAAGGCCTTCGTCCATGGTGAAGCGCTCGCGCTCCCAGTCAACGGAGTTGCCGAGACGGCGCATCTGACGGGTAATGGTGCCGCCGGATTCCGCTTTCCACTGCCAGATTTTGTCGATAAACGCTTCGCGACCGTAGTCGTGACGGGTTTTACCTTCTTCAGCGGCAATCTTACGCTCAACCACCATCTGGGTGGCGATACCCGCGTGATCGGTACCGGCCTGCCACAGAGTGTTTTTACCCTGCATGCGCTGGTAGCGGATCATGGTATCCATGATGGTTTGCTGGAAAGCATGACCCATATGCAAACTGCCGGTGACGTTCGGCGGCGGGATCATGATGCAGAAGGACTCTTTGCTTTCATCGCCGTTAGGTTTGAAATAGCCCTGCTTTTCCCAGTGCTCGTAAAGCGGCTGTTCGATATCTTGTGGGTTGTATGTCTTTTCCATTATTTCCAGGTTGCCGTATTCAGGTTAAAACCAGCCACGCGGTAAGCTTTGTAGCGATCGCGTGCCGATTGTTTCAAAGAATCTTCGTAAGGAACGAAGTCTATCACTTCTGTGAAAGCGGTGGCAAAATCTGCAAAGCCAACGCGCAAACTGATCAGCAGGTCGCGCGGGCTGCTGTTGCGTTTCTCCGGCCAGGCTATTTCTACCGGCGCGCCGCCTCTGGGGCCTTCACCCGCCAGATTATGTGGAACAAAGCTTTCTGCCGGTCTTGCCCACAGGGCTTCATCCAGTCGAAGAGCCTGCTTTTCGTTTTCACAGGCGATCAGCACGCGCTTGCCAGCCCGCCAACGTTCTGCGGCAATTTCACACACCAGTTGCTCAACGGCGCTTAAGCCATCTTGTTGTGTGTCGTTGTCCAGAAGATAGAACGTCGCATTCTTCATATATGGGGCTTCTTGTGGTGGATTTAAATGCGTTGCCATGATGCACACCGTAGGCCGGATGGCGCTGCGCTTATCCGGCCTACGGGGCAATCTCAAACTTACTCTTCGCCGTTAAAACCGGCGCGATTGAGCAGGAACTGCGACAACAGCGCCACCGGACGACCGGTTGCGCCTTTGGCTTTCCCTGAACGCCATGCGGTACCGGCGATGTCCAGGTGCGCCCAGTTGTACTTACGGGTAAAGCGTGACAGGAAGCAGCCTGCGGTAATGGCTCCGCCAGGACGTCCGCCGATGTTCGCCATATCCGCAAAGTTGGACTCTAACTGCTCCTGGTATTCATCACCCAGCGGCAAACGCCACGCGCGGTCGCCAGCCTGCTCGGACGCGCCGATCAGCTCATGTGCCAGCGGATTGTGGTTCGACATCAGGCCGGTGATGTGATGGCCCAGCGCAATTACGCACGCGCCGGTCAGGGTTGCAACGTCAATCACCGCCTCTGGCTCAAAGCGCTCGACGTAAGTTAACACGTCGCACAGCACCAGACGGCCTTCGGCGTCGGTGTTGAGCACTTCAACGGTCTGCCCGGACATGGTGGTCAGCACATCGCCTGGGCGATACGCGCGACCACCCGGCATGTTTTCGCAACCCGCCAGCACGCCGACGACGTTGATTGGCAACTGAAGCTCAGCCACCATGCGCATCACGCCGTATACCGCTGCCGCACCGCACATGTCGTACTTCATCTCATCCATGCCTTCGGCAGGTTTGATGGAGATACCACCGGAGTCGAAGGTTAACCCTTTACCGACCAGCACAATCGGACGCGCGTCTTCGGACGGATTACCTTTGTACTCGATGACCGACATCAGCGACTCGTTCTGCGAGCCGTGACCGACGGCCAGATAAGAGTGCATGCCCAGCTCTTTCATCTGCTGTTCGCCGATCACGCGGGTCACAACATTTTTGCTGTAGCTGTCTGCCAGCTGGCGCGCCTGAGAGGCCAGGTAGGCGGCGTTACAGATGTTCGGCGGCATGTTGCCGAGATCTTTTGCCGCTTTAATACCGGCGGCGATCGCCAGACCGTGCTGGATAGCACGCTCACCGCTGGTCAATTCGCGGCGGGTCGGTACGTTGAAGACCATTTTACGCAGCGGGCGACGCGGCTCGCTTTTGTTGGTCTTCAGTTGATCAAAGCTGTATAGCGTTTCCTGTGCCGTCTCAACGGCCTGGCGCACTTTCCAGTAGTTGTTGCGCCCTTTGACGTGCAGCTCAGTCAGGAAGCAGACGGCTTCCATTGAGCCAGTATCATTCAGCGTATTGATGGTTTTCTGAATGACCTGTTTGTACTGGCGCTCATCAAGTTCGCGCTCTTTGCCACACCCAATGAGGAGAATTCGCTCAGACAGAACGTTAGGAACATGGTGCAGCAACAGGGTTTGACCCGGTTTGCCTTCCAGTTCACCACGACGCAGCAGTGCGCTGATGTACCCGTCGCTGATCTTGTCGAGCTGCTCTGCAATCGGAGAGAGGCGGCGTGGTTCAAAGACACCCACGACGATGCACGCACTCCGCTGTTTCTCCGGGCTACCGCTTTTTACACTGAACTCCATGCACTACGCTCCTGAATCTTAAAGACAACGGCGGTGGCTACGGATAGAATTGCAAGCTTTCGTAACTCATACCCGCTGTTGCGGTGACTTCGTGTTAATCTTAACGTTATTACGGCATTGGCACGTCAGAACAATTTCTGAGAGGTGGATCCGTTGAGTATAATGATCTTAGCGACGATTTCGACGACTCAAGAGAATAAATGACGTTTAAGCCATGAAACAAGCTAAATTCCGGCAAAAGACGGGTTTTTACGGGCGTATTTAAAGTGATAATCATAAGATATCTGGTTCGGGAAACGCTCAAAAGCCAACTTGCGATCCTATTCATCCTGCTTTTGATCTTCTTTTGTCAAAAGCTGGTCAGGATCCTTGGTGCGGCGGTTGACGGTGATATCCCGGCGAATCTGGTGCTCTCGCTGCTGGGGCTGGGCGTGCCAGAAATGGCGCAACTTATCTTGCCCTTAAGCCTGTTCCTCGGGCTGCTGATGACGCTGGGCAAACTGTATACCGAAAGTGAAATTACGGTCATGCACGCCTGCGGGCTGAGCAAGGCTGTATTAGTGAAAGCGGCGATGGTGCTGGCGCTGTTTACCAGTATTATTGCGGCGGTCAACGTGATGTGGGCTGGACCGTGGTCCTCCAGACATCAGGACGAAGTGCTGGCGGAGGCGAAAGCGAACCCCGGTATGGCGGCGCTCGCTCAGGGCCAGTTCCAACAGGCGACTAACGGCGGTTCGGTGCTGTTTATCGAAAGCGTTGACGGCAGCAACTTCAACGATGTGTTCCTCGCGCAAATCCGCCCGAAAGGTAACGCCCGTCCTTCGGTGGTGGTAGCGGATTCCGGACACCTTACCCAGACGCGCGATGGTTCTCAGGTCGTGACGCTTAACCAGGGTACGCGCTTTGAAGGGACCGCGCTGCTGCGCGATTTCCGCATTACTGACTTCCAGGATTATCAGGCGATTATCGGTCATCAGGCCGTGGCGCTGGATCCAAACGATACCGACCAGATGAACATGCGTACCCTGTGGACGACCGATACCGATCGCGCCCGCGCGGAGCTGACCTGGCGTATCACGTTAGTATTCACTGTATTTATGATGGCGCTGATGGTCGTACCGCTGAGCGTGGTGAACCCGCGTCAGGGTCGCGTACTGTCGATGCTGCCAGCCATGCTGCTCTATTTGCTGTTCTTCCTGGTGCAGACATCGCTGAAGTCGAATGGCGGTAAAGGTAAGCTGGATCCGGTATTCTGGATGTGGACGGTTAACCTGGCGTATCTGGCGCTGGCGATTGTGCTTAACCTCTGGGATACGGTGCCGATGCGCCGCTTGCGTGCCCGTTTTATGCGTAAAGGAGCGGTATAATGCAGCCTTTTGGTGTACTTGACCGCTATATCGGTAAAACCATTTTCACCACCATCATGATGACGTTGTTCATGCTGGTGTCGCTCTCCGGGATCATCAAGTTTGTCGACCAGCTGAAAAAAGCCGGGCAGGGGAGTTACGATGCGATGGGCGCCGGGCTGTATACCCTGCTCAGCGCGCCGAAAGATATCCAGATCTTCTTCCCGATGGCGGCGCTGCTGGGTGCTTTGTTGGGTCTGGGCATGCTGGCCCAGCGCAGCGAACTGGTGGTGATGCAGGCTTCCGGTTTTACCCGTATGCAGGTGGCGTTGTCGGTGATGAAAACCGCGATTCCGCTGGTGCTGCTGACGATGGCCATCGGTGAATGGGTGGCGCCGCAGGGTGAACAGATGGCGCGTAACTACCGTGCGCAGCAGATGTACGGCGGCTCGTTGCTCTCCACCCAGCAGGGATTGTGGGCGAAAGATGGCGACAGCTTTGTCTACATCGAGCGGGTGAAAGGCGACGCCGAGTTAGGCGGGATTAGCATCTACTCCTTTAACGACAAACGCCGTCTGCAGTCCGTTCGCTATGCCGCAAGCGCGACGTTTGACCCGGAACAAAAGGTCTGGCGTCTGGCGCAGGTGGATGAATCCAACCTGACCGATCCGAAGCAAATCACCGGATCGCAAACGGTGAGCGGTACCTGGAAAACCAACCTTACGCCCGACAAGCTCGGCGTCGTGGCGTTGGATCCTGATGCGCTGTCGATTAGCGGTCTGCATAACTACGTGAAGTACCTGAAGTCGAGCGGCCAGGACGCCGGACGCTATCAGCTCAATATGTGGAGCAAAGTCTTCCAGCCGCTGTCTGTGGCGGTCATGATGCTGATGGCGCTGTCGTTTATCTTTGGTCCGCTGCGTAGCGTGCCGATGGGCGTGCGCGTGGTGACAGGGATTAGCTTTGGCTTTGTGTTCTATGTGCTGGACCAAATCTTTGGCCCGCTGACGCTGGTGTACGGCATTCCGCCGATTATCGGTGCGCTGTTGCCAAGCGCCAGCTTCTTCCTGATTAGCCTGTGGCTGATGCTGCGTAAGTCGTAATATCTACCCCTCCCGCTGTGCGGGAGGGGGCTTCCTGTTAACGTTTTCTCCCGCCCATCAAACTTCCCAACATACCGCGGATTATCTGATTGGTGACCTGGCGCGCCGCGCTTTTCGCCACGCTCTGTACTACGCCATCGCGCTTGCCGCCACGTGGTCCGGTGCTGCCAAACAGAATATCCTTCAACCCGCCGAGAATACCGCTGTCCACCTCAACCGCTTTACCGTTGGCGGGAGGCGTATTTTGCTGCTCGGTGCTGGCCTGCACGCCTTGCTGCAAACGTTCATAGGCGGATTCACGGTCGACCTCTTCCTCATATTTGCCGTACAGCGAAGAGTGATTAATCAGCCCGTTGCGCTCGTCATCCGTCACCGGTCCCATCCGTGAACACGGTGCAATGACCATCGCTCGCTCAACCACTGACGGGCTGCCTTTGGCGTCCAGAAACGACACCAGCGCCTCGCCGGTTCCCAGTTCCTGAATGGCTTTTTCGGTATCAAATGCCGGGTTGGCGCGCATGGTTTGCGCCGCGGTTTTCACCGCTTTCTGGTCTTTCGGCGTGAACGCGCGCAGGGCGTGCTGCACACGGTTGCCCAACTGGCCGAGCACGTTGTCCGGAATATCCGACGGGTTTTGCGAGACGAACCACACGCCGACCCCTTTCGAGCGAATCAGACGGATCACCTGCTCGATTTTATCCAGCAGCACCTGCGGGGCATCGTTGAACAGCAGGTGCGCTTCATCGAAGAAGAACACCAGTTTTGGCTTCTCCAGATCGCCCGCTTCCGGCAATTGTTCGTACAGTTCGGAGAGCATCCACAGCAGGCTGGCAGCGTACAGTTTGGGCATCTGGTAGAGCTTCTCGGCGCTGAGGATGTTGATCATCCCTTTGCCGCTGGCGTCGGTACGCATCCAGTCTTTGATGTCCAGCATCGGTTCGCCAAAAAAGTGCGCCGCACCCTGTTGCTCCAGCGACAGCAGTCCGCGCTGGATAGCCCCGACCGAGGCGCTACTGATATTGCCGTACTGATTCTGGAAGGATTTGGCGTTATCGCCAATATACTGAGTGATGGCCCGCAGGTCTTTGAAATCGAGCAGCAGCAGACCCTGGTCATCGGCAATGCGGAAGATAATATCCAGTACGCCGGACTGCACATCGTTAAGGTTCAGCAAACGGGCCAGCAGCAGCGGACCGAGGTCAGATACCGTGGCCCGCACGGGGTGACCTTTTTCGCCGAAGATATCCCACACCGTGACCGGATTAGCATGCGGTTGCCAGTCGGTAATGCCGATGTTTTTCAGGCGGGCGAGCAGCTTTTCAGAGGCTTGTCCTTCCTCGGCTACGCCGGTTAAGTCACCTTTCACATCGGCCATAAATACCGGCACGCCAATCTCGGACAACGATTCGGCCAGCTTCTGTAGCGTGACGGTTTTACCGGTCCCGGTCGCGCCGGTAATCAGCCCGTGACGGTTGGCCATGCCTGGCAGTAAAAACAGTTCGGTGTCCGGCGTGCGGGCAATTAGCAGGGGTGCGCTCATTGAGATTTCCTCCATTTATCCTGCCTGGAGTATAGGCAATGTCCATCAAAGAGAATATGCGATGGCGAGAGAAAATGAGTTAAAGCGTATTGCCGTGGTAAATCTGATACCCCAAATCCACGGTGTTGTGATTATGGTCGTTGTTCTTGATTTTGCTCAGCAGCATCTGTGCCGCCATACGGCCAATGTCGAAACGCGGAGTGATCACGCTGGCGAGGCTGGGGATCATCTGCCGGCCCATTTCCAGCCCGTGAAAACCAGCAATTGAGATCTGCTCCGGAACGGCCAGCTCGCGTTCGCGGCACAGCAGCAGCGCGCCCATCGCGATGTCGTCGTTGGTACAAAACACGCCGTCTAAATCCGGATGCGCGGTGAGCGCGTCCCGCATCATCTGGGTGCCAAGATGAATGGAGGAAATAGATCGCGGATTGACGCGCAGCGGCGTCAGACCCCGACGCGTCATGGCATCGCAATAGCCGCGATAGCGCTGTTCATCGCGGACATCATCTTTCGAACCAAGGTAGAGGATTTTGCGGCGCTGGCGTTTGTCCAGCATGGTGCTGACCATATCAAACGCCGCCTGACGGTTATCGAACCCAACTTCCATGTCCAGACGATCGCCCTGAATATCCATCAGTTCTACCACCGGTATGTTGGCTGAACGCAGAAATTTAACCGTGCGCAGAGTGTGATATTTCTCGGACAGGATAATGCCGTCGATATTATACGACAGCAGATTGATCACCGACTCTTCCTCGGATTCCCGGTCATAATTGTAGTTGGCGATCAGCGTCTGATAATTATGGTCGGAGGTGACCGATTCAATACCGGCCAGAATGTCGGCGAACAGTTGGTTTTGAAACGAGGGGATCAGCACGCCGAGCGTATAGCTTTGCGCGTTCAGTAGCATCGCGGGCGCGCGGTTAGGGATGTAATTAATCTCCTCCATAATCTGCGCAATGCGTTCACCGGTTTCCTTTGCGACCTTTTTCGGCGAGCGAATGTAGCGGCTCACCGTCATTTTGGTCACGCCCGCCAGCGTGGCGATGTCTTGCAAAGAAATTCTGTGGTTCCTCATCTTCTCTCCAGTACCGGGGAGCGCTGACCTGTGCTCCCCGGTGATGACCGTTTTAATGCAGGATGGCGTTCAGCGCCAGAACGCCCAGCAGACCCATAATGGAAATCAGCGTTTCCATCACCGTCCAGGTGCGCAACGTTTCCCCCACGCTGAGATTAAAATAGCCTTTAAACAGCCAGAATCCCGGATCGTTAACGTGGGAGGCAATTACGCTGCCCGCGCCGGTAGCCAGCACCATCAGCGCCGGGTCGGCGTGGGTGACGTTAATAATCGGCAGCACCACGCCTGCGGTAGTGATCGCCGCCACGGTGGCTGAACCGAGCGCGATGCGCAGCAACGCGGCTACCGTCCAGCACATCAGCAGCGGAGAAAGCGACGTGCCGGTCATCAGGTGCGAGATGTATTGCCCCACGCCGCTGTCGACCAGAACCTGCTTAAACGCGCCGCCCCCGGCGATGATGAACACAATCATCGCGATCGCGCCGATAGAGTCGCCAATGATATCCATAATTTGCTCGATCGTCCGTCCGTTACGTCGACCAAGGGTAAAAATGGCGAGCACGATAGCGATAAACAACGCGACCGCAGGGTTGCCGATAAACTCAAAGAACACCCGCACGCTGTTGGTTTTCGGCAGCGTAATTTCGCACACTGCGGCGACCGCCATCAGTATGACCGGGATTACCGCCGCAAAGATACTATTCCAGAACGACGGCATCTCTTCTTCAGTGAACAGATGCGGGTTGAATAACCCTTCCGGCGGCGCTTTCTCAAAGCGGGTCAGCAGCTTAGAAAACAGCGGCCCGGCGACAATCACCGTCGGGATAGTAATAATAAATCCGTACAGCAGGGTGGTGCCGAGATTGGCCTCGAAAATGGTGGCAATCGCGGTAGGCCCCGGATGCGGCGGCAGAAAACAGTGGGTCACGGACAATGCTGCCACCATTGGCACGCCAACATACAGCAGCGGCAGACCGGAAGAGGCCACCACCGTAAATACCAGCGGCAGCAGCAGAACAAAGCCGACTTCGAAGAACATCGCCAGACCGACCACCAGACCGGTGATCACCAGCGCCCACTGCACACGTTTTTTACCGAACGTGCCAATCAGCGTGGTGGCGATGCGCTGAGCCGCGCCGGTATCGGAAATCAGCTTACCGAGCATCGCGCCGAACCCGAGGATCATCGCCAGCCCGCCGAGCGTCCCGCCGATCCCATTTTGTATTGAGTGCAGAACGGCATGGGCATCCATCCCTTCGGCAAAACCAACGACCGCCGCCACCAGGACCAGAGCAATAAAGCCGTTAACTTTAAAGCCAATCATCAGGACCAGGAGCAGCGCGACGCCTGCCGCAATTATTATTAATGGCATAATCGTTTCTCTTATATCCCCGTCATACTTCAAGTTGCAGGTGTGTTGGCTACAGCTCGAATTATTTAGGGGGGAGCCAAAAATGCAGCGCCTGGGCGCTGCGTGATGTTGCGTTGTGTGGTATCAGACGGCGACCAGCATGCCGCCATCGACAAACAACAGGTGACCGTTTACAAAATCGGATGCTTTAGAAGAGAGAAATACCGCCGCGCCGATCAGCTCCTGCGGATCGCCCCAGCGCGCGGCTGGCGTACGTTTGCACAGCCAGGAGGTGAAAGCTTCATCCTCGACCAGCGCTTTGGTCATTTCGGTTTTGAAGTAGCCCGGCGCGATACCGTTGACCTGGATATTATGGCGTGCCAGCTCAACGCACATCCCGCGGGTGAGCATTTTTACCGCGCCTTTGGAGGCGGCGTACGGCGTAATGGTGTCGCGGCCCAGTTCACTCTGCATGGAACAGATGTTGATGACCTTCCCGGCCTGGCGTTCCACCATGCGACGCGTTACCGCCTGCGAGACCAGGAATACCGCCGTCTGGTTAACGGCAATCACATCGTTCCAGTCCTGTTCCGGGAACTCGGTAAACGGATGGCGACGCTGGATACCGGCGTTATTCACCAGCACATCAATTTGGCCAATGTCTTTTTCGATATGCTCGATGGCGGCATCAATGTCCTGTTTATGCGTAACATTGAACGGCGCGGCAACGGCGCGGATCCCTTCCTGCTGCAGTTTGGCGACGGCGGCCTCCGCGCGCTCTGGCGTAATATCATTGACGATAATCTGCGCGCCATATTTACCCAGCCCGGTCGCCAGTAAATAACCAATACCCTGAGCCGAACCGGTGATCAGAATGTTTTTGCCGTCCAGTGAAAAAAGATCGTTCATCATGTTATTCCTTATTTTGTTTCTGCAAAAACGAGCTGGACTTTCGCCGCCTGGGTTTTATCCCCGGCGAAGATCAGCGCCTGTTCAAGCTCGGTAAACGGATATTCGGCGCTGAGTAACGGCAGCGGATCGATAACGTTATTCGCCAGCCACGACACCGCGGTGTTGAACTCGGTGGTAAAGCGGAACGAGCCTTTGAGCGCGATCTCTTTGCCGATCAGCATCATCATCGGGAAGTCCGGCACCGCGCCGCCCATGCCGACCTGCACCATCACGCCTTTTGCGCGGGTGACTTCCAGACAGGTGGTGATTGAGGATGGATGGCCGGAGACTTCGAAGCTGACGTCGAAGTAGCCTTTCTCTTTTTTCCACTCGTCGAGCGAGTCCTGTTGCGGGTTAATCAGCGTGTCAGCCCCCATCTGCTGGGCAAGCGACAGCGAGCGCGGGCTGATATCAGCACAGACAATCTCTGCTGCGCCGAGCGTTTTCACCGCGCTGACGATCAGACAGCCGATAGGACCGACGCCGGAGATAAACACGCGCTTGCCCTGCAGGTCGCCCGCTTCATGCGCGGCGTGGATCGCTACCGCCAGCGGTTCGGCAAAGGCCATGACTTTTTCATCAGCCTCTTGCGGGTAAGGGATGCACTGCGCAGTATCGACGGTTTTAAACCGGGTAAAACCGCCGTCGACGTGGGGAAAATACATGGCGCTGCCAAAAAAGCGCATTTCCGTGCACTGGTTTTCTTCGTGCTGCAAACAGTATTTACAGTGGCCACACGGTTTCGACGGATTAATAGCCACCGACTGACCTTCATGTAATTCTTTTGAATCGCTGTGCACCACTTTACCAATAACTTCATGGCCTAAAATCATCGGCGCTTTAACGGTAAAATTACCGACTTTCCCTTCCTGATAATAATGTAAATCGGAACCACAAATACCGCCGCGGGTAATTTGTACTAATGTTCCTTTATTATCCCATTCAATATTTTGCTCGGTTATGGCAACAGTTTTCTTACCCGCAACAACGCAGGATTGGGTTTTGACTTGCATAAATGCCTCACTGGTCAGGTAGTAACCTCGGCAGCATTTAAACGGTTTTGATTGTTATTATTTGTGACGCAGGTCACGCTGGAAAATTGTTACACTACAATGTTACGCATAACGTGATGCGCCTTGTAAATCTACGCAGCCGCGGCGAAAAAAGGTGAATTCTGCAATGTGGAAGGCGTAGTATCGCACCATGGAATATGAATCTGGAGTTTTTCGATGGCCGGGGAAAGTTATATTTTGATGGGCGTTTCGGGTAGCGGTAAATCTTTAATTGGCAGTAAAGTTGCCGCAGTGTTATCGGCTAAATTTATTGATGGCGACGATCTCCATCCGGCCAAAAATATTGATAAAATGTCTGAAGGTATTCCATTAACCGATGAAGACCGACTGCCGTGGTTAGCACGATTAAATGACGCCTCATACAGTTTATATAAAAAGAATGAGACCGGGTTTATTGTTTGCTCGTCATTAAAAAAACAGTATCGCGATATATTGCGTCAGGGCAGCCCGAATGTGCATTTCCTGTGGCTGGACGGCGACTACGAGACCATTCTGGCGCGCATGCAGCGTCGGGCAGGGCATTTTATGCCGGTGGGATTACTCAAAAGCCAGTTCGATGCGCTGGAGTGCCCGCAGGAGGATGAACGCGATATTGCCCGCATCGACGTTAACCATGACATCGAGCATGTGACGGAACAGTGCCGCCAGGCGGTGCTCGCGTTTCGTAACGGGCAATAGGCCCAGCCCCTTGCGGGACTGAGCCCGGCATCAGAAGTCGGCTTTCAGCACCACGCGGTAGCGGGCCTTGCCGTCACGCACGTGCTGGATAGCGTCGTTAATTTGCGACATCGGGTACAGCTCGGTGGTAGGCGACACCTTGCTGCGACCGGCAAACTTCATCAGCTTGCGCAGTTCGAACGGCGTACCGGTCGCCGAACCGGAGATGCTGCGATCGCCAGCTATCAAAGTGAACGCCGGCACCGGCAGCGGCTTCAGCACCGCGCCGACGGTGTGGAAGTTACCGCCGTAGGCCAGTGCTTCAAAATAGGGCTGCCAGTCGAGATCGACGTTAACCGTGTTAATAATGAGATCGAACTGGCCCGCCAGCGCGTTTAGCGCATCCGGATCGCGGCTGTTGACCACCTTATCCGCTCCCATCGCCAGCACTTCCTGCTCTTTCGCTGGATTGGAGCTGAACGCGGTGACTTCGCAACCCATCGCGTGTAACAACTTAATGGCGATATGCCCCAGGCCGCCGATGCCGATCACCCCAACGCGGCTGGTGGCGGTGATATGGTGCATCAGCAGCGGTTTGAACACCGTGATGCCGCCGCACAGCAAGGGACCGGCCGCCGCCAGGTCGATGCTCTCCGGCAAGGGGATCACCCACTGCCAGTCGGCCCGCAGCTTCTCGGCAAAGCCGCCGCGATTAAGAATGGTGGGCACGGAGCCTTCCAGACAGTTGATCTGATTGCCGCTGATACAGGCGTCGCAATGCCCGCAGCTGCGCGCCGTCCAGCCAATCCCAACGCGCTGACCAACCTTCAGACCCTTATCTTGCGCCGCGCTGCCGAGCGCCGCCACGCGACCAATCACCTCATGCCCGGCAACCAGCGGATACTGAGAGAATCCCCATTCGTTGTCGATCATCGACAAATCGGAATGGCAGATACCGCAGTAATCGACCTGCACTTCGACATCTTCCGGCTTAAGCTCGCCCGCATCATATTCATAGAGTTCGAGTTCGCTGCCCGCCGCTTTTGCAGCGTAGCTTTTTATCATCGACATCGTGTTCCCCTCAGTGTGGTGTTGAACTGGAAGTGTAGAGCATGAGGAAATGGGACGCTTCGCAGAAGGGGGGATTAAGGGGGTTCTTGCGTGGGCGAAACCGTGATGTTGATTGCAGCTAAGAAAGGTAATGCTGAAATTTTCAACACTTAGCGAGCCGGACACACGCTGGCACTTGCATGGTGGCGCACGACAGGTATAATCCACAACGTTTTCCGCATCCCTTCCGTGCCGGAGTGGCGAAATCGGTAGACGCAGTTGATTCAAAATCAACCGTAGAAATACGTGCCGGTTCGAGTCCGGCCTTCGGCACCATCGGAACATCAATAGACGTCAACGGACGTCTTTTTTTGTGCCTGAAATCCAGTATCCGCAAGGCTTTCCTCGCTTTTTCACTCAACCTAAGTCAACCTGATTCAATCTACATCAACTTACTGATGCGGGTACAACTGCGGGTATATCCCGGTTCGATAATGTTTGTACCCACACAGAACCCTTGAAAGGATACTCATCATGGCTCTGAGTGATGTGAAGGTTCGTTCGGCAAAGCCTGAAGAAAAAGCCTATAAGCTGACTGATGGCGACGGCATGGTATTGCTGGTTCACCCCAACGGTTCCAAATATTGGCGACTGCGTTATCGCTTCGGTGGTAAAGAGAAGATGCTGGCGCTAGGGAAGTATCCTGAAGTTTCGTTAGCTGATGCTCGATCGCGGCGAGACGAAGCGCGTAAGCTTTTAGCTAACGACGTCGATCCCAGTGAAAACAAGAAAGCGGTTAAGGTAGAACAGGAGCAAGAGGCGATAACGTTTGAAGTGGTCGCCAGAGACTGGCATGCCAGTAATCAGAAGTGGTCGGCATCGCATAGTGCTCGTGTATTGAAAAGCCTCGAAGATAATCTCTTTGCTGCCATTGGGAAGCGGAACATTACGGAGCTTAAAACTCGGGATCTTCTTGTACCCATCAAAGCGGTGGAGTCATCCGGGCGTCTCGAAGTCGCTGCTCGTTTGCAGCAGCGTACTACCGCGATTATGCGCTTTGCTGTGCAGAGCGGATTAATCGACTACAACCCCGCTCAAGAGATTGCCGGTGCGGTCGCTACGGCGAAAAGAAAGCACCGTGCGGCTCTGGATCTTGAACGTATTCCCGAATTACTTCACCGCATTGATCACTACTCTGGCAGACCGTTAACCCGACTGGCTGTCGAACTTACCTTGTTAGTCTTTATCCGCTCGAGCGAGCTGCGATTTGCCCGTTGGTCAGAAGTAGATTTTGAAACGGCCATGTGGACAATCCCCGGTGAGCGTGAACCGTTGGACGGTGTTAAGCATTCTCAGCGTGGTTCAAAGATGCGGACACCTCATCTTGTTCCCTTATCGCGTCAGGCCTTAGCTATCCTGGAAAAGATCAAATGCATGAACGGGAACCGAGAGCTGATTTTCGTGGGCGATCACGATCCGCGTAAGCCGATGAGTGAGAATACGGTTAACAAGGCTCTGCGAGTGATGGGCTATGACACGAAAACGGAAGTGTGTGGGCACGGGTTCAGGACGATGGCTTGCAGCTCGCTGATTGAGTCAGGATTGTGGTCGAGGGATGCAGTGGAGCGGCAAATGAGCCACCAGGAACGTAACTCTGTGCGGGCGGCTTATATCCATAAGGCTGAACATCTGGGAGAGAGAAGGTTGATGTTGCAGTGGTGGGCTGATTTTTTGGATGCCAATCGAGAAAGCAGAGAAGAACCGTTTAATTTTCGAAAAAAGTAAAAAAAAATTGTTCAATTAAAACAGTGACTTTACTCGTGTTTCGGTATGTAACTGGAACAATTACTCCCGTAGTAGGCTATGTACTTCTTGCAAAATTGAGTGCACATACGTATATTTACCCTATCGCTAGGTAGTACGCTACCTACGACGATAGGGGAGTGTCCATGTAGTGGGGCTACAGTTCACTCTCATTACTCTGATAGAAATCGCTAATCGAAGAGGAATGAAAAATATGAATACTAAAAAATACCAGCCTACTCTGTTAAATGCAACTGCAAAAAGACTCCGTATGGCACCTTTAGCAATACTTTTATACGTTGTGCCTGCCTTATCATTTCAAATGGACTTGGAAGTTCACTCGGGTGATACGAACATCAAGCAATCAATCACTTTAAAAACTAACTAATGGAGAGGGGAGAGGCTTCTCCCCTAAAAGCCTATGAGCGTTATCGTTAGATTGGAAGAAATTGCAGACATCCGTTTAGGGATGCCGTTTAAAACGGCTATAAAAGACCTTGGCGATGATGGTAAGTGTTATTTAATACAGACGAAAGATATTGATACAGAAGGGCTTTTGCGTATGGATGAACTTGCCAGAGTATCTCCTCCGGTTGACCCTAAAAAACACTATCTCCAGGCCGGGGACATTCTTCTACGCTTGAGGGGGCCAGTTTTTGCAGCTGGAATGTTTACGGGTTCAAAAATATTACCTAGTATTACAAGTAATCAAAACGCAATAATTAAATGCAAAGAGAATGATGTTTTACCTGATTATATACAATGGTACATTAATTCACCTTTAGGCCAAGATTATTTTAACAGTATGAGTGAGGGGACTAACATCACTAAAGTTAGCTTGAAAACTCTTTCTGATATGGAGATTAAATTGCCTCCTCTAGAGATTCAAAATAATGTCGTTAGAATAAAAAATAACTGGGAGAAGCAAAGGGATATTCATAGGAAGATTATCAATAATGGTAACTTACTCTACCTCAATATTTGCTTCAAACTGCTTAAAGAAGGTAATTAAATATGTCAATAGTTGATGGTAAAGAAATTAAAAATGTTATCTGGGACATATTCAGTGTTCACAGAGGGAGTTTGGATTCTATACAGTTTTTTGATTACATGCTTTCTCTGTTATTTCTAAAGTATGTATCTGATTTCATATGTGATATCCATGAAGATAGAGTGGTTGATGATGACTTGAAATTAAAAGTGCTGTTGTCCAATACTCCTGAAGATATGAATTTCAATTATATATATTCAGGGATTAATGATAGAGGGATAGGTGAAAGGATTAATGCAGCACTCTGCTATTATGATGAAGCTATTTTTCAGAAATTATACAAATGTGATAGAGAAATCTTTAGAGATATAGACTTTACATCTGATAAGCTTGGTCCTCGCAGAGAGAGAGAGGCTTTTTTAAGTGAGTTAATGCATGCCCTCAATTCTAGAATCTTTCAATTTAATAGTTACAATAATGGCCATGATAGAATAAAGTTAATATGTGGTTTTTTATTTGAGAAAGTAGCATCTGATGCAGGTCTAAGAGGTGGTGGTATTTATACGCCATATGGTGTCTCTGTGTTGTTATCTAAGTTGGTTACACCCGTCCCAGGTGATTCGATTTATGATCCAGCATGCGGTACTGGCTCACTTTTATTGAGAGCTATGCAAGAAATAGCATATGGTAATCAGTTTCAGGATTGTAAATTATATGGCCAAGAGATATTGAAGTCATCATGGAATGTTGCTTATATTAATATGTTTTTACATGGTGTTTACTCCTGTAGTATAAAATGGGGCGACGTCCTGCTGGATCCTAAATTTTATGACTCTAAAGGCGAACTAGAAAAGTTTGATGTTGTACTTTCAAACCCACCATTTTCCGTATCCAATTGGGGATATGAAGAGGCATTAAGAGATAGATTTGGTCGGTTTGCTCTAGGAATTCCTCCACAATCCAAAGCGGATTATGCATTTATTTTGCATATGATTGCATCTATGAAAGATAAGACAGGGCGGATGGCATTAGTTGCCCCGCATGGTGTTTTATTTCGAGGTGCAAGTGAAGCTTTGATTAGAGAGAATTTAATTAAAGAGAATCTGTTGGATGCTGTTATTGGCCTTCCTGAACGTTTATTCTTATCAACTAATATACCAACGGTGATTTTGATTTTCAAAAAAAACAGAAATGATTCAAATGTATTGTTTATTGACTCAACTATGTTTTTCTTAAAATCAAAGGGGCGGAATTATTTAACGGGCGAAAATATTGAACAAATATCTGATATTTATCATAAAAGACATTATGTGGAAAATATTTCACGCGTTGTCAGTTTTAGTGAAATCAAGGATAATAACTATAACCTCAATATTACCAGGTATGTAAAACGTAAACAGGAAACTCAAGATATTGATCTATACTCTTTAATCGATGAACAAGAAAAATTACAAGAAGACCTTCGCTCTTTAGAAAAAGAAATGAAATTGTATATCCATTTTTAAGTGTTCGGCTAGTACCTATCGGTACTAGCTTTTTTTAATATTATTAATTGAATATATTGGCTTTAATATGACCAGTGATTATAAGCCAAGGGCATTTTATTCAACTTAGCTCTGTATTCACGCCAGTTTGGCAAGTGAATACTCATCAGGTCGATAAAACGCTCATTGTGCTTGCGTTCGTGTAGATGAACTAGCTCGTGAACCACAATGAATTCAAGGCATTCAGGAGGTTTTTTCACCAATTCGAGATTGATCCAGATACGTGCGGTTTGGGGGTTACAGCTACCCCATTTAGTCTTCATTCGCTTGATGCCAACATAACTGGCTTCAACTTTAATTTCCTGCTGCCATTTTGCCATTAACTTAGGCAGTCTTTGTTTTAAAATACCGCGATACCACTGGTTGAGAACAGCTTCCCGCTGGGCCGTATCATAATGTGGAGGTACTTTCATGCGTATCCAGCCACCCTGAAGTTTCACTTCAGCGGGCTTATCTACTAAAACTACATCCAGCCGATATCCTCTTCCCCAAAGGTAGTGTGTTTCGCCACTACACATTTCTCGTTCACTCTGGCGCGGCTGAGCCTGAAATTGTGCTTGCTGCTGTCGGATCCATACTAGCCTTCTGACAACAGCCATCCTGATAGCTGTGTCTGACAGAGAGACGGGAGCTGATACTCTTACTCGGCCATCCGGAGGCAGTACACTGATGTGCAAGTTTTTGATCGGCTTACGCTGCAAATCGAGAGTGAGCTCACCAAAGGTAACCAATGGCATCAGCGATACTCCTTCTGTGCCTTCACTAGGGCCATTACATCTGCGACCGTCACTGAATAACCTTTGATCTCTTCCGCGATAGCGAAACTAATCTCGCGTTCTTTAAAACGATCCCCATACCAGTCGGCCTTTTTGGTATGGCGGACTGCAGCATCTATCTTTGTCACCAAGACTTCATCCTGCCCGAGGTTGTCAAACAACGCTTTCTTGGCGAGGGTATCAATACTTGCTGGATAAGTACTTTTACTACCTGACTGCGGATGTTTAACCTGCTTCGCCAGTTCACGTACGTGCTCCAGATACTCCTGATAAGAGATCGCTTGTTGACGACGAAGTGCGATCAGTTCATCAAGCAACACCGACATTTTTTCGTAGTATTTCGGGTTGACTGGGTTTTCATCAACAATGGTTCTGCGAACGTTATTTTCAATCGCTTCAGCCATCGCCTCCTGGTTGCCACGCATGTCGGCTGGAAGTCCATCCAGTGCTTCTTCTCCGCGTTCAATAATCAACTCAAGCAGTCCTAGTTCTTCAAAATCCATAAGGGTTTCACTAGGATCGGCATCCACCCAAAGATCCAGCATCTGCCGCATCCCTGGCTCGAATTGCTTCATGTCCACGAAATCGCCACTGGCTATTTTGATTTCATCGCGGACTTTTGTATAAAACTCAACATCAATGCGGATTTGATTTGCCTGCTGCTCGCTATAACCAGCATCTGTTAGCTCACCTGCCAGATTGGTAAAAGCACGGATAAGCTTCGCCACGGATTGATACAATGTTAGACGTAAAGCTTCTTTCTCAGATAACTGCTCTATCGACGCCCCTGATTCCCCACAAAAATAATGCTGATAATCAAGTTGATTGCGTGGCATTTTTACTGGTTCGCAAAGGGTGCGAACGGCATCCAGAGCACCATCAAGATCGATTTTGGCTTGTTGCAAACGATCTTTCAGTAACCCGGCTACATCTTCTTTGTCGTAGCCGTCAAAGGCTTCTGCGGTGTAGTCCTGAACGGTTTTTTCCAATGAGCGGAAAAGGTCTTTATAGTCGACAATATAGCCGTATTCTTTATCTTCACCATCCAACCGGTTAACGCGACATATCGCTTGGAAAAGGTTGTGATCGGCCATTTTCTTGTCGATATAGAGGTAAGTGGCTGACGGGGCATCAAAGCCAGTCAATAACTTATCAACGACTATTAGAAGGCGCATCTGGCCCGGTTCTTTGATGAAGCGTTGTTTGACCTCTTTTTCGAAATCACTCACACGTTTGGCTGCTTCAGCCTCAGGTTGTTCAAAATATTCCGCAAGCATTTTGCGGTAGATGTTGTACTTGGCTAGTTTCTCAGTCAGTCCTTCACCGCTCTCTTCGCCTTTAATCTCACTGGCATTTGGCTGGTAGCTCGTCACAATCGCACATTTACCGGCAAAACCTGCGTCACTAAACATCTCATAGCATTTGCAGGCCTGATAGACGCTGGAACAAACCAGCATGGCGTTTCCACGGCCGTCGGCGAGTCGTGGTTTTTGTTCGAAATCGAGAAGGATGTCCGCGACAATCTGTTCTAGTCGCGAGCGGCTCGACAACAGCTTCTGCATTGATGCCCATTTCTGCTTGAGTTGCTGCTGGCCAAGACGAGAAAGTTTAGATGTCTTAGCATCAAACCACTGGTCGACTTTTTTCTGAGATTTGACCCGCTGATCGATGTCACGAGCTTCGTAGCGCAAGTCCAGAACAACCCCATCATTGACTGCTTCATCGAATTTATAAGTGTGGATATAAGGCCCGAAGACCTCCACTGACTTCTTCTTATCTTTCTTCATCAGTGGGGTACCGGTGAAACCAATGAATTGTGCATCTGGCAAAATGCTCGTCATTGCCGAATGCAATTTGCCGGATTGGGTTCGGTGGCACTCATCCACAAACACGAATAATTTTCCCTTCGGACTAAAATCGGCAGGGATATTTCGTTTCATTTGTTCGATAAAATCGTCAGTGTCAGCGTCTTTGTCATCCTCCTCCTGACGACCAAATTTATGTACGAGTGAGCATATAAGCCAGGGCTTGGTTTGATTCAGGCGAGTCACCAGATCCGCGCCACTTCTGGTGCGAAGGATCTGTTCTTCCACTCCGTTAAACACTTTCTCGATCTGTTCATCAAGTTCTGTACGGTCGGTAATGATCAAAACTCGGCTATCGGTAATATTTTCTCTGATCCACTTTGCAAGCCAAACCATTGTCAGGCTTTTACCGCTGCCCTGGGTATGCCAGATAATCCCGCCTTCATTGCGTTGAATAAACGGTTTCGTTGCAGTGACGCCAAAATATTGGTTATGACGGCAGGTTTTCTTCACTCCAGCATCGAAAACGATAAAGTCGTGGATTAATTCCAGCAGGCGCTGTTTATTGCATATCTGAGCCAAGTGACGATCAAGCATGTTGGCGTGAGGTGATTCAGCGGCTTCTTTCCATTGAAGGTAATATTTCTCCGGCGTTTCGATTACGCCATAGCGAAGCCCTTCTAAATCATTACCGGCCATCACCAATTGGATGGTAGTGAAGAAGTTGCGGATAAAGGCTTTTTGCTGATTATCGAGGTTTTGGCGGATGCCTTCTGAGACTGACACTGTAGAACGTTTAAGCTCAATGACACCAAGCGCAATGCCGTTAACATACAGCACCAAATCCGGGCGCTTTTTATTTTCGCCGTTGTAGGTTACTTCTTCAGCTATAGCAAAATCATTGGCTTCTGGATTTTTCCAGTCGACCAACCAGACAGTCTGATTTTGCTCACCGGCACCTTCTTTATCCTTCACCCCGTAACGTAGCAGGCGATACACCTCTTTGTTTGCATCATAGAGGATACGACCTTCGCCGAGGCTTGCGGCTCGATCCAGCTGCCGTAATGCTCGGGCGATTAGGACTTCTGAAACGCCGCGTTTTGTTAACCAGGCAGAAACTAAGCCGGACTCGATGTTCCGGTTGCCTTCTCTTTTGTGCCAGTTACCAAGATAGTGATAACCGAGATGATCGGTGAATAACTGGATAACACGTTTTTGCGTCATGCGTTCACGTTGACCAACATTGTTCATAACACCTCCCTTAATACGCTATCACTACCACCAGCACTGGTTAACACTGCCAGCATTTCCGCTTCGTGAGTGGCGATTTCTTCTTCCCCCCACTGATTGTTCTTCTTCATCAGCTCGATCATGGCGAGCAGTTTCAGACTATCAATTTCATTCCGTTCCAGACTCGCTTCGAAGTGCTCTTGCTTTTGTTTTGGCTGGAAATTACTCAATCGCGAATTCTTGCTGTGGCTAATCAGACTGAGGTTGCCGAAGGTATGCAACGATGTATCTGGTAATGTCCTATAGCCATCCATGGGGTGCTGGGGATAGAAATGCTCTACTGAACTCCGGAAGGTAAATTCGAAACGTTTGACTACTTCAGCTTTATGTCTGTCACGGCACCAGAGTAAGTAGTCCAGGTAATTGAATACCAGGTTGTTTGCTATCATCCCAAAGCGCATCTTCTTCTTAATCTTGTCCGACAGTACCACAGGTTGGAGATGTAGCTCTTTACCGTAGATAATCTCAAAATATGATTTTGGTTCTTGTTCTGCCAGGAAGTTTTGAAAGACAAACGAGGAGGCGAGATGCTCCAGATACCCGAGGTACTTCCTTGCATCTATCTGGTTTTCAGCGGAATGGGCATTAAACAGATAGTATAAAGCTCCATTCAACCAGTGTTTATAAACCAGAGTAGGGGTTGAAACGTGGAATGCGGAAAGCAGCATCAAAATCTGTCGGTTGATGCTGGTACTGTTACCCTCATCTTCATTAAACGTATTGGTATAACTGGTACTCTTCTCCGAATACCAACGCAGGCCCTTCAAACTCCAGCCATCGCCACCTTTGGCGAACTCTCGTTTTATCACGAACTGATCAAAAAGATATTTGCATTTGAGAAGTGCAAAGACAAAATCCTGTACTGCTTTAACCGGGTCATTCTGCTTTAACAGCCGAAGTTCGAACTGTTCGATTAATTGTTTGTCGTCAAGCGGAACATCTACTCTGTTCTTGCCTATGTTGCTGCAGACACGCAAAACATGGAGCAGGAAGTTGGAGAAGTTGATAACACTATTAAAACGCTCTGAGCTACCTTCATCTTCGTCACCTCGATCACCACTTATGGTTGAAGATGACTTGATAATGTCAGCTAGTGTGCGGTTTGTTTGGTTCTCTCTTGTACCAAGCGCCGAAGCCGATGGGATAAGCATGCCAGCTAGAGAATTAAAATCAGCAGGCACAAATCGCCCCCAATTTTCCAGCCCAAATAATTGATGACGTTCGGCTGGTGTAAAACCGTACTGGACATAACGTTCCATGTTGGAGCAAGCATCCCAAACTCGTGAGAGGGTGTTCAGGCTGCTCTGCCGAGCTTGCTGGTCCGTTATCTCGTTGAGCACCGCCATTAGTCGTGCTTTCACAACCTCATGCTTTTCGAGTTGCTCACCTCGGTTGTTCATCACCTCAAAAAAATGATTGAGGTCGGTATCGGCAGGCACTTCTATTCGGGCAATTTGTACATGGTCGAACAGATAGGTACAAAAATGAGTTAATGACTCACCAACTAATTTCAAGTCGCGTAGAACCTTGCCAATAAGTTCGTAGCCTTTGATCAGCCCTTCATTGAACTCCTTGCTACGCAGTTTATGTGGTTCGACGCCTTGCCAGAGCCGAGCAAAGGTTTCGCCAGACTTAGGTCTGCTCTCAAACCCTAAGTTAATCCCTTGGTACCAGCTCATATCCAGCGTGGATGCCGCATGTTTTTTTAACCAGTTAGCAAGAAGGGATAGGGTAGTGAAACGTTGCTGCCCGTCGATTATCTCTGCGTCCCCATCAGGACGAGTGAACACGACTAACGTACCGATGTAGTAAGTTTGAGGGTATAGGTTATGCAGACTTTTTTGTTGGTAGTCGAGTATGTCCTGCACAAGTTGAGTGATCTCCCCCTCTCCCCAGGCATAATTACGCTGGTACATGGGGATAAGGTAACGAGATGCATCGCCCAGTAATGATCTGACCGTAAAGGATGTTACCTTTGCATCACTCATAGTAGTTCATCTCCTTGAACAGCCTCACCAGCTCATCTTGCTCATAGTTACCGGTACGGTGGTTATTATTATTTTCTGAAGCCCGAATTGTGAGTAATGGTATAGATAGCACATCACCAGGTACTCTGGCTTCTTTGATTACCCGGAACAGATTATTTTCCAGCACGTACTTATCCATAGTCGCTAGCTGTACCACCTGCTGTCGGATTCGGCATCTATAGGCCCAGATAAAGCTTTTTTCAATCGCTGCAGATAAGGACTGCCCGCCAAATTTGTCGATATAAAAGATCAGAGCACAATCAAACATAGTGCGTATATATTGATCCCCTGCTCGATAGCGATTTCTATAGCTATTTAACGTTCTTAGTATTTGAGTTGCCATTTCACCAAGGACTACGCCCTGAATCATTAACGGCTTTTGAGTATGAGTGCTGGCATGTTCACTGGCGATAATTGCCGATACCTGTTGCTGGTAGTGTTCTGCCATTTCGAAAAAGCGTCTTCCATTGATAATCATCTGATCGAGATGGAAAGGAAAACGCATTTTCTGGCCATCAATCTTGCGCTGGTACTGATTGTTATAGTCATCTACAAAATGGTGAGCTATGCGCAAAGATTCCACATAAGGGAACTGACCAATCTGATCAAGGTTGATCCCTTTGAATAGGCCGACTTCATCCTTACCAAAGAAACGAGCTGAATTTCCCTGCGACCACTGACGTACCCTGTAGAGATAGGATGCGAAAAGATTAGCCAGGTCATCGCTGGGTAATCCTTCCCAATGGGCAACGGAAGCAGCTTTCAGTTCTACCTCATGGCTGGCGAATTCACGTAGATGGAAGGCCTTAAGCAGATCGTGTGGATCCAGATCCCGCCCTCGGGCATTTTGTGAGTCGAAGAACTGAAAGGCTTCAGACAGGTCAGTCAGCACAAAGACCACCAACTGGCAGCGGTTGAGGAGAAAATCAATATGTTGCTCGTTGAATTCTCGATGGCTAACCCTACGTTTTAGCTCCTGATAATTCTGGTACAGATTGTATTCCGATACCTGACTGGCAAAGCGTTGCCGTCCCATAAAACCTTCAATGGAGGGCTTTAGCTGGGTTAGGGCTTCCTGCAAATCCTGACGTTCCAATTCAGCAAGTCGGGTTTCGATAATGGCCCATACTGCCAGCATTAATGTTAAAGTTCGTTGCTGACCATCGACGATATCCAGTCTATGTTCTTCATTGCTCTCAGGCTGATGAAACACTACTGAGCCCAAGCGGTAGGCCGATTTATCGAGATGACTGTTTATGTCCGCAAACAGTTCGCTGATATTTTTTACCGTCCATTTATAAGGGCGCTGATAGGTTGGAATTGCTATTTCGATCAGGTTAAGCAGACCCTTGACCGACAGAACTGTCTTATCAAGGGGATGTTTCATGGCTGGTGATCCAATGGTAAACGGATACGACCGGTCAGGAGTTGTTGCATCATCCCTTGTTTTATATCGCGGACCTTGGAGAGTTTCCGCTCTAACGCTGTGAGTTCAGCATCCATATCTGAAAGAATGGTGGCGATTGCGGTTTGTTCTTTCACTGTTGGATATGGAACAATTATTTTTCCTAAAGCTCCTCTGGAAATCCGCTTATGAGTGGTACCACCTACTTGTTCATGAACATTTTTAAACCATTCTGAAGATGAAAAGTATTGGGAAAGGAACTGTCTGTTTGCTCTATTGTTATCGGGTCTAAATATTGTTACATCAACTGATGTAATCACTTTTGATTCACTTATATCTGGAAATATGCAGGCACGACCGGCTGGTTCAGCTAGACGGCAGATTAATAAATCTCCAATTTGGAGTTCCTTACATCTCAATTGCTCAAAAGATTTTTCGGAAATATATTTTTTTGATTCTTTATCAAGAAATTGGCCTACTCCAATATTGCCAGTCTGAATTAATCTGATACCTTTATCGGTAATATGCTCAGATTCTATCCAATCACCGTCATCAAATTTAGCTTTTTGTTTATCAGCTAATTCGTATATAGACTCGGTATTCCAATCCTCAGGGATCTGACCAACTTCGCTGGTCTTATAGCCTTTCTTTGTCCCATCGGGGTGTTTGGCAAATTGTGGTAGCCGCATGCGGCCAGTCAGCAGTTGCTGCATGGCGGCGGTTTTGATGGCCTGCTTTTTGGCGATTAACTTTTCAAGCTCGCTAATAAGCACATCGGTATCGTTGAGTATATTAACGATAGCAGTTTGTTCAATTTGGTTAATTGGAAAATAAACAATTTCTTTATGAACATCATTTCTATTGATCCCTGGGACGCCACTTTTACCACTATGTGATTCAAAATTTATAGTTTTTAAAAAGTGATATGCATATTCCGCTGTCATTCCTCGGAAATCACGAACGTACAGTGTTGTATTTAATGGCCAAAAAGGCTCATTAACATAAAAAATTTCACCGATTGTTCCATATCGTCCAGTAACAACACCTGGAGGAGATACCATTGCTTTATCATGCCGTCCACTTACTCCCGAAGATGATATGATAGGTACTTTACCATCCTTTCTTAAGCGATGTGGTAGGTCATACCCACGTTGCAAGGTAAGCACTTCACCGAGCTCGCAGTTGATCCAATCATCTGGGATATTTTTTCTTTGTTCTAAAAGACTCATTCTATTTACTCCAAGCCTATAGCCTTGAGATGAGCTGCAACTCTTGCCTCTAGTTCAGTAACATTTTGAGTAAGGGCGGGCAAAGCTACGCTATAGCGCTCCTCCAATTCTTTGACGCGTTTGGCTAGCCGCTGTGTGACACGCTCTATTCCTGCTTCCAGAGCACTAACCAGGCTTGCTTTCCATTTATCCTGTACTACCAGAATTTTTATCTCGTTATCAGTAAGCTTTGGATAATGAGAAAACACTGCGATGTCCAGCTTTTCTTGTGCCTCTTTACACGCTTTTTTAGCTTTAGTTTCAGCATCGAATAATGCTTGAGCGGTTTTTAGTACGGCCTTTTCTTCTTTATCCATAGTAATTTTAAGCCGCGTCTTAACGCTGGCAGCAGTCACTTTATCTTTATCATTCATCGCATCGGCTAGTAGTCCATCTTCACCGCTGTTTTCTTCAAGGAAGCTTCCCAGCGCTTGAACTGCTTCATCATAAGCGATTTGTAGTTGATCGAGCTCCTGCTGCTCGGGAGTGAAATAGCGAGCTACTATAAGGATTGGCGGCAATAGTTCAGCCTTATACTTCTTCTTACCAATGACTAGATCGGGCGTTTCTTTGAGTTTTTCGCCTTTTTCCACAACCAGCTCACGTAGCACTTTACCTGCTTGCCAACCATCCTGGCTCAAGACATAAACGTCGTCCTGCATCACTTCCATCCAGTAATCCATTAGCAACTGATAGATAGCGTAGTTCTCTAGCAGCGGTACATCAGAGGTGGTTTCAGAAGCATAGGCAGCGAGAAGTCGCTCGCCAATTTCTTCAATTAGCTGTTTCGGTGAATCACCGCGAGCAATTTCTTCAAGCTGACAACCTGCAAACCACTTTTCAAAGGGTATCAGTGCTCCCGCTTTGAATGCGGTAAATTCTGGGTGTGCTAGGATAGTGGCCTTCACTTCACTTGCTTCGACTCGTGCATTGCTGTAACCAGGCCGGGCAGGTTCGAACAATTCCTGACGTAGAGTCGGGAAAATTTTCCAATAAGCACTGAGAGCATCAATATCGCGATCGGGAATGCCACCAGCCAAATGGCCAGAAAGATCGTGCAGATCTTCCGGATCGCTGCTGTCGATATAGCGAGGGATATTGAGGTTGAAGTCGTTAGCCGCAATTTCTGACAGCGGTACCAGACGGCTGAAGCGAGGGATTTCCTGCTCGCGATTAAACGCATCGACAATTTTATGGATGTCCTGGGCACGTAGGCGGTTTTTATTGCCGTCTTTAATAAAGCCCTTACTGGCATCGATCATAAAGATGCCTTGCTGGCTCTCGCCATTAGCATTGAACGCTCTGAGTCGAGCATCTTCTTTATCGATGACAATAATGCATGCCGGGATACCCGTGCCGTAGAACAAGTTAGCAGGCAGGCCAATAATGCCTTTGATATAGCCCTGCTTGAGTAGGTTTTCACGAATACGTGCTTCAGCATTGCCACGGAACAGAACGCCGTGAGGCAGGATCACTGCGCCTTTACCTGTGCTTTTGAGGCTTTTGATAATGTGCAGCAAGAAAGCATAGTCGCCGTTCTTCTCTGGCGGTGTCCCCCAGACAAAGCGGTCAAATTGATCGTTCGAAGCATCCAGCCCGCTGGTCCAGTTTTTGTTGGAGAAAGGGGGGTTGGCTACCGCGAAGTCGAAGGTTTTCAGATTATCGTTGCCATCCTTCCAGTGTGGATCGGCCAGAGTGTTACCTTTCCAGATTTTAGCGGTGGCGTTGTCATGTAGGATCATGTTCATGCGGGCCAGTGCGCTGGTTGCATAATCCATCTCTTGGCCATAAATGGTCAGTCCTTTCGGACCGGCTTCGTCACTGGCTTTCAACAACAGTGAGCCTGAACCACAGGTAGGGTCATAAACGGTAGCATACTGTGGTGTCTGTTTGCTGATACCAATCACTTTCGCCAAAATGCGTGATACCTCTGCCGGGGTGTAAAACTGCCCCTTTGATTTACCTGACTCTGTAGCAAAGTGACGCATTAAATATTCGTAGGCATCACCCAGCAGATCGTCTCCATCAACGCGGTTGGCTGAGAGGTCCAACCCCTCGAATATTGCCACCAGCTTGGAAAGGCGGTCGATCATCTCCTTGCCTTTACCCAGCTTGTCCTCATCATTGAAGTCGGCGATGTCAATAACACCTTTCAGGTCATTAGCTTCAGCCAGTAATCTGATGGTTTTGTTAATTTTTTCGCCAATTTCTTTGTTGCCTTTGAGAGCAACCATATCGTCGAAACTTGCACCTTCCGGCACTTCAATCATCGCGTAAGGGTTGCCCTTAGCTTTGTCAGAGACGTACTTCATAAACAGTAGGGTCAACACATAGTCTTTGTACTGTGAAGCATCCATTCCGCCACGCAACTCGTCGCAGCTCGCCCAAAGGGAGGTGTAAAGTTCGTTCTTCTTGATAGCCATATGGTGTCCGGTGAAAACAATGCATGTAACGCGGCAAAGAGGTGACGACACAATCGTCCAAATAGTTTCTGCCCCGTAAGAATTTACGAGAGAGTTTATCAAGTTGGTGGGGCTTCGACCATGGACGTCTGTACATCAAATTCAGATATTGCTGTAGATAAAAAGGTAAGTTTCACTTAGGCGTGAAGTAGGGAAATTATGGTAAAGGGCTATTCGGAAAGGGCTGTACTACATGTGGTGGCGTCCAATTAGCCGAAAATTACTTTCACCAAAACAGCCCGCATTGCGGGCTTTATGATGTAAAGCACACTTCATAGTGAGGGGAGCTATTCTGCATTAATATTCGAACCGTTCACTATCCCTTCTGTTTAGTCTCGCGCTCCTCTGTTGGTCGCTGTCGAACCGTTCTTGCACTTCGCCCATTATCCGCGAGGCTGCAAGCGCAAGCTCCGGATTTCCGCTGTTGCGAAGCTCAGCGAGTAATGCCAATTTATCCTCTGCACAGACTGCTCTGGAGCCTAAGTCGTCATCTGCAGAGACATTATGCACCAAGCCCGATAGCACCGGTTCGGGTGAAGGAGCTCCTGCAATCAGGGCGTTGGCCAGGGCGGTCCACACGAGATGCTCCCCGGATTTTTCATACGGAGAAATCAGTGTTGCCAGGCATGGATAGCGGGTCCGAGGATCCTGCTGACACCAGGCCATTGTGACTGCCAGTGGCAGTACCGTCAGAGGCTGGGCTTTGCTGTAAGACCGCTGTGAAACAACGTCATGGAAGGCTTCATCAATGACGCCGGGTGCAGGACATAAGCGGTCAAGAATAACTTGCGGTTGGTAGTGACAGATGAGGCCGAGCACCTCGGTAAAGTCATAATCATGCAGAGTATAGCGTTCTGATGACCGGACAATGGCTGCCAGCAGGTCGCGAGCCTGCTCAGCAGAACACGCCTGAAATGCACGTTTCGCGATCGCAGAGATGTTATCTGTGGGAATATCGCTGGTCGGTACCGGATGCCCATAGATGATGGCGCAGATCCACCCACGCGCGAGCTCAAGCAGAGGCTCACTGCAGACATAGCCGTCGCGACCGTCATCATGAACTCGCATCGAAAGGATATCGAACGCAGTGGAAGGGCCATTGTGATGGCGCCACATCAGTTGTAGGAGTTCGATGAGTGAACTGTCGGGGATCATGGCATGCCGCATGCCACTGGTTAATATTCGGTAGCCACTCACATCTTTTCCCGGGTCCTCAAGATGGCGCATAACTCGCTCAATGTTGTTTGCATCCATCGGTATGTGCGCCTGTATTACTGCAAAGTGCTTCTCCATCTCAGGCATGTGCATCCAAGCATCCAGAACGGCATGACAGAGTGCGGGAGCCTGGCGATAAACTCCCCTTAACGCACCACAGAGAAACACATTTTTAATATTATCTGCGCCTAGCCGGGCTACCAGGGGGTTAAGTTTCTTGCAGAAATCATGAGGGTCTGAAATCTCTTCGCCCAGCGCAGTCGAAAATTCCATCATTTGTCTATACTCGCTGTCCTCAAGCAAGGCACGGCAGATAATGCTGTCCCTAAGGTCTGGCGAGCAGGATGCAACGTTCCTGCCGAGGGTGGCTGCCTCTCTTTGAGCAACGTCATATCCGGAAGTGTGATTTTCCCCGTCCACATCCTTTTCCCCGAGGCCATAAAAACTCTGTTGTTGTGAAAAAATAAAGATGTTGAGTTTCTGTGCTAGGGTGTCCGGCCGGGTCAGTTGTTCGAGCTGCTGCAGAGTCTCCCGTTCTGCTTCGGTCTGTTTCTCGGCGTCGAAATGAATGGCCTGTTTGACGGTCGTCCACAATGCCTCATCACCCGGCGTGCCGACGAGCATTTTAATCAACGTGACAAGTAGGGGCTGTGCGGGTTTGATTTTCCATAACGATCTGAACCAGCTATGCACTATCCCGCACGTATCGCGGGATAGCTCCGGATGCCTGGTATAGGTAGCGATGAGAAAGTCCAGTACCCTGCAGAACCAGCCCTCGTAGTCGTTCCTCGTCTGAGGAAGATATCCAAAGTCACGAACCTGAGCCCCAAAGTCGAAGCCCTGAAATGAGGTAAAATGCGATGTTTTCAGCAGACTATTTAACAGACGCAATGCCAGACCCGTGCGTTGCTCGAGAAGCAGTGTTTTGATGATGTTAAGACGCATTGCTAACGGTGCATGGGTGCCGGACAGATGGATATGAAACAGGGTGCACAGAAGGTCGGTACTGGAGGCATTGTTTTCGTTTGTCTTCTCATTTTCGGCAAAGCGGCACAGCAGCCAGACACACTGCTCAAAATAGCGAGTCTCATAAGCCAGGGAGCGTAACAGACGAGTAATCACGGTAAATGCCAGGTTGTCACGCGTAAAGAACCAGCCGTCTGGCTCCAGGTCACCTGTTCGTTTAATAAACCCCAGTGTTTGCTCTTGGGCTACCGGGGCGACATTGGCAATCAGGGAAAAGATTTCAGTGTAGTGGTCCTTTCCTTGGGCGAGCATCCTGTCAAATATGCCGTCAGAAGCCAGCATTTTACCAGCCATGGCTGCCGCTTCCTGGGAATCCGAAAGATAACCCAGCCGACGTGTAAACGATCTGAACAGACGTTCATTTTTATCTGGGGCCAGAACCGATAGGATCTGTGTGGCTGGAATGTCTTCCAGTGCTCGCTGTGCGAGTCCGTTTGCAATGGGGTGCGGAAGAATGGCCATCCAGTCTCCCCTAACTTGAGCCAGTCCCCGCCGTTGAATTTCACGCGCGCAGGCATAAAGTCTGTCATGATGAAGGTGGGCAATGCAGGCCAGATCGGTCAGTTCTTCACTGTATCCGTCCCCGTTAGCAAAGCGGAATGAATACACTATCGAGAGAAGTGAACCAGCTTGCATCAACTCCGGGCTAGTATCGTGCCGCTGATTAAAGAGCCTGCTGAACAGCTCGCTGCTCCTCAGTCTGGAAATATTCTCTCCCCGGCCGATGGTGGCAGCTAGCGCCAGTGCAACACGGGCATTCCCTCCCGAGAATTCTGCAATGGTACTTCGACTAGCCTGGCTGATGTCAGGGAAATAGCCAGATATTAAGGCCTCAATCAGTTCTCCGGAGCCGGCCTCCATCGAGATAACATCGGTGTTATCAGGAATATCATCCCGAACATCATACTCCACGGTCAGAAGACGGGAACGCGCAGGCCCAGGATCGGCGTTTAACACACTGTTCAGTGAGTTATGCAAGGCCGGGGCACAGTTGTCGACGACAACCACCGCCTCCTGGGCCGTGGATTTGAGTTTTTCCAGTAGAACATCTGGAGCTGGAAACGCTTGGCCTCCGGCATCAGTATAAAAAACAGTGTCGGGGGAGAGAGCTGCCCGACCGATGTTTGTTTCAAAGAGGGCCTGTACAAAGCGGGTCTTCCCGACCCCAGACAGTCCGACCAAGCGGAGTACCGCACCGGGCACAGCGAGCTTTTGTCTGATCGAGTCCAGCATCTCTTCAGCCGTGATTTTCCTGCCAGCATCGATACTCGCATCGCTGAACTTGACCTTATCATCAATAATATAACGTCCGTCAACGTCTTGCGTAGCGCCTGACCAGTTCTGGTATCCGCGCCAGCCACTGACCTGACTGCCAAAATGCTTCATTAGCCAGAAGTGCTGTGGGGTGATTTTCGCCGACTTAACAAAGTTCAGCACATGCTGATACACCTCATTCTGCCTCGAATCAGGTTTGCAGATCCCGTTATGATCAGCATCGACCATAACCATCTCTGCTTGGATTCCCGGGTCGGCACTGTCTGGTTTGACAATCTTAGCAAGCCCGTATAATTTTCGGCTTTCGCCGAGGACCAGACGCTTACCGGTAAAGGTGCGGTCCCAGTTGCGATACCAGACGTTGAGTTCGCGCAAATCGGGGTTGTTACGGTAAAGATAGGCCGTCATGGCTGACGGTCGTCCTCCGAGGCAGGCAAATGCCAGCAATCTTGCGGGTAAGGAATTACCTAAACTCGAGACATCAGAACCCTGATGGGGGGTACCAAGAAAGGCAACGGCGGTGATACTATTCAGCAGTACGCTGACCTCAGGCTCATCCTTTCGGTCACAGGCAAGCCGGATTATTTGTTTAATCAGCAATCCGCCCTGACTGTGACCGATGAAAATAACTTCTCCGCGAGTGATGTCATTCTGCAGAAGTAGCAATTTAAATATGTTCTGAGCCCGATCCTTCAAGCCCATGTCGGGTTGCAACCAGGTCAGGAGACTGGTTTCATATTCGACAGCCCAGATTCGCAGATCCGGATCATCCTGCTGTAACCATTCAGGCCAGAACTGACGTTTATCCATTCCGGCAGTCCAGGTTTTACGGTAATGGCCACCCAGACCGTGTATCAGAACAACATTGCGTTTTGCCCCTTCAGTACCTGCTATTAAATGAATAGTAGCCATCTTCCCAGTGTTCCTTGCATATGTTTAATCTAAATTCACGCTAGATATGATCATTCTTTAGATATTTGCTTAACACTCTTTATATCAGTAATCAGACTTCTTGACCCGCTCTCAAGATTACATATAGCTGTTAGCACGACGAATTAATCAATGGGACAGGTCATGGTCTAAATTCGTTGCCAGTAAGTCATAACAGAAATAAAAAGTAAGGGGAAAGGGCCCACACACAGGATTGCTTATGTAAAAAGAATCCTACTTTCAAGAGACTACGAACTTTGTACAAAATTGATAAGACCTGATTCCAGCTGGCGTCTTGTTGCGCCATAAATTTCAAATTAGCGGCTGCGAGGCCCGGCGATAAGTTCTGGCAGTGGCATGTTGACGACGGTATTCTGCTGAATAACCCCGTCGTAAAAGTTTGCCCAGACTGCAGGGTTGGCGGCAAATTTCCCAGAAAAAAGAGTCTTTTGGTAAAGAAAATACGACAGATATTGGATAGCGGCTGCTGCATTAACGCGTTTGTCATTGTTGATGACCGATTTGTTAAGCATAGTCTGTGTTTTAAAGGGGCTGGCGACCTGCAACTCGTCGCTATTAGCGCTGAGGTGTTCACTTCAGTGCGTTTCTCCCAGTGCTCACAGCACCGTTTCGGTTTGGGGGCATCTGGGATTTTCACATCGGCAAAGTTCTTTTTCCTTGTGATGCGCCAGTGGCCGATTTCACCAAATCCACTACCGCTGGTGACAACAACATGGTCTTCAGTTTCTTGTCCTTCAAATTTACTTTTACCTCTGGTTCCCGGTATGCGTAGTTCAAAGCTGCTTGCTTGTCGTGCTCAAACAACGGCACTTCATGCTGTGAGCCCACCTAAAGGATGAGTCCAGAGCCGCATGATATGCAGCTCCAGATTCTGGCTCCTTTACTGAGGGCCTATCAGTGGTGATATAAATACCCAGTGCGTTGGTGGGGAGAAACACTTAAACATTCTCATGATGTCACCCATTTTGACTGGCTGAAGTCTCCGGTATCACAGGGTAGGCAGTAACACTCACCATAGTAATTGGTCTTGCATTGTATGCATTGCCAGTCGGCTTTACTCACCTTGGGAGTGGCATCGGACAGGAGGCGCTGCAACCGTCTGACCAGTTGCTGTTCACTGGTATCCGGATTGGCATGGGAACAATGCTGTCGACTATTGCTGGTGAGACCCGTTTCGGTGTGTTCGAACCACGGGCATTCGCTGTTGTACTCAGGATAGCATTGCAGCGCACTACCGCAGAGGTGGCAGGTATCGCGATCATAAGGGGCTGTCTGCTCGGTACGTGCATCGTTCAGACCACCGTTACCGTCGAGAGCGAGAAAGGATTTGGTGTACATAGTATTGTTCCTTACCGCCAGACGACACGCAGGGGTCAGCCGTCCCGGTACGAGCAGTGTGGTTGGATGTGAATGGCAGGTCAGTTAAGAAATATCAGAAGAGGGCTAAGTCTGTGCTGGATGTCATTACTGTCTGTTAGTTTTCACACTATGAGGTACTGACGTAAAAAAGTCAGAGTGACTGGCTGCTACGGGGTCTCCCGGTTAATGGGCGTGCAGGGACCTCGTTGCAGCCGTAGAGTAGCAGGCCATGCTTTTGCTGAATTTTGGTCATATACGCCAGTACCTGTCGGATGTTGGTGATACTGTCCGGATCGCTGTAACGTACCGGAATGTTGATATTGGCCTCGTAATGCTCTTTAAACTCACATCGGTGATACCAGCCTTCCCTGTTAGTGATATCACTCCAGTACAAACCGGCTTGCTGTGCCCAGGAATAGGTATTCTGAGTTTTACTACCATCCAGCCAGAACACGACATGGGCATGGTAGTGATGGTCTTCTGTCCATTCGATAACCCAGAAGAAACCGACTACTACTTCGAGTTGCACCATACGGTTCATCAGCTTTCTGACATCCCTTTCGAGCTGCCGGTGATCCCGCAGGAAAAACTTAGCGGTATGATCCTGGTAAAACAGATCTGTTCGGAGTGCCCGCAGGCAGGAATAGCGCTCTACCAGTTTGTCGATATGGTTGTTCAGGAGTGACTGTAGAAACCAGTCTGGCTCCCATCGTTGTTTGTTTTGCATAGGATGAATTTCTTTAGTGCTGGCGAGGACCAGTTGGTGGAAAGCATCAGGCCTTCAGGAAGGACCATGGCTGGGGGAACTGCATGGATTGAGGAATGGTTGTAAAAAGGGAGTGCCTATTAATTATATTAATTAACCTAAATTAATTTTCACTCCCCAATAACCCTCAAATTCCTTGCATGACTATGGATGAAGCCTAATTCAGTGGTTCCGCTGTCGTCCGCCATGCAAAGCAGACATACTCGTCCATCAGACTGGTCAGCGCAGGGTTTTCAGCCTGCCGGTCATTGATCCAGATATCCATCTCCTTGTCTTTTTTGAACCTAAGGTTGTCGGTCCAGTCATCAAGGCAATTACCCAGCATCAAATCGTACCAGCATAGCCAGACCAGCTTCAGACGCAGCTCGCTACCGCTGAACTGCCGAAACAAACTGATGAGTTTATTTGCCAGAGGATGCTGTTTTAACCGCACGCACTCAGACAGCAAAATCCCCTCCAGCATGGGATGGTGAGCCAGCAAGTGTTCCTGGGTAAATAAACTGACGCTCAGGTCATCATTTACAGTCAGTGGGGTTGCTGCTCTGCCATAAATAATCCGGTGCAGGCACTGGGGAACAATAGCAATAACCTCTTCCTCTCCCGGAAACTTAAGGCTGCCAACCGTCAGGGTATGATGGTGGTAGATATTCTGGTGACACATACCCGATCTGACCGTCAGCTTCGTAAAATCGGTCAACCAGACCTGATAATATTTATAAAGCTCTTCGTAACGAGGCTTGTAATCTTTCATAGTTCATATTCCTTCTGGCTTAAATGACAGACAGCAGAAAACCTCCGGAGCAACCGGATAGTTATTATTCTGCTGAGGGGTTAGTCTGGCGGGAGGTTATTTACGGGACTGGTCGATTCGCTCCTGTAGCCAGTTTTCGACTTCGCTTTTTAACCATCGGGAGCTTCGCCCCAGCTTGATTGGTTTGGGAAAGATTCCGTCCTTAATGAGCTTATAAATCCACTTATCTGTCATTTGCAGCAGACTAGTGATAAATGCCATGTCAACGAACTGGTCTTCGGTCAGTGAAGGGCGGGTAGTCATGATTTGTATCTCCGGTTAAGAAAGGTCAGCCGGATTAGTGATGTTTGATAACGACCACTGCTCCGACATATCTACCGGGCTGATACGTAAAAAAAGCGAGGTACATTGACCTTTGATCTGCTCCCCGTATTCACATAGGTATTTATTTACCGGGAAGTCGACGCATTATTAATGCTTTTATCGCCTGGAAATGAATCATTGCCGGGGATCAAGGGCTGTTGTAAATTAATCATAAAGAAGGGGGGAGCCCAGCCAGATGCGCAAAGCGTCAGGAGTAGTCTCTGGTGAACACGATTCTCAGCATTGACAGTGAACGCAGTGACATAAAAAAGTGACCACCACCCTGTTAACAGAGACAAAAAGACAATGTAATTCACATCACAAAAATCCTATTTCCCCCGAGTTCATGTACGTGAAATGGATTGAAATTCGTACTGAAACCATGCTAAAACTTCTTTAATTTACGTGAAATCACGTAGTGATTTATGGATGGGGGTAGTATGGTTAAGTTAACGGGCAATGACCGGAGTAGGATACAGCATCTGGAGAAACGACTACGGGAGGCATTAGATAAGAATTTTTATCATCCTCCTGCCGGGGCAAGTGAAAACGACTATCGTTCATATCAGCAAAAAGTCACTATTTATCTTCGGAGTATTAACACACCCGAAAATAATATTAACGCCTTTCTTTCTGAAACAGATCGCCTTTATTCAGGGATGTTTCCATCTGAAAGTGATACAGAGTGGTATCGAAATGATCCACGGGCGAGCTTATGGCTGGTTTGTGAACTCTATGAGGAGCTGAAGAAAAATAAAGTTGAGCATAATGCCGATTTTTTATCACCGGAATTATTACAGCCAAGCCATAATGTAAGAGTTGATGCCATGCGTAGATGTATTAATGACTGGCCTTTATTTTTCACCACACAAAATGATTTCATCAAAGACAGAGGCATTGAATGGGCTAACCTTCTGGATGGTCATGATTTATTCAGAGATGTAAGATCAAGTAAAGTAGATGTTGGTTCATGGCTGAAAGATTATCTTAAAAATAATACATCAATAGGTTTAAATCGAATTTGCGGTGAGTCTCCAGAAGAAGTCATGGCCTGGTGTTATACCAGTTATTTCATTTGGAGAAAAAACAACCTGCACTTACCTGATTCAGTTGAGTTGTTTGACAGGAAATTTAAGGGCGCGTGGGCAACCCAGAAAAACAGAAACAAGAAGAAAGTTGAGCTAAACCTGATAGCTCTGAATGTAAATATAACTCAAAAATCACGCGATATTTTAGCTGATTATGTAAGTATCCCGCATAATCGTGCCATTCACATTTAGAGCTCATCCGGCATAATCAATCTGCCAACGAAGGAGAGCGCTATGCGTAAAGCCCGTTTTACTGAGCATCAGATCATCGCTGTGATTAAGTCGGTTGAAGCCGGACGAACCGTTAAAGATGTCTGCCGGGAGGCCGGTATCTCTGAAGCCACCTACTACAACTGGAAATCCAGATACGGCGGCATGGAGGCTTCTGATATTAAAAAGATCAAGGATCTTGAGGACGAGAATCGGCGTCTCAAACAGATGTTTGCCGACCTGAGCCTTGAGAACCGGGCGCTGAAAGACGTTATCGAAAAAAAGCTTTAAAACCAGCCTTTAAGCGTGAGCTGGTCACTCATCTGATAACGACATTTGGACTCAGTATCCGTCAGGCCTGCCGGAGTCTGAACCTGAGCAGAACGGTTTACCATTACCGTCCGGATACCACGCGTGACGAACCTGTTATTGTCGCGTTGCAGGCAGTGGCAGAGCGATACCCACGATACGGTTTTCCAAAACTTTTCCAGGTTCTGCGGCGGCAGGGATACCCGTGGAATCACAAAAGGATCCATCGTATTTATTGTCTGCTGAAGCTGAATTTTCGCCGTAAAGGCAAACAACGGTTGCCGGTGCGTAATCCCTCGCCACTGGCCACACCGGAAGCGCTGAACCAGAGCTGGTCTGTCGATTTTATGCATGATGCTCTGGTCTGTGGCCGTCGTTTTCGCACGTTCAATGTCGTTGATGACTTTAACCGTGAGGCATTGTCGATTGAAATCGATCTGAATCTGCCAGCTTTGCGCGTGGTCCGTGTACTCGACAGGATTGCGGCAAATCGCGGCTATCCGGTCATGCTACGCATGGATAATGGTCCGGAATTTATCTCTCTGGCACTGGCTGAATGGGCAGAGCAACATGCAGTAAAACTGGAATTTATTCAGCCGGGTAAGCCGACGCAGAACGCTTTTATTGAGCGCTTTAACCGGACATACCGTACAGAAATACTCGATTTTTATCTGTTCAGAACGCTGAGTGAAGTGCGGGAAATTACGGAGAAATGGTTGTCAGAATATAACTGTGAACGCCCGCATGAATCACTGAACAATATGACACCGGAGGAATACCGACAGCACCATTATTTGGCCGGGATCTCAAAAAATGCATGGAACTAAAACGGGTCTATTTACA
>NZ_JAOWDP010000050.1:0-49042 GCF_030334595.1 Citrobacter sp. Ce104
TGGTCCGGCTGAAAATTGCCGACGTGTTTCCGTAAGGCCGGGAGAGCCAGCATGGATGCTGGCTCAGGGCGCGCTTTGCAGGGATGCTACCTCGCGCCCGGCCCGGTCGCCTGGAGGAATAAACGGAGGGGACCGCGGAGCGGCAATTTTCCCGCCGGGAGCCGGGATTGTAAAGGGCGTGGCGGAGAACGCCCTTTACACGTTCACAGGAATCGGTGCTTCAGAGAAACGATGTACATGAGGTGAACGGAATCCTTTCTCTGAAATAGCATGTTCATTACCTTCGCGAATACCGGTTGATGCTTTCTGATACACAGGCGTTAACTTAATGACATTGCCGCATGTGGGGGGTTTTATTACCTACGCTGCAAGCTCGCTATAACCGTTACCCGCCTAACTGTTTACATTAAGTCATCATTCTCAAAACATTCTGCTTGAGTTTTTCTTTACTGTAATGATAATCACTATCACTGTAATTTACTTTTCTTTTCATCAATTGACCGAGAATAACGTTTAAGGGTTCTTCGCATGTTTGTTCCATTTCTAATTATGTTGCGCGAAGGGTTAGAGGCCGCGCTGATTGTCAGCCTGATTGCCAGTTACCTGAAACGGACTCAGCGTGGTCGATGGATTGGTGTGATGTGGATTGGTGTTCTGCTGGCGGCGGCGTTATGCCTGGCGTTAGGAGTTTTCATCAACGAAACCACCGGTGAATTTCCGCAAAAAGAACAGGAGCTGTTTGAAGGCATCGTGGCGGTCATTGCCGTGGTGATCCTCACCTGGATGGTGTTCTGGATGCGTAAAGTTTCGCGCAACGTCAAAGTCCAGCTTGAACAGGCTGTCGATAACGCGTTGCAGCGTGGCAACCATCACGGCTGGGCGCTGGTGATGATGGTCTTTTTTGCCGTTGCCCGTGAAGGGCTGGAGTCGGTGTTCTTCCTGCTGGCCGCATTCCAGCAGGATGTAGGTATCTGGCCGCCGTTAGGCGCGATGCTGGGACTGGCTACCGCAGTGGTACTGGGATACCTGATTTACCTCGGCGGCATTCGCCTCAACCTCGGGGCATTCTTTAAATGGACCAGCCTGTTCATTTTGCTGGTGGCTGCCGGTCTTGCCGCTGGGGCGATCCGCGCTTTCCACGAAGCCGGTTTGTGGAATCATTTTCAGGATGTGGCATTTGACCTGAGCAGTGTGCTGTCGACGCATTCGCTGTTTGGCACATTGATGGAAGGCATTTTCGGCTATCAGGAAGCGCCAAGCGTGAGTGAAGTCGCTGTCTGGTTTATCTACCTGATTCCGGCGTTGATTATGTTTGCGCTACCGCCGCGTTCAGGCACTACGGCATCGCGTACCGCACCTTGATCAAAACGCGATGCAGAATATCTTTTAGTTACAACATACTTATTTATAGGGCCAGGTTATGACGTTTAATTTTCGCCGTAGTGCGCTGCAGTTGGGTATTGCCGCGCTGTTTGCCTCCGCTTTTACTGCACAAGCCGCCGATATTCCGCAGGTGAAGGTCACGGTTAACGACAAACAATGTGAGCCGATGACGATCACGGTTAATGCCGGGAAAACGCAGTTCATCATCCAGAACCACAGCCAGAAAGCGCTGGAGTGGGAAATTCTTAAAGGCGTTATGGTGGTTGAAGAACGCGAAAACATTGCGCCAGGCTTTAGCCAGAAAATGACGGCTAACCTGCAGCCGGGCGAATATGATATGACCTGCGGCCTGTTGACTAACCCGAAAGGCAAACTGATCGTAAAAGGCAGTGCAACGGCGGATGCCGCACAAAGCGATGCTCTGCTGAGTCTGAGCGGCGCGATTACCGAATACAAAACCTATGTGACAGCCGAAACCGCGCAATTGGTTGCGGGGACCAAAGCCTTCACCGATGCGATTAAAGCCGGCGATCTGGAAAAAGCGAAATCGCTGTACGCGCCAACCCGTCAGCATTATGAACGTATTGAACCGATTGCTGAACTGTTCTCCGATCTCGACGGCAGCATCGATGCGCGTGAAGATGATTATGAGCAAAAAGCCGCCGATCCCAAATTCACCGGCTTCCACCGCCTGGAGAAAGCGCTGTTTGGCGACAATACCACTCAAGGTATGGACAAGTATGCCGACCAATTAAACAGCGATGTTCTTGACCTGCAAACGCGTATTAGCGAGCTGGCTTTCCCACCGTCTAAAGTGGTTGGCGGGGCAGCAGGACTGATTGAAGAAGTCGCTGCCAGCAAAATCAGCGGGGAAGAAGATCGCTACAGCCATACCGACCTGTGGGATTTCCAGGCCAACGTTGATGGTGCGCAGAAAATTGTCGATCTCCTGCGTCCTCAGTTACAAAAATCCAATGCTGAGCTGTTGGCGAAGGTGGACGCGAACTTCAAAAAAGTCGATAACATTCTGAGCAAGTACCGTACCAAAGACGGCTTTGAAACCTATGACAAACTGACCGAAGCCGATCGAAATGCGCTGAAAGGGCCAATCACGACGCTGGCGGAAGACTTGTCGCAATTACGCGGTGTTTTGGGTCTGGATTAAGCACTATGCAGCAAGATAATGAAAACGGCGTGAGCGAACCGTCACGCCGACGTTTACTGAAAGGGATGGGCGCCCTGGGTGGCGCGCTTGCGCTTGCCGGGGGATGTCCGGTTGCCCACGCGCAAAAACCGCAAAGTGCACCGGGAACGCTGTCCCCTGATGCACGTAGCGAAGCGCAACCGCTTTATGGCCAGCATCAGGCGGGCATCCTGACGCCGCAGCAGGCATCGATGATGCTGGTGGCGTTTGATGTTCTCGCCAGCGATAAGGCCGATCTCGAACGTTTGTTTCGGTTGTTGACCAGCCGGTTTGCGTTTCTGACCACCGGCGGACCGGCTCCGGATACGCCGAATCCACGTCTTCCCCCTATGGATTCAGGTATCCTCGGCGCATACATTGCGCCAGACAACCTGACGATGACGTTGTCAGTCGGCTCCTCGCTGTTCGATGAACGCTATGGCCTGAAATCGCAGATGCCAAAAAAGCTGCAAAAAATGACCCGCTTCCCGAATGATTCACTGGACGCGGCGCTGTGCCATGGCGATATGCTGCTGCAGATTTGTGCCAACACGCAAGACACTGTCATCCACGCGCTGCGCGATATCATTAAACATACGCCCGATCTCCTCAGCGTGCGCTGGAAACGTGAAGGGTTTATTTCCGATCATGCCGCGCGTAGCAAAGGTAAAGAGACCCCGGTTAATTTGCTTGGCTTTAAAGACGGCACCGCGAATCCGGACGCTACGGATGCGAAGTTGATGCAAGACGTGGTGTGGGTTACGGATGGGCAGGGCGAACCTGCCTGGGCGCAAGGCGGAAGCTATCAGGCCGTCAGGCTCATTCAGTTCCGCGTTGAGTTCTGGGATCGTACGCCGCTGAAAGAGCAGCAAACGATTTTTGGTCGCGATAAACACACCGGCGCGCCGCTGGGTATGCAGCATGAGCACGATGTACCTGACTATGCCAGCGATCCCGAGGGTGAGGTGATTGCGCTCGACAGCCATATTCGCCTGGCGAATCCGCGCACGAAAGAGACCGACTCCAGCCTGATGATGCGCCGTGGCTACAGCTATTCGCTCGGTGTGACCAATTCCGGTCAACTGGATATGGGACTGTTGTTTGTCTGCTATCAACACGATCTGGAAAAAGGCTTTTTGACGGTGCAGAAACGCCTGAACGGCGAAGCGCTGGAAGAGTATGTCAAACCGATTGGTGGGGGATACTTCTTTGCTTTGCCGGGTGTCAAAACTGCAGATCGCTATCTGGGACAGTCTTTGCTCGAAGCCTGATAATTATGCCCCGTTGTACAGCGGGGCTTTTCCTGACATCTTGATGAATCAACAAATTATTTTTTATGATCGGTATGGAACTGAAATAATTCTGTCATCTCTGGGCAAGAAACTGTCTCTGGTGATAAGATAGAATTTAAGTTAACAACAAGTAAAAATATTGTTGCATTAACGAAAGGTTATGATGTAATTATAAGTAATAGCGGTAGTTCCCGGCGGTGATAGTCGTTCACTATGGAGATCGCGAATGGAAAAGTCCTGTATTGGACACGTTTTTCACAGTAGTCGCAGTACTTTACGCGGACGTTTCTCTTCCGGTAGCCTCCTCGTCACCGCTAAATCTCTCTCTCATTCACTTCTTATCCTTGTTACTGACGCCCTGTATGGTGCGCGTAGCTGTGCGTGGCGTCTTATCCGAAAGCAAGCAATGGCTTACAAGGAAGCCAACCCTCAGATGTTCGTGCGCATAATCGTGCCGCCAACGGCGCGTGTGATGTATACCTACAACTCAAGGTGCTATCCATGGGAAGACAAAAAGCAGTGATCAAAGCTCGTCGTGAAGCAAAACGTGTGCTGAGGCGGGATTCGCGTAGCCATAAGCAACGTGAAGATGAATCGGTCACCTCGCTTGTGCAGATGGGCGGCGTAGAAGCGATTGGTATGGCGCGTGACAGTCGCGACGCCACGCCAATCACGGCGCGAAATGAAGCTCAGGCGCACTACCTGAATGCTATTGAGAATAAACAGCTGATCTTCGCCACTGGTGAAGCCGGGTGTGGTAAAACCTGGATCAGCGCGGCAAAAGCAGCAGAGGCTCTGATCCACAAAGACGTGGACAGGATCATTGTAACCCGTCCAGTTCTGCAAGCTGATGAAGACCTTGGCTTCTTACCTGGGGATGTTTCCGAGAAGTTTGCTCCCTATTTTCGTCCAGTGTATGACGTGCTGGTGAAACGTCTGGGAGCCTCCTTCATGCAATATTGCCTGCGACCTGAGATTGGTAAGGTGGAAATCGCGCCGTTCGCCTATATGCGTGGACGTACATTTGAAAATGCAGTGGTTATTCTTGACGAGGCTCAGAACGTCACTGCTGCGCAAATGAAGATGTTTTTAACCCGCCTCGGGGAGAATGTGACGGTGATTGTGAATGGGGATGTGACCCAGTGCGATCTACCAGCCCACGTTCGCTCAGGGCTTAGCGATGCGCTGGCCCGTTTCGAAGAAGATGATATGGTTGGGATTGTTCGTTTCAATAAAGACGATTGCGTCCGCTCTGCGCTCTGTCAGCGGACGCTTAACGCTTACAGCTGATAAGTACTCCGTCTTCAAGGCCCGGGAAACCGGGCTTTGTTGTTTGACGTCAGCACATTACTTTTTTTGGCTGCTCCAGTCGTTGGCACAGGCCTGGTAAAACAACTACTGTTTAGGCCGAATAAGGCTCTTGCCATTCGCTACTTGCGCTCTTTATTACCAGAATTGAGAGTATTTAAAATGCTGTGCGCAGTTCCTCCAACACATTGTATTCCTCATCAACTAAATACAGGGCTTTCCATTTATCAAAGGTCAGGCAGGGGTGGGACGTGCCAAAAACAATAATGTCACCAACCTGGATGTTGCAGCCTGGCGCCAGAGATAGCATACAGTGTTGATCCATTATTCCTGTACTGGTGATTGCACCGGATTGAAATGGCAGCGCTTTGCCATTGCGATACAGGGCTACCGGTTGGGGTAATCCTGCATCAAAAGCTGCATCACGTTTGCCAAAATTGACCACGGCAAGTGAAGGTTCCGGTACCGACTGCACCATAGCCATCAGTTCCAGGGCGGGGGCTAAATCGCCGCCCAGATGGTTGGCAATGCTGTCGCGCGCCATTAATTCCTTTTGCGCCTGCTGGTAAATACCATTGTCATGCGTAATGTAACAACCCGGACGAATAACTATCCGGCAATGGGAGGGGGTCTTTGCTGCCAGCCAGATGTTACATACCACGTCATACCAGACGGTACCTGCGCCAGTGAGCACAAACTCGCCGTCGACATATTTTTCCATCTGACACGCCAGCAGCGCGGCGTCGCAAAGCAGCGTTTCAATTTGCGGCTGGGGATCGTGGCCGTGCAGCACGCCTTCATATAGTTCCAGTCCACGCAGGCGCAAACCTGACATCTGTGAAATTTCGGCGGTAAGCGCGAGCGCTTCTGCGGTCGTGCGGCATCCGCTGCGCCCGCCAGAAACGCCCAACTCGACCAACACATCCAGCGTTTGCTGACGCTCGTTAAAGAATCTGGCCAGCGTTCTGGCATTGTCCAGGCTGTCAACCAGACAGAGATAATCAGCGTCCGGATATGTGTTTTTTAACTGTGAGACCAACAGCATGTTGGCTTTGCCCACCAGTTGGTTGGCCATCAGCACCCGCTGGATACCACATGCCATGGCTGCCTGCGCCTGCCAGGCGCTCCCTACGCCAATTGCCCATGCGCCCGCTTGCTGCTGCTGACGGAATATCCATGGAGTCATGGACGTTTTCCCGTGGGGAGCCAACGATACGCCTCGGGTATCTGCGTAACGCTGCATCCACAAAATATTGTTCTCCAGCGCCTGGGCCTTTATCACCGCGGCGGGCAAACAAACATCCTCATTCAGCACGCAGGCCCGGGCGGAAGAGGGGGTCAGCATAATGGCTGATTTATGTGCGGCAACTGTCATTCTGCGCTCCTTACGGGCGTTGCGTTCGAACGTGGCGTATGGCTGGTGTTTTCACGTTCATCAGTGATCATTTTTAGCACCTCTTCACGGGAGAGCTTATTCTGCGGCGTCAGCAACGTTACCACCACGGCGGCAACCAGGCTGACAGACAGCGCAGGAATCACCGGATTACCTAATGCTTTTGACCATACCGGTGAAAGGATCACCGCCAGCGAGGTCAGGCTTCCTCCCAGCAACGCGGCAATGCAGCCCTGCCAGTTAAAACGCAGCCAGAATTTGCCCAGTAATACGGTGACGCACATACCGGACATGATCATCGAGATCATTTTGGTGATGTAGCCAATGATATCGTTCGAGGTCAGGGCAAAAACCAGTGCCAGCGCGATGACGCACAGCAGGAAAATGCGTGACAGGTTAATTGCTTTTTCCGGCGGCGGCATTTTGCCTGTCACCATGGTGTATATATCACGCAGAATAATGGAAACCCCGGCGATGGCATCCGAGCTGCCGGATGACAGGTTAGCGGACATCCCTGCTATTAACACCACCATGGCCAGAACATACGGGAGCGAGTTTGTCGCGTAGAGGAATGCAAAACTCGGATTTTCAAGACCAGGATCCATCACATGGGTAGCCATACCGATAATCGCGGGAAGGAAAGAGAATCCCATGTAAAGCAGACCCGTTATCACAAACGATTGACGAATCGCGCGGGTCGAGGCCGCAGAGTATATGCGCTGGCGGTATGATGGCGTTGCCAGCACGCCAATGCCAATAACGATCGACAGCGAAATGGCGGGGAGAAGTCCCAGTTTGCCGATCCCAAACAGCGTGAATGCCTGTGGATCGGTCTTTGCGACCACGACATCCCAACCGCCGACGTAGCTGACGGACATTGCTGCTAACATGATAAACCCAAGGAACAGAACAATGGATTGCAGCGTGTCGATCCACGAGACGGCTTTGTATCCGCCAATTCCGACGTAGAAAATAAAACCCACGGCGATAATAATTTTTGCTGTGGTGATATCGATGTTCGCTGCCCATGCTAAATACAGGCCGCCGCCGAGGATATGCGCGCCCAACCAGCCAATCGATGCGAGAAAAATCAACAGTGCCACCAGATTTTTGACGATTCGGCTACCACCTGTGTAATAGCAGATCTCCTCGCTCATGGTCATGAAGCGCATTTTGCGAACGGGCGCAAATAGCCAGGCTGTCAGCAGGATCCCCGTCGCGCCGCCAATACCGTACAACATTCCCGCCCAGCCGTTACTGTAGCCAAAGCTGACAGCGCCGATGCTGGAACCTGTGCCAACCATTGTACCGACGGTCGAACCCAGGGTTAACAGCATGGGTAACTTTCGCCCGCCGAGAATAAAATCCTCCCCGGTTTTTTGATGGCGAGTCACGTACCAGCCAACAAACATCATGGCGAAGGCGTAGATCAAAAACCACATCAGGAAATTTTCGTGTAGCATAATAGATCCTTGTTACTGAAGAGTGATCGTCAACAGTCAGCTTTTGAATTTTGAGTTGAAGCAGGTGATGTCTACTTCGACCATACAGTCGACGACCAGGTCGGCAACGCAGCACACGCGAGCCGGTGGATGTTCGGCAAAGAAGCTTTTAAAGACCTTGTTGAACGACTGGAAGTAACGGGCATCGGTAAGAAACACCTTCATATGCACGATATCTTCTTTGCCGAACCCGGCTTCAGTCATGATGTCGAGGCAGTTCTGAATGGCCTGCGTTGACTGCGCAACGATGCCGCCATCGATGATTTCACCATCGACCATTGGCGTTTGGCCTGAGACATACAACCAGCCGTCGGCAGCAACCGCTCTGGAAAAGGGTAATGCTTGTCCGCCAGTCCCTTCAGAGCCTTCAGTTCCGTATCGTTTAATCATTTTTATCTCCCGTTATTGTTCTTTTCTGCTTAAGAATTTGCCTGCGCGCAGGCCTGTCATTTGCTTATGGCTCCAGGTAAGGACGCCGTTAACGAACACGTGTTCAATCCCGTCGGCTGTCTGCTTAGGGTTCTGGAAGGTGCCGGTTTCGTTGATTTTCTGCGGATCAAAAATGACAAGGTCAGCGAAATTACCTTCCCGGACCAGTCCACGTCCTGTCAGGCCAAAACGCCAGGCGGACATGCCTGTCATCTTGTGAATGGCCGTGGTGAGTGGAAAGAGCTTCTCGTCGCGACTGTAGTGGCCGAGAACGCGTGGAAAGGTTCCCCATAAACGTGGATGTGGGTTGGGGTCGCACGGCAGACCGTCTGAGCCCACCATTGATGAGGGGTGTTGTAAAACCCGGCGAACATCGTCCTCGTGCATCTGAAAATAGATTGCGCCAGCAGGCTGCAACCGGGCGGCTGCGTGGTGAATATCTGTCTCCCACTGTTGCGCTATCTGTTGCAGTGTTTTACCGGACATCTCCGGATACGGTGTGGACCACGTGATCAGGATGTCGTAGTCCTCAGTGACTTGTTTCAGGTCGAGGTTGGAAGAGCCAGCTCGGTAAGGATAGACATCGCAGTTGATCTCCTGGCGTTGCTGATATTTCTCGATCAACGCAAGCGTTTCAGTGGTTCGTCCCCAGTTATTGGCACCTGCGCATTTATGATGGGAGATCTGAACGGGAACCTGGCCATGACGACCGACCTGGAATGCTTCCAGCATGGCATCGATAATACCGTCGTATTCTGTGCGCATATGGGTGGTATAAAGGCCCTGATGTTCAGCGAGTAGTTCGGCGAGCGCGCAGATCTCTTCTGTAGAAGCATTAACGGCATTGCCATACGAAAGACCTGTACTCAAACCCAAGGCACCCTGCTGCAGGGCCTGATTAAGCGTCTCGCGCATACTGTTGATATTGTTTTCGTTGGCGGGTTCAAGCAGTGATTCCACGCAGTTATTGCGCAGCGTGGTATGACCAATCAGCGTGGCAACATTCACTGAAGGAGTTACAGCATTGATGCGCTCACGATAACGGGCAACGTCCGGGTAGTGAAACTCGTCCAGTTCACCCAGCAAATTGATTGGGTCCGGCACCTCATCTTTTAGGGTTGCGCAGGCGGCGCTGATACCGCAATTTCCGACAATAATGCTGGTGACGCCCTGGGACGTCTTCTCGATATAGTCTGGTTTTCTGATGACAACCAGATCGTCATGGGTATGGACATCAATGAACCCTGGGGACAGCACTAACCCGCGACAATCAATAATATTCTCTGCAGCGGTGGTGATGGATGGCGCGATAAGGACAATCCGATCCCCTTCAACCGCGACATCAGCCTGGTATTCCGTATTTCCTGAACCATCAACGACGGTGGCGTTTTTGAACAACCAGTTAATCTTCATATGTGCTCCATAGTTCGGGAGGATTGGGTAATAAAATGCTGATAGGCGGCGATAAAAGCCTGCGCCTGTTGCTGGGTGCGAGTGGGGGATTGTCCGGCACGGTAGAGATCGCTGCCGAGCCCGGCTCCAGCACAGCCTGCGTCAAGATAGAGTTGAATGTTGTCTGGCGTGATCCCGCCAACCGCATACAGCGCGGTATGTGAGGGCAGGACAGATTTCAGTGCCCGTACATAATCCGGTCCAAACTGGCTGGTGGGGAAAAGCTTGATTTGCTGAGCGCCGGCATCAATGGCACTGAATGCTTCCGTTGGCGTCGCGCAGCCCGGCAGAACCTGCATCCGATGTTCCAGTGCCCGGCGAATCACATCGGGTCTGGTATTCGGGGTGACAATCAGCTGGCAACCTAATTGCGCCAGGCGGTCCACATTTTCTACGTTGAGGACAGTACCCGCCCCGATTGTGGCCTGCTCGCTATATGTATGAACGGCCTGCGCGATGCTGACTTCCCATTGTGGAGAATTCAGCGGAATTTCAATCGCGCGGAAACCAGCCGCAATCAGTAAAGGAATATGGGTATCAATTTCTTCAGGCCGTATGCCGCGCAAAATAGCGACAAGGGGGGCGATGTTATGGTTATTCATGTTGGAATTCCCTGATGTAGGACACTGGAAAATGGCGGCTGGCTAACGGTGTGGCGGCAGAGAATTGTTTCCATAAGGGCGAGGGCGCCAACGCCAGATAGAGGGCGCTGAGGATCGTCGTCTGCCTGTACAATGCTGCCGGTAAAAAAAGAATCGGTAGAAATCAGCGATGCCAGCGCTTCTTTAAGCACCTGTTTACCGCTGATGATGATGTTTGTTTCAGGTGAGAGATTCAGGGCCATACTCTGCTTTATCGCCTGCAGGTCAGAGTAAAGTGTTGCCCCCAATAAATAACTGGCTCTCTGGTTATGCGTGGACTGAGTAAACAGATCGAGCAGTCGCACGGTGAAGCAACTGCGCGCCAGCCCTACCCGGCGGCAGGATGCAGCCCCTTTTAGCAGGTAGTCGTTGTCCAGTTTGGTGACAAACTGGCCGTCGAGTGAATTCGCCAAAATGGTCTGATGAGTGAGGACATCCAAAAGCTCTCCTGCCATTGTGGTAACGCAACTGACGATCTGCTTTTTTTCATCCGTCAGAATAAACTTGGAGTGGGAACCGGGAAGCACGATCAGTGCCGGCCCTTTGACGTTGTGTTGCATCAGCAGACCAAATGTTTCAACTTCTTCGCCACGCATAACGTCCATGGCATCAATGTTTTCGACATCTACCGTAGCCACCGCATTTTTAACGCCAGGAATAAACCAGATGGGGTGTGCTGAAACTTCTGGGATTGTATGCGCAACGGTTCCCTCAACCAGGTCGTTGAATGAGACCGGTACGCTGAGGTGCGGGACGCAATAGAGTCCAACGTCTGACGTGATCATCCCTGACGCCACAATTTCATAAGGTTCGCTGATACCTGCCAAAGCGCAATCCAGGGCTTTTTTTACACCGTTAATCAGCTTGTTTTGATTTCCGGTTATCGCCGTATCACGCACTCCGACGGACTCACTGGTATCTGAAATTACCCGGCTATCCTTCCAGACACGGACTCGTGTGTTGGTCGTACCGGCGTCGATAGTGACAATAAGCATGCCGTTTCCCCTGCGTGAATTTTGTTTGGAATGACGTTCCGTTTATTTGAGGTTATTGATCAATTAACGGAATGTCATTCCGTATTTTTTGATTTGGTGATAGGATTCACAGAATACGAGGACGGTTAACTGCGTCGTAGATCGCAAATTACATGGTTATAAAAGAGGTAACTGTCTAAAAATGAATGTGTTTTGCGGGTTATGGCATTACAGTTACAATAACGGAACTTTTTTATTGGGGATGAATGAATGTCAAACGGTGAAAATGCAAATTCCTCCGGTGTTGACAAGGTTCTGACGATCCTGGAAGAGATTAGCGAGCATTCCGACGGTATATCTCTGGCGGAGTTAGTCAAACGAACCGGGATCGCAAAGACCACAGTATTTCGTACGCTGGAGACGCTCAAGGAACGACAGTACGTTATGCAGGATAACGGAACTGAGCGTTATCATTTGGATCTGAAAAGTCTTGAGTTGGGAATCAAAGGATTGATGAACGTGAATCTGGTAGAGGTATCTATTCCTTACCTGAAAACGCTCTCAGCAAAAACCGCAGAAACCTGTTTTCTGGGGGTCTATAACAGCGGTCATGTTGTGTATTTGTATAAGAGTGAGGGAACGCTTTCTATACAGACTAATGCCCGTCTTGGTGCCAGATTGCCTGCATACTGTACAGGGATTGGCAAAGCGTTATTGGCTTTTCAGCCGTTGGAAGAGATTGATCGGGTGCTGAGTGAGCCGCTTATCCCATTTACTGAGAAGACGGTTGTTGATCGTGTTTCGTTGTATGAAACTCTGGCCGATATTCGGTTGAAGGGGTTCTCGCTGGATAATGAGGAAAATGAAGAAGGGTTAACGTGTGTCGCCCGGCCTGTGTTTAATTATACCGGTACCGTCATTGGCGCACTCAGCGTGGCAGGCCCCACGCACCGAATGCAGCGTAAAATTGATGATGTTAATGATGAACTGGAGCTGGTCTGTTCACTCATTTCTCGACGGTTGGGTTTTATTAACCGCTAACACAACACGCTTTTATGTAAAAGCCTGCTGTTATGTAACATACAGGCCGGATAAGGCGCTAATGCCGCATCCGGCAAATGAAATACGCGAAAAAAAAGCCCGTACTTGCGTACGAGCTCTTCTTTAAATATGGCGGTGAGGCGGGGATTCGAACCCCGGATACGTTGCCGTATACACACTTTCCAGGCGTGCTCCTTCAGCCACTCGGACACCTCACCATATTGTTGTTCCTGTGCTACCGGAACGGGCGCTAATTTAGGGAAATACCGCTCCGGCGTCAATCAACTTTTTGAAAAAAACGTGCATTTACACAAACTTCAATCAATATGCAGCTTAAATAAGCGGGAATTGTTTTTTTTGCCAGCATCCTAAAATTTGTTACTCTGATGTTCCCTCGGAAAATGATGATAATAAGTGCGAGAAAGTTCCGCATAACAATGTTCAGGAGACTCTATGGATATAATTTTCTATCACCCAACATTCGATACGAGCTGGTGGCTTAATGCGCTGACAAAGGCCATACCTGGCGCGAACGTCCGTGAGTGGAAAACGGGTGATAATGCGCATGCTGACTACGCGCTGGTCTGGCATCCTCCGGTTGAAATGCTCGCCGGACGAAAATTAAAAGCCGTATTCGCGCTGGGGGCGGGCGTTGATTCTATTCTTAGTAAACTGAACGCTCATCCGGAAATGTTGGATGCTTCGATCCCACTTTTCCGTCTGGAAGATACGGGTATGGGCCTGCAAATGCAGGAATATGCGGTCAGTCAGGTACTGCACTGGTTTCGCCGCTTTGATGATTATCAGGCATTAAAAAACCAGGCGAAATGGCAGCCGTTGCCAGAATATTCCCGCAATGAGTTTAGCGTCGGGATCATGGGGGCAGGGGTATTGGGCGCAAAAGTTGCAGAAAGTCTGCAAGCATGGGGGTTCCCGCTACGCTGCTGGAGCCGCACGCGTAAATCCTGGTCTGGTGTGGAAAGCTTTGCCGGTACCGAGGAACTGGGCGCGTTTTTGAGCCAAACTCGGGTGCTTATCAACCTCCTGCCCAATACAGCAGAAACCGTAGGCATTATTAACGCGAGTTTACTCAACCAATTGCAGGACGGAGCCTATGTGCTGAACCTGGCGCGTGGTGTTCATCTCAATGAAGACGATCTTCTGGCATCACTGGACAGCGGCAAAGTGAAAGGCGCTATGCTGGATGTCTACAGCCGCGAACCGCTGCCGGAAACCAGCCCGCTATGGAAACACCCGCGTGTGGCAATGACGCCGCATATTGCCGCGGTAACGCGCCCGGCAGAGGCGGTGGACTATATCTCCCGTACGATTATGGGCCTGGAAAGTGGCAAATCCGTCACCGGTCAGGTCGATCGCGTGCGGGGATACTGATGGTAACCCGGCAAGTGCCGGGTTTCAGCTAAACTACCCGTCATACTTCAAGCTGCATGTGCGTTGGCGCCCGCATCACTTACTGCAGTAAGTGATGCGGGTGTCACTCCCTTGCCGCCTGCCTGCAACTCGCATTATTTAGGGTATTAATGCCGGCGATACCTGCTATCCTTGACGGAAAATGACTACAGGAGAGAGTTATGTATCCCGTTGACCTGCATATGCATACCGTCGCCAGCACCCACGCCTACAGCACCTTAAGCGATTACATCGCTGAAGCCCGTCGCAAAGGTATCAAGCTGTTTGCCATTACCGATCATGGACCGGACATGGCGGATGCGCCTCATCACTGGCATTTTATTAATATGCGCATTTGGCCTCGTATTGTGGACGGCGTAGGGATCCTGCGCGGCATTGAGGCGAATATTAAGAATATTGAAGGCGAAATTGACTGCTCAGGTCCTATGTTTACCTCCCTGGATCTGATCATTGCGGGCTTCCATGAGCCGGTTTTTGCACCTCACGATAAAGACACTAATACCCAGGCGATGATCGCCACGATGGCCAGTGGTCATGTGCACATCATCAGCCATCCGGGAAATCCAAAGTATCCCGTTGATATCACGGCGATTGCGCAGGCGGCGGCAAAATATCAGGTCGCGTTGGAAATCAATAACTCCTCGTTTTTGCATTCACGTAAAGGCAGTGAAGACAATTGCCGCGCGGTCGCTGCGGCTGTGCGTGATGCCGGGGGCTGGGTGGCGTTAGGATCGGATTCACATACCGCTTTCACATTGGGAGAATTTGGCGAATGCCGTAAAATTCTCGATGATGTGAATTTCCCGGAAGACAGAATTTTAAACGTCACACCCAAACGCCTGCTGGCGTTTCTGGAATCGCGAGGCATGGAGCCGATCGCGGAATTTGCTGAACTGTAATTGTTACTAACTGGAATAAATGAATGAACGAGTTTTCTATCCTGTGTCGTGTACTGGGCTCGCTGTTTTACCGCCAGCCTCAGGATCCTTTACTGGTTCCCCTGTTTACCCTGATTAGCGAAGGTAAACTCTCCGCCAACTGGCCGCTGGAACAGGACGAACTACTTACTCGCCTGCAGAAAAACTGCGATATGCCTCAGTTGGCTGCGGATTACAACGCGCTTTTTGTCGGCGACGAGTGTGCGGTGCCGCCTTATCGTAGCGCCTGGGTAGAAGGGGCGAAAGAATCCGATGTTCGTGCATTTCTTTCTGCCCGCGGCATGCCGCTGGCAGATACGCCTGCAGATCATATTGGTACGCTGTTGCTGGCGGCTTCATGGCTTGAAGACCAGTCTGCGGAAGATGAAAGTGAAGCACTAGAAACCTTGTTTGTGGAGTACCTGTTGCCCTGGTGTGGTTCGTTCCTTGGCAAAGTTGAAGCGCACGCAAACACGCCATTCTGGCGTACCATGGCACCGTTAACGCGTGATGCTATTGGCGCGATGTGGGATGAATTGCAGGAAGATACGGAAGAATAAATGTGATGTAAGTCACTTTAAACTGCAACGCAATTCATCACTTGCATAAATTGTGTGCACGATCTCATTCCTATGCCGTTTTTCTGCTAAGATACGCGGCATGAACATACTTCTCTCAATTGCAATCACAACGGGCATTCTCTCTGGGATCTGGGGATGGGTGGCCGTTTCTCTTGGCTTACTCAGTTGGGCTGGCTTTCTGGGCTGCACGGCCTATTTCGCCTGTCCGCAGGGTGGGCTGAAAGGGCTGTGGATCTCGGCGTGTACGCTGCTAAGCGGTGTGGTGTGGGCGTTGGTGATTATTAACGGTAGCGCGCTTGCCCCACATATGGACGTTATTGGTTATGTCATAACGGGAATCGTCGCGTTTCTGATGTGTATCCAGGCAAAGCAATGGTTGCTTTCATTTGTGCCAGGCACGTTTATTGGCGCATGTGCAACGTTTGCAGGGCAGGGGGACTGGCAGTTGGTCGTGCCGTCTCTGGCGCTAGGTCTGGTATTCGGCTATGCGATGAAAAACAGCGGGCTGTGGCTGGCGTCTCGCCGTGAAAATCGACTATCGTCTACGCTGACCAGTAAATAAAAAAGCGTGAGGGGTTCCTCACGCTTTTTATGCCAGAGAGAGCACTCAGGATTCCGGAGGTACCGACATATGGCGGTATTTAACCAGAATGTCATTATCAACCTGTTTCTTGTCCTGCAAATCCCACAATCCGCGATCAATCCCATCATTAATCAGGAAGATAACACCGGTTTCGATTGCTGACATCAGACACAGCATGACCGGTTCGTTAGAGGTGTAACCAATTTCACCTTCCAACAGTCGCTGGTAGTCAATGAAACGGAATACCCCAGCCTGTACTTCATAAGATAAAATAGTTTTGCTGGTATTCACCGATGAGAGAATTTCGCCGGTGCTGACGTTAACCACGCGCAGGTTCACCGCTATCTGGTCGAGCTGGTATTGCGTATCGGCGCCAATACCGAAATAGCGCGCACCAACACCTCCCGATTTAACGTTGCTTTCATAACCAATAATTGACCCCTCTACCATGACGTTTGCTGCGGTCAAAGATTGCAAAGGGATGCGGTTATTAATGGCAACAGTGCCGTTTTCCTGAGCCGCACGAATGATTTTTCGTTCGTTAAGCAGGTTCTGTAACCCCTGACGTTCCAGTGGGACGAACCAACGAGAATCCTTCAACGCGGTGACTAGCATAGCCGTTGCGCTTTGCGGGACGGCGGTTGAGAAGTTACTCGCAGGGTAAGGTTTAAACTGACCCGTTTCATCCTGGATATTGTAAACCGACACAAAGATCTTACCTGTAGGCATGGGCAGATGCGTCAAGTCTTTATAGCTTTGGGCTCGGGGCATTAATGTCGGCTTAGCGGCTTCTTGCGGCGGGGCTGTTAGACATCCGCTGAGTAAAATTACTGCCACCATGATAAGTAAGCGCTGCATGATTTTTTCCTTTCGTGGCTATAATTTAGAAATCGGTCGACTGATTTTGTAAACCCGACACTTCGATAGTCGACGTTCTCCCCGTTTTCCTGTCCGTGACATTAAGTTGCAGTTGCCCATCCCGGTTGGCGATATCAATGATAAAATCATTGGTTACCATCCTCCCCGGCTTACCGGTATTGATATTGGTGAGTAAGCCACCGAGTATTTGCGACTGTATCGCCTGGGTAAAGTTATCCAGCGCAGATGGCGTTTCAATCCCGAAATCATCGCCACTCGGATCTTTATACGAGTTTTGTGCCTGGGCGCTGTTGAGTAAAAAAGAACCGTTGTTTGGGTTGCCACCAAAGTTAGGGTTGCGGAACTGGAACGTCATATTTCCGGCCCAACTTAATGGTGAAATCAGCATGAGCAAAACCACTGCATGTTTGACACGCATGAAAGCCTCCGGACAAAATCATGTTTTAGAATTCATCGCGCGCTAAATCGCTCGTGCTTAATAGTGTTTGATCTATTTGCCGACGATTTAATGCTTCCTCAGTTTCTGCCAATGCAAAGACCACAATTTTGTCGAAGTCTCTTTTCGTCGGGAATAAAAAAGTCTGGAAGATAACGTCCTGATTGACCGTTATGGTGATCCAACTTCCCCAACGTGCACTGGGTCTTTCATTAATGGTTAAGTTTCCTGTGTACTCGCTTTCCCACTTGTCACTAAAGGCCCGGTAGAAATCATGGCCAATGGAAGAGACCGTGTGGTCAGTTAACAGTCCGGGAACCTCCACCTCTACAGCCGCGTGTAGATTCCCGGCAGCAAAGAGCAAATTTGCTGCCACAATCCAGGTCAAATAGCGTTTCATGGCTTTATCGCCTGAGGTTATCATTGGCCCACGAGACCGCCTGCGTACGATTTTTGACAGCTATCTTTTTGAAAAGATTATAAAGATGTGTTTTCACCGTATTTTCACTAATAAATAGTGAACGTGCGATTTCAATATTTGAGGCACCGATACGCAGTTTATTAAGGATCTCTTTTTCACGGTGAGTAAGTAATGCCGACTCCGTGCTGTTATAGCGGTAGTTCCCGGAATGCGTGATTAGGTAGCTGGCTAGCTTTTGCGAGAAGTAGCATTCGCCACGCAAGACCCCTTGCAATCCGCTGACTACACGCTGTTCATCTTCAGTTGCGTAGAATACGCCATTGATGTGCGGCCAGTTTTCAATATCCCGGTAAGGATAATCATCTGGGGTATTCAACAATAAAGTCTTTATATTGTTGTTTTTTCTGCTCAAATTATCTTGCCAGTAATGGATCAGTTTTTTATCTGCCTCCATCATATCCAGTAAAACAATGCAGCTGGAGGAAATATCATCCAGAGAACGTTGAATATTATGTAGTTTTCCGGTTAACGCCAGCGACTGCTTTAAATGCTGTAATAACGCAGTTGCCTGCAGGGATGGTTTAGTGATCAACAATAATGTATGACCATGAATACTATGGACTTCATTAAACATGATGAAACTCCACTTTTTAGTCGCACACCTGACAGCTGTCTCTACTAAAATAGAGGCACCAGAAGTACTGACAGATGTTGCACTGCTGTGTAGAAATAAAATATCGACCCAATGGGGTGAAAATATTAAAGCAAATGGACTTCAACTGATTTCAATCTAGCTATTACAAATCTTAAAGCAAGTGTTAAACATGTAACTGGATGTAAATTTATATATTAAATTGTGATTTTTGGGTTTTTGTGTAGTTTAGATTTGATAGTAAAGTTGTACATTTTAGCGTTATTGCATAGATTTAAAAAATCATACAAATTATAATATGTTGTTGATTTTTAATGGTTAAAACTATAATTAGATGGTTTTAGATTTCTAATGAATTCTGATCTTTTTGTCTCACTTTAAGTTGAACAATTTTAGATAGAAAAAAATGATGCTTGTCACGACTTGTACCGAGCACTATCCCGGAACCATCTGCAAGGCCCAGAAAACGCGGGAGAGGCGTTTTTTTGTTACTGCATAGAAATTCAATCTTCAGGTTACAGAAGAAATAAAAAACAGCGCAGTAACGGTGTTCTCTGCTGTTAATTAGTACTTTGGTGTGAATCTGGATATAAAAATACAACTGGCGGGTGAGTTATTTAAAATGTTTCAACGGACATACTCTTCATCGTAACGTGGCGTTAACAAATGTAAGTCACGTTAACAACAATTTGAGTGGTAAATAATTTAACCTTATGTACGACCAGGTCCAGGGTGACAACATGAAAAACAAGTTGTTATTTATGATGTTTACAATGCTGGGTGTGCCTGGGATTGCATCCGCAACAAGTTATGACTTGGCTAATTCAGAATATAACTTTGCGGTAAATGAATTAAGTAAGTCTTCATTTAATCAGGCAGCCATTATTGGTCAGGTTGGCACTGCGAACAGTGCAAATATTCGCCAGGGGGGCTCGAAGTTATTGTCGGTTATTTCGCAAGAAGGTTCTGGTAACCGAGCGAAAACAGACCAGACGGGATCATATAACTTTGCATATATTGATCAAACGGGTAGTTCCAATGATGCGAGTATTAAACAAGGGTCATACGGTAATACGGCGGTGATTATCCAGAAAGGCTCTGGTAATAAAGCCAATATTACTCAGTACGGTACACAAAAAACAGCAGTTGTGGTGCAGAGACAGTCGCAAATGGCAATTCGCGTTACTCAACGCTAATCCATTAACGACGTTTAAATCAATCCGATGGGGGTTTACCATGAAACTTTTAAAAGTGGCAGCATTCGCAGCAATCGTAGTTTCTGGCAGTGCTCTGGCTGGTGTTGTTCCGCAATGGGGCGGCAATCATCATGGTGGCGGTAGTAACTATGGCCCGGACTCTTCAATGAGTATCTACCAATATGGGACTGGCAACGTAGCGAATGCTCTGCAAAGTGATGCACGTAAATCAGATGTCACCATCACACAAAACGGGCGTGGCAACGGGGCTGTAGTGGGTCAGGGCGCTGATGACAGTACCATTAACCTGAAACAGACTGGCTTCCAGAACAGCGCTACTATTGATCAGTGGAATGCTAAAAATGCTGATATTAGTGTAACCCAGTTCGGTGGCCGTAACGGTGCGCTGGTTAATCAGACTGCGTCTGACTCCAACGTTCTGATCCGCCAGGTTGGATTTGGCAACAACGCCACAGCTAACCAACACTAATTCAGTTTTATGACTGATAATAAACAGGGCGTGAGCCCTGTTTTTTTTTCGGGAGAATAAGATGCATACGTTATTACTCATTGCCGCGCTGGCAAATCAAATAACATTTAATACAACTCAGCAAGGTGATATGTACACCATTATTCCTCAGGTGACGTTAACTCAACCTTGCGTATGTGAGGTACAAGTCCTTGCCGTACGCAAAGGGCAGGGGGGACAAAGCCAATCGCAGCAGAAAACAAGCCTTTCGGTCCCTGCTAATCGGCCGATTGAATTAACCAAACTGAGCTTTAATATTTCACCTGAGGATTCGGTCAAAATTATCGTTACCGTTTCAGATGGGCAGTCTCTGCATCTATCACAACAATGGCCTGACTCAAACAGTCATCCATAAATTTTTGCTTTATTTGCATTAAGTGTGTGGCTGGGAATGCGGTGCTGTTCTATGAATATAGAAACGTGTGAACGTTTGTATTTGATCGTTAATCGCAGCGGTGAAGGATCATTTCGATCCCTCAAGGATGGCTAATCATTGAGGAACCCTTATGTGTACATTATTAAAGCGTATTTTAAGTGCCAGTTTGTGTACTTTTTCTCTTTTGACTCTCCCCACAATGGCGCAGCAAATCACAACCGGCGGGGTTATTCATTTTCGCGGTGCAATCGTTGAATCGCCTTGCGACGTGAACACCCAGCAGCAGCAAATTGAATTATCATGTATGCGTGACGGCACTACCCGGAATAGCCTCTACAATCAACAACAGCTCGCGACAACCTCTCAGAACGTGCAACAAATTGCCACAGTCAAAATGCACTACCTCAATGAACAAAAAAACATGGCAATTCTTAATATTGAATATAAATGAGTCGCTGTGGCGTAGATATGCACACTTGCGGTTAAAAAGTGAGATTTCAAGGAAAACCCTGCTGTACACTTAACGAATAGTGTTTTGTCAGGGGGTACTTATGCAATCGCGTGTTCATGTGTTACATGGCGATATTACGACGGTCGCTGTTGATGTGATTGTCAACGCGGCCAATTCATCACTACTGGGCGGCGGTGGCGTTGATGGCGCGATCCATCGCGCTGCCGGACCCGCATTATTGGCAGCCTGCAAACAGGTAATCCAGCAACAAGGAGAATGTCCGACGGGGCATGCGGTTATCACTCTGGCGGGGGACCTTCCGGCAAAAGCGGTCATCCACACCGTAGGACCTGTCTGGCAAGGTGGAGGTCATCATGAGGCCGAACGACTCGAGGAAGCTTACTTAAACACGCTGCAACTGGCCCTGGCTAATGGGTATCAATCCATTGCTTTTCCGGCGATCAGCACCGGGGCTTATGGCTATCCCCGCGCCGCAGCGGCAGAAATAGCGGTAAAAACGGTGTTGAAATTTATTACCCGCCGCGCACTTCCTGATCAGATATACTTCGTGTGCTTTGATGAAGAAAACGCTCAACTTTATAAGAGGTTGCTAACACAACAAGGCGATGATAACACGGACTGATATGACCCGACTTGAGCGCGCCATCACGCCACTTTGCGAAAACCACCCGGGAGAATGCGGCATTCTTGCGTTGGATGATAGCCTCGATGCGTTTGCAGCTCGCTATCGGTTAACGGAAATGGCGGAACGTACCCTTGATGTGCAGTATTACATCTGGGAAAACGACATGTCCGGGCTATTGCTATTTTCCGTTTTGCTGGCTGCGGCGAAGCGGGGCGTCCGGGTGCGTTTGTTGCTGGATGATAACAACACGCCAGGTCTGGATGACACGCTGCGTCTGCTGGACAATCACCCTAATATTGAAGTTCGCCTGTTTAATCCCTTTTCCTTTCGCATTCTGCGCGCGCTGGGCTATTTAACCGATTTTGCCCGGCTTAATCGGCGCATGCACAATAAAAGTTTTACCGCTGACGGTGTCGTGACTCTCGTTGGCGGGCGTAATATTGGCGATGCCTATTTTGGCGCGGGTGAACAACCGCTGTTTTCCGACCTGGACGTCATGTCTATCGGACCGGTTGTCAAAGATGTTGCGGATGATTTCGAGCGTTATTGGCGCTGCCGCTCGGTTTCAACGTTGCAAAACGTGCTTGAGATGTCTGAGTCAGATTCTGTGCAACGTATCGAGCTACCTGAATCCTGGTATAACGATGATATTACCCGTCGCTATCTGCATAAGCTGGAAACCAGCCAGTTTATGTCCAGTGTCGATCAACGTTCGCTGCCGCTGATTTGGGCGAAAACACGTTTGCTGAGCGATGATCCTGCAAAAGGAGAAGGGAAAGCGCCGCGCCACTCGCTATTACCGCAGCGTTTGTTCGACGTGATGGGCTCGCCAACCGAACGTATTGATATTATCTCTGCCTACTTTGTGCCGACTCGCGCCGGCGTGGCGCAGCTCCTGAGACTGGTAAGAAAAGGCGTCAAGATTGCTATTTTAACCAATTCACTGGCGGCGAATGATGTGGCGATCGTCCATGCTGGCTATGCGCGCTGGCGAAAAAAACTGCTGCGCTACGGTGTAGAATTGTACGAACTTAAACCGACCCGCGATCGCGTTTCGGTCGTTCACGATCGTGGATTAACAGGTAATTCAGGCTCCAGCCTGCATGCGAAAACGTTCAGTATTGACGATCGCAAAGTGTTTATCGGCTCGCTTAATTTTGATCCCCGTTCGACGCTACTCAATACGGAAATGGGATTTGTGATTGAAAGTGAAGTGCTGGCCGGATTGATTCATAAACGGTTTATGCAAAGCCAGCGTGATATGGCCTGGCAGCTGCGTCTTGATCGTTGGGGAAGAATTAATTGGGTTGACCGACTTGCCGGCAGTGAACAGGTATTAAAAAAAGAACCCGCCACAGGATTCTGGAAGCGGGTTCTGGTAAAGCTGGCATCCGTGTTACCCATTGAGTGGCTGCTTTGAGCCACACGATGAATGCGAGAAAATCTAGCCAGCCACGGCCTTGTTTTTATCCTGTTTCACGGGCGGTTTACCCGAGAAGAGAAACTTCAGCAGCGGTATACGTAAATGGATTTCGTACAGTATGACCGCAATCCCAACCACAAACAGCAAACCGCAGAGAAAACCCAGCAGATTCGACGAGATATGCGGTGTGATGTAAGCGCCAAAAAACAGCGTTAACGGGTGGTGCACCAGATAGATAAACAGCGACGCGTTGACAAAATAAGTCACGCGGGCCGACTGGAAATTAAGCAAACGGTGACCCAACGAAAAGACGACGTTCACCATCCACAGTCCCATGACCATGGTAATGACATATTCGGTTTCATACATCCAGGCATCACCATTGCCGTAACGCTGATTGAGCAGGTATGCAACAAATGCGAATGCAGCGCCCAGGGTGCAACCGCGCGACGGCGTGGTAAACAACGCCTTCAGATTCGGGTTGATAAACGCCAGTGCGCCGAGCATAAAGAAAGGCACATAGAACAGCGTTTGCATAACGATAAAATTGAACATGCCATCGCTGAGAATCGAAGGGTAAAGGATGAAAATCGTCCTTCTGACGGCGGCATAGCCGACACCCAACAAGATAAAAATCAGCGTTAATTTAGCCATTGACACCGCAGGCGCGCTGGCGGAATCGCTTTGCGTAAGCCTGTTTTTCATCAGGGTGAACACCCACATGCTCACGGTCGTTAACACCACCAGAACCAGTAGAAACCACAGATGGGAAATCAGCTCCCAGGCCAGCGCATTGTACTTATCGTAACCGCTGAGAGTATGCCAACTGTCTGCTTTTCCCTTTACATATTGCAGCATGATAAATTGCGGCAGCGTAAGCAATGGAATCGCGGTGAGCATTGGGATCCCCACGCGTTCTACACGCACCTTCCACCAGCGCTTTAAGGGATAGCGCAAAAACAGCATGTAGGAAAAATAACCTGAAATGACAAAGAAGACCTGCATGCGAAAAGCGTGGATGAAGTCGTTAAACAGAGTCAACCACCACGATGGTTCGGCGCTGTTCACGTGCCAGGTGTGGGTCGAGTAAATCAATGAAATATGGAATGGGATCCCTAACAACATTAGCCAGGCACGGATGGAATCAAGAAAATATTCGCGTGGTGGTGATACAGAGCTCATAGACAGTTATGTATTCTCAGACTTTTCGTCTTATCCCTAAGACGAATAATGGTTACATTCGAGGGCAACCCTACACGAAGTCCAACAACCTGTCTCCAGGATAAGCACGCAAAGTGAAAACAGGTAGTTGAACCTGATTAAACCATGAGCCAGCGCGCGAACAATACAGGGATTCAGTTGTCGGAATACCCGATTATCCATTAAAATGGATCGGATCAATATAAGCACACAAAGGGGGAAGTGCTTACTAATTATGAAACATAAACTACAAATGATGAAAATGCGTTGGTTGGGTGCAGCAGTTATGTTAACGCTGTACACATCATCGAGCTGGGCGTTCAGCATTGATGATGTTGCAAAACAAGCTCAATCCTTAGCCGGTAAAGGCTATGAGGCGCCAAAAAGTAACTTGCCCTCCGTTTTCCGCGACATGAAATATGCGGATTATCAGCAGATCCAGTTTAACCGCGATAAAGCTTACTGGAGCAATCTCAAGACCCCATTTAAGCTCGAGTTCTACCACCAGGGTATGTACTTCGACACACCGGTCAAAATCAACGAAGTTACCGCCACCGCGGTGAAAAGAATCAAATACAGCCCGGATTATTTTAATTTTGGCGATGTTCAGCATGATAAAGACACGGTAAAAGATCTCGGTTTCGCCGGGTTCAAAGTGCTGTATCCGATCAACAGCAAAGATAAAAACGACGAAATCGTCAGCATGCTCGGTGCCAGCTATTTCCGTGTTCTGGGTGCCGGCCAGGTCTACGGTCTGTCTGCGCGCGGTCTCGCGATTGATACCGCTCTGCCTTCTGGCGAAGAGTTTCCCCGCTTCCGTGAGTTTTGGATCGAGCGTCCGAAACCAACTGATAAACGTTTGACCATTTATGCCTTGCTGGATTCTCCGCGTGCAACCGGAGCGTATCGCTTTGTCATCATTCCTGGCCGTGACACGGTAGTTGATGTTCAGTCCAAAGTTTATCTGCGCGATAAAGTAGGCAAGTTGGGCGTAGCACCGTTAACCAGTATGTTCCTGTACGGACCAAACCAGCCTTCTCCGGCAACTAACTATCGTCCGGAACTGCATGATTCTAACGGTTTGTCTATCCACGCTGGCAACGGCGAGTGGATTTGGCGCCCGCTGAATAACCCGAAACATCTGGCGGTCAGCAGCTTCGCCATGGAAAACCCGCAAGGTTTCGGCCTGCTGCAGCGTGGCCGTCAGTTCTCTCGTTTTGAAGATATCGACGATCGATACGATCTGCGCCCAAGCGCCTGGATCACGCCAAAAGGTGACTGGGGTAAAGGTAAGATTGAGTTAGTTGAAATCCCAACTAACGATGAAACTAACGATAACATCGTTGCGTACTGGACGCCGGATCAACTGCCAGAAGCCGGCAAAGAGATGAACTTCAAGTACACACTGACGTTCACGCGTGATGAAGACAAGCTTCATGCGCCTGATAGCGCCTGGGTACAGCAGACTCGTCGTTCTACCGGTGATGTAAAACAGTCCAACCTGATTCGTCAGCCTGACGGTACCATCGCGTTTGTGGTGGACTTTACCGGCACAGATATGAAAAAGCTGCCGCAGGATACCCCGGTTACCGCACAAACCAGTATTGGCGACAACGGCGAAATCGTTGAAAGCACCGTGCGCTACAATCCGGTATCTAAAGGTTGGCGTTTGATGCTGCGCGTGAAAGTGAAAGACGTGAAGAAAACCACTGAAATGCGTGCTGCCTTGGTCAATGCCGATCAGACGCTGAGTGAAACCTGGAGCTACCAGTTACCTGCCAATGAATAAGACAACTGAGTATATTGACGCAATGCCGCTTTCGGATATCGAAAAAGCGGCACTGCCGAAAACTGACATCCGCGCCGTTCATCAGGCGCTGGATGCCGAGCATCGTACTTACTCGCGCGAAGATGATTCACCGCAGGGTTCTGTAAAAGCTCGCCTTGAGCAAGCGTGGCCGGATTCTCTGGCTAAAGAGCAGTTGGTTAAGGATGATGAGGGCCGCGATCAACTGCAGGCGATGCCAAAAGCAACGCGTACCTCTATGTTCCCCGATCCCTGGCGTACCAACCCGGTTGGCCGTTTTTGGGATCGTCTGCGTGGGCGCGATGTGACTCCGCGTTATCTTTCTCGGTTGACGAAAGAAGAACAAGAGAGTGAGCAAAAATGGCGTACCGTAGGCACCATTCGCCGCTATACGCTGTTGATCTTAACGCTGGCGCAAACGGTCGTAGCAACCTGGTATATGAAGACGATCCTTCCGTATCAGGGGTGGGCATTCATTAATCCTGTAGACATGATGGGGCAGGATTTGTGGGTCTCCTTTATGCAACTGCTGCCCTACATGCTCCAGACCGGCATTCTGATTTTGTTCGCCGTGCTTTTCTGTTGGGTATCAGCGGGATTCTGGACCGCGCTGATGGGCTTCCTACAACTGCTGATTGGGCGAGATAAGTACAGCATCTCGGCCTCAACGGTTGGTGACGAACCGCTGAATCCCGAACATCGTACGGCATTGATTATGCCTATCTGTAACGAGGACGTAGACCGCGTATTTGCGGGACTTCGCGCCACGTGGGAATCGGTCAAAGCAACGGGCAACGCTGAGCATTTCGATGTTTATATCCTGAGCGACAGCTACAATCCTGATATCTGCGTGGCAGAACAAAAAGCATGGATGGAGCTGATTGCCGAAGTGCAGGGCGAAGGGCAGATTTTCTATCGCCGTCGTCGTCGTCGTGTGAAGCGTAAAAGCGGCAACATTGATGACTTCTGCCGCCGCTGGGGAAATCAGTACAGCTACATGGTCGTGCTGGACGCGGACTCCGTGATGAGCGGCGACTGTCTGAGCGGGCTGGTGCGCCTGATGGAAGCGAATCCAAATGCCGGGATTATTCAGTCTTCACCGAAGGCTTCCGGTATGGATACACTGTATGCACGCTGCCAGCAGTTTGCGACCCGTGTTTATGGACCGCTGTTTACCGCCGGGCTTCACTTCTGGCAATTGGGTGAATCGCACTACTGGGGTCATAACGCGATTATTCGCGTGAAGCCGTTTATCGAGCACTGCGCACTCGCGCCGTTACCGGGCGAAGGCTCATTTGCGGGCTCGATCCTCTCCCATGACTTCGTGGAAGCGGCATTGATGCGTCGTGCTGGTTGGGGCGTGTGGATTGCCTACGATCTGCCGGGCTCTTATGAAGAGCTGCCGCCGAACCTGCTGGATGAACTCAAGCGTGACCGTCGCTGGTGTCATGGCAACCTGATGAACTTCCGTCTGTTCCTGGTGAAGGGGATGCACCCGGTTCACCGCGCGGTGTTCCTGACTGGCGTTATGTCCTATCTGTCGGCACCACTCTGGTTTATGTTCCTCGCGTTGTCGACCGCATTGCAGGTGGTGCATGCGTTGACTGAACCGCAGTACTTCCTGCAACCGCGTCAGCTATTCCCGGTATGGCCGCAATGGCGACCTGAACTGGCAATCGCGCTGTTTGCCTCAACGATGGTCCTGCTGTTCCTGCCGAAGTTGCTGAGTATTTTGCTCATCTGGTGTAAAGGAACGAAAGAGTACGGTGGGTTTATCCGCGTTACGCTGTCGCTGCTGCTGGAGGTTTTGTTCTCCGTCCTGCTGGCGCCGGTGCGTATGCTGTTCCATACCGTCTTCGTCGTGAGTGCTTTCCTCGGTTGGGAAGTGGTGTGGAATTCGCCGCAGCGTGATGACGATTCGACCCCGTGGGGTGAAGCGTTTATGCGTCACGGGTCTCAGTTGCTGCTGGGGCTGGTGTGGGCGGTGGGTATGGCCTGGCTGGATCTGCGTTTCCTGTTCTGGCTGGCGCCGATTGTCTTCTCGCTGATCCTGTCGCCGTTTGTGTCCGTTATTTCCAGCCGCTCTACGGTTGGGTTACGTACCAAGCGCTGGAAGCTGTTCCTGATCCCGGAGGAGTATTCTCCGCCGCAGGTGCTGGTGGATACGGATACCTATCTGGTGATGAACCGCAAGCGTACGCTGGACGACGGTTTTATGCATGCGGTGTTTAACCCGTCATTTAACGCACTGGCAACGGCAATGGCGACTGCGCGTCACCGTGCGAGTAACGTACTTGAGATTGCCCGCGACCGCCATGTGGAGCAGGCGCTGAATGAAACGCCGGAGAAACTAAACCGTGACCGCCGCCTGGTGCTGTTGAGCGATCCGGTGACGATGGCGCGTTTGCACTATCGCGTCTGGAATTCACCTGATAAGTATTCTTCATGGGTGAATTACTATCAGGGGCTGACCCTGAATCCGCTGGCGCTCAGGAAAAAATAAGCGTTATGTAATGTGAAAATACCGGCCTGGTGCCGGTATTTTTTTATACTGAATAAAAGAGGCGGGAGATATCAGGTGCGAATAGTAGCCGTGGGAATTATGGTGATCTTCCTGAGCGGATGCGGCAGCATTATTAGCCGAACTATCCCAGGACAAGGGCACGGAAACCAATACTATCCTGGTGTGCAATGGGATGTACGTGACTCCGCGTGGCGTTACGTCACCATCCTCGACCTGCCATTTTCGCTGGTATTTGATACGCTGCTGCTACCGCTCGACATTCACCATGGACCTTACGAATAACTATCGCTCGTCCCATTCATCGGCTGCGGTCTGACCTTCTTCGGTATCCAGGGGAGGCTCCAACTGGAATTCACCTTCATCCCATTCGTGAAGCGTGTTTTCTTCCTGCCACTCCTGACGAATCTCAATTTCATCGTAGTCACCATCAAAAACACTTTGCGCGGCTTCGCCACTCAACATTGGCAGGCATTCACCATCTACATCATCCTCGTCAGCAAAGAATTCCGCCTGCCACATAATGTCACCATCCTGTAGCACGTATTTTTGGACGCTTAGCTGTTGAACGCTGGCGTCGTCTGACTCAAGGTCAGGGTTATCAGCCAGAAACACTTCCCGAGCCGCATCAATAGCCTCTTCCAGCGTGGCATAAAAATTCATGTCATTCTTTGCCATATTCCTTCTCCTAAGGCGAACAATAAAGGGTGATGATTCAATCTATAGACGGCGATTCGCAGAGCGTCAAACCCGTTGGCAGCGTGGCTAACTCAATCAGATGATCACCGCCTGCAATGTCTATGAAGCTGGATAAAAGTAATCCAGGTAGTTTATGCAAAAATTTACATTGGCAGATACTGAAGCCGACGGAATATCAGGAAAAAAAATCAAGAAAAAATAGTAATGTATGTGGTTTGCAATGTAGTAATGAAAATCAAAAAAATAAAAGCGGACGTCATATAAGAAAACCTTTATCACCAACAGGCTTTTGCTAAGGTTTTGTGTGGATTCCTGCAGGCAGTCATGCACTGAATTTTTTATAACACTCTTAAATCAAAGGAGAAAATTAATTTTACGGTCGGGAGTGTTGCATATGCAATTATTGAAAAACAATAAACCAGCAAGCATCAATGGTAATGCTTAGATATCCTTAGTGTATGGACTTTGTTAACGCTTTGATGAGCGTTTCAAAAGCATACATAATAATAGATGATTAATACCAGATGTTATAAATCTATATAAAATCATTAATTTGGGAATGAATCAATATCATTGAACTTGTGCTGTTATAATGTTTGCAAAAATTAATGCTTTAATATATAAAATGCAAAATTAAGAATTCTCCTAAGGTTGTTATGGATAACAGTAATTCAAATAATGGAAGGTTGATGGCTTTCTATGTAATCTGTTTGGCTGGTTATATTCTTGGGGGGTTGTGTCTTACACAATTTAAATTAACAATACAGAGTGTACCGCAAACAGTATATTTAATTATAATTGTAGGGCTATTCTTTTTATACGGAATAATTTTCCTGTTTATGTTGTTCCAGTATCTTTGTAGAAAAGATCTCACCTGCTTAATGATACTAGGAATGGCATTTCTTGGGAATGATGTTTTTTTTGCTGAGACTATCTACATCGTTCAGAATTTGATTAATGACAATGTTTCGATCGAAAAAAGAACAAACGATATTGCTATATTCTATTATTTTCGACAGGTCAGTTTTATAGCATTGTTATTCATATCTTTAAAGTCTTACAAAGAAACTTCGACAGTTATTGAAACCAACGAAAGAGAACCTTGCTATATCGTTCTGGCTTTTTTAATCATGCTGGTAATCGCTGTTGTGGCGCACATTCTGGCCAGTTACAACCCTAATTTTACAATCGAGATCACAAGCCTGAAACCTGATAATGTCACGGTGCACTGGCATATTGGGTATATTTATTCACTTATTGTGTCCTGGAGTCTGGTTCTGTTGTATTTAATCATTAAAACCAGAATGAAAAATATATTGTGGAAAAGCATAGGGTTGCTGTGTTGCTCGGGAATATTAACCAACGTACTACTTCTGAGTCTGGATGAATACAGCATGTATATTTGGTATGTCAGCAGGGGCATTGAGGTAATAAGTACCCTGTGTATAATATCAATACTTATGTACAACACCTTCATCATCCTGAAAAAAGAAACGGATTCAGCTATTAAAGACGCAATGACGAAAATATATAACCGCAAACTGTTCTACAGGTCATTAAAATCAGCGTTAGCAAAAGGCGTAGTGAGTGTAATGGTGTTGGATATTGATAAATTTAAACGGATTAACGATACCTACGGTCATCAGGAAGGTGACAGAGTAATAATCAGTGTTGTCAATATTATCAATAAATCAATTAGGGATACGGATATTTTTGCAAGGGTAGGTGGCGAAGAATTTGCGATCCTGCTTAAGTGTAACGATAAAGATGAAGCTATTGTGATAGCGGAACGAATTAGACGGAATATTGAGAATGGTACGGCAATACCAAATGCGTATGAGTTGAAAGAAAAAATGACGATAAGTATTGGCGTATATTGTAGCAAAACTGATGATGAATCAGCGGACAAAGTCGTTTCATATGCAGATGCTGCGCTGTATGAGGCCAAAAATACTGGCAGGAATAAGGTATGTTACTATTACAATTAAGACTTAAATGAGTGTCGGGTGAAAAATATCATTCGATTCTGAGATGATAAATACACTCAAATCATCCTGCGGCCTCAGGACTCCGGCGACGGCGCAGGCTATTCCATGAGTAGAGGGCGTTAAATAGTACGACGCCCGCGGTCACACAGAAGACGGCGCGAAAACCATAGTTGGCAGATATCGCCGCCCCCATTAATGGTCCTGTTACGTTGCCGATGTCGCGAAATGACTGGTTATAACTGAAAATCCGCCCGGCGATCTGATTCGTTGAGTTATAGACCAGCAGCGTTTGTACCGCCGGGAGCAAAGCCCCATCGGCGGCACCCAATAAAAAGCGCAGAACCCCCAATTGCCAGGGCGTCTGTACGAATGACATTGGAATAAGCAACAGCACGGAGATGACCAGAGCCACAATCAGGATCTTCTCGGGGCCAATTCGATCACCGAGTTTGCCAAGCCTTGGGGCGCTTATTAACGCAGCCACACCCGGAACGGAGGCAATCATCCCGCTGATAAAAGCGATGTTACTGACGTTACCAGCCAGCTCGCGAACGTATAGCGTCAGAATGGGCGCAATAGAGCCGGTTGCTACCTGAATGATAAGCGTAGTGACAAACAGGCTCAGCACCAGTTTTGGGTTCTTTAAAGAGGTTACCACTTCGCGAATGTGCAGCATCTCTTTCTTGCTTACCGCCTGGAAACGCTCGCGGATAAAAAATAGCGTCAGGATAAAACAAACCAGCAGCACGCTGGCAGTGATGAAAAATACCGGGCGTAAACCGTACTGATCCGCGAGCAGCCCGCCGGCTAACGGTCCGAGCAGCGCGCCGCTGACGCCTCCGGTTGAGAGCGTACCCAGCGCCCAGCCGCTTTTGTTGCGCGGAACCTGGGTAGCGATCAGCGCATTAGCGTTGGGAATGAAACCGCCGAGCAGACCCAACAGGGCGCGCAGGATCAAGAACTGCCAGATATTTTGCGCCAGGCCCATCAGCAGCATCACAATAGCCATGCCCAACGCGGAACGCAGCAGCATGATTTTTCGCCCTTTGCGATCGGCAAGGCCACCCCAGAAAGGAGAGAGGCGATGGCAGAAAAGAGAAACGTGATGCTGAAGACCAGGCCTGACCACATGTTCAGGGCGCTATGACCCGTGACGCCCAGACTCTCGACATAGAGCGGCAAAAAGGGCATAACCAGGCTAAATGCGGCGCCGGTTAAAAAACAACCCAGCCAGGCAATGGTGAGGTTGCGTTTCCAGTTTATGGGAGCATCTGAGGGTGACATAGCGTTCCGCAGTGTGACGCGCTGTTTGCGCTATCGATTGAATATAAGTAAGCAGACTAATTATGCGCCTGGTTGATAGTTGCTGCAATGCGGATAGCAGCTAAACCTAAAGCGGGCAGGGAAAGTGTTGCAGTCCTCAGGACTGCAACAGCGATTTAATACAGGGAAGGGGAGCCTTCGGGGCGCGTCTTGAAGCGACGGTGCAGCCACATGTACTGCTCAGGAGCCATCATGATGCATTGCTCAACAATCTTATTCATCCACGCAGCCGTAGTTTCCGCGTCGTCTAACGGCGGAGAACACTCCGGAGGCAGCATAATCAATTGATACCCTTTACCGTCAGGCTTGCGGCGAGGAACAAACGGGACCAGACAGGCATTGGACATACGCGAAAGCATCCAGGTCCCGGAGGTCGTTGCGGCTTGTTCAACAGCAAAAAGCGGTACGAACACGCTGGCGCGAGGACCGTAGTCATGATCCGGCGCATACCAGACCACTTCGCCTTTTTTCAACGCTTTAATCATTCCTTTCAGGTCTTTACGGTCGAGCATTGATTTATTCGAACGCATACGGCCCCAGGTTTGTAGCCAGTCGAGCAGCGGGTTGTCGTTAGGGCGATACACACCAATACCCGGCTCCTGCAAACCAAACTGACGCGCACCCAGTTCAAGGGTCAAAAAGTGCAGACCCACTAACAATATTCCCCGCTTTTGTGCCTGAACGTCGCGGATATGCTCCATCCCGATAACTTCCGTCCAGCGTGAAATGCGCTTGTCGGACCAAAACCAGGCCATTCCGGTTTCCATCACGCCCATGCCAACGGACTCAAAGTTTTTGACGATCATCTGCTGGCGTTCCCGCTCGCTCATCTGCGGAAAGCACAGTTCCAGATTGCGGGATACAATTTTTACCCGACGTTTCATTAAACGTAACGCCAGGCGACCTAATGCGCAGCCCAACTTATAAAGAATCGGGTAGGGTAACTGCACGATTAACCAAAGGATGCCAATGCCCAGCCAGGTTAACCAATAACGTGGATGCAGTAACGCAGCCGAAAACTTGGGTAAATTCGTCATGTCTATCCTGTCTTCAAACGACCAATTCCCTGTATTGTCGCATTTTTTCGTGCATATCAAAAATTTGTGACGGGAGAACGGTGATTAAACCATCAATTGTTGTTGCGCGTTTATATTGAAGTAAGAAATGTAGCGCAAAATGTGTGGATGTAAATTGGCGATGTTTGCTTTATGATCTCGCCGATTTCCATTTACTCCCAATTTGCAGGATACGTACACCATGCCAGTGTTACACAACCGCATTTCGAACGACGCCCTCAAAGCCAAAATGCTGGCCGAGACTGAGCCGCGCACGACGATCTCATTCTATAAATATTTCACTATTACCAATCCTCAGCACACACGTGATGCACTGTACCAGATGTTCACCGCATTGAACGTCTTCGGGCGCGTCTATCTTGCTCATGAAGGAATCAACGCACAAATCAGCGTACCGCAAAGCAACGTCGAGACATTTCGCCAGCAGCTTTATGCGTTTGATCCCGCATTAAACGGATTGCGTCTGAATATCGCGCTGGATGATGACGGTAAATCGTTCTGGGTGCTGCGTATGAAAGTACGTGAACGCATCGTGGCGGATGGGATTGACGATCCGCAATTTGACGCCAGCAACGTGGGGGATTACCTGAAGGCGGCAGAAGTAAACGCCATGCTGGACGATCCTGACGCGGTATTCATTGATATGCGCAACCACTATGAATATGAAGTGGGCCATTTCGAGAATGCACTGGAAATTCCGGCAGACACGTTCCGCGATCAGTTACCGAAAGCGGTTGAAATGATGCAGGCGCATAAAGATAAAAAAATCGTTATGTATTGCACGGGCGGGATCCGTTGTGAGAAAGCCAGCGCATGGATGAAACACAACGGATTTAGCAAAGTCTGGCACATCGAAGGCGGTATTATTGAATATGCCCGCAAGGCGCGTGAACAGGGACTTCCGGTGCGTTTTGTCGGTAAAAACTTCGTTTTTGACGAGCGTATGGGTGAAAGAATTTCTGAAGATGTCATTGCGCATTGCCATCAATGCGGAACGGCGTGCGACAGCCATACCAATTGCAAAAATGATGGCTGCCATCTGTTGTTTATCCAGTGCCCGGCCTGTGCGCAAAAATATAACGGCTGCTGTAGCGAGTTGTGCAGCGAAGAGAGTGAGTTGCCGGAAGAAGAGCAACGACGTCGTCGCGCTGGCCGCGAAAATGGCAACAAAATCTTTAATAAATCACGCGGTCGCCTGAATACCAAGCTGGGCATTCCGGATCCCACGCAATAAAATGATGCCGGCTGAGGGGTAAGACCTCATCCGGCAACTCATGTTTTACTTCTGCTGGACACCTTCCACTGAGATTATCAGATCCACTTCCTGTGACGCCGGACCGAGATCGGTGGTGATGTTGAAGTCCTTCAGTTTAATTTTCCCTTGTGCTTCAAAACCAGCGCGCGTACCGCCCCACGGATCGCCGCCCTGACCTATCAGCTTTGCGTCCAGCGTAACCGGCTTAGTGACGCCGTTCAGGGTCAGATTACCGGTGATATCCAGATCGTTCCCTTCTTTTTTCACGCTGGTGGAGCTAAACGTCGCCTGTGGGAATTTGGCCACGTTAAGGAAATCTGCGCTGCGCAGGTGCTTGTCGCGTTCAGCGTGATTGGTGTCAACGCTGTTGGTGTTGATGGTCACGTTGACCTTATCGGCTGCGGGATTTTTCTCATCAAAGGTAAATGTACCGTCGAAATCTTTAAAGGTGCCGTACAGCCAGCTGTAACCCAGATGCTGGATACGGAAATTAACAAAGGCATGCTGTCCTTCCTTGTCAATCTTGTAATCTGCCGCCACGGCCGAGCCAGCGGTGAATAACAAAGCGGCGAGTGTCAGTCCAGGCAGGTTTTTTTTCATTTTAAGCTCCATTGTCAGATGACGATTTTCCCAACATGCGATTGAGGGTATCGTCGTGATCGATAAAGTGATGTTTCAGGGCCATCAGTCCGTGCAGAAGCGATAAAACCACCACGGACCATGCAAGCCACAGGTGCAGGCTACCTGCGAGGTCGGCCTGAGCGCCCGCATTGGCAAGGGTCGCTGGGATGTCAAACCAACCAAATACGCTTATCGCTTTGCCATCAGCGGTGGAAATCAAATATCCACTGATGACAATAGAAAAGAGCAATGTGTATAGCGCGAGGTGACCCACTGCCGCAGCGATGCGGGTTAAACGGGAATAATTTGTCAGCGCAGGAGGTGGAGGGGAGAGCAATCGCCAGACGACGCGGATGACTAATCCCATCATAAGCAGAACGCCGATGCTTTTATGCAGTTCAGGGGCCTGGTGATACCAGCCGTCGTAGTAGCTGAGCGTGACCATCCATAAACCCAGCGCGAACATGCCATATACAACAATCGCAGTCAGCCAGTGTAATACGGCAGACACTATGCCATAGCGTTGTGGACTATTATTGAATTGCATAAGCACACCGTTAGATATTTCAGAAGTGAATGAAAATGGCGCGGAAAAGACATTAATGCAACTAATAAATAACAATGGCGCTGATATTTATTGTTAACTCAAAATAATTGATTGACTTGTGAAGTTATCATCAGGCATTTAGAGAGGAATGCGAGTATCAAGGCCTGCTTTCGGGGTTTGTAGGTTTTTTTCTTATTCAATTTAATGCAATGAAAATTCAACTAACATCAGTTTATGTCAATTAATGTCAGCGTAATGAGATCAAAAAAACATAATATATATAACATCCATAATTGCCAGTAGCGACCATAAAATAATGTAGAGCATAAAATGCTCGCGAATATTATTAACCAGATAGTGAAAGATGCGGCGCATCGATGTTATTCCTGTCATTAAAAATGGCCTCACCAACGAGGCCATCATTTATTATCGCTTAAAACGGCTTAGCCTGAAGGGGGTCAGGTCAAAGTCAGACTGTTTGTCCTGGGCGAAGTTTGCCGCAATCTCTCCCAGCACGGAGGCAAACTTAAAGCCATGTCCGCTCAACCCGGTTATGATTAGCGTGTTGTCATGCTCCGGCAGAGTATCAATAATAAAGTCTTCATCCGGTGAGTTATCATAGGTGCAGGACGCACCGTGCAGACAGCAACCAACGCCTGGCAGAATTGTGCGCAGGAATGGGAAGGCTTCAGATCCATCGCTGGCAACAGCGGCAAACGGCTTACGCTCTTCTGTAGAATGAATTACCTGTCCGCCATTGTGCTTGCCAATTTTTAGCTCATCGTTTTCTGCCGGGAAACCGTAATACTGATCGCCATTTGGCAGCTCTCCGGTGAAGGCAGGGAAGTTATTCTTGACGCTGTAACGTCCATCGGCCTGATACCATGCGAACACCTTGCGCACGGGCTGTATCGGTAGTTCGGGGACTAAAGCCTGCACCCAGGTACCGGCGCTGATCACCACTTTTCGCGCGTGATAGTCACCGTCGGCGGTTTCTACCGTGACGCCATCATCACCGTGACGAATTGCGCTGACCGGGCATTTAAATAGCTGTGCGCAGCCTGCTTCTTCCGCCAGACGGATCCAGGTTTTAATTGCTAACTCACTGCGCAAGAAACCTGACTCCGCTTCAAACAGACCGATATAGTTTTCAGGTACGCGAATCTCCGGCCAGCGCGCCATGATGGCTGCAGCATCCAGTTGTTCAACGTTGAGTTGCCACTGTTTTGCGCTTTGCGCCGCGGTCGATAAGAAGGTTGAATCTGCCGGGCCGAGGTTGATTACACCAGAGCGAACAAAAATCGGTTCTTCATTTTGGGTGGACAGTTCATCCCACAATGCCTGCGCCCGCAGTACCAGAGGAACATATTTTTCGCCTTCGCCATAAGCATGACGAATTAATCGAGTGTCGCCGTGGTGGCTGCCCTGCTGATGCGGGGGCATATGCGCATCGATCATCAGAACCTTCAGACCGGCGCGAGTGGCATAGTATCCGGCTGCGGCGCCTACCGAACCGCTGCCAATAATGATTAAGTCGTATTTCATCCGCTTCTCTCTGCAATCGCGATAGTAGCAGGGTAAATAACTGACCCGGAATATTCAACCTGGAAATAAGAAAGGCACCGATAAGGTGCCTTTTGATGGTTGGAGGTATCAGATTTAATGTCGCTGATACTCATTTACCTGGTAATCGCCGGATTCAATTTTGGCGATTCCTGCTTCTAATATCGAAATAAATTGCCTGGCAACATCTGTGGTTAACCAGAGCGTTTGACCAACTTCAGTCCCATCCGGGTCCGGACGATTCGGGGTCTGGTAGTGCAAACGCAGCATCAGCGCATCATAGCTATCAACGGTGCTGATGTCCCATCCTACAAGCGGATGAGTCTGAATGACTTCATTATTCTTTTCCATCATGCCCCCTAATTCGTGTTACTAGACAACGGTTTTCGAGGTTCAATGCGTTTTTTTCTGAAGCAACTTCAGTATATCAATAAATAAGGGTATTCATTGGAAATTTAAAGAGGGGAGCGCATAAATTTTTTGTTTTCAGCGTTATCTGAGTAAGAAACCAACATGTTATTCATTTTTTTTTAGCATGTTGCACAATTATTTTGGTGTTGTGGTTAAAAGATAACCAGGGATTGATTATTAAAATATAAGTTCGCCAGCAGGAATGCGCTATTGATTTAAAGATGGCGTGTATAAAAAAGCCGGGGCGACCCGGCAAACAAACATCACTGCATATCATTATTTATTCATTGATGAACCAGTCATCCGCGCTTTCCCACGTCTCCTGGAGGATCTCGCTGATACGTTCTTTGTCTTCTTTGCTCGCACCAATAACCGACAGATTGTTTGCGCCAGCATAACGCACGGATACGTTACCTTCGTTATCCGGAAAATGGTGCTGAATACGGCGGGAGAGTTCACCTGCCAGCGCGTCAATTGCGCCGGCGGGTAGTGGTGAAGTTTTAGCAATAGTGACTTCAATACGCATAGTAGCCCCCTGTGGAGTATACTGTTTATTTATACAGTTAATCACCTCAGTTGGCTACACTTATTTTAATTTTTTACTGACCAGCGTACCGTTTCGCCACCCAGGAAAGGCACCAGCGTATCATCGTCCAGTGCAATGCTCTCCGGGACCTGATGCTCCACGCGCTCCAGCTCAATAAAGGTCTCATTCACTGGCAAACCATAGAACCGTGGGCCATTGAGTGAGCTGAAGGCTTCGAAATGCGCCAACGCATTCATCTCTTCAAACACGGTGGCATAGCTGCCCAGCGCGGTCGGCGCATTAAAGCAGCCCGCACAGCCACAGCTAGACTCCTTACGATGACGCGCATGCGGCGCAGAGTCGGTACCAAGGAAGGCGCGGTTAAACCCGCTGGCAACCAGCTCTCGCAGCGCCTGTTGATGGACGTTACGTTTGAGGATCGGCAGGCAGTACAGGTGAGGGCGAATCCCACCGACCAGCATGTGGTTGCGGTTAAACATCAGGTGCTGTGGCGTAATGGTCGCAGCCAAAAGCTCGTTACCGTCGCGCACGTAGTCGGCAGCATCTTTAGTCGTAATATGCTCGAACACCACCTTCAGCGCAGTTAAACGCTGGCGCAGTGGTTCCATCACCGTTTCAATAAAGCGTGCTTCACGATCGAAAATATCAATATCCGCATGCGTCACTTCTCCGTGCACCAGCAGCGGCATACCCAATTTTTCCATCCTTTCCAGTACCGGCATGATGGCGTCAATCGAGGTTACGCCATGCGTCGAGTTGGTGGTGGCATTGGCCGGATAGAGTTTTGCAGCGGTGAAAACGCCTTCGTTAAATCCACGTTCCAGTTCGTTGGGATCCAGCGTATCCGTTAAGTAGCAGGTCATTAATGGCGTGAAGTCGTGTCCGGCAGGTACCGCGTCAAGAATTCGCTGGCGATAAGCGATAGCCGCGTCAACCGTGGTGACGGGCGGAGCCAGATTCGGCATGACAATGGCGCGGCCATACACTTCACTGGTATAGGGCACGACAGTTTTTAACATGTCGCCATCGCGAAAGTGAAGATGCCAGTCGTCTGGGCGGCGGATCTTTAAAACCTGGGATGGTGCAGTCATCAATATGCTCCGGCTGAGGATAGTCTTTTTTGCCGGAAACAAAGGATAAGCGGAAACGTTTTCGTTTGCACGAAAAAAAGCGCGCTGTCTGTAAGCGTCACCAGCAGTATCACACTGCCAACGCGCCAAATGTTTAATCGTTAATTAAGACTTAATTTTTTTATTTCAGTGTGTAATTATATATATTGATATAATTAATCATAAAACAAATGATTTTTATTAATCTATTTTATTTCTGGATGTTTGAATAAAAATGTTATGGCACAGGAGGTGCAATGAAGATTTTTCGTCCGCTATGGACAAAAGGGATCCTCCTTTCTCCCCAGTATTTTCAACAGCAAACGTTGCTTAATTCCCGTGATGACCAGGGTATAGCCCAAATGAGCGTTATGCATCCGTGGGGGGTATGGCGTGCAGAATTTGATTCACAAGTACTGACACAAGGGCAACTGAAACCCCTTTGCCTGAACTTACGATTTCAGGACGGTACTCAGATAGATACTGAGCAGATGGATGCCCTACCTCCAACGTTAACGTTGACGGGGGAGACAAACGAAGCCACAGTGCTGTTGGCCCTTCCTCAGTTTTATTCGAATGACCGTAATTGCCTGCAACCGGAAGACATTGCTGAATATCCGGTGCGTTACCGCCAGGTGTGGCGCGATGTACGCAACCAGTTTGATGATGACATAAAGCCGATGGCGGTGATGCAACATGAACTCACGCTACGGCTTTCAACTCAGGATAATGCCAATTACCTCACCTGCCCGGTGGCTCGGATATTAAAAGACGTACAGGGTAACTATGTCCTTGATGGGACGTTCATCCCTCCGCTGCTGGCGATGCACGGTAATCACGGGTTGTGCGACAAGACAGAGGTGTTATTGACGCAACTGCGTGCTCGCATTATCCGTTTGATGGCAATGCGTCGGGAAAGTAATGAGCGGATGGCGGATTTTGCTGTAGCAGACGTCTCGTTATTTTGGCTGCTCAATGCGCTAAATACCGCCGAACCCGTCCTGGGGATGTACCAGCGTTTCCCACAGGTGCATCCGGAACGCGTGTATCAGGAGTTGGCGCGGCTGGCGGGGGCGCTGCTGACGTTCTCGCTGGAACATGAGATTGGCGTTATCCCGCTGTATCAGCACGATGATTTAAGCAACACGTTTTTGCCGTTGTTCAGGTTGTTGAACAGATTGTTGGAAACCAGCCTGCCATCACGGGTCATCGCCATTGATATGGAACGCGATCTTCGTCTGCATCAATGGATCGCCCGACTACACGATCCCCGTCTGCGTGAAGGTGCTGACTTTTGGTTGTCGGTGCGTTCATCCCTGCCAGCTGCGCAGCTTTATAACCAGTTCCCACAATTATGCAAGGCGGGGAGCCCGGACGATGTAAACCAGGTTGTGAATATTGCGCTAAATGGCATCCCGCTGAAAGCGCAAACTCACGTCCCGGCGGCGATTCCCCTGCGCCTGGAAAATCAGTATTTCTCCCTCGATCTCAATCATCCGTCGGCCCAGCGAATGCTGGACTCTGGCATCTGCGTATTTTATGTACCGGGCACGTTGGGTGAACTCGAGCTTGAGCTGTTTGCGGTGTTGCGCACATGACCTTCAACGTCGATGAATGTCTGGCCGATATTTGGCTTCAGACCGTGAGATTACGGCAGGGGGAGCAGTTTGCTACCGGGGAAGGGCGGCGGTTGTGGCAGATGTGCGCGGATAATGTGACGTGTGTGCGAGAGGTGACGCGTACGGCGGGGTTAACCGAGGAAAACATTCTGCACATCACCTATGCCTGTTGTGCACTGTTGGATGAGGCGGTGAAAAGTCGCGAGGTACAGGATGATGCCAGTCTGGTGTGGTATCAGTCCCCGCTCCAGACGCACTACTTCAACACCCTCGACGCCGGAGAAGCGTTGTATGAGCGGATGCGTGGTGTTCTGCGCGAGCCGGCACCGGAACCAACGGTGCTTATCTGTTTCCATCGGGTATTGATGTTGGGATTTCTCGGTGGACTGAGTCCGGACGCACCAACACGGACAGCGTTACTCAATGAACTGACATCGCATATTCCCGCTTTTCAGTTTCAGGAATCACAGCCGGTACTTAATACCTTACCTGCGCGAAGCTCGCTGGGTTTATGGCTGCGTGACGTCCGAATTCGGCTGATGTTGGGCCTGTTTGCGGTGGGACTACTCTGGTGGGGGCTGGACTGCTGGCTTGACTCACTACTGGTCAGTTTCGCCGCATAACACAGGCGAATGGCAACGTTGGGCTTCGCCAATTTCATGTGTTGATCAGTAGGGACATTCAACGCGGTTACTGAGAACGGGGAAGTATTACCTTAATGGGCATAGGGTTACGGCCATGGGCGGTAGCGTGCCCGAACGCCAGGAGGGCACAAAATGTTGTTTGATCACAACCATAACAAACTGACTATTCGTGGGCTGGACGTGGAACCAGACGTTCTGGCTTTCAAAGGACATGAATATCTCAGCCAGCCTTTTCGGTATGACATTCAGTTCACCAGCACTAATCATGGTATTACGCCGGAAACAGTATTGATGCAGGACGCTTCGTTCAGCTTGTGCGCACCGCCGGAACAGGGGATGGCGGTGATGACTCCGCAGCGCACATTGCATGGGGTGATTACCGCATTTAAGTGTCTGTCTGCCTCACGTGACGAAACGCATTACGAGGTGCGACTGGAACCCCGTCTGGCGCTACTTTCCCGCAGTCATCAGAGCGCGATTTTCCAGGATATGTCCGTCTCGCAGATTACGGAAAAAATCCTGCGTGAACGTCATGGTCTGCGCGGTCAGGATTTTGTTTTTAAGCTGAATAATGAGTACCCACGTCGCGAACAGGTGATGCAGTACGGCGAGAATGACCTGACGTTTCTGTCACGGTTGCTGGCGGAGACCGGGATCTGGTTCCGTTTCGCGGCAGATTCACGGCTGAAAATTGAGGTGATAGAGTTTTACGACGATCAGCAGGGATATGAACAGGGAATCACTCTACCGCTGCGCCACCCGTCCGGTATGTACGACGGCACAATTGAAGCCGCATGGGCGCTGAATTCGTCGCATTCGGTGGTTGAAAACACGGTTACCACCCGAGACTACAACTACCGTGACGCCCAAAGGGACATGGACAGCGCGATGGATGTCACTGCGGGCGACAAAACTACCCGTGGTGAAGCGTATCATTACGCAGATAATTTTCGTGAGGCCGGTAGCCCGCAGACGATTGAGAGCGGGGGATTTTATGCCCGTATCCGCCACGAACGCTATCTGAACGGGCAGACGCGACTGGGGGGCACCAGCAACAGCGTAACGTTAATGCCTGGCCAGGCGCTGAAGGTGACCGGCGGTGAGGCTCCAGATATGTTTGCCCACGGCGTGGTCATCACCGCGATTCATACCCGTGCCGCTCGTGACCGTAGCTATACGCTGGAGTTTGAGGCAATACCCTGTTCTGAACGTTACTGTTTTCGCGCACCTTCGCCGGAGAAACCTGTGATGGCGGGCACTTTGCCTGCACGGGTGACCAGTACCCAGCCAGGCGATCTCTACGGGCATATCGATAAAGACGGACGCTATCGGGTCAATTTACTCTTTGACCGCGATACATGGCCCGCCGGGTACGAAAGTCTGTGGGTGCGTCAGGCCAGACAGTATGCTGGAGATACCTATGGTTTTCATCTGCCACTGCTGGCCGGCACGGAAGTGGCTATTGCGTTTGAAAATGGCGATCCGGACCGGCCATATATCGCCCATGCACTGCATGACTCCGCCCATCCTGACCATGTCACCATCCGCAACAATAAACGCAATGTCCTGCGTACCCCTACGAACAACAAATTCCGCCTCGATGACACCCGTGGGCAGGAGCATATCAAGCTCTCGACGGAGTACGGCGGGAAGAGCCAGCTAAATCTGGGTCATATCGTGGACAGCGGCAAGCAGAAACGGGGGGAAGGGTTTGAGCTGCGCACGGACAAATGGGGGACGATACGCGGTGGACAAGGGCTGTTTATCAGTGCCGATATGCAGGCAAAGGCGCAGGACCTACAGCTTGAAATGAAAGCGGCGCTGGAAACCCTGCAACAGGCGCAAGGACTGGCGCAATCGCTGAGCGAGGCGGTGAAAACGGCCAACGCAGAGCTGGCACAAGTAGCAGCGCAAAAAAGTCTGATGGAAGGGTCGCTAAAAGATTTACAGCAAGCGGCTTTGCTGTTGAGCGCACCTGCGGGTATTGCACAGGTATCTCCGGAAAGTATTCAAATTAGTACGGGTAATAATTTTATTCAGACCTCGGCTGAAAACAGTGATTTCAGCGTGTTCAAAAAGTTTACCGTCGCTGCCGGGGAGGTTATCAGTCTGTTTGCTAAAACGTTGGGGATTAAGATTTTTGCCAACAAAGGCAAGGTTGAGATACAGGCGCAAGATGACAACATGGAGCTTACTGCCATGAAAGATATGAAAATACAAAGTAAGGACGGGGAGGTTTATATCTCGACGGCGAAAAAAATTACATTAGCATGCGATAAAACGGCACTCATTATTGAACGTTCAGGCGTGACCATTAAGACATTGGGTGATGTGAATGTGAAAAGCGCTACGTTTAATCGTCAGATCCCACAGCCGTATAATTATACGCCCCCGGAACTTCCTCCCGGTGCGACCTGCAAGGAGCGGACGTAATCGTGAGCAACTATAAACAGTTTCAATCGGATGATATATGTAGCGATTTTAACGGGCGGTACCAAAATGAATATCGCTATTTACTGGTCGATCCGTTAAAAAATGTCACTTTTTTAAATGATTTATGCCTAAGTAATTTAAAGGAAATATATGGCGCTGAAAACGTCAAACCCGTACTACGTCCTGATCTTCGCTACTCTCCGGAATCTTGTCCACATTTGATATTACTGGCCGCACCCGGAGAGGTGTGTTCAACCGCAGTGATTAATGAAGTTGTAAGATATGGAACCTATGAGCGGAAATATAATAAGCGCTATATTTGTGGGCTATTGAGCAGCGCTTGTGGGCTTCAGGTGTTGTCGCAAAAGATCGCAGATAATTGCCGAGCTCTTGGTGACCAGATAACTACAGGTTATTCATTACCCTTTTTTGAGCCATTGCGTATGGAGCTTTTGTATCTAACGCAGTTATCTCCTGTGATTGAAGAGGTTCTTTGGCCAATTTCAACCTGGTGGTATATAGCCTATACGGGAAAACTCAACGGCCTGAACAGCATCGAAGCAACGACAGCAGGTAAACTGACGTGGGGAATGCAGGAAGGCCAACTGAATATCAGGGATATATGGCGCATATTATATGCCTGGGATAATGGGAAAACGATCCTACCGGATAACGCAGTTTATCTGGCTGCACAAGCCTGGAAAGAAGTCGGTAAAATAGGATTGCATCAGTTGCGTGATAAAACTTATCTCGCACTAAATGCACTCAATTTTCCCGTTGATATAACCCGTCATTCAACCATTGCGTCTCTTCTGCAACAGGCGAGAGAAAATCCCTCGCTACTGTTGACGCAGTTACTTCAGACATTACCCGATTCAGTCTGGCTGGAACTGGAACAGCAAAGCACCGTTCAATAAGGAATGTTTATTTATGTCGCTTAAGGATCAATCTCAAGATAATGCCGCAGCAGCAGATCAGTCTGCCCAGATTCCGTCAGATTGTAAGGTGTGTCAACGAGAAGGCATTCCGGTTCTTCCCCTGCGGATTGCTGTTGTACCCAACGGGATGGTCTCTTCTGGTTGGCAACCTAACATTCAGCCACAACCTGCACCCTCGCTGAAAGGAGGGGAATATAAATATGCCTTAAGAACGTTGCGCATGGGATATCTGTACGTACTTTTAAAGCCTAAAGAAAGCAATGGCGATAAAAAAACATGGCAGGGTTATGAAGTTACAACAGAAGGCGCATTGCGGCAATTTGAAGCCACTCTGATGCCTGAATGTGATGCGGTAGAATCGCTTTGCAGCGCCTGTCGCACGCAAGGGCATTGCAATGCGGGAAGTTTTATCAATTTTGATACCAAAAAATACAGCGAAGCGTGGCTGGCATTTAGCAGCGATCCCTGGAGCGATGACGTTTTAAGTCAGTATGAAAAAGAACCGTCCGAAGAACGCTTTACGCATATTATTCTGGATAGTCTGCAAAGCGCGCCGTCTGCTGAAAAAGGCGAATTTGCGATCGATAGCGCGTTGTCATCATTGAAAGAGAAGGTGGCTGAATATGCAACCTTACTTTATCCCTGGCTGGAGAAGATTAATGAACCCGAGGGAGGAATGCATGGATTTTACTCACGCCAGGATGAGTCCACCTCATTTGGCGATTATGTTGATCGCATTACGCAGCAATACCAGTGTCCGCCGGTGGCAATTACCCTCACAGACAGTGTAGGGATTATTCAGGAGTTAAAAGCAGGGCAACTGCAGTTGGTGAGCGCCATGGAAGATTATATTAGCCAACCAGAAACCATGCACAAACATATCATCGCCCTGGCAATTGAAAACTATCTGGCGGGGTCGGAAGAGAGTATTAAGCAAAACAGCAAAACCCGCTGTGTGTATACCTCTTCCCCGTATCCTGCTGCTAACAGTGTGGAATGTATTGATAAAGACGAGGTTGGCCGCCAGACGTGGGATGAATACTTTACGCGTTTACAGCAAAGTTATGATGAAAAAGGGCGAGCCGATTTTGCAAAAACCTACAAGGAAAAGGTGGAATCCCTTCAACAGCGCATTGACAATGTGGGTAAAGATTTAGCTCTCTGGTATGTCGCGCCTCTCTGGAAATATGTTATCGATAATGACTATTCAAAACAGCAGGATCTGCTCGAATGGTATCGCCAGTTCACGACGGTCACCACCTGCCTGCAGGGAGGGGCAATTGATGATAGTACCCGTGATGTGTGGTGTACATGGTTCGGCGACACTAACAGTCCTGTATATAAAGGACTGCTAGGATATAGCACTGATGATTACAGCAGCATCTACAGCGGGCTAAGCGGCTATTCTTATTTGAAAGTTATTGTTGGTGCGGATGAAATCGGTAATACGCTAAAAAGCGACAGAATCCAGGCGATGTTTAACACCCGTATTCTGGCGATGAATGGCGCGTTTAGTCGGGGAATTGACAAACTGGATGATGCGACCCGACACGGGGTCATACGCATGCTTCAGGGGGCTGGGTATGTCGCCACGGGGCAAACGGTGACGCTTTTTTCCTTATCGATGACCATAAGAGAGTTCCAGCAGTTTTATCAGGAATATGGCACGCGCCTGGGCATGGAGGTTGCCAAAAATTCATCCCCGTTTAGTGGCACGATTCGTCAGGGAGGCGTGACAAGCACGCGTTCAGCCGTAGGATATTTGTTGGCGATCACGGACAACGAGTTGCTGGGCCAGCGGATTAATATGCAACTCAGCAGTATGGTTGCTTTAGAAAACCTTTTTAAACCGCTGCGTAAGTCCGGAGTGAGTCCTTCATCAGTAACAAATGCGCCGATTACTCACCAATCACATGTCGGCAATTTTGCCAGTGAACTCCGTATATCGTCACTTTCATTGCTGGATAAAACCGAGTCCTCTCTGCGCACGGTGGATGCGTCGCAATGGGAAAATATTCGCAGCAACATCATCAGTGAACGAACCGGGCGATTGGTGAGCGGTAATGCTATAGGTATGGTGCTGTCTACGGCCATGCTGGCATTCCAGACTTACGATCTCTGGGAAAATAACCGAGCACTTCAGTTTACCGACGGTAAATTTAAGCAGTTAACGAACTATCTGATGATCGCCAGCGCGGCAACGGAAATCGCCGGTTTTGGACGAATGTTAACGAAAAAAGGCCTCTGGCAAGTGTTGGGTAAGGATGTCCATATACTCATTAGAGCGGGTGGTGTTCTGGCCGGGGTTGCTTCGATAGTGGATGGGATAAGAGTATGTTTCAAAGTTCTGGATTCAATGAAGGCTGGAGACAGCAAGGCTGCGTTATTTTTTCTTTTATCCTCAGAGGCAACTGCTTTAGGCGGTCTTATTGCCACAATAAGCGCATCTGCAGGTGATTTTTTATTATTGGGACCCGCAGGACTGGCATTAGCGTTAATTTTTTTAGGCGCTGTATTAGCTCTTAGGGGGGAGCAACTACGTAGTACGCCGATTGAAATCTGGCTGCGGCGTTGCTGCTTTGGTCTTCGTCGCGAAGAAGATGATATTCCCTGGCAGGCTACGAGTCTGGAGGATTTAAACAGCGCCTTAGCCGATTATAACGCAATTATCTCCGGTATGCGGGTTCAGGTCGCCTTTAGCACACTCTCGTCTATTCCTGGTGGTGGAGGAACCTACCGACAAATTGAGTCCAATATTACGTTACCCGGTTATAATAGTGAATTATCTGCCTATGAATATCAACTGCAGGCATTTGCTGCTGATGGTAATGCACTATCAGTGACGTCAGAATCGCATGAAATGTTCCCTGGTCAGGATGATAAATATCATAATGAAGTCGAGTATTTTTTTAAAGGTTATATTGAGCATGAAACGGATGAAGATAACAGTTTTCTGATTATTAAAAATGGCGGATGGGTTTCATCGTTTTCATACAATAGGGCAGTGTTAACGGTGAGCTACTGGAAAAATAAATATAATGTTGAGGATGTGCTTTCATTAACGCTTAATGTAAAAGGATGAATATAATCACATGGCTAAAAAACCAGGCAATAAAGTAAAGCGTCGCGCATCACTGTCCGCCTCTGACAATAAAAAAAAGAAACAGCATACAGCAAACGTTGAAACGCAACGCCCCAAAAAACCTTTTTATCGCCGTTCCGTACTGATCCCGCAGGCGGAAAGATGGCAGGAGGATCTGCCGGTTCAGTGGCTGGAGCACGATGTTGAACCCAATGCTATCTGGCTGAATGAAAAGAATGATACCTGGCTGGAAATCCCCCGTTATGAGAATCAGATATCATGGGGCATGGGTGGGGTTATTATATTCATATCATTTTTGGCGATGCTTGTTTGCTTTTTTACATTTTTTTTGGGGTTGTATCATATATTAATTATTCAAATTTGTTTTTTTATTTTTTTTTCTTCGATGTTTGTATGGAGCATTCGAATGAATTCATATGTTCCCCGCGGTACGCCTGTACGCCTAAACCGTAAGCGGCAGAAAGTCTATATTTACGAACATCACCGCAGCAGCTGGAATCCGTGGATAGACTGGCCGGT
>NZ_JAOWDP010000005.1:0-264 GCF_030334595.1 Citrobacter sp. Ce104
ATCAACTCCAGGTAGCGATTATCATCAAACCGGTAAATTACTTGTGATGGTATTTTTTTTGTACAGGCAGTGATAGCGCATAGTGAAACTGCGCCGATTATTATTCCTAACGTATTTCCCAGTTTCATAATTTATCCTTAAACGTTAAGCGGTTTGGGCATATCCCATTGCAGATTATTTCCCTGCATCCATATCGCAGTGCATCCGGGTCCAGCCCTTATAGCCCACCACTTCCGGTTCTTTGTCCGGCAGGTTTTGATAGTT
>NZ_JAOWDP010000051.1:0-2693 GCF_030334595.1 Citrobacter sp. Ce104
CCATCGGCTGACCTGGCGGGCATAAAAGACGGCGATGCCAGCGTGCAGGTGAGCGTGACCAACGTCAACGGCAACAGCGCGTCTGCGGGCCGCGAGTACAGCGTGGATGCGACCGCACCGTCCGTGACCATCAGTACCCTTGCGGCTGACGATATCCTGAACGCCACGGAAGCGCAGTCAGACCTCGCCATCTCCGGCACCAGTACCGCCGAGGCGGGCCAGACGGTGACCGTGAGCCTGAACGGTAAAAACTACACCACCACCGTAGGCGCTAACGGCAACTGGACGCTGAACGTTCCGGCGGCGGACCTGGCGGGATTAACCGACGGCAGCGTGACCGTCACCGCGAGCGTCAGTGACAAGGCGGGGAACCCGGCGTCGGTTGACCACAACCTGACGGTGGACGTGACCGTGCCTGCGGTGACGATCAACACCATCGCGGGCGATGACGTCATTAACGTGGCTGAACACAATCAGGCACAGATTATCAGCGGCTCCGCCACCGGCGCGGCAGCGGGGGATAAAGTCACCGTCACCATTGGCGGCCAGACTTACACCACCGTGCTGGACGCGGCGGGCAACTGGAGCGTGGGCGTTCCGGCGAGCGTGATTGCCGGCCTCAGCGATGGCAGCGTGACCGTCACTGCGTCAGTGACTGACGCGGCGGGCAATACCGGCAGCGGTACGCACAATGTAACCGTTGATACCGGGCTGCCGTCAGTTGGCTTCGACACCCTCAGCGGCGATAACGTGCTGAACGCAGTGGAGAAAGGCCAGGAGCTGAACGTGAGCGGTACCAGCGCCAACCTGGCGGAAGGCACTCTGATCACAGTGACGCTGAACGGTAAACAATACACGGCGACAACCGCTGCAAATGGAAGCTGGAGCCTGACGGTTCCGGCAGCCGATCTGGCGGGCCTGGGTGAAGCTAACTACACCCTGAACGCCGCGGCGACCAACGCGGTGGGTAACAGCGTGAGCAATACCGCAAACCTGCTGGTCGATACCGCGCTGCCAACCGTCACCATCAATACCGTGGCGGGCGATAACGTCATCAACGCGGCGGAAGTGGCTGCGGGGCAGACCCTGAGCGGTACCGTAGCCCATGCGGAAGCGGGCAACACCGTAACCGTGACGATTGGCGGCAACACCTATACCGCGACGGTGCAGGGCGATCTGAGCTGGTCAGTGAATGTGCCGTCTGACGTGCTGACGGCGCTGGGCAACGGCAGTTTGAGCATTTCGGCAACCGTGACCAACGGCCACGGTAACACCGGCTCCGGCGAGCGTGATGTGACTATCGACGCCAACCTCCCGGGTCTGCGTGTCGATACCGTGGCGGGTGATGATGTGGTCAACAGTATTGAACACAATCAGAACCTGATCGTGACCGGTTCCAGCGACGGTCTGACCCCCGGCACCGCGCTGACCGTGAACGTGAACGGGAAAGACTATTCCGCCACAGTACTGGCAGACGGCACCTGGAGCGCAGCGGTTCCGGCGGCAGATGTGGGCGCGTGGCCGGAAGGCACCGTGAAAATCAGCGTCACCGGCGACAGCGCGGCGGGTAACCCCATCACCATCAGCCACGACGTGACCGTCGATCTGGCGAGCGTGGCGATCAGCATCAATGCCATCGCCACCGACGATGTGATCAATGCCGCTGAAAAAGGTGTTGATCTGGTGCTTTCCGGCGCGACGACCAACGTCGAAGCCGGGCAGACCGTGACCGTGAGCCTGAACGGTAAAATCTACACCACCACCGTTGATGACAGTGGCAACTGGACGGCGACCATCCCATCGGCTGACCTGGCGGGCATAAAAGACGGCGATGCCAGCGTGCAGGTGAGCGTGACCAACGTCAACGGCAACAGCGCGTCTGCGGGCCGCGAGTACAGCGTGGATGCGACCGCACCGTCCGTGACCATCAGTACCCTTGCGGCTGACGATATCCTGAACGCCACGGAAGCGCAGTCAGACCTCGCCATCTCCGGCACCAGTACCGCCGAGGCGGGCCAGACGGTGACCGTGAGCCTGAACGGTAAAAACTACACCACCACCGTAGGCGCTAACGGCAACTGGACGCTGAACGTTCCGGCGGCGGACCTGGCGGGATTAACCGACGGCAGCGTGACCGTCACCGCGAGCGTCAGTGACAAGGCGGGGAACCCGGCGTCGGTTGACCACAACCTGACGGTGGACGTGACCGTGCCTGCGGTGACGATCAACACCATCGCGGGCGATGACGTCATTAACGTGGCTGAACACAATCAGGCACAGATTATCAGCGGCTCCGCCACCGGCGCGGCAGCGGGGGATAAAGTCACCGTCACCATTGGCGGCCAGACTTACACCACCGTGCTGGACGCGGCGGGCAACTGGAGCGTGGGCGTTCCGGCGAGCGTGATTGCCGGCCTCAGCGATGGCAGCGTGACCGTCACTGCGTCAGTGACTGACGCGGCGGGCAATACCGGCAGCGGTACGCACAATGTAACCGTTGATACCGGGCTGCCGTCAGTTGGCTTCGACACCCTCAGCGGCGATAACGTGCTGAACGCAGTGGAGAAAGGCCAGGAGCTGAACGTGAGCGGTACCAGCGCCAACCTGGCGGAAGGCACTCTGATCACAGTGACGCTGAACGGTAAACAATACACGGCGACAACCGCTGCAAATGGAAGCTGGAGCCTGACGGT
>NZ_JAOWDP010000052.1:0-32850 GCF_030334595.1 Citrobacter sp. Ce104
AATGACAGAAAAATGACTGAGTGCTGCATTCCACAGCAAAACCCCGCCTTATACCCATTTACACACAGAGTTATCCACAAACCACACGATCGTTTCTGCGATCCTCTCTTTATAACAGCCTCTTTCAACAGAAATAAGAAGGGGTCAAAATCGAAAATTAAAAATTCGCGAGCGTTGCGCAAACGTTTTCGTTACAATGCCCCCGCACAACAAGGATGCCCCGTAAGGGGCGTTAGCTGAGTTTTTAGCCAAGAATTCACCTAACGCTCTCTGTAATAGTCAAATCCAGGGGATTTACCATGCAACAACGTCGTCCAGTCCGCCGCGCTCTGCTCAGTGTTTCTGACAAGGCCGGTATCATCGAATTCGCTCAGGCACTTTCCGCACGCGGTGTGGAGCTGCTGTCAACGGGTGGCACTGCGCGCCTGTTAGCGGAGAAAGGTCTGCCAGTGACCGAAGTTTCCGATTACACCGGCTTCCCGGAAATGATGGATGGACGCGTGAAGACCCTGCATCCGAAAGTCCACGGCGGCATTCTTGGTCGTCGCGGTCAGGATGACGGAATTATGGAACAGCACGGTATCGCCCCTATCGATATGGTGGTTGTAAACCTGTATCCGTTCGCCGAGACCGTCGCACGCGAAGGCTGCTCGCTGGAAGATGCGGTAGAGAACATTGATATTGGCGGCCCGACCATGGTGCGTTCCGCTGCCAAGAACCATAAAGACGTAGCGATCGTTGTGAAGAGCAGCGACTACGACGCCATTATTAAAGAGATGGATGCCAACGAAGGCTCCCTGACTCTGGAAACCCGCTTTGACCTCGCGATTAAAGCCTTCGAACACACCGCCGCCTACGACAGTATGATTGCCAACTACTTCGGCAGCATGGTTCCGGCTTATCACGGTGAGAGCAAAGAGGCTGCCGGTCGTTTCCCGCGTACGCTGAACCTGAACTTCATTAAGAAGCAGGATATGCGCTACGGTGAGAACAGCCACCAGCAGGCTGCCTTCTATATAGAAGAGAATGTGAAAGAAGCGTCCGTTGCCACCGCACAGCAAGTACAGGGCAAAGCGCTTTCCTACAACAATATCGCTGATACCGACGCAGCGCTGGAGTGCGTGAAAGAGTTCAACGAGCCAGCCTGCGTGATCGTCAAGCACGCTAACCCGTGCGGCGTGGCGGTAAGCACTTCTATTCTCGATGCTTACGACCGCGCCTATAAAACCGACCCGACCTCCGCGTTTGGCGGCATCATCGCTTTCAACCGCGAGCTGGATGCCGAAACCGCGCAGGCCATCATCTCCCGCCAGTTCGTGGAAGTGATCATCGCCCCATCGGCTACCGAAGACGCACTGAAGATCACCGCCGCGAAACAGAACGTTCGCGTTCTGACCTGCGGCCAGTGGGCACAGCGTGTGCCGGGTCTGGACTTCAAACGCGTTAACGGCGGACTGCTGGTTCAGGACAGGGATCTGGGTATGGTGAGCGAAGGCGAGGTGCGCGTAGTGTCCAAACGTCAGCCGACCGAACAAGAGCTGCGCGATGCGCTGTTCTGCTGGAAGGTCGCCAAGTTCGTGAAATCCAACGCCATTGTTTACGCCAAAGAGAACATGACTATCGGCATAGGCGCAGGCCAGATGAGCCGCGTGTACTCCGCCAAAATCGCGGGCATTAAAGCGGCGGACGAAGGTCTGGAAGTGAAAGGTTCAGCCATGGCTTCCGACGCGTTCTTCCCGTTCCGCGATGGTATTGATGCTGCCGCCGCCGTTGGCGTGAGCTGCGTTATTCAGCCTGGTGGCTCTATCCGTGATGATGAAGTCATTGCCGCTGCCGATGAACACGGTATCGCGATGATCTTTACCGACATGCGCCACTTCCGCCATTAATCCACGGAGCAGACGATGAAAGTATTAGTGATTGGCAACGGCGGACGCGAGCACGCGCTGGCCTGGAAAGCGGCGCAGTCGCCGCTGGTCGATACCGTTTTTGTTGCACCGGGTAACGCAGGCACCGCACTGGAACCCGCGCTGCAAAACGTGGCAATCGCGGTAACCGATATTCCGGCACTGCTGAGCTTTGCCCAGAACGAGAAGATCGATCTGACCATCGTTGGTCCGGAAGCGCCGCTGGTGATTGGCGTGGTCGATGCCTTCCGCGCCGCAGGCCTGAAAATTTTCGGCCCAACCGAAGGTGCTGCACAACTGGAAGGCTCCAAAGCCTTCACCAAAGACTTCCTCGCGCGTCATAACATCCCGACCGCGGAATATCAGAATTTCACCGAGATTGAGCCTGCCCTGGCCTATCTGCGTGAGAAAGGCGCGCCGATCGTCATCAAAGCTGACGGTCTGGCTGCCGGTAAAGGCGTTATCGTGGCGATGACGCTGATCGAGGCCGAAGCTGCCGTTCACGACATGCTGGCGGGTAACGCTTTTGGCGATGCAGGACATCGTATCGTTATCGAAGAGTTCCTCGACGGCGAAGAGGCGAGTTTTATCGTGATGGTCGACGGCGAGCACGTGCTGCCGATGGCCACCAGCCAGGACCACAAGCGCGTAGGTAACGGCGATACCGGCCCGAACACTGGTGGCATGGGCGCATACTCACCGGCCCCGGTGGTGACCGATGAAGTCCACCAGCGCACCATGGAACGCATCATTTGGCCAACCGTGAAAGGCATGGCGGCGGAAGGTAACACCTATACCGGTTTCCTGTACGCGGGTCTGATGATCGACAAGCAAGGCAACCCGAAGGTTATCGAGTTCAACTGCCGCTTCGGCGATCCGGAAACCCAGCCGATCATGCTGCGCATGAAGTCGGACCTGGTGGATCTTTGCCTGGCCGCCTGCGACGGCAAGCTGGATGAGAAAACCTCTGAGTGGGATGAACGCGCCTCGCTGGGTGTGGTCATTGCCGCCGGAGGTTATCCGGGCAACTACAACACCGGCGATGAGATCCACGGCCTGCCGCTGGAGTCTTCAACGGAGGGTAAGGTCTTCCACGCTGGCACCAAACTCGCTGACGACGACCGAGTGCTGACCAGCGGCGGGCGTGTGCTGTGCGCCACCGCCCTGGGTCATACTGTGGCTGAAGCGCAGAAACGCGCTTACGCCCTGATGACCAACATCCGCTGGGACGGCAGCTTCAGCCGTAACGACATCGGCTGGCGCGCCATTGAGCGTGAGCAAAACTAACGGCTGAGCTTAGCCAGCAGCGTTTTGCGCGTAATACCTAACTGACGGGCGGCTTCGGTTTTATTGCCGCCCGTTTTTTCCAGCGCCGCCAGAATCACCTCTTTTTCAACATCCACCAGCGGTTGGATCTCGCCACTGAATTCCGTTTTTATTGGCGTTGCGGCAATCGCCAACGGCAACTCGCGTTCGGAAATATATTCCCCCGTTAACAGCACCACTGAACGCTCAATCGCATTTTCCAGCTCACGAATATTGCCCGGCCAGTCATAGTGGATCAGCAGATCCATCGCCTGCGGAGTAAAGCCTTTCACCGCTTTTCGGTTACGCGCGGCAAAACGCTGGAGAAAATGTTCGGCCAGAAGCGGAATATCTTCCCGACGCTGACACAGTGCTGGCATTTCAATGGTGACGACGTTCAGGCGATAGTAGAGATCCTGGCGAAAGCGCCCGGCGCTGACCTCCTCAGCCAGATTACGATGCGTGGCGGCGATCAGCCGGACATCAACCGCAATAGTCTGGTTGCTGCCAACCCGCTGCACTTCGCGCTCCTGGATAGCCCGCAGCAGACGCACCTGCATCAGCGGTGAGATATCGCCAATTTCATCAAGAAATAACGTGCCGCCATCGGCTTCGACAAAACGCCCTTCCCGGCGTTTATCCGCCCCGGTAAACGCGCCTTTTTCGTGGCCAAAAAGTTCGGACTCCAGCAGCGATTCATTAAGCGCCGCGCAGTTGAGCGTCACCAGCGGCTTATCGCAGCGGGCGCTGCTGGCATGTAGCGCCCGGGCCACCAGCTCTTTCCCCGTGCCTGAGTCTCCGTGAATAAGCACCGTTGCATCCGAAGGAGCAACCATCGCAATTTCGTTGAGCAACTGCTGCATCGCCGGACTGCGGCCAATCATGCCAAACTGTACCGCCGACGCCGATGGCAGTTCAGCGCCCGTTTCCCGGGTATGCGCCAGCGCCTTTTCCAGCGTCTCCTGCAGACGGTCAAAATCCAGCGGCTTGATTAAGTAGTCCAGCGCCCCGGTTTTTAGCGCCTCAACGGCAGTCTCCACGCTGGAGAACGCCGTCATGATTAACACCGGAATCGCCGGATTCAGCGTTTTAATCTCTTTCAGCGTTGCGATGCCGTCCATCTCCGCCATGCGCACATCGCACAGCACTAAATCAAATACGCGTTCGCGCACCTGTTCCAGCGCCGCTCGCCCGCTATAGGCCAGCGCGACCTCATAACCCCAGCCGCGCAGCAACGCCTGTAAAATGGTGCAGTGGCTGATATCGTCATCGACCACCAGAATATTGATTTTTCCGCGCGTCATCCTTGTTGATCCTGTTGTTTCGCTTTGGTCGGCAGCCAAAGGGTAAAGGTCGCGCCTTTGCCCTCAACGCTTGCCACCTGAATGGTACCACCGTGTTGTTCGACTATGTTCTGCACAACCGCCAGCCCGAGACCGGTTCCGTCAGCTTTAGTCGTGAAGTAAGGCGTAAAAATGGCCTCCAGTTGTTCCGCTGCAATCCCTTTCCCGCTATCGGTCACCACGATTTTAACGCGATCGGCGCTGCTTTCACTCGCTTCAACCGTAATCGTGCCCTGATGCCCAATCGCATGAATGGCGTTCAGATACAGGTTCAACAAAACCTGAGTCAGTCGGTCAGGATCGGCCTGAATCGCGGGTAACGTGGAACTGGCCGAAAACTGTAGCTGGATTTCCCGGCTTGCCGCATCCTGACTCACCAGGTGTAATGAGTGGGTGATGACCTCATTAAGATCCACCTGTTGCAACGTCAGATGCGCAGGTTTCACCAGCTCCAGCAGCTCGCTCACTACCCGATTTAAACGATCCGCCTCTTTCGCCATCACCTGAGCCAGTTCGTGCGACTCGCCTCCTGCCGGGGTTCGTTCGGCAAAATACTTTGCTAAGCCTTTGATGGATGAAAGCGGGTTACGAATCTCATGCGCGACCCCAGCCGCCAGATGCCCAAGCGCCATCAGTTTTTCTTTACGCTTCATCGCGTCCTGCAGCTCTTTGTATGAGCGCTGATAGCGCTGATACCAGAAGAACGTCAGCACGGTGGCCAGCAGCACAGCCGCCAGCGCAAAGAGGACTATCAGAGTGTTACGCCACTCTCTTGCCTGAGTCGCGGCCAGATCGCTGGCATCAAAGGCGATAAATATGGTTTGCGCAGGCGTGATAAGCTTTCCGTCATTGCTGGCGCAGCGCGCCATGCCATGGCGTCCAGGACCATACATCGGCTGAAACTGGCGATAAATTTCCAGGGCCGGCGTTTTTTCGCCGTCCCTCGCTGGAATGTCAATATTTCGCCAGCTTTCTTGTTCCCCGGGACTAAGCTGTTGCAGAACATCCGGTGAATAGAGCGTTTTGCCGACCATTGAGGAATTGCTGTGAGTCATAATGACGCCATGCTCATCAACAACGGCAAACCAAAGCACACCGGGTTGTACGGCCATTTCCTCCAGGAGCGTCTGCTGTTGAGCATGATGCATACGCATTCCCATGCCTACGCGCGTACCAGACTCCAGAGCGCGGATCAGCACGCTGCCTTTTTCCAGTAACGTTTGCCGTGCGGCGCCGCTTTCCCGCCCATAGTCCCGAATGGTCATAATCGAAAACCAGCCGACCAAAATCAGGATCGACGCCAGCAAGAGTCGGCTCGCCCACCTGGCCGCCGTGTCCTTATAAAGACGCATACGCTCTCCCTTTACCCACCTGTTCCTTTCAACGTTGCCGGTATACAGCAGAAATCATGCCATTTTTTCTCCTTAAGAACCCTGCCCTCAGACACAAACAGCTGCAAGTAGCGGGTAAAAATGACCCGTTAGCGCGTTCTGGCGAGTCATTTTTACTCGCTTCTCTACAGAGACGACGAGTACAGCGCCCGCAGGGCTGGGATTACCGCTTTGGCACGGAAGATGCAAACAGGCATGTAAGCTAACCGACAGGAGAACGAACCATGAAACGGAACAACAAACTGGCGCTGATTGCACTCTCTCTTATCGCACTGGGCTCGACCCCGGCGCTGGCGCAGAATCACTGGGGATATGGTGACGGAATGCAGCAACGGGGCGGTACGCCAATGACCGCTGAGCAGCAGGCTACCGCGCAGAAAATTTATGATGATTACTACTCACAAACTAGCGCATTGCGCCAACAGCTGACCTCCAAACGTTATGAGTACAACGCGTTGCTAACAGCCAGTTCGCCGGACACGGCAAAAATTAATGCCGTGGCAAAAGAGATGGAGGCGTTGAATCAGTCCCTTGACGAGCAACGCGTTAAACGCGATGTCGCAATGGCGCAGGCAGGCGTACCTCGCGGAGCGGGAATGGGTTACGGCGGATGCGGCGGTGGCGGTTACCATCGCGGCGGCGGCCATATGGGAATGGGCCACTGGTAACAGTATTACCTGATGGCAGATTATCAGAAGGTTTTCTCTTTCGGTTGCCAGTGACAGAAGTCTTCGTTGGCGACCAGCAGGAGCTGCGATCCTTCGGGCGCTTCCAGCCATGCCACGCTCACCTCTACGGATGAATGGCTCTGGCGGCGCTCAATATGGTTTATCGCCCACGATTCAAGATCGGGCTTCAGCGTCTCACCTTCACAGGTTGTGACCGTGTTATTCGCATGCCAGCGTCCCTGACGCAATATCACCCGTCCCTGACGCAACGCATCGCTGGTCTGGCGGATTTGATCGGCACGGTAGCGGTAAAGCGCGATTTGATCGCTGGAAAGCTGCTGCTTAAGACCGTCGACCTCACGCTGCATGAAACTCAGTTCACCCCGGTCATCAAAGCGTATACGAACATGTTCCGGCGGTTTACTGTACACGTTGAGTTCTATCAGAGAGAGCGAGTCACCCTGCCAGCGGTATTCACTGGTGGTGGTATCGCCTTTACGCCACGGACTAAATACCGAGAGCAAGTGAACATCGTCGCTGGAATCTTTACGCCAAATGCGTACTGCCCCCTGATCGCCAACATAGCCGCTGGCTGTGAACGGAGGAAGCTCAGAATGGCGACTGCAGGCAGACAGCAACAGAACACCTGAAAGCCACAGCGAATGACGCCAGATGGACAAAAGGGGCGAAAACGCCCCTTCGATAAAACTGTTCACTGCCACGCGAATTACTTAACCGCGTCTTTCAGTGCTTTACCAGAAACAAATGCCGGTACGTTAGCTGCGGCAATTTTGATTTCTTTACCGGTCTGCGGGTTGCGGCCAGTGCGCTCAGCACGGTGGTTCACTTTGAAGGTACCGAAACCAACCAGTTGTACAGCATCGCCTTCTTTCAGAGACTCAGTAATAGCAGCCAGAGTGGATTCCAGAGCAGCTTTAGCCTGTGTTTTAGACAGTTCTGCTTTGTCTGCAATTACATCAATCAGTTGAGTCTTGTTCATAAGTTATCCTTACAATGTGTTTATCGCTTGCTAAGCATCGAGTGCGACGGAAATGCCAGAAAAGCACTCTCCTGCATACACGCACCGATAGCCACTTTTTTTCGCCCCCCAAATGTAGACCAGACCGGGGGCGGATGGGAAGCCTTCAGGCACGACAAATCAGGCGTTAAATCACGTTTTGTGGTGTCATTGCTGAAAATTTATACCAATATTGCTCTCACCAGCCTCGCGCAGGTCTGCACGAAGCCCTTTTATCAGCTCAATATCGCGTTCTTCACAGTCGGCTAAAAGTCGGAAAATTTCCCACTGAATATCCCATTCTTGTTCAACAGCCGGGTTCTCTTTGAGCTCTTCATCGGTCATTTCGCGACCAGCCTGGGTCATTTCCAGCATCGCAACCGTCGTAATCGAAGCCTTACTAACTTCAATGGCATGCTCCAGCGTTTCACCGCTAAGACGCGAATGCATCAGTTCGCTTAATGCCACACAGGCATCAATCGCCGGATAAACGCCGTACAGATCGTAATCATCTGCAGAAGGAATGGCCTCTTCAAACTTTTCCAGTTGGCTATCGAAATTGATTTTCGCGTCTTTAACCGTCAGCGCTTCCCAAATCAGATCCAGAATTCGGCGGTAAATCTGTCCATCGCCAAATTCAGTTTGCTTGCAGAACATGGCGTAGTTTGGGTACATGCGTTCGCACAGGCAGGCCATAAATGTGACGTGCTGCCAGCTTTCCAGCTTCTCCAGACGCAGGTGAATCGGATTTTGTAACATGATGAGTTCTCAAATACGGAAATTAGCGGCAGTTTACCCGATATGGGGCGTTTTTGCTGCAAGCCGCGTAAAAGCCGGGCGTTCGGATGCCACCGCATCTGCCCAGCGTGTTGGTTCCGGCAGACGATAGCCGTTCATACAGCGTTGCACCCACGCCAGCGCGCTGTCCATACTCACGCGGTGCCCCGTAGAGATAAACAGCGGATTACAGCGTGCTTTGCTGCGCCAGACCCATGCCAGCTGTTCGCCTTTATCCAGCAACGGGGCTAATGCTCCGGGTTCGGCGGCAAGCGGCTCAAACTTGCCGCACAGCCGCTTTTTCGCCACGCCGATCGTCGGGACATCCACCAGCAGGCCAAAATGGCTGGCCACACCCAGACGGCGCGGATGAGAGATACCATGACCGTCAACAAATAGCAGATCGGGCTTGTACGAGAGCAACTGCCAGGCGGCCATCAGCGCGGGGGTTTCGCGAAAGGAGAGAAAGCCAGGAATGTAGGGCATGGTGGTGGCGATTCGCGCCACCTTGTATTCAACCAGTTCCAGCGAGGGGTATTTCAGTAAGACCATCGCGGCTCGCGTCACTTCGCCGCCCTGCTCAAACCCAACGTCCGCCCCGCCGATCAGATCCGGCGGATCGTTCTTCAGGCGATCCTCGCGGATCACCGAAGAGGCCAGTTCAAGCTGCTGCGCGCGCAGCGACGCGAGATCCATAATAACTCCTTAGCAATGGTATTGTTCGGACAGGCGATGCACCGCCTCCACAAACACCCCAGCATGTTCCGGCGGTACGTCCTGATGGATGCCGTGGCCCAGGTTAAAGACATGACCTTCACCGTGACCGAATCCGGCCAGAATCGTCGCAACCTCTTCTTCGATGCGGGCTGGCGGCGCATACAGCATGGACGGATCCATATTGCCCTGTAGCGCCACTTTATGACCAACACGACGACGCGCATCGGCAATATCGGTAGTCCAGTCGAGACCTAACGCATCACAGCCGGTTTCCGCCATCGCTTCCAGCCACTGGCCGCCACCTTTGGTGAACAGCGTCACCGGTACGCGACGACCTTCGTTCTCACGCAGCAGGCCATCGACGATTTTGTGCATGTAGTACAGGGAGAACTGCTGATAGTCGCGACCGGTCAGCACGCCGCCCCAGGTATCGAAAATCATCACCGACTGCGCGCCCGCTTTGATCTGCGCGTTCAGGTACAGGGTGACGCTCTTCGCCAGCTTATCAAGCAGCAGATGCAGCGCTTTTGGATCGGCGTACATCATCTTTTTAATCACGGTGAAGGCCTTGCTGCTGCCGCCTTCGACCATATAGGTCGCCAGCGTCCACGGACTACCGGAGAAGCCGATCAGCGGTACTTCGCCTTTCAGTTCACGGCGAATAGTGCGCACCGCATTCATCACGTAACCCAAGCCATCTTCCGGGTCTGGGATCGGCAGTTTGTCGACATCAGCCTTGCTGGCGATCGGCGAGGTGAAGCGTGGGCCTTCTCCGGCTTCAAAATACAGCCCAAGTCCCATCGCATCAGGAATCGTCAGGATATCCGAGAAGAGGATCGCGGCATCAAGCTTGTAGCGACGCAGCGGCTGCAGCGTGACTTCGCAGGCCAGCTCGGCATTTTTGCACAGCGCCATAAAATCGCCCGCCTCGGCGCGCGTGGCTTTATATTCCGGTAGATAGCGGCCTGCCTGGCGCATCATCCATACCGGAGTGACATCAACGGGCTGGCGCAGCAGCGCACGCAGATAACGATCGTTCTTCAGTTCGGTCATTTTTGCAGTTCCTTATTGCGTCAGTCCATCAGTGTATCACCACTCGTTCTTTACTCGTACTCAGCCCGACACATTGCCACAGTGTCTTCAATCAATCGACGCGCGACGGTGCCTGGCGGGGGTAAAAGCGGTAAGTCGTCATAGCGATACCAGTTCGCTTCCAGCAGCTCTTTCGGGTCAATAACAATTTCGCCGCTATCATACTCCGCCATAAATGCGGTCATCAAAGACTGCGGGAACGGCCATGGCTGAGAAGTGACGTAGCGCAGATTTTTCACCTTAATGCCGCTCTCTTCCATGACTTCACGCGCCACCGCCTGTTCCAGGGTCTCGCCCACTTCGACAAAACCTGCCAGCACGGTATGCACGCCGTTACGATGGCGAACATGCTGGGCGAGCAGGATAGAGTCATCACGGCGAATGGCGACGATAATGCAGGGGGCAATTTGCGGGTAGTAGCGTTCGCGACAGTGGCTACACAGCATCGCCCATTCCGTTTTACTCGGGTGCATGGGATGACCACAGTAACCGCAGAATTTATGCGAACGGTAAAACTCGGCCAGCTGTACGCCGCGTCCGGCCAGTTGAAACAAACCAACATCCTGGTCAATGATCTGGCGTACCGACCCCATATCGTGTCGACGCTGCTGCTGCACCAGCCAGACTGTCTCCCCTTCCCATTCGCCTATTGGCATGGCGCGCTGCCCGGTCAGATCAAAACGGGCTGCGTCGCCGTAAGGCAGTTCGCCATGAGGCAACCATAACTTTTGCTCATGACTGACAATCCACCAGCCGCTATCAAATTTTTCAATTATACGATCCATATCTCTTGCGCAACCTTTGCTTCACAGGCATGTTGTTTACATTATTTTTACATTTACGGGTGAGCAGTTCCTTAACACCATCTTGCGGAGTCAATCATGCTAAACCAGCTGGAAAGCCTGACGGAGCACGTCGGAGGAAGTAATAAACTGGTTGATCGCTGGCTACATGTACGTAAGCACCTGCTCGTGGCTTACTACAATCTGGTTGGCATTAAGCCTGGCAAAGAATCGTACATGCGACTCAATGAAAAAGCGCTGGATGATTTTTGTCAGAGCCTGGTCGATTACCTCTCCACCGGACACTTCAGTATTTATGAACGTATTCTCCATAAATTGGAAGGGAACGGGCAGCTTTTAAAAGCCACAAAAATTTGGCCGCTGCTGGAAGCCAATACGCAGCTGATCATGAACTACTATGATACCAGTCTGGAAACGGCGATTGATCATGATAACTTCCTTGAATTCCAACAGGTTTTATCAGATCTCGGCGAGGCGCTGGAAGCCCGTTTCGTGCTGGAAGATAAGCTGATCATGTTGGTATTTGACGCGATGCACGAGAGTAGTACTCTCAAACGTCATGCTTGAGATTTGCGGCATTAACGCGTAGCTTACATTCATTACCTCTTTACTGAGGTTACTTCTTGTCGGAGTGCTTATTTTCCACAACAGCATGAGTGGAAAAGGCTGAGACCGTTAATTCGGGATCCGCGGAACCTGATCAGGTTAAAACCTGCGAAGGGAACAAGAGTCAATCTGCAATAGCATCGCCTCCGGGCGAGCTTCTCTCTTGCTTCATCCGTCGTCTGACAAGCCATATCCTTACTTTTATCTGGAATGAGCTATGTCTGCCACTACTAAACCTTCACGCCGCGAACAGCGCGCTCAAGCCCAACATTTTATCGATACCCTGGAAGGGACCGCCTTTCCAAACTCAAAACGCATTTATATCACTGGTTCGCAGCCGGATATCCGCATTCCGATGCGCGAAATTCAACTGAGCCCGACGCTGATTGGCGGTAGCAAAGACAACCCGCAGTTCGAAGAGAACGAAGCCGTGCCGGTGTACGACACCTCCGGGCCGTATGGCGATCCTGACGTGGCGATAAACGTCCAGCAGGGTCTGGCAAAACTGCGCCAGCCGTGGATTGTCGCGCGTAACGATAGCGAAGAATTAGACGTCCGTAGTTCCGCTTATACCAAAGAACGTCTGGCCGATGATGGTCTGGACGAGCTACGTTTCACTGGCCTGCTGACGCCAAAGCGCGCCAAAGCCGGTAAGCGAGTCACCCAACTGCATTACGCGCGCCAGGGGATAGTCACCCCGGAGATGGAATTTATCGCCATCCGCGAAAACATGGGCCGCGAGCGCATTCGTAGTGAAGTGCTGCGCCACCAGCATCCGGGGATGAGCTTTGGCGCGCGCCTGCCGGAAAACATTACGCCGGAATTCGTGCGTGATGAAGTCGCCGCGGGCCGCGCGATTATCCCTGCCAACATCAACCACCCGGAATCCGAGCCGATGATCATCGGTCGTAACTTCCTGGTAAAGGTTAACGCGAACATCGGCAACTCTGCCGTCACCTCCTCTATCGAAGAAGAGGTAGAAAAACTGGTGTGGTCAACGCGCTGGGGCGCAGACACAGTGATGGATCTCTCCACCGGCCGCTATATCCACGAAACCCGTGAGTGGATTTTGCGTAACAGTCCGGTACCGATCGGTACTGTACCGATCTACCAGGCGCTGGAGAAGGTCAACGGGATCGCCGAAGATCTCACCTGGGAAGCCTTCCGCGACACGCTGCTGGAGCAGGCTGAACAGGGCGTCGACTACTTCACCATTCACGCGGGCGTGCTGCTGCGCTACGTGCCAATGACCGCCAAACGCCTGACCGGCATTGTCTCACGCGGCGGTTCAATTATGGCGAAATGGTGCCTTTCTCATCACAAAGAGAACTTCCTGTTCGAACATTTCCGCGAGATTTGCGAAATCTGCGCCGCCTACGACGTCTCCTTGTCGCTGGGTGATGGCCTGCGCCCGGGTTCAATTCAGGATGCGAACGACGAAGCGCAGTTCTCCGAACTGCATACGCTGGGCGAGCTGACCAAAATCGCCTGGGAATACGACGTGCAGGTGATGATTGAAGGCCCGGGTCATGTACCCATGCATATGATCCAGCGCAACATGACCGAAGAGTTGGAGAGCTGCCACGAAGCACCGTTCTACACCTTAGGGCCATTAACCACTGACATCGCGCCGGGCTATGACCACTTCACTTCCGGGATCGGTGCGGCGATGATCGGCTGGTTTGGCTGCGCGATGCTATGCTACGTCACACCGAAAGAGCACCTCGGCCTGCCGAACAAAGAAGATGTGAAGCAAGGGCTGATTACCTACAAGATTGCCGCCCACGGCGCTGACTTAGCGAAAGGCCATCCGGGCGCGCAGATCCGCGATAACGCGATGTCGAAAGCGCGCTTCGAATTCCGCTGGGAAGACCAGTTTAACCTCGCGCTCGACCCGTTCACCGCCCGCGCCTACCACGATGAAACCCTGCCACAGGAGTCCGGCAAGGTTGCCCACTTCTGCTCCATGTGCGGGCCGAAGTTCTGCTCGATGAAAATCAGCCAGGAGGTCCGCGACTACGCCGCCGCACAAACTATTGAAGTCGGCATGGCGGATATGTCGGAAAACTTCCGTGCCAAAGGCGGCGAAATCTACCTCAAAAAAGAGGAGGCGTAATGTACCAGCCTGATTTCCCAACCGTGCCGTTCCGCCTCGGGCTTTACCCAGTGGTGGACAGCGTGCAATGGATTGAACGCCTGCTGCAGGCAGGCGTGCGCACGATCCAACTGCGCATTAAAGATAAGCGTGATGAAGAGGTCGAAGCCGACGTCATGGCCGCCATTGAGCTGGGGCGTCGCTATGACGCCCGGCTGTTCATCAACGATTACTGGCGTCTGGCAATTAAGCACCGCGCTTACGGTGTGCATCTGGGCCAGGAAGATCTTGAAACCACTGACCTGAAAGCGATTCAAACGGCGGGACTACGCCTGGGGGTGTCCACTCACGATGATATGGAGATAGACGTCGCGCTCGCCGCTAAACCTTCTTATATCGCGCTGGGTCATGTCTTCCCCACGCAAACCAAGCAGATGCCTTCCGCCCCGCAGGGGCTGACACAGTTGGCAAGTCATATTGAACGACTGGCGGATTACCCGACCGTCGCCATTGGCGGTATCAGCCTTGAGCGTGCCCCGGCAGTGCTGGCGACCGGTGTCGGGAGCATTGCCGTGGTCAGCGCGATTACTCAGGCGGCTGACTGGCGTGAAGCCACGGGCCAGCTACTGGATATCGCGGGAGTGGGCGATGAATGACCGCGACTTTATGCGCTACAGCCGCCAGATCCTGCTCGGCGATATCGCCATTGAAGGCCAACAAAAGCTGCTCGATAGCCATGTGCTGATTATCGGTTTAGGCGGGTTAGGTTCGCCTGCCGCGCTGTATCTGGCGGGAGCAGGCATCGGCAAACTGACGCTGGTAGACGATGACGATATTCATCTGAGCAATCTGCAGCGCCAGATCCTGTTTACCACTGATGATATCGCGCGTTCAAAATCTCAGGTTGCCCAGCAGCGCCTGACGCGGCTCAACCCGGATATCGAACTGGTATCGCTCCAGCAGCGACTGAAAGGCGATGCGCTCCGGCATGCGGTAGCACGTGCCGATGTGGTGCTCGACTGTACCGATAACATGGCCACGCGCCAGGAAATTAATGCCGCCTGCGTAACGCTCAACACACCGCTCATCACCGCCAGCGCCGTCGGCTTTGGCGGCCAACTGATGGTGCTCACGCCACCGTGGGAACAAGGCTGTTATCGCTGCCTGTGGCCAGATGATGTAGAGCCTGAACGCAACTGCCGTACCGCCGGTATCGTCGGACCGGTTGTTGGCGTGATGGGCACCTTGCAGGCGCTGGAAGCGATTAAATTACTCAGCGGTATTGAGACGCCCAGCGGAGAGCTACGCTTGTTTGACGGCAAAACCAGCCAGTGGCGCAGCCTCGCGCTACGACGTGCCAGCGGCTGCCCGGTATGCGGAGGGCAACATGCAGATTCAGTTCAATGATGAGCCGATGCAGTGCGCCGAAGGACAGACCGTCAGCAGCCTGCTCGCTACGCTTAATCAGCTTAAACCGGGCGCGGCGCTGGCGCTCAATCAGCAGATCCTGCCGCGCGAGCAGTGGGAGCAGCAAATCGTGCAGGAAGGCGACCAGATCCTGCTTTTTCAGGTTATTGCAGGGGGTTGATATGTTACGTATTGCCGACAAAACGTTTGATTCACATCTGTTCACCGGTACCGGAAAATTTGCGTCATCGCAGCTAATGGTCGAGGCGATTCGCGCCTCCGGCAGCCAACTGGTGACGCTGGCAATGAAGCGCGTGGATTTACGTCAGCACAACGACGCTATCCTGGCGCCGCTCATTGAAGCGGGCGTTACGCTGCTGCCCAATACATCCGGGGCGAAAACCGCTGAAGAGGCGATTTTTGCCGCCCAACTGGCGCGCGAAGCACTGGGCACCCACTGGCTGAAATTAGAAATCCACCCGGACGCCCGCTGGCTATTGCCGGACCCGATCGAAACGTTGAAAGCCGCAGAAGCACTGGTGAAACAGGGCTTCGTGGTACTGCCTTACTGTGGCGCAGATCCGGTGCTGTGCAAACGGCTGGAAGAGGTTGGCTGTTCGGCGGTAATGCCGCTCGGCGCGCCCATCGGTTCTAATCAGGGGCTGGAAACCAAAGCGATGCTGGAGATTATTATCCAACAGGCGACCGTGCCGGTTGTGGTTGATGCGGGTATCGGCGTCCCCAGCCACGCCACGCAGGCGCTGGAAATGGGCGCCGACGCGGTGCTGGTCAATACGGCGATTGCCGTGGCGGATGACCCAGTGATGATGGCGACAGCATTCCGTCTGGCGGTTGAAGCAGGCTTGCTGGCTCGCCAGGCGGTACCCGGAAGCAAAAGTTCACAAGCAAGCGCCACCAGCCCATTAACCGGATTCCTGGAGGCTTTCTCATGAAAACGTTCAGCGACCGCTGGCGACAGTTGGACTGGGACGACATCCGCCTGCGCATCAACGGTAAAACCGCCGCTGACGTGGAGCGCGCCCTCAACGCTTCACAGCTTAGCCGCGATGATTTGATGGCACTGCTTTCCCCCGCCGCTGCCGATTATCTGGAGCCGCTGGCGCAGCGGGCGCAGAAGCTCACCCGTCAGCGTTTCGGCAACACCGTTAGTTTTTACGTCCCGCTCTATCTTTCTAATCTTTGCGCCAACGACTGCACCTACTGCGGTTTTTCGATGAGCAACCGTATCAAACGCAAAACGCTGGACGAAGATGAGATACAACGGGAGTGTGCGGCTATCCGTGATCTGGGTTTTGAGCATCTGCTGCTGGTCACCGGTGAACATCAGGCAAAAGTGGGGATGGATTATTTTCGTCACCATTTACCCGCTATTCGCCGCCAGTTTGCCTCATTACAGATGGAGGTACAGCCGTTGTCAGAAGCTGAATATGCGGAGCTGAAGACACTGGGGCTGGATGGCGTGATGGTGTATCAGGAGAGTTATCATGAAGCGATTTACGCCCACCACCATCTGAAGGGGAAAAAGCAGGATTTCTTCTGGCGACTGGAAACGCCGGACAGGCTGGGCCGCGCCGGGATCGACAAAATCGGTCTTGGCGCGTTAATTGGTTTGTCCGACAGCTGGCGTGTTGATTGCTATATGGTAGCTGAACATCTGTTGTGGATGCAGCAGCATTACTGGCAGAGCCGCTACTCCATCTCCTTCCCTCGCCTGCGCCCATGCACCGGAGGCGTTGAGCCAGCATCGATCATGGATGAGCGACAGTTGGTCCAGACCATTTGCGCGTTTCGTTTACTGGCACCAGAAATTGAGCTGTCGCTTTCAACCCGAGAATCGCCATGGTTTCGTGACCATGTGATCCCGCTGGCGATCAACAATGTCAGCGCCTTCTCAAAAACCCAGCCCGGTGGTTATGCCGATAACCATCCTGAACTGGAACAGTTCTCCCCACATGACGCTCGTCGCCCGGAAGCCGTTGCTGAAGCACTCATGGCGCAGGGATTACAGCCCGTGTGGAAAGACTGGGACAGCTATCTGGGACGCGCTGCCCAGATGCCCTAAGTCCAACGCTATTCAGGACGGGTCAGCATAAACAAAAAAACCCGCTTTCGCGGGTTTTTTCTTCACTGGCACTTAACTGCTCAGGCTCTGGCCTTCATCGCTATCGTAAGCGTTCGTGAAATTATCGGCGTTTACAGCGCGACAACGTTAACAGCAGACGGGCCTTTGGCGCCATTCTCCACGGAGAACTCCACCTTTTGACCTTCGTCTAACGTTTTATAATCGTTACTCTGGATAGCAGAGAAATGCACAAACACGTCCTTGCTACCGTCCTGAGGAGTGATAAAGCCGAAGCCTTTCTCAGAGTTAAACCATTTTACTAAACCAGTCATTTTGTTAGACATAGATACTTCCTTTCATTTTTTTGAGCCGCTTACGCAGCGAAGATGGCCTGTTTTGCAGAAATTAACTTATGGGGCACTTAGGGAGGAGGCTCATGAAGAAGAGTATCTGAGGATAACGCTTGAACTGAGAACTGCTTTACTAAAACTGCTTGCATAAGGTCTGTGTTCCAAACCGATGCCGCTATAGTAGACCTACTTCTAATCATTAAGCAAGCATTAATTTTTTTAATACTCACTGAGTGATGAAATGTTAAACCATCGCGGCTGAGCATCCCGGATAACCGCTTGATCTACAATGAACAAAAGCCCCGACTATTGCAGTCAGGGCTTTAAGTTACTACACACTTCAGATTTAACATTAATAAACTTAACGATTTAATACTGCTGATGGTACTGCTTTAAAATGTACACGTTTACCACAGATAATATTGGATATTGATACTAACTAAAACCTTCCTCTATTTACCGTTAAACACATTCCACCCGCTTGATAATAGAACTCAAGGCTGGTGACCTAAACAAGTACACTTCCCCTCGCGACATATACTCTTTGATGCGTTGCCTTATTTCCCTTGCGATAACCAGAAAAATAGATATCGCAAAAATTTACTATTAAATCATGGCGTTACATCGTCGCGTTTAACTGACTTTTTGCGATTAGTTAAATCAACTACGTGGCCTGAAAGCATTGTCGAAGTGAAAAAATAGTGTTTTCAGCATCGACTATCCCATACAAAAATACTTCGTGGCCTTTATCGCAACCCCCAATAAAGCTCTACTAACACTTACTACGTTAACAGCAAACTACAATTTCTCCGCTGTTAAGTATTAACATACGGGTTTAAAAAATGCTGTCAATACTGTTTTTTATAACATGTCTTTATTGACAGTAATTATATATTCCCGCATGTGATAAGCGAGTCAAAAAGCCGACGGCCCCGGTCCAGATCGTAGGGTTTTGCCTCTTTTTGTAACCGGTTTCAGAAAAAGTGGTTTTCTTTGTGATGCCTTGCACACAATCGTTGCAAAGCAGTTGTTGTTACAGTTGGCTCGCGATAATTATCAACCCACACATGTTGCTCGAGACTGCTTATGAAAAACATCGTTTTATGCTGTGCCGCCGGAATGTCCACCAGTATGCTGGTGCAAAAGATGAAAGATGCCGCCCAGAAAAAAGGTGTCGACGTCACTATCAAAGCGGTCCCGGTGGCTGAATTTGCAGAGAATATCGCCACTGCGGATATCGTGTTGCTCGGTCCACAGGTTAAGTATGAGCAGGCCAAGCTGCAGGCGCTCGCCGATCCGCTAGGTAAAAAGGTCGCCGTCATCGATATGATGGATTACGGCATGATGAAAGGCGATGCTGTACTGGACAAAGCGCTGAAACTACTGGAGTGATGGCATGGAAGAGTTAGAAACGATCATCATGGAATTATTGGTAAACGCCGGCGCTGCGCGCAGTCAGGCCCTGGCGGCGCTACAGCTGGCGCGTAAAGGTGATTTCCCGGGTGCAGAACAAGCGATGACGGAATCACGCGAGTACGTTAAACAAGCGCATAAAATCCAGACCCAACTGATCGGAATTGACGAAGGTACCGGCAAGCTACCGGTTAATCTCATCACCGTCCATTCGCAGGATCACCTGATGAACGCGATGGTGATTCAGGATTTGGCGGGAGATATGATTGAGCTTTATCGGCGTTTACCGCCGGTAAATTAATGACATTGCCGGATGGATTCGTCGCCTCCCAGGCCCGACAAGCACATCGCCATCAGGCATAACATAGACATAAAAAAACCCGCCGAAGCGGGTTTTTTATTAGGATCAGCAACGATTAATCGTTGTCAGAACCGCCCAGGCCTGCATTCAGCAGTTCTGCCAGGCTGGCAGACGCATCTTCAGCAGTCACCTGCGGAGCAGCCGGCAGTTCGCCCGCTGCGCGACGGCGCATACGATCCTGGTGGTACGCATAACCGGTACCTGCCGGGATCAGACGACCCACGATTACGTTCTCTTTCAGACCGCGCAGTTCATCACGTTTACCTGCAACAGCGGCTTCGGTCAGGACACGCGTGGTTTCCTGGAACGATGCTGCAGAGATGAAGGACTCGGTTGCCAGAGACGCTTTGGTGATACCCAGCAGATCGCGGGAGAACGTTGCACCCACTTTGCCGTTCGCTTCCAGATCGCGGTTGGCAATCTTGACGCGGGAGTATTCAACCTGCTCGCCTTCCAGGAAGTCGGAGCTACCAGCGTTTTCGATGGTGGCTTTACGCAGCATCTGACGAACGATAACTTCGATGTGTTTATCGTTAATCTTAACGCCCTGCAGACGGTATACGTCCTGAACTTCGTTAACGATGTAACGAGTTACAGCATGCACACCACGCAGACGCAGGATGTCGTGCGGCGCTTCCGGACCGTCGGAAACAACGTCACCACGTTCTACACGTTCACCTTCGAACACGTTGAGCTGACGCCATTTCGGAATCATCTCTTCGTACGGTTCGCTACCGTCTACCGGGGTGATAACCAGACGACGTTTCCCTTTGGTTTCTTTACCGAAGGAAATGATGCCGCTGATTTCAGCCAGGATTGCCGGCTCTTTCGGACGACGTGCTTCGAACAGGTCCGCAACGCGCGGCAGACCACCGGTGATATCCTTGGTACCGCCTGATTCCTGCGGAACACGCGCCAGGGTGTCACCAGAGCTGATCTGTACGCCATCTTCCAGCTGAACAATTGCTTTACCCGGCAGGAAGTACTGAGCAGGCATATCGGTGCCTGGGATCAGAACGTCGTTGCCCTGAGCATCAACAATTTTCAGTGCCGGACGCAGGTCTTTACCACCCGCAGTACGCTCTGCAGAATCCAGAACCACCAGAGAAGACAGACCGGTCAGCTCGTCGGTCTGACGAGTAATGGTCTGGCCGTCGATCATGTCAGTGAAGCGGACGAAACCACTCACTTCGGTGATAACCGGCATGGTGTGCGGATCCCAGTTCGCTACGGTTTCGCCGCCAGCAACCTGTTCGCCATCACCTTTCGCCATAACGGAGCCGTAAGGCACTTTATAGCTTTCTTTGGTACGACCGAATTCGTCGATCAGTTTCAGTTCGGTGTTACGTGAGGTGATAACCAGTTTACCGCTGGAGTTCACAACCGACTTCGCATTGCTCAGACGGATGCTACCTTTGTTTTTCACCTGGATGCTGGATTCAGCAGCCGCACGAGATGCCGCACCACCGATGTGGAACGTACGCATCGTCAGCTGTGTACCCGGTTCACCGATGGACTGTGCCGCGATAACGCCGATTGCTTCACCTTTGTTGATGATGTGGCCACGCGCCAGGTCACGACCGTAGCAGTGCGCACATACACCAAAGTCGGTGTCACAGGATACAACGGAACGGACTTTAACGGAGTCAACGGAGTTCTCTTCCAGCAGGTCACACCACTGTTCGTGCAGCAGCGTGTTGCGTGGAACCAGAATATCCGCGGTGCCCGGCTTCAGAACGTCTTCAGCAGTCACACGACCCAATACGCGATCGCGCAGCGGTTCTTTAACGTCACCACCCTCGATAACCGGGGTCATGGTGATGCCTTCCAGAGTGCCACAATCGTCTTCAGTCACCACCAGATCCTGCGCGACGTCAACCAGACGACGAGTCAGATAACCGGAGTTCGCTGTTTTCAGTGCGGTATCCGCCAGACCTTTACGCGCACCGTGAGTAGAGATGAAGTACTGGAGTACGTTCAGACCTTCACGGAAGTTCGCGGTGATCGGCGTTTCGATGATGGAGCCATCTGGCTTCGCCATCAGACCACGCATACCGGCCAGCTGACGAATCTGTGCTGCGGAACCACGCGCACCGGAGTCGGCCATCATGTAGATGCTGTTGAAGGAAACCTGCTGCTCTTCTACGCCGTCACGGTTAATAACGGTTTCAGTTTGCAGGTTATCCATCATCGCTTTGGATACACGATCGTTCGCCGCAGCCCAGATATCGATAACTTTGTTATAGCGTTCGCCTGCGGTTACCAGACCAGACTGGAACTGCTCCTGGATCTCAGCAACTTCAGCTTCTGCTTCAGAGATGATCTCGTGTTTCTTCTCTGGGATGACCATGTCATCAATACCAACAGATGCACCTGAACGCGCTGCATAAGCAAAGCCGGTGTACATTGTCTGGTCAGCGAAGATAACGGTCGGCTTCAGGCCCAGAATGCGGTAACAGGTGTTCAGCATTTTGGAGATTGCTTTCTTGCCCAGCGCCTGGTTGACGATGGAGAAAGGCAGACCTTTCGGTACGATCATCCACAGAATGGCGCGACCAACGGTCGTGTCTTTCAGGCTGGTGTGCGCAACGAATTCGCCGTTTTCATCTTTTTCATATTCAGTGATACGCACTTTAACGCGCGCATGCAGAGAGGCCAGACCTGCGCGATAGATACGCTCAGCTTCTTTCGGGCCAGTCAGCACCATGCCTTCGCCTTTGGCGTTAACACAGTCACGGGTCATGTAGTACAGACCCAATACAACGTCCTGAGACGGAACGATGATAGGTTCGCCGTTCGCCGGAGACAGGATGTTGTTGGTAGACATCATCAGCGCACGCGCTTCGAGCTGGGCTTCCAGCGTCAGCGGTACGTGAACAGCCATCTGGTCACCATCGAAGTCGGCGTTATATGCCGCACAAACCAGCGGGTGCAGCTGGATAGCTTTACCTTCGATCAGTACTGGTTCAAATGCCTGGATACCCAGACGGTGCAGTGTTGGTGCACGGTTCAGCAGTACCGGGTGTTCGCGGATAACTTCGTCCAGGATATCCCAAACGACAGCTTCTTCACGCTCAACCATTTTCTTAGCGGCTTTGATGGTGGTGGCGAGGCCACGCAGTTCCAGCTTGCCGTAGATGAACGGTTTGAACAGTTCCAGTGCCATTTTCTTCGGCAGACCGCACTGATGCAGACGCAGGTATGGACCTACGGTGATTACAGAACGACCGGAGTAGTCAACACGCTTACCGAGCAGGTTCTGACGGAAACGACCCTGTTTACCTTTGATCATGTCGGCCAAAGATTTCAGAGGACGTTTGTTAGAACCAGTGATCGCACGACCGCGACGACCGTTATCCAGCAGGGCGTCAACCGCTTCCTGCAGCATACGTTTTTCGTTGCGTACGATGATGTCCGGCGCAGCCAGATCCAGCAGACGTTTCAGACGGTTGTTACGGTTGATAACGCGACGATACAGATCGTTAAGATCCGATGTTGCGAAACGACCGCCATCCAGCGGAACCAGCGGACGCAGATCTGGCGGCAGAACCGGCAGAACGGTCAGGATCATCCACTCTGGCTTGTTGCCAGACTGTACGAAGGCTTCCAGCAGTTTGATACGCTTGGTCAGCTTCTTACGCTTGGTTTCGGAGTTGGTTTCGTTCAGCTCTTCGCGCAGAGTTTCACACTCTTGCTCCAGATCCATGCTCTTCAGCAGGGCCTGAATGGCTTCCGCACCCATCTTCGCGTCGAATTCGTCACCGAACTCTTCCAGCGCGTCCAGATACTGCTCTTCAGTCAGGATCTGTTGACGTTCCAGGTTAGTCATACCGCCTTCGATAACAACATAAGATTCGAAGTACAGTACACGTTCGATATCGCGCAGCGGCATATCGAGCAGCAAACCGATACGGGACGGCAGAGATTTCAGGAACCAGATGTGAGCGGTCGGAGACGCCAGCTCGATGTGGCCCATACGCTCACGGCGTACTTTGGTCTGGGTCACTTCAACGCCGCACTTCTCACAGATCACACCACGGTGTTTCAGGCGCTTGTACTTACCGCACAGGCACTCATAGTCTTTTACCGGCCCAAAGATACGGGCGCAGAAAAGGCCGTCACGTTCAGGTTTGAACGTACGGTAGTTGATGGTTTCCGGCTTCTTAACTTCACCGAAAGACCATGAACGGATCATGTCTGGCGAAGCCAGAGCAATTTTGATCGCATCAAACTCTTCGGTTTTAGTCTGCGCTTTCAGAAACTTTAATAAATCTTTCACGGATTTGCTCCCGTCGGAGTTAGCACAATCTGGCGCTGGCTGTTACGCCAGCACCAGTGACCTGTTTGATCGAGAGTTACTCGTCTTCCAGCTCGATGTTGATACCCAGCGAACGAATCTCTTTCAACAGTACGTTGAAGGATTCTGGCATGCCTGGTTCCATCTGATGGTTGCCGTCCACGATGTTTTTATACATCTTAGTACGACCGTTCACGTCATCAGACTTAACGGTGAGCATTTCCTGCAGGGTGTATGCCGCGCCGTATGCTTCAAGCGCCCATACTTCCATCTCCCCGAAGCGCTGACCACCGAACTGCGCCTTACCACCCAGCGGCTGCTGAGTAACCAGGCTGTAAGAACCGGTAGAACGCGCATGCATCTTGTCATCAACCAGGTGGTTCAGTTTCAGCATGTACATGTAGCCAACGGTAACCTGGCGCTCGAACTGCTCACCGGTACGACCGTCGAACAGTGTGATCTGACCGGAAGTCGGCAGGCCACCCAACTGTAACAGTTCCTTGATTTCAGACTCTTTCGCACCGTCGAATACCGGCGTTGCGATCGGCATACCTTTTTTCAGGTTTTCAGCCAGACGCAGAACTTCTTCATCGCTGAAGGTATTCAGGTCAACTTTCTGACGAACATCTGAACCCAGATCGTAAGCACGCTGGATGAATTCGCGCAGTTTCGCGACTTCTTGCTGCTGTTTCAGCATGGCGTTGATCTTATCGCCGATACCTTTCGCAGCCATACCCAGGTGGGTTTCAAGGATCTGACCGATGTTCATACGCGATGGTACGCCCAGCGGGTTCAGAACGATATCTACCGGCGTACCGTTAGCATCGTGTGGCATATCTTCGATCGGGTTGATCTTAGAGATTACACCCTTGTTACCGTGACGACCTGCCATCTTATCACCAGGCTGGATCCGACGTTTAACCGCCAGATAAACCTTAACAATCTTCAGCACGCCCGGTGCCAGATCGTCGCCCTGAGTGATTTTACGGCGTTTCGCTTCGAGTTTTTTCTCGAACTCGTGTTTCAGTTCGTCGTACTGTTCAGCCAGTTGTTCCAGCTGATTCTGTTTCTCTTCGTCGGTCAGGCCGAGTTCTAACCAGCGGTCACGCGGCAGTTTGTCGAGCTTCTCAGCTTCAACACCACCGGAAACCAGCACAGCGTAGATACGGCTGAACAGGCCAGCTTCGAGGATCTGCAGTTCTTCAGACAGGTCTTTTTTCGCCTGCTTCAGCTGCATCTCTTCGATTTCCAGCGCACGTTTGTCTTTTTCTACGCCATCGCGAGTAAAGACCTGAACGTCGATAATCGTACCGGAAACACCGTTTGGCACGCGCAGAGAAGAGTCTTTAACGTCAGACGCTTTCTCACCGAAGATCGCACGCAGCAGCTTCTCTTCTGGCGTCAGCTGGGTTTCACCTTTCGGCGTTACCTTACCAACCAGAATGTCGCCACCGGTCACTTCCGCACCGATATAAACGATACCGGATTCATCCAGTTTGGAGAGCGCAGCTTCACCCACGTTCGGGATGTCAGCGGTGATCTCTTCTGGCCCCAGCTTGGTGTCACGGGACACACATGCCAGTTCCTGAATGTGGATGGTGGTGAAACGGTCTTCCTGGACAACACGCTCGGATACGAGGATGGAGTCTTCGAAGTTGTAACCATTCCATGGCATGAATGCCACGCGCATGTTCTGACCCAGCGCCAGTTCACCGAGGTCGGTGGACGGACCGTCAGCCAGCACATCACCACGTTCAACCGGCTCGCCCAGAGATACGCAAGGCATCTGGTTGATACAGGTGTTCTGGTTAGAACGGGTGTATTTGGTCAGGTTATAAATGTCGATACCTGCTTCGCCCGGGTACATCTCGTCTTCGTTAACTTTGATAACGATACGGGAAGCATCCACGTACTGAACAGTACCGCCACGTTTAGCAACTGCAGTAACACCGGAGTCAACGGCAACAGCACGTTCCATACCGGTACCAACCAGCGGCTTATCAGCACGCAGAGTCGGAACCGCCTGACGTTGCATGTTCGCACCCATCAATGCACGGTTGGCGTCATCGTGTTCCAGGAACGGGATCAGGGACGCACCGACGGATACCACCTGCTGGGTGGATACGTCCATGTAGTCAACCTGGTCGCGGCTGAACAAGCTGGATTCGCCTTTGCTACGGCAGGTAACCAAATCTTCTACAAAGTGGCCTTCGTCATCCAGGTTGGAGTTCGCCTGAGCGATAACGTAGTTGCCTTCTTCGATAGCAGACAGGTAATGAATTTCGTCAGTTACAACACCGTCGGTCACTTTACGGTACGGAGTCTCGAGGAAGCCGTATTCGTTAGTCTGGGCGTACACGGACAGGGAGTTGATCAGACCGATGTTCGGACCTTCAGGCGTTTCGATTGGACATACGCGACCGTAGTGAGTCGGGTGTACGTCTCGAACTTCGAAGCCTGCGCGCTCACGGGTCAGACCGCCCGGGCCGAGTGCAGAGATACGACGTTTGTGCGTAATCTCAGACAGCGGGTTGTTCTGGTCCATAAACTGAGACAGCTGGCTGGAACCAAAGAACTCTTTCACTGCTGCAGAAATCGGCTTGGCGTTGATCATATCCTGAGGCATCAGGGTATCCAGATCGCCCAGAGACAGACGCTCTTTCACCGCACGCTCAACACGTACCAGGCCAACGCGGAACTGGTTTTCCGCCATTTCGCCTACGGAACGGATACGACGGTTGCCGAGGTGGTCGATATCATCGACTTCGCCCTTACCGTTACGGATATCGATGAGCTTCTTCATCACTTCGATGATGTCGTCTTTGCTCAGGATACCGGAACCTTCGATTTCGTCGCGCAGCAGAGAACGGTTGAACTTCATACGACCAACCGCAGACAGGTCATAGCGGTCTTCGGAGAAGAACAGGTTCTCGAACAGGCTTTCAGCAGCTTCACGAGTCGGCGGCTCACCAGGGCGCATCATGCGGTAGATTTCTACCAGCGCGCTCAGACGATCGTTGGTTGGGTCGACGCGTACAGTTTCTGAAATGTACGGACCGTGGTCCAGATCGTTAGTGAACAACGTTTCGATACGCTTGTGACCAGACTGGCTCAGCTTAGCCAGCAGATCCAGGCTCAGCTCCATGTTAGCTGCGCAGATCAGCTCGCCGGTAGATTCGTCAACGTAGTCTTTAGCCGCAACTTTGCCAGCAATGTATTCAACCGGAACTTCGATATGTTTGATATCGTCTTTTTCCAGTTGGCGAATGTGGCGCGCAGTGATGCGACGGCCTTTTTCGACGTAGACTTTGCCGTTAGCTTCAATGTCAAAGGAGGCGGTTTCACCACGCAGGCGTTCCGGCACCAGTTCCATCTGCAGCTTGTTGTCACGAATTTCGAAAACAACTTTCTCAAAGAACAGGTCAAGGATCTGCTCAGTGGTGTAGTTCAGCGCACGCAGAATAATGGTCGCAGGCAGTTTGCGGCGACGGTCAATACGTACGAACAGGTTGTCCTTCGGATCGAATTCGAAGTCCAGCCAGGAACCACGGTAAGGAATGATGCGCGCGTTATACAGCACTTTACCCGAAGAGTGGGTTTTACCTTTGTCGGAGTCAAAGAAGACGCCAGGACTACGGTGCAGCTGAGAAACGATAACACGCTCAGTACCGTTGATAACAAAGGTACCGTTGTCGGTCATGAGCGGAATTTCGCCCATGTAGACTTCTTGTTCTTTAATGTCTTTTACGGTGCCTTCCGGCGCTTCGCGCTCGTAGATCACCAGACGCAGTTTTACGCGCAGCGGTGCGGAATAGGTCACGCCACGGATCTGACATTCCTGAACGTCAAACACCGGTTCGCCAAGACGGTAGCTGACGTATTGCAGCTCGGAATTACCGCTGTAGCTCTGAATCGGGAAAACGGAACGGAAAGCTGCTTCCAGACCATACTGCCCTTCAGGATCTTGCTCGATGAACTTCTGAAACGAGTCAAGCTGGATAGAAAGGAGATAAGGTATGTCCAACACTTGTGGACGTTTACCAAAATCCTTACGAATACGTTTTTTCTCGGTATAGGAGTAAACCATTAGGGTTCCTCAGCTCGCTGACAAGTCGACCCATCTGTCCGACGAAGGGACAGTTTGTGCAACACTATTTTGTTGACCGGAAAATCGAATACTTTCCGCAATGCCTGTTGCTATCACGCTTAAACCATTTCATTGCGATTTACACAGAACTGACGCTCTGTCGCAGTATATTAAGACGTCGATAGAAACAAGCATTGAAAGGCACAGCAGTAGTCAAACAGTGTGAAATGCTACTGGCGCCTTACAGCGCAAAAAGGCTGGTGACTAAAAAGTCACCAGCCATCAGCCTAATTTCTTAGGCTGCAACCAGAAAAGTTGGCTTATTTAACTTCAACTTCAGCGCCAGCTTCTTCCAGAGATTTTTTCAGTGCTTCTGCGTCGTCTTTGCTCACGCCTTCTTTCAGCGCAGCCGGTGCAGATTCTACCAGGTCTTTAGCTTCTTTCAGACCCAGGCCAGTTGCGCCACGTACTGCTTTGATAACAGCAACTTTGTTAGCGCCAGCAGCTTTCAGAATTACGTCGAATTCAGTTTTTTCTTCAGCAGCTTCAGCCGGGCCTGCAGCTACAGCTACAGCAGCAGCAGCAGAAACACCGAATTTTTCTTCCATTGCAGAAATCAGTTCTACAACGTCCATTACGGACATAGCGGATACTGCTTCAATGATTTGATCTTTAGTGATAGACATTTAAATTGTTCCTGAAAATCAGAATAAGTTTATACGTAAGCAGATGCTTGAGAAAGATAACTGCGATTAAGCAGCTTCTTTCGCATCGCGTACAGCAGCCAGAGTACGAACCAGTTTGCCAGCCGAAGCTTCTTTCATGGTTGCCATCAGGCGTGCAATTGCTTCTTCGTAGGTCGGCAGAGTTGCCAGGCGATCGATATTCGATGCCGTAATCAACTCACCTTCAAAGGCTGCGGCTTTGACCTCAAATTTTGCATTCGCTTTCGCGAACTCTTTGAACAGACGAGCAGCAGCGCCCGGGTGTTCCATAGAGTATGCAATCAGGGTCGGACCAACAAACGTGTCTTTCAGGCACTCGAACTGAGTACCTTCAACGACGCGGCGCAGCAGGGTGTTACGAACAACACGCATGTATACGCCAGCTTCACGACCTGCTTTACGCAGTTCAGTCATTTTATCTACAGTTACGCCACGGGAATCCGCAACTACTGCAGACAGCGCGCCTTTGGCTACTTCGCTGACTTCAGCAACAATCGCTTGTTTGTCTTGAAGATTTAAAGCCATTAGCTTTGCTCCTGGATGTTTGCCGGAACTCATGTTCCGGAACTCACTTCACTCCCCCCAACGGAGAGAGCGTCTAAATACGGTGAGCAGAAACAAGCCAGAGTATCAGAAATAATCTTAGCGTTCTGTCACCGTCTACGCAGGGCATTAAGTTTCTTACGAAACACCTGCGGTCTTCGACGGAGGCCTGGATAGGCCAGGCTCCAACGAACAAATCTTGTCTATCTGTCGCTATTCAATCTGTGCCGGCGTTGACTGCCTTCGTTCACACCAGCCACATAGTTGACTATGCTCCTGGCGATTCACTCAGTGTCGCCTTGCCACAGCCTGAATATCTCGGATATACGTCTGCAATTAGCAGAAACGTGGGGGTAAGATTGTAGACAAAATCACCGCCCACGTAAAGGCGAATATTAGTTCGCCACAGTCGCAGTCAGACCGGACTGATCAACGGCAACACCAGCACCCATGGTGGTGGAGATGCTAACTTTCTTGATGTACACGCCTTTTGCCTGAGTCGGTTTTGCTTTTTTCAGCGCAACCAGCAGAGCTTCCAGGTTTTCTTTCAGTTTGTCAGCGTCAAAATCCACTTTACCGATGGTGGTGTGGATGATGCCGTTTTTGTCGTTACGGTAACGAACCTGACCAGCTTTAGCGTTCTTAACAGCTTCAGCAACGTTAGGAGTTACAGTACCAACTTTCGGGTTTGGCATCAGGCCGCGCGGACCCAGAACCTGACCCAGCTGGCCAACAACGCGCATTGCATCCGGGGAAGCAATAACAACGTCAAAGTTCATTTCGCCTTTCTTGATCTGTTCAGCCAGATCTTCCATACCTACCAGCTCAGCGCCTGCAGCTTTAGCAGCTTCAGCGTTTGCGCCCTGGGTAAATACGGCTACGCGAACGGAACGGCCAGTACCGTGCGGCAGTACAGTTGCACCACGTACGTTCTGGTCAGATTTACGAGCGTCGATGCCGAGGTTAACAGCAACGTCCACGCTTTCTACGAATTTAGCAGTGGCCAGCTCTTTCAGCAGAGCGATAGCTTCGTTGATGTCGTACTGCTTAGTAGCATCAACTTTGTCACGGATCACGGACATGCGCTTGGTCAGTTTAGCCATTTCTTAGTCCTCCACTACCAGGCCCATGGAACGTGCAGTACCTTCAATGGAGCGAGTCATCGCTTCAATGTCGGAACCAGTCATGTCGGCAGCTTTGGTCTGCGCGATTTCCTGCAGCTGAGCGCGGGAAATTTTACCCACTTTGTCTTTGTTCGGCTTGCCGGAACCAGACTTGATACCAGCCGCTTTCTTCAGCAGAACTGCTGCCGGAGGCGTTTTGGTAACGAAAGTGAAAGAACGGTCAGCGTAAACGGTGATAACAACCGGGATCGGCAGACCTTTTTCCATGGAATCAGTTTTAGCGTTGAACGCTTTGCAGAATTCCATGATGTTCACGCCTTGTTGACCCAGTGCTGGACCTACCGGCGGACTCGGGTTAGCCATACCAGCTGCAACCTGCAGCTTGACATAGGCTTGGACTTTCTTAGCCATTCTAAATTCCTCTGATTGGGTTATAGCGCCTCAAGGAGGCTCCCCGTGATTAAATTCGTTTTACGGATAGGATCCATAAAAACAAAAGGCGCGAAATTGTATTCCAATCTCGCGCCTTGTGCAACGATTAAATCGTCGCTTTTTTGATCGGCGTATTAGGCTTTTTCAACCTGAGCGAAGTCCAGTTCAACCGGAGTCGCACGACCGAAGATAGATACGGAAACTTTCAGACGAGACTTCTCGTAGTCCACTTCTTCAACCACGCCATTAAAGTCAGCGAACGGACCGTCGCTAACGCGAACCATTTCACCTGGCTCAAACATCGTTTTCGGACGCGGCTTATCGCCAACCTGCTGCAGACGGTTCATGATCGCATCAACTTCTTTGTCGCTGATCGGCGCCGGACGGTCAGAAGTACCGCCGATAAAGCCCATCACACGCGGCACGCTGCGCACCAGGTGCCAGCTTGCGTCATTCATCACCATCTGGACCAGTACATAGCCCGGGAAGAATTTACGTTCGCTCTTGCGACGCTGGCCACCACGGATTTCGACCACTTCTTCAGTCGGAACCATGACTTCGCCAAACAGCTCTTCCATATTTTGTAACTTGATATATTCGCGCAGCGACGTGGCTACGCGGCCTTCAAAACCGGAAAACGCCTGAACGACGTACCAGCGCTTTTTAGGGGCTTCAGACATCTTAGAACCTCAGGCCAGTGATAAAGGATACCAGGCGAACCAGAATACCATCCAGTCCCCACAGGATCAGTGACATTACTGCGGTAACCGCAGCCACAATTAATGTGGTGTGCAATGTTTCCTGGCGAGTTGGCCAAATGACCTTACGGACTTCGGTTCTCGCTTCACGGGCAAAAGCAACGGTCGCTTTACCTTTTGTTGTCAACAGCGCGACACCACCCGCTGCGGCAATCAGAATCACTACGGCCAGCGCACGCAGCGGCAGCATCATGTCACGATAGAGGTAGTTGCCAACGATAGCTACAAGCAGCAATACAGCGACAACAACCCACTTCATCGCTTCCAGGCCGCGCCCGCTTCCTTGAGCTTCGGTATTCGCACTCATAAACCAACCTGTCAGAAGTATTCTACAAACATTTTCACCCCGCGTAAGCGAGGCAATCCAAACCGAAATGCTCTGGTGCGTTTCGGACTAAACGCCCTCTTCAGAGCCTGTCTCAGCAATGATTATGACAAAAAAAATCACTGATGAGCCAGGTTCTGGTGTGAAAGCGTGCAAAAAGGGCATCAAATGATGCCCTTTTATTGCGCATTGCGTCAAATGTTATTCGGCAATTAGCTCATTACTTTGGCAACAACGCCCGCACCAACAGTACGGCCGCCTTCACGGATTGCGAAACGCAGACCGTCGTCCATCGCGATTGGGTGGATCAGGGTAACAACCATTTTGATGTTGTCGCCCGGCATTACCATCTCAACGCCTTCCGGCAGTTCGATGGTACCAGTCACGTCAGTAGTACGGAAGTAGAACTGCGGACGGTAGCCTTTGAAGAACGGAGTATGACGGCCGCCTTCGTCTTTGGACAGAATGTACACTTCAGATTCGAACTTGGTGTGCGGCTTGATAGAGCCCGGCTTAGCCAGTACCTGACCACGTTCGATTTCTTCACGTTTGATACCACGCAGCAGGACACCAACGTTCTCACCAGCACGGCCTTCGTCCAGCAGTTTGCGGAACATTTCAACGCCGGTACAAGTAGACTTAGCAGTGTCCTTGATACCAACGATTTCAACTTCTTCACCAACTTTGATGATACCGCGCTCTACACGACCGGTAACAACGGTACCACGACCGGAGATGGAGAATACGTCTTCGATAGGCAGCAGGAACGGCTTGTCAATCGCACGCTCTGGTTCTGGGATGTAAGAATCCAGGAAGCCAGCCAGTTCGATGATTTTCGCTTCCCACTCTGCGTCGCCTTCCAGCGCTTTCAGAGCAGAACCACGAACGATCGGCGTGTCGTCGCCCGGGAAATCGTACTGAGACAGAAGTTCACGAACTTCCATTTCTACCAGTTCCAGCAGCTCTTCGTCATCAACCATGTCGCATTTGTTCAGGAACACGATGATGTACGGAACGCCTACCTGACGACCCAGCAGGATGTGCTCACGAGTCTGCGGCATCGGGCCGTCAGTCGCAGCAACAACCAGGATCGCGCCGTCCATCTGCGCAGCACCGGTGATCATGTTTTTAACATAGTCGGCGTGGCCCGGGCAGTCTACGTGTGCGTAGTGGCGAGTCGGGGTGTCATATTCAACGTGAGAAGTGTTGATGGTGATACCACG
>NZ_JAOWDP010000053.1:0-106160 GCF_030334595.1 Citrobacter sp. Ce104
ATCCGTAGCTCAGCTGGATAGAGTACTCGGCTACGAACCGAGCGGTCGGAGGTTCGAATCCTCCCGGATGCACCATCTTCCCCCTTTCGAATCATTTCCTCATACTCCCGGAACACCCCTTAATTCGCTGTCAGCGACAAAATCAATCAATTACGATAAAATAACGTCTGGTCAATCGGCTTGTGAGAAGACGATGTACGAACGTTATGCGGGTTTGATTTTTGATATGGATGGCACCATCCTGGATACCGAGCCTACGCACCGTAAGGCGTGGCATGAGGTATTGGGGCATTATGGACTACGTTTTGATGAACAAGCCATGGTCGCCCTCAATGGCTCCCCAACGTGGCGTATTGCCCAGTCGGTAATTGAGTTGAATCATGCCGATCTTGACCCACATGCCCTGGCACGTGAAAAAACCGATAAGGTGAGAAGCATGCTGCTGGATAGCGTCCAACCTTTGCCATTGGTTGACGTCGTGAAAGCCTGGCATGGTCGCCGTCCTATGTCGGTAGGTACGGGGAGTGAAAGCGCGATTGCAGAAGCTCTGCTCGCTCATCTTGGGCTGCGTCGCTATTTTGATGCTGTAGTCGCAGCCGATCACGTTCAACGCCATAAACCTGCTCCTGATACGTTTTTGCTCTGTGCTGAACGTATGGGCGTTGTTCCGGCGCGCTGTGTGGTGTTTGAAGATGCTGATTTTGGACTGCAGGCGGCGCGTGCCGCGGGAATGGATGCTGTGGATGTCCGGTTATTGTGAGTGATGGACTATCGCTCCTGTCACTGTTTGCCAGCAGTTTTCTCAGCGCTACGCTATTACCCGGTAATTCTGAGGTTGTTTTAGTTGCTTTGCTGGTTTCTGGGGTAAGTCATCCCTGGGTCTTAGTCTTAACAGCAACAATGGGTAATAGCCTTGGAGGGTTAACTAACGTTATCCTTGGGCGTTTCTTTCCATTGCGTAAAACATCGCGCTGGCAAGAAAAAGCCACTGGCTGGCTGCGGCGCTATGGCGCTGTCACACTATTATTAAGCTGGATGCCGGTTGTGGGTGATTTACTGTGCCTGTTAGCTGGATGGATGCGCATCTCGTGGGGCCCGGTACTCTTTTTCTTATGTCTTGGCAAGGCGCTGCGCTATGTTGTTGTCGCAGCGGTTACGACGCAAGGCATTATGTGGTGGCACTAATTGTGTTGTGAGATAGCCTACAGGGTAACCAATACCATTATGCTAATTAAAACGATTTTGACAGGCGGGAGGTCAATTTGATCCCGGACGTATCACAGGCGCTGGCCTGGCTGGAAAACCATCCTCAGGCGTTAAAGGGGATTCAACGTGGGCTGGAGCGCGAAACGCTGCGCGTTAATGCAGACGGGTCATTAGCAACGACAGGTCATCCTGAGGTGTTAGGCTCAGCGCTAACGCATAAATGGATAACCACTGACTTTGCCGAAGCGCTGCTGGAGTTTATTACGCCTCCTGGCGATGATATTGAGAAAATGCTCACGTTCATGCGCGATCTGCATCGTTATACCGCCAGAAATCTGGGCGACGAGCGTATGTGGCCATTGAGCATGCCTTGCTATATTGCCGAAGGCCAGGATATCGAACTGGCGCAGTACGGTACGTCGAATACTGGTCGTCTGAAAACGCTGTACCGTGAAGGCCTCAAAAACCGTTACGGCGCGTTGATGCAAACTATCTCTGGCGTACACTACAATTTCTCGCTGCCGATGGCTTTCTGGCAGGCGAAATGCGGCGTAACGGACGGTGAAGATGCGAAAGAGAAGATCTCCGCAGGTTACTTCCGCCTGATCCGCAACTACTACCGTTTTGGTTGGGTTATCCCGTATCTGTTTGGTGCCTCTCCGGCCATTTGTTCCTCCTTCCTGCAAGGAAAACCGACAACCCTGCCGTTTGAAAAAACCGACTGCGGGATGTATTACCTGCCATACGCGACGTCGCTGCGTCTGAGTGATTTAGGCTATACCAATAAGTCGCAAAGCAATCTCGGAATTACGTTTAACGATTTGCATGAGTATGTGGCAGGATTAAAGCGCGCGATTAAAACTCCTTCCGAGGAGTACGCGGCGATCGGTCTGGAGAAGGATGGTAAGCGTCTGCAAATCAACAGCAACGTTCTGCAGATTGAAAATGAGCTGTATGCGCCTATTCGCCCGAAACGTGTCACTCGTCGTGGTGAAACACCTTCTGACGCGCTTCTTCGCGGCGGTATTGAGTACATCGAGGTTCGCTCGCTGGATATCAACCCGTTCTCACCGATTGGCGTAGACGAGCAGCAGGTGCGCTTCCTCGATCTGTTTATGGTCTGGTGTGCGCTGGCCGATGCCCCGGAAATGAGCAGCGATGAATTACTGTGTACGCGTAAAAACTGGAACCGTGTGATCCTCGAAGGGCGTAAGCCTGGGCTGACGCTAGGTATTGGCTGTGAAACAGCCCAGTTCCCGCTGCCGAAGGTAGGTAAAGATCTGTTCCGCGATCTGAAACGCGTGGCACAAACGCTGGACAGCATCAATGGGGGAGAGGAGTATCAGAAGGTCTGTGATGAACTGGTTGCCTGTTTTGACAATCCTGAACTGACTTTCTCTGCAAGGATCCTTCGGTCTATGATTGATGAAGGCATCGGTGGCACGGGCAAAGCGCTGGGTGAGGCTTACCGAAATCTACTGCGTGAAGAGCCGTTAGAAATATTGCAGGAAGCTGAATTTATTGCTGAAACCGAGGCTTCAAAGCGTCGTCAGCAGGAGATCGAAGCGGCGGATACTGAGCCGTTTAGCGTGTGGCTGGAAAAGCACGCTTGATACAAAAGAAAAAGGCCACTCGGGAGTGGCCAAAATTTCATCTCTGAAAACAGGGATGATGATAACAAATGCGCGTCTTTCATATACTCAGACTCGCCCCGGAACAAAGAGTTCAGATTATTTTTAAAAAATTTATCGGAGGTGGCTAAATGCCGTTGTTAGATAGTTTTACTGTCGATCACACCCGGATGGAAGCTCCCGCGGTCCGGGTTGCAAAAACGATGAACACCCCGCATGGCGACGCAATCACCGTGTTTGATCTGCGTTTCTGCATTCCGAACAAAGAAGTGATGCCTGAGAAAGGTATCCATACGCTGGAACACCTGTTTGCAGGTTTTATGCGTAATCACCTCAACGGTAACGGCGTTGAGATTATCGATATCTCTCCGATGGGATGCCGCACCGGCTTTTACATGAGCCTGATTGGTACGCCGGACGAGCAGCGAGTTGCCGACGCGTGGAAAGCAGCGATGGCGGACGTGCTGAAAGTGCAGGATCAAAATCAGATCCCAGAACTGAACGTTTACCAGTGTGGTACGTATCAGATGCACTCGCTTAGCGAAGCGCAGGATATCGCTCGTCATATTCTGGAGCATGATGTGCGCGTTAACAGCAATGAAGAGCTGGCGCTGCCGAAAGAGAAACTGCAGGAACTGCATATTTAGTCTTACTAATTAGCTGTTTCAGTATTTAAATTAACCCCGGTTTGTAGCCGGGGTTTTTTATTGCTTAACATAATTTGTATTTATTATATTTGTGGAGGAAATACATCACGTATTAACTAAAGCATAGCCAGAGAAATAATAAAATGTGATCTGGTATACAGAAAGTGGCGGATGATTAACGATGCCAGACCGCATTGATCACATAAATTAAAAAACATAAATAATTAATAGAAAAACATAATGGAATGCACCAGATATCCGGGTAATAACAAGACTCTTTTAATAGCCGGTGGATGAGGTTTTTATCAAATCTTATCTGGTATACATTTAACTTTAGGGATAAAAAATGAAGGTGAAATATTTAGCGCTAGTGGTCGGCGCTTGCTTTTCGCATAACCTTTGGGCAGCGAATACCGCTATTGAGCAGCGTCTTGCCGAACTGGAGCAGCGTGTGATTAATGCCGAGCAGCGGGCTGCTGATGCCGAGTCGCAAATCCGTTCGCTGAAGCAACAGCAGGTAGCCACAGCACCGACCGTACAGGTGCAGTCAGCTGAGCCCGTCGCCGCTACGGAAAACCCACCTAAACTAACATTATCCGGTTTTAGCGATATTAAATTCTATGGTGATGTTGAATTTAATATGGACGCAGCAAGCCGTTCCGGCAGCCTGACATCAACGAGAACCTCTGCGAATAAAGATTGGGCGCCAGGAACAAATGAGCGTTGGGATATCAACGGTCGTATTTTGCTGGGTTTTGATGGTTACCAACGACTGAATAACGGTAATTTTGCCGGGTTCTCGGTCCAGCCCCTGGCAGACCTGACAGGAAAAATGAACCTCGATGATGCAGTATTCTTCTTTGGACAAGAAAAAGACTGGCAAATTAAGGTTGGACGCTTTGAAGCTTACGATATGTTCCCGCTGAATCAGGATACCTTTATTGAATATTCAGGTAATACGGCGAATGACCTGTACAGCGATGGCTACGGTTATATATATATGATGAAAGAGGGCCGGGGGCGTAGCGACAGCGGTGGTAACTTCCTGATCAGCAAAACCATCGATAACTGGTATTTCGAAGTGAACACATTGATGGAAAATGGCAGTACGCTCTATACCGAGAAGCAGTACCACGGAATGGACTTAACCAACGATAAAAACGTGGCCTATGTGCGTCCGGTGATAGCCTGGCAAAGCGGACGCTTCTCGACGGCGGTGGCGATGGAAAGTAACGTCGTCAACAACGCCTATGGCTATTATGAGAATGGGAAGTGGATCGATCAGTCCGATCGTACAGGCTATGGTTTTACTATGACCTGGGATGGTCAGAAAACCGATCCAGAAGATGGTGCGGTGATAAACCTGAACACCGCCTATATGGATGCGACCGACGAGACCGATTTTACCGCCGGGGTGAATGCGTTGTGGCACCGGTTTGAGCTGGGTTATATCTATGCGCATAACAACATTGACGCCTTCAACGCCACTAATCTTGAAGCCGTTTGCGAGGAAGATTGTTGGATAACCGATCCTGGCAGTTATGATATTCACACCATTCATGCCTCATATCTGTTCCCCAACGTACTGGATATGAAAAACTTTAACATCTACCTCGGTGCCTATGCCTCATGGGTTGAGGCCGATCCGAATAATGGCGATAACAGCGAAGATGCACGCTACGGCGGGCGCCTGAGATTTAAATATTACTTCTGATCGCGAGTCTAATAAAAAAGGGATCCGCAGATCCCTTTTATCAGAAGCTTAGTGTGCGCCGCCGCCACCACCGCCTGCGCCGAAGGGCGGTTTGGCAAACCACACCAGGCCAAGCAAAACCAGGAAGATCCCCGCCGACATCCAGAAGATTTCGTTGGCGGAAATAATCAGACCCTGATTGGTGATCTGCTGAGCTATCCAGCCTGACGCCTGCTGCTGCGTCATCCCTAAATCCTGCAGCTTATCGTACATGGCCTGCGCATTTGGGTTGTAGGGGTTTACGGATTCCGTTAACTGCGCATGGTGCAGCGACTCGCGGTTCGTCCACATCGTTGTCGTAATCGACGTGCCGATAGAACCTGCCAGCGTTCGCGTAAAGTTCGACAAACTTGATGCTGCGGCCAGACGCTCAGGCGGTAAGCCGGACAGCGTGATGGTCGTCAGCGGCATAAAGAAGCAGGCTACCGCGAACCCCTGAATAAACTGCGGCCAGGCCGATGCGCCAAAGTCCATACCCGGTTCGAACGTCCACGCACGCCAGTAGAAACAGACGGCATACATAATAAAACTGAACGTCACCAACCTACGCATATCCAGCTTGTGCGCAAAGCGGCCGATAATTGGCGACAGGATCACCGGAATGATCCCTACCGGCGCGGACGCCAGACCGGCCCAGGTTGCCGTATAGCCGTAAACCTCCTGCAATAGCTGCGGCAGCAGGACGATTGCGCCGAAGTAGAGCATATAGGCCAGGCTGATACACAGGCAGCCGATGGTAAAATTGCGCGACTTAAACAGCGAGAGATCGACGATGGGGTGCTCGTCGGTAAGCTCCCAGACGATCAGGAAGCAGATAGCGACAACCGCGACCACCGTCAGGATGATAATCTCCTGCGAGGCGAACCAGTCCAGCTCTTTGCCGCGGTCGAGCATAATCTGCAAACTGCCGATACCGATGACCAGCAGAGCCAGACCAATGGCGTCGATGCGCCGCTGCTCGGTTTTGGTTTCCCGTCCGCGCAGGGTTTGCAGGGTCATCAATACCACCGCAGCACCGATTGGCACGTTGATGAAAAATATCCAGCCCCAGTGATAGTTGTCGCTGATATAGCCCCCAAGAATAGGGCCACATATCGGAGCAACAATTACCGTCATCGACCATAGCGCGAGGGCGATGGAACGCTTGGCGGGAGGATAGTTATTCAGCAACAGGCTCTGTGACAGAGGAATTAATGGACCGGCGACAATCCCTTGTATCACGCGGAAGAAAATGAGCATGTTCAGGCTGGTGGACATCCCACATGCCCAGGACGCAATGACGAAGGCAATTGTGGACCACATGAAGAGCCTGACTTCGCCAAAGCGCTTTGCCAGCCAGCCGGTGATCGGAATAGAGATAGCGTTCGCCACCCCGAAAGAGGTGATCACCCAGGTTCCCTGGCTCAGCGAAGAGCCCAGGTTCCCGGCGATAGTGGGGATCGCCACGTTAGCAATGGTGGAGTCCAGCACCTGCATGAATGTCGCCAGGGACAGCGCGATCGTCATAATGACGAGCTGCGCGCCTTCCAGCGGTTTTTGCTGTTGCATCACACGCACCTTTAATTAGCCCGCGTTGGCCCGCACGATCTCTTCGATCATCTTATTGACCGGAGCAAGGTCGATTTCACGTGCATTACTTTCTGCTACCGGCGTGGTGCGAACCTGGCTTGCCAGAATCTGCCCGTCACGATTAGCGGTATCAACGGTTACCAGCGTAGACAAACCAATACGCAGCGGATGCTGCGCCAGTTGCTGCGCATCCAGTTCGATACGTACCGGCAGACGCTGGACGACTTTGATCCAGTTACCGGTCGCGTTTTGCGCTGGTAACAGGGAGAAGGCGCTGCCCGTACCCATATCCAGGCCGACTACTTTACCGGTGTATTTCACGTCATCGCCGTAAATATCACTGATAACGGTCGCCGGTTGGCCGATACGCATGTGCGCGAGCTGTGTTTCTTTAAAGTTAGCATCCACCCACAGATTAGTGGCCGGAACAACTGCCATCAGCGGCGTGGTTGGGCTAATTTGCGCGCCAGGCTGCACGGCACGACGGGAAACATAGCCGGTCATTGGGCTGACAATTTTAGTACGTTCCAGTGCCAGCCAGGCATTGCGCACTTCAGTGGCAGCCTGTTGCACGGCGGGCTGGTCTTCCAGCTTGCTACCCAGAATCATCGCCTGGTTAGCATTATATTGTTGAATTGCGACATCAAGCTGGGCCTGCGCGCTGGCGACAGCATCACGCGCATGTTGCAGTTCTTCGCGGCCAATCAGGTTGGCGTTGCCCAGTGGAACACGGCGATTAAAGTCGCTTTGCGCCTGCGCCAGTGCGGTTCTCTGCACTTCAATGCTGGCCTGTAACTGCTTGCTGTTGATCATCAACTGGTGCGTCTGACGCACGCTGGAAGCCAGCGCAGTTTTGGCTTTTTCAAATGCCTGTTTTGCGTCCGTCTGATCAAGGGTGACCAGTACATCGCCTTGTTTTACAAAGTCAGTGTTATCAGCCCAGACTTTCGTCACGCTGCCTGATACCTGCGCCATGATTTGAACCTGGTTCCCTGCCACGTACGCATCGTCTGTCTCTTCGACATGACGCAGTACTAAAAACCAATAAATCCCATATGCCACGGCAATGATAATAAAGAGCAAGGTCAGAAGGAGCAGCGTACTTTTACGTTTGCCATTCTTCTTGACCGGTTGCTGCGGGGTTTGAGTCTCCGCATTTGCGCTCATGTTGTTCTCCACGATCTTCTTTTTTTTCACATCGGCTGAGCCGACCTGTTTATCAGACAGGCCAGCAGTGTGCGTGCTGGCCTGTCGGTTTTTTCATTTATAAATCTGGATTTCTGAGCGAGTCGGCGCCTTAGCGCAGCGCTTCTAACACCGCACCATCCTGCTCCATCTGATCAAGACGGGTCAGAAGTTTACGGGTAATTTGCTCGAGCTGATCTTTTTCGGTGGTGCTGAGAGACGACCAGAGCTGATGCAGGCAGTTGTGCTGAGGCGGTAATACCTCTTGCAAAAATGCATGGCCTTTCTCGGTCAATTGCAGATGCAGACAGCGGCGATCGTTATCGCTTTCGCGACGTTCGATCCAGCCACGTTTTTCTAACTCATCCGCGATGCGGGTAGCGTTAGTGCGTGACGAGCCGAGCGCGCAACTCAGTTCAGAGGGCTGAATACTGTGGTTTTCCTGAGACTCCAGCGTAATCAACGCCATAAACAACGTCTCGTTAATCCCTTGAGCTTTCAGCATTTTATTGCGGTTTTCCAGCAGCTTGCCCTGCATGTGCATGCAGAGACGAGTCAGAAGCACTTCCTGATAAGGGAACTCTTCGTAGCGGCTGGCGCGAAATTTTAGCATTTGTTCAATGGGCGTAAACGAACTATCCATTTGGGTATAACCTCATTAATTTCAGCCGATATAGTAACGACAGTGACAAATAAAGTAAATGTATTATTTATTTAAATTGATTTCTTTTATCTATAAGCCAACCAGCATTTTCCAGGCTAATCCGTAGCCCAGAGCACTCAGTAAGGTTGGAATGATGATGCTGCGGGTCTTATAGAAGCTTGCGCCCAGTATGACAAACCCCACCAGCGTCGGTACGAACCGACGAGCGTCGTGCATCACTTCTGGCGCGGTAGACACCACCAACAGGGCGCAAATTGATGCTATGCCAATGGTGTCTAGTAATATGCCCGTTGCGCCGCGCCTGGTCGGGCGAACATTACCCACTCGAAGGCGCAGCGGTAAATAGCGAAAGCAGTAGTTCACGCAGCCGACCAACAGGCCAAGCAGCAGGACCTCATAGCTCATCAGGACCCCCCTGCCAAAATGACTGGATGAGAGCCGTCAGGCATCCGCAGACAATGCCGGCAAGGATGGCGGCAGGAATAGAAAACAGCATAACGCCAGCCAGCGCCCCGGCTAGCGCCGCAGTGACGCAGAGCGCCTGCTGACGCTGGAAAGAGGCCAGCAGGAAGCTCATGAACAGCGCCGGGAGCATGAAGCCCAGCGCCGCCTCAACGGCCGGGTAATCCTTAAGTAAACCGCTGCCGGAAAACGCGCCGATCACCGTGCCAAATACCCAGGAGGCCCATGAGCATAGCGCAATGCCAATCATCCAGTTCTCACTCCAGCGCCGGTTATCCCGTACCAGCTTTGCGGTTGCGGCGGCAAAGACTTCATCGGTGAGGCCAAAGGCCCACAGCGCACTTTTGGGTTTGCTCAGTCGCTGGGCGATTCGGCTACGCAGGGAAGGGCCGTACAAAACATGGCGTACATCCATGGCCATGACGGTCAGAGCGGCAACCCACAGAGAACTGCCTGCAGCGAGCATCGTGGTGATGACAAACTGGCTGGCTCCCGCATAGATAATGCAGGAGAAAAAGACGCTTTCAACGGGAGAAAAGCCAAGGCGAGTGGCATTGAGACCAAATGCAAAAGCGACCGGAATATAGCTAATGACTATTGGCAGGCTGTCTTTGAATCCTTCAGTTAGCGTTGCAGAACTGGGTTCAGACTGGGGTATAGGGCTTTCCATAGGGTTATAGGTTTCATTACCGAAATTAATATAACTTGGTTCAATGAGTTATAACCTTAGCAGACTGATGGGCTCCTTAACACCCTGTGGAGCCCAATCAGCGGTAAACATGCACTATACGCTTAATTTACGGCTTCCTGACGGTGAAAACCTCGCCACCAGACCAACAGATTGAGTAGGGCAACGGTCGTACCGGCCAGACAAACGCCAGCCCACCCGGCATGCTGCCAGGCGGAGGCTGAAATCAGCGACCCTGCTGCTCCGCCAATAAAATAGCTGGTCATGTATCCGGCGGTCAGGCGATTACGCGCGTCCGGATGAATGCGATAGATAACCGTCTGGTTGGTGATATGTACGCCCTGAACGGTGAGATCCAGCACCAGAATGCCGATAATCAGCATGGGGACGGAAGCGTGCCCAAACCAAATAGCTAGCCAGGAGAGCAGCAGCAATAACAGCCCAAGGGTGGTGGTCAGGTGAGATTTACCTTTATCGGCAAAACCGCCCGCCGGACGCGCGCCTAACGCCCCGGCGGCCCCCGCCAGGCCAAACAGACCAATCATGCCTTCTGAATAGTTAAACGGCGGTGCGGCGAGCAAAAACGCCATTGATGTCCAGAGGATACTGAAATTGGCAAAGGTCAGACAGCCCAGCATCGCGCGGGTACGCAGCAGTTTATCGTGGATAAACAGGCTGAATACCGAACCCAGAAGTTGCGGGTAGTTAAGATGCGTTTCTGATTTCATCTTCGGCAGACCGCGCCACAGCGCAATCGCCATCAGCGCCATTAATACCGATGCCACCCAAAACACGGTGCGCCAGCCGCCCAAATTGGCCAGTAATCCCGCTACGGTGCGCGCCAGCAGAATGCCCAACAGCAGGCCGCTCATAATCGTGCCGACGACTTTACCGCGCTTGTCTGGCGTGGCAAGTGTCGCCGCCAGCGGAACTAAAATCTGTGCGACTACCGAGAACAACCCGGTCAGGGCGGTGCCGAGGATCAGCATGCCCAGCGACTGGCTGCTGGCGGTAATCAGCATGCCGCCTGCCGCTAACAGCGTCATGGAGACGATCAGCATCCGACGTTCGAACATATCGCCAAGCGGGACTAAAAACAGCAGGCCAGCGGCATAGCCGAGTTGGGCCGCGGTGACGATAAACCCTGCGGTACTGGCAGATAGTGAAAAGTTACGGGCGATGGTGTCGAGCAACGGCTGAGCATAATAGTTACTGGCGACGGCGAGGCCGGTGGCGATAGACATTAACAGGATCAGCGAGGGGCTAAGTCCCTGAGTGGTTTTCGTCATTGTTTTCAACTGAGTAATGGGTTGCAGAAAACAATCATAACGGAAGTGATTAAATGTTGCTGATTTGTTGGGTGATGAATTGTGCGATTGGGGGGAGGGCGTCTATGCCGGATAAGGCGCATCGCGCCACCATCCGGCATTGGTATGGTTACAGTGCCTGATGAAACTACGCTCATCAGGCCTGCGAGCCGGTTATTTCTGCGCGGCCAGCGCTTCGTTCACCCAGCCGTCAAACTGCTGCTGGTGGGCTTTGATCCAGCCGTCAACGTGACCCTGCACGTCGGCTTCAGACGCTTTACCGTCATGCATCATCGCGTTCTGCGCGTTGATATCCGCCAGCGGCAGCTTCATGATGGCAAACAGTTTCGCTGCAGCCGGGTTTTTCTCCGCCCAGGCTTTATTGGCGACAATATGCATCGTGTTCACCGGGAAGCCGTAGTTGGCGCCGTTTGGCAGCTTGGTATCAATATCTTTCTGCTCGCCTGGCAGGGAAGAGAACGGTACCTGCAGCCAGACCACATCTTTACCCGGCTTCATGACGTCGCTGACCCAGTACGGTGTCCAGGTGTAGTAAAGAATGGGTTTGCCTTCTTTAAAACGGGTAATGGTGTCAGCCATCATCGCCGCATAGTTACCGTGGCTGACCTCGACGGTTTTTTCCAGATCGAAAGCTTTGTTCTGGTGGTTGATTACTGCTTCACAACCCCAGCCCGGTGAACAGCCCATCATATCGGCTTTTCCGTCACCGTTGGTGTCAAAGATTTTGGCGATCTTCGGATCTTTTAACTGAGCGATGTTAGTGATTTTGTACTGCTCAGCGGTTTTTTTGTCGATCAGATAACCCTGTGCGGCACCCGTAACGAATACCCCCTCGCGATAAAACTTTTTGTCTCCGCCCGCAGCGGCGTACATATCATCATGCAGCGGCTGCCAGTTCACGGCGGTAAAAGTTGCATCGCCAGAGGCAATGGAGGTATAGCCGACGTTGTAATCAACTTCGCTTGTTTTGTTAACGGTGTAACCCAGCTTCTCCAGCGCGCGGGCAACCAGCTGCGTCTGGAAGGATTCTTCAGAGATTGTGCTCTGAATTGGCTGTACGGTGATGCCTTTGCCCGGCAGGTCGGCAGCGAAAGTGCTGGTGGAGACAAGGGTAGCAAACGCTGTGGCAATAATTATTTTCTGTCGCATCGTTGTTCCTTATTACACTTCATCCTGAATGATTTTGTGCAAGTTAATGAATTGTAGGCCCGGTAAGCAATGCGCCACCGGGCAACGGGTGAATTACTTCGTGAAAGGGCGAGTGATAAGCCCAACGGGACCAGTGGTGTACCAGCGACGGTTGCCACGACTACGCGAGTCGCGACCAACGGCCTGCGTCAGGCGGTCCAGAATGATGGCGAGGATTACAATCCCAACCCCACCGACGGTGGCAAGCCCCATATCCAGACGACCGATTCCACGCAGCACCATCTGACCCAGCCCGCCGACGGCGATCATCGACGCGATGACGACCATTGAAAGCGCCAGCATCAGCGTCTGGTTGACCCCGGCCATAATAGTGGGCATCGCCAGCGGGAGCTGCACTTTAAACAGCATCTGACGCGGGCTGGCGCCAAACGAACGCGAGGCTTCAATCAGATCGGCTGGCACCTGGTTAATCCCCAGAATGGTCAGACGTACGATTGGCGGCAGGGCGAAGATAATCGTCACCACCACGCCCGGGACGTTACCAATACCGAACAGCATGACAATCGGCACCAGATAGACGAATGCTGGGGTGGTTTGCATGGCGTCCAGCAGCGGGCGAACAATTTTTGCTGCCCGCGGACTGCGTGCTAACCAGATCCCCATCGGCAGGCCAATCACTACGCAGAACAGCAGAGCGGTCAGTACCAGCGCCAGGGTTATCATGGCCTGCGACCACGCACCGATGGCACCGATGGCAATCAAGGAAATCAGCGTAGCAACGCCCATTCCGACACCGGATATCTGCCAGGCAATCAGGGCGAACAGGATAATCGCCACGGGCGCTGGCATACCTAACAGAAGCTGCTGGAAGCCGTTGAGAATGTAATCCACCGGAACACGAATGCCCTGGAAGACCGGACGGAAATGGGTAACAACCCAGTCGATCCCTTCGGTGACCCAACTATCCAGCGGGATCAGTGTTTTATGGAACGGATCCATAATATTGAAATGTTCTGGCGCCGGCGCAGGGGCGCTGGTCAGCCAGTCTGCGCTACCGCCGTCAGTGGGCGCACCAGATGGCGTGCTCCAGGCATCGGCAGTTTGTGCGGCGCTGTCGGCCGCAGGTGTGGTATCCCACGGATTAGTTTGATCAGCCATTGTTTACCCCCTCACGATCTAAAGCCTGTAACAGCATGCGTTTTGAAATGACGCCCACATACTGCTGTTCCTCATCAACAACCGGCACCGCGCACGGGGCCTGGCCGACATGAGAAAGCAACTCGCTGAGAGGAGTTTGCGCATCTACGGCTAACGGCTCATCGATCAATGCCGCTTCAATACCTTGCGCCTGACTTAACGCTGTTTTTAAGGAGTCGATTGAAACAACGCCAACGAATTTATTGCCGCGTTCGATCACGTAACCATATTCGCGATCTTTGTCCTGCAATAATTGCAGCGCTGAACGTGGACCCACCCCGGGCGTTTTACGAATTAAACCTTCGGGGCTACGGCGTGAAATATCTTTCGCACTGAAGACCTGGCTAATATCAACGCCACGGAAGAAGGTGCGTACATAATCATTGGCTGGATTATTCAGGATTTCATCCGGCGTGCCGACCTGGACCACTTCACCGTTTTGCATAATGGCAATTCTGTCGCCAATACGCATAGCTTCGTCGAGGTCATGCGATATAAAGACCACGGTGCGTTGATGTTTCGCCTGTAGTTTTACCAGTTCATCCTGCATCTCAGTACGAATTAATGGATCGAGGGCTGAGAAGGCCTCATCCATTAATAAGATGTCAGGGTTAATGGCTAATGCACGGGCGAGGCCCACACGCTGGCGCATTCCCCCGGAAAGTTCATCCGGGTATCCGTGAGCATAATTCTCCAGACCAACCTGACGTAGCGCATCTAACGCTTTTTCACGACGTTCATCCGCGCCGACACCGGCTAATTCCATGCCGAATGCCGTATTGTCCAGCACCGTCATGTGCGGCATCAGGGCAAAGGACTGGAACACCATCGCAATCTTTTTTCTGCGCACCTCGCGAAGCTCGGCATCGGATATGCGGGCGATGTCTACGCCGTCAATCAATACCTGTCCGCGGGTGGGTTCAATCAGGCGATTGAGAAGGCGTACCATTGTGGATTTACCCGAACCGGATAATCCCATGATGACAAATATCTCGCCTTCTTCAATGGCCAGACTGGCGTTCTTTACGCCAAGCGATAGCCCTGTTTTATCCAGAATCTGCTCTTTTGAAAGTCCTTTTTCAATATATTTGAAGGCTCTCTGGGGATGCTCTCCAAATATCTTATAGAGATTTTTAACTTCTAATTTAATTGCCATGCAATAGAATGATTCCTGTTATTTGTTTATATCGATATATTACCTGATGGAAATAGTGACCTTTTTCTACCCTAACATACTGAGAATCTGAGACAACCCTGAATTTGGTTGTGGCATGAATATTGCCGAAGGCCAGGCGGCGGGACTTCCCGTGATATAAGGGCTGAGCGCGAATGCGGGCGGGTTAATATTTTTTGTAAATGCCAATGAAAAATCGCCTGAATTGCTGGAATGCAGGCGAATAATGCGGCTGATATTGAGTGTAGATCACACAATTATATTTGCACGACAAAAGTGTGATCCTGTTAAAATATTTCCGCGAAAAATGTACGGTATTTCCCGCAGAAATGATTGCTAGAAATTCCAGTCGTCGTCTTCGGTTTCGACCGCTTTTCCCATCACATATGATGAGCCAGAACCCGAGAAGAAATCGTGGTTTTCGTCAGCGTTGGGCGACAGCGCGGCAAGGATTGCCGGGTTAACCTCGGCCATTTCAGATGGAAATAGCGCCTCATACCCCAAATTCATCAATGCCTTATTGGCGTTGTAGCAAAGGAAGGCTTTGACGTCATCCACCCAGCCTGTTTCTGCATACAATTCTTCCGTATAGCGCGCTTCGTTATCATACAATTCCATCAGCAGATCGAAGGCAAAGTTCTTTAACTCCTCGCGTGCGGACTCGGAAATATGCTCCAGACCTTTTTGATATTTATAACCAATGTAATACCCATGAACGGCCTCATCACGAATAATCAGGCGAATAAGATCGGCTGTATTGGTCAATTTGCCGCGGCTGGAAAAATACATCGGTAACCAGAAGCCGGAATAGAACAGGAAGGATTCCAGAAACACGCTGGCAATTTTCTTCTTCAACGGTTCGTCGCTGGCGTAATGTGCCAAAACGATCTGCGCCTTGCGCTGGAGTGGGGTATTTTCTTCACTCCAGGCGTAAGCTGTATCCACATCTTTGGTCTGGCAAAGGGTGGAGAAAATAGAGCTGTATGAACGGGCGTGTACCGCTTCCATAAAGCTGATATTCGACAGCACCGCCTCTTCATGCGGCGTTAACGAATCGGCCATTAACGCGGGTGCTCCGGCAACATTCTGAATGGTGTCGAGCAGCGTCAGCCCGGTAAAAACGCGGATGGTCAACTGCTGTTCGGCGGCGTTCAACGTTTGCCAGGCCGGGATGTCATTGGAGAGCGGGACCTTTTCCGGTAGCCAGAAGTTACTGGTCAGGCGGTTCCATACCTCGAGATCTTTATCATCCTCAATCTTGTTCCAGTTGATGGCGCTCACGCGGGATAATGTCATTTTCTCCTCCTTACAGCGCGCATGACACGCAACCTTCGATTTCGGTTCCTTCCAGCGCCAGTTGACGTAGTCGGATGTAGTACAGCGATTTGATGCCCTTACGCCAGGCGTAAATCTGCGCTTTGTTGATATCGCGCGTGGTGGCGGTATCGGGGAAAAAGAGCGTCAGTGAAAGCCCCTGATCGACATGGCGCGTTGCTTCCGCGTAGGTATCTATGATTTTTTGTGGACCAATCTCGTAGGCATCCTGATACAAGGCCAGATTCTCATTGGTCATAAACGGGGCAGGGTAGTAAACGCGCCCGGTTTTACCCTCTTTGCGAATCTCCACTTTCGACACGATCGGGTGAATGCTTGACGTGGCATGATTGATGTAGGAGATAGAACCGGTGGGCGGCACCGCCTGTAAATTCTGATTATAAATGCCGTAGCGCATCACATCTTCTCGCAGCTGCGACCACATTTCGCGCGTTGGCAGCGTAAGGCCGCTGGCAGCAAACAGTGTGCGTACCTTGTCGGTTTTTGGCTGCCAGTCGCCCTGCAGATACTGACTAAAATACTCGCCGCTGGCGTAGCGGGATTGTCTGAATCCGGCAAAGGTTTGACCGCGCTCGCGGGCGATCTTCATTGACGTATTCAGCGCATGCCAGGTGATGGTATAGAAATAGAGATTGGTAAAATCCAGCCCTTCCGGCGAACCATAGGCGATCCCTTCCCGCGCCAGATACCCGTGCAGATTCATCTGCCCAAGACCAATCGCGTGCGACGCGCTGTTCCCGGCTTCGATCGAAGGCACGCTGCGGATGTGGCTCATGTCCGAAACGGCGGTTAAGCCGCGAACCGCCGTTTCCACTGTACGACCAAAGTCCGGTGAATCCATGGTATGGGCAATGTTCAACGAACCGAGATTGCAGGAGATATCGTGCCCGGTCTGTGCGTAATTGAGGTTTTCATCGTAGGTGGAGGCGCTGTTAACCTGCAAAATCTCCGAGCACAGGTTGCTCATATTGATCCGACCGGCAATCGGGTTGGCGCGATTCACCGTGTCTTCAAACATGATGTAAGGGTAGCCAGACTCAAACTGGATCTCTGCCAGCCGCTGGAAGAAATCGCGGGCGTTAATGTATTTTTTGTGTACGCGTTGGTCAGCAACCAATTCGTCATACCGCTCGCTCACGGCGATATCACCGAATGGTTTGCCGTAAATTCGTTCCACGTCATACGGTGAAAACAGCGCCATCCGGGCGTTTTCTTTCGCCAACTGGAAGGTGACGTCCGGGATCACCACGCCAAGCGAGAGCGTTTTGATGCGAATTTTTTCGTCGGCATTTTCACGTTTGGTATCAAGAAAACGCAAAATATCCGGATGGTGCGCGTGCAGATACACTGCCCCCGCGCCCTGACGCGCCCCGAGTTGATTCGCATAAGAAAACGCATCTTCCAGCATTTTCATTACCGGGATCACGCCGGAGGACTGGTTCTCAATGCGCTTAATGGGCGCACCTGCCTCGCGCAGGTTAGAGAGCAAAAATGCCACGCCGCCGCCGCGTTTAGAGAGCTGTAGCGCCGAGTTTACCGCCCGACCAATTGACTCCATATTGTCTTCGATGCGTAACAGGAAGCAGGAGACCAGCTCGCCGCGTTGCTGTTTACCGCAGTTTAGAAAGGTTGGCGTGGCGGGTTGAAAGCGCCCGGAGAGCATTTCATCAGCCAGTTGCATCGCGAGCGCTTCATCGCCCTGCGCCAGCGTGAGCGCCACCATCGTGACCCGATCCTCAAAGTCTTCGAGATAGCGCTTACCGTCGAACGTTTTCAGCGTATAGCTGGTGTAGAACTTCCATGCGCCGAGGAACGTCTGGAAACGGAATCCGCTGGCGTGGGCGTGGGTGAATAGCTTCAGCACGAACGCGCGATTGTAGCGGGCTAACACGCTGGCATCGTAATAGCCTTCATCTACCAATGTGTCCAGGCGCTCCTGCTGGCTGGCAAAAGCCACCGAGTTGGGGCGGACGTGGGCGGCAAAGAAAGCCTCCACCGCCTGATGGTCTTTGTCGAACTGAATGCGTCCGGCTTTATCGTACAGATTCAGCATGGCATTCAGGGCATGGTAATCCAGCGTTGGCTGCATTACGCGTTCTGCGGTTGTCGTTGCCAAAATTCGCTCACTCCTTTCCGAACGTTGTCGATATCGCTTTGGGTGCCCATCAGCTCAAAGCGATAGAGCCACGGCACGCCGCATTTTTGTGAGATCACATCACCCGCGCGACCATAAGCATCCCCGAAATTGCGATTACCGGAGGCGATCACTCCACGGATTAACGCCCGGTTGTGCGTATCGTTTAAAAAGCGGATCACCTGTCTTGGGACCGCGCCAGCCGTACCGCCGCCGCCGTAGGATGGCACGATTAATATGTAAGGTTCGTCTACCCGGATCCGCTCGCGTTCGTTAAGCGGAATGCGGATGGCAGTCAGCCCCAGACGCTGGATAAAGCGGTGCGTATTTTCGGAGCTGCTGGAGAAGTAGACGAGCTGGCTCATGCGCTGGCCACTTGGGGTTCCGGGCGCAGACGGTTGATCATGTCCGGGCGAAATCCTGACCAACTGGCTTCCCCTGCGACCACGACCGGTAACTGGCGAAAGCCTTGCTCGCGCAGGCTATCAGCCAGATCGGGCTGTAAATCGACGTTCACCATCTCGAAGTTAAACCCGCGGCTTTCCATCGCCCGCCTGGTGGCGTGACACTGAACACAGTTGTTGCGAGTGTAAATAACAATGCGCATGATTCGTATTTCCGCTTATAAGTAAAAGATCGACGCGATAGAGGGCGTCGGGTTGTGTGCGTCTTGATACAGAAGATACTAGATGTAGTTTTAAAAAGATTCAACCATACAAGATATGGGAATTTTAGATTAATGAGGGCCGGGTGAGGAGCGTGACGGGGGAAGTGATATGTATCATCGCAGGTTGCTGGATGGCGGCGCGTCGCGTCTAATCCGGCCTACAGGAAAGGACTTCCCAGGCCGGATAAGACATTTATGCTGTCATCCGATAGCGCAGAATCACATACGCATCCCTACCGCCAGACGGTTAAAGCAGTTCATCAGGCTAATGGCAAACGTCAGGTCGCTAATTTCTTTCGCGCTAAAATGGGCGAGCAGCGGCAGATAAACGTCATCTTCGGCATGCGTACTGGCGATATGGGTGACGGATTCAGCCCACGCCAGCGCCGCACGTTCCTTTTCGCTGAAGTGGTGACTCACCCGCCAGCCTGCCAGTGCGTCCAGTTTGGCCTGCGCAACACCGGATTTACGCAGCGCCTTACTGTGCATTTCCAGGCAAAAGGCGCAGCCATTGATTTGCGAGACCCGTAAGTAAATCAGTTCCGTCAGCGTAGGTTCCAGCGCGCAGTTTTCCAGCGCTTTGCTTGCCTGAACCAGGGCGTTATAGATTTCAGGACTGAGTTCATAATAGGGCTGGCGTAACATTGTCATGGTATTTCTCCTCGTTTGGCTGACCCGCAATGTAGCACTATAATGGACTGCTAAAGAGAGCCATATTGTTGCAAAAAAAGCAGACCATAAATGCCGCGCTATCAGCAAATCGCCCGTCAGTTAAAAAACGCAATTGAGAACGGTGAACTCAAGCCAGGTACCAGATTACCTTCCAGTCGGACCTGGGCCCAGGAGCTGGGCGTATCACGCTCGACGGTGGAAAACGCCTATGCAGAGCTGGTGGCGCAGGGCTGGCTTGCGCGACGCGGACAAGCAGGAACGTTTGTCAGTGAACAACTGCGGCCTCAAAGCGCGCCAGCATCACCTGCCATCTTCGCCGGAGAAAAACCCAGACCGCAGCTTTTTCAGATGGGATTACCCGCACTCGATCTCTTCCCGCGCGACGTCTGGGCGCGGGTAATGGGGCGGCGTTTACGCACCCAAACGCGTTTTGATCTGGCGGTGGGCGATGTTTGCGGCGAACGGGTATTACGTCAGGCGATTGTTGATTACCTGCGCGTTTCACGCAGTATTGAATGCCAGCCGGAACAGGTTTTTATTACTTCAGGTTACGCAGCATCAATGACGTTAATTCTGCGCGCTTTGTCTCAACCCGGTGAGGGGATGTGGGTCGAAGATCCTGGCTTTCCGCTGATTCGCCCCGTGGTCGCTCAGGAACGCATTGAGCTGATGCCGGTGGCGGTTGATGCTGATGGTCTGGACGTCTGCGCTGGGATCCGCGATTTCCCGCAGGCGCGTTTTGTACTACTCACGCCCGCACACCAAAGCCCGCTGGGCGTGGCCTTGTCATTAGACCGTCGCCACCGGTTGCTGGAGTGGGCGACTCGCGCGCAGGCGTGGGTAATCGAAGATGACTACGACAGCGAATTTCGCTACCACGGTAAACCGTTGCCGCCGCTAAAAAGTCTGGATGCGCCCCAGCGGGTGATTTATGCCGGAACGTTCAGCAAATCTCTGTTTCCGGCTTTGCGCACGGCATGGCTGGTGGTGCCTCTGACTCAGGTCGAACATTTTCGTCAGCAGGCGGCGCTAACGGCCTGTAGCGTTCCGGTTTTATGGCAGCAAACGCTGGCGGATTTTATGCAAGACGGCCACTTCTGGCGACACTTAAAACGCATGCGTCAGCATTACGCCTTGCGACGACAATGGATGGAAAACGCCCTGACCGAACAAGGATTTAGCGTCATTCCTCAGGAAGGTGGGATTCAACTGGTAATGAGTGTAGACGGAGATGATGTTGCGCTGGTGCGCAAAGCGAATCAGGCTGGACTGGCGGTTCAGGCGTTAAGCCGCTGGCGAATAACTTCAGAAGGAAAGGGAGGAATATTGCTGTCGTTTACCAACATTAGCTCGCTGGAAATGGCGCAGCAGGCGGCATATCAGCTGCGGCTGGCGCTGGACTGAATCAGCACGGTTCTTAAGATATTCGTCCCACCATCGCCACTCGTTTATGGACTTTTCTGAAAGCGTTGCTAATGCTGAATCAGGTAAGGTAAGCCCGCAGTAAAAGATAACGAGGAAAAGAATATGTATTTACGACCAGATGAGGTGGCGCGCGTACTTGAAAAAGTGGGCTTTACCGTTGATGTTGTGACGCAGAAAACGTACGGCTATCGTCGTGGCGAAAATTATGTGTACGTTAACCGTGAAGCACGCATGGGACGTACCGCATTAGTCATCCATCCCACGCTAAAAGAGCGCAGCTCTTCGCTGGCGGAACCTGCTACGGATATTAAAACCTGCGATCACTACCAGCAATTCCCGCTGTATTTAGCCGGAGAGACCCATGAACATTATGGTATTCCACACGGCTTTAGTTCACGAATTGCACTTGAGCGCTATCTGAGTGGGTTGTTTGGCGACGTTAGCTCAAACTAATAATGCGACTGGCAGGGCCAGTCGCAAAGAATCGTATCAAGCTTTAGCCTGGTGATAGCTGCTGACCTTAAACAGGCGGCGGCAATAATCAAGAAAGTAGCCATAGACAGCGCCCATCAGCATTGACACCACGATGTTCGAACTTACTGCAGCCGTAATCTGGTGCCAGTCTGCGCCAACCGTTAACAGAATAATCACATATACCGGCGACTGGAAGGTGACGTAAGCCAACACGTCTGCCAGGTTTTTCCCCCATCCTGCCTGCGTGGCTTTCCGCGCCGCACGCATAAATAAATCGCGGTACATGCCGTAAGGCCATGCGATCAGGATGTTGACGGGGATAGCCACCAGTCTGGAGTACAGTGACTGTTCGAAGCTCATTCCTGAAAGGAATATTTCGATCAACATGTTCACGACAGAACAATAAACAACCATCGCGAACGTGTCTGCTACTGCATGACGCAAGCGTGACTGCGGAGAGAACATGTTAATGCTCCTTGTAAAAAGGGAAAAAAAGGTTTTGAATGCCTTCTTGCTAGTGATTTGTCTTGCTGCTTTCGCGTTTGAATAGGATATCTGTCTGGATAATAACTGGCAACTAGCTTAAAATTTTTATTTATAACCTTTTTGTCGATAAAATGCTCTGCAATGGTCTGTTTTTTGTTCGTTTTGGTATTTTCGTTGCTGTGTTAATTAAAGGTATTTTAGATCAATGGGTTATAGGAATTTGTTTTTCTGAATTTTTTGCGCTCCTTTTCTGAATGTTGACCAATGTGCAATATGTAGACGAGTTGCCCCGTGCGATGCCGTGGTCTGTTTCTCAAGTGACGTGCAGAGATAGCTTGCAGGTATATTCCTGGCAGCTATCCGGTAATGGAATATATTGCATGGACGATAGCAAAATAGATGCTATAAATACCAGGGTTGGCTATTTGTTTAATAACTCTCGAAGAAATTAGACTGGAAATATAATAAGCAGTTGCATACAATATTTAGCGTAATACTGTTTTTACGTTAAAGAGGTTTTGTTAATATGAGTTCAATGTTAAAAAACTTAAATAATATCCGCTCGCTGCGTGCAATGGCTCGTGAATTTTCCGTTGATGTACTGGAAGATATGCTTGAAAAATTCAGGGTAGTGACCAAAGAACGGCGCGATGAAGAAGAACAACTGCAGCGCCAACGTGCAGAACAGCAGGAAAAAATTAGTGCCTTGCTGGCGCAGATGCAGGCAGATGGGATCAGTCCGGAAGAGCTGTTGAGCATAACGCCTGCGACGGCACGTTCAGTTAAAAAACGTCAGCCACGCCCGGCGAAATATCGTTTTACCGATTTCAATGGTGAAACGCAAACATGGACCGGACAAGGTCGCACACCGAAGCCAATTGCTCAGGCGTTGGCTGCCGGTAAATCTCTTGATGACTTTTTGATCTAATTACGACGGCGGTGAGGGTGTCCTCACCGCTTATTTTCAGCAAACGCCGAAATCACCTTCTTCGGTATATCGCGTCACATCAGCTGCTTTCAGCGTGAATTTATCACCGCTTTCATTACTGGCTTGTACCGCCACAATTTGATCGCCATTGACTTCGATAACTTTCAGTTTGGGTCCGCCCATGCGCGGTTGAACCAGATCGCCAGGTTGAAACATATTGCTCTCCTTTATTTATCGCAGAACTCACCATAGATCACGTCATTCAACGGGTACAGCGCTGTTTCAATGATTACCGCTTAATGAGTACGTCGGTTCCAGGGCATGATATTCAGTACTCGCGCCATGCCGCAAAAGCCGGTCACGCCAGCGAGAATCAGCCCGGCGCCAACAAAACCGCTCAGCAGGAAGAACGCGCTGTTAACGGCGTAACCCAGAATGACGCCAAGTAAAGCAAGGCTGCCTGCGGCTATCTGTACCTGACGCATCAGCGGTAACGGTTGTGAACTGTCTTTCGCCACCGGCAAACCAGCGGCTTTCCAGCCGTCAATTCCGCCTTCCAGCAACCAGACCTGCGCAGGCGCGGCAATGGCGCTCAGTTTTGTCGCTGCGTTTTGTGTACGTTTGCCGGACTGGCAGTGAAAAATTACCTGACCGGCGCGTAAATTCTCAGGCAGCACTCCGTGCTCAAGCGTGGGTAACGGCACCAGATGCGCCTCAGGAATATGCTCGTACAGATACTCATCAGCATCGCGGATATCAATCAGTTTTGCACCTTGTGCGAGGCGCGTCTGCGCCTCGCGCGGGGAAATCGTCCCAATGGTCATGATGGCTCCTTATGGGCAATACAGTGTTTTTAATGTGGCGATCAGCGAATTCACGGCCGCATTTTTAATGGAGTAGAGGATGCGCTGGGCATCGCGCTGGCTCTCTATCAGACCTTCTTCGCGCATACGCGCCAGATGCTGGGAGGTGGCGGAAGGGCTCAGTCCGGTAGCGCGGGCTAACTCGCCTGCGCTGGTACCGGGCGAACCGCAGAGCATGCACAAAATCAGCAACCTTTTCGGGTTACTCATCGCTTTGAGCAGAGCGGCAGCCTGTTCCGCGCTGGCCTGGAGTTGTTCAAGTTCTGTCATATGTATTTAAGTATAGTCTAAATTAAGTAAATTCTAAAATAAAAAGCCAACGTATGCCAGCGTAAAGAGCGTAAAAGAGGGTAAAACAGCAGGGCGAGACGGACGGAGTTAGCTACACTGATTAATCTTAGAGATAAAATCTCTTTTTAAACAATGATTAACTTTTTGCTTGTAGGGAGTGTGTATGGGTTTCTGGAGAATCGTTTTTACTATTATTCTGCCCCCGCTTGGCGTGCTGCTGGGGAAAGGATTCGGCTGGGCATTTATCCTCAATATCGTTCTGACGCTGCTGGGCTACATCCCCGGTTTGATCCACGCCTTCTGGATACAGACGCGTAACTAATCCTCCTTCTGCTACGGCGCTTTGGCGCCGTTTTCTTTGCGTCTCGTTCTCCTCTGCTACACTTTTGGGTGTTGATTGTTAATAACCGAGGTGGATATGGGACTTTTCAATTTTGTAAAAGATGCGGGTGAAAAACTGTGGGATGCGGTCACTGGAAACCATGACACAGCCGATCTGGCAAAAAAGGTGCAGGAACACCTGAATAAAACCGGCATCCCGGATGCGGATAAAGTGAACGTGCAAATTAACGAAGGCAAAGCCACCGTTTCTGGCGATGGTTTAAGTCAGGAAGCGAAAGAAAAAATCCTGATTGCGATCGGTAATATCTCCGGTATCGCCAGTGTAGACGATCAGGTTAAAACCTCTGCGCCCGCGAGTGAAAGCCAGTTTTATACCGTAAAATCTGGGGATACCCTGAGCGCTATTGCCAAACAGGTTTACGGTAATGCCAACCTGTATAACCAGATATTTGAAGCGAATAAACCGATGTTGAAAAGCCCGGATAAAATCTATCCTGGGCAGGTTTTACGTATTCCGGAACAGTAATATTATTCAGGCTTATTCCGTCAGTAATTTGCCGGACATCGCCTGTTGAATAATCGGAATTGGCGTCAGCAGGTGCTGGCGCATTAATTCGCTGGCGCGCGCGGTATCGCGTGCCAGAATTGCTTCGGTCAGCGTCTTGTGTTGATCGTGTTTATCTTCCAGCATTTCAACTGACAACACCGTTTTACGCAGCCAGATAAACCGGTAGCGCGCCGCCAGAGAGAATAGACGTTCGCGCATTTGCAACAAGTATTGTGAACCGCAGCCGGCGACAATCGCCGAGTGAAACGCCTGATGGCGCTGATCCCACTCGTCGAGCATCTGTTCACTGGCGTCAATGGCTTCAAGTTTGCTGAGCATATGCGCCCGCGCCAGAATTTCAGCTTCCCAGGCGTCATCGCCGCGTTCAATCGCCAGCGCGACCAGCATGGCTTCCATATTGGCGCGGGCATCGAAAATATCGAGCAACTCTTGTTCTGACATCGGGGCGACACGATACCCTTTCTGATTAACCACCGTCACCAGCCGCTCCGCGACCAGTTGCGAAAGCGCTTCACGCAGCGGTCCCACGCCAAGATCGTAGCGCGAGGTCAGCAGACTCATACGCAGTTTTTCATCAGGCTGATAAACACCGCGAATAATGTCGTTCTTCAGCCAGCGGTATCCATCAATGGCCGTCGGTTGGGGAATGGCGGTCATGGTCTTACTCCTGAACGGATCCCCGGCCTGCGCCGGGAACAGGTTTAATGCGTATTTTGCAACGGTGCTTTTTGCCACGATAGCAGTTTTTTCCAGCGTGACATAATGGGCACGGTACAAATAATTCCTATGGCTAACAACCCGGTAGAGATAACTTCCAACTGTTGTGCTGGCCGAAATAACATGACTACCAGTACAAAGATAATAAACGCGATGACCAGCCAGGTAAGCCACGGATAGAGCCACATTTTCAGTTTAATTTCGCCGCCTTGCGCCAGTAGGATTTTGCGCATCCGTAGTTGTGAAATCGCAATCACCAGATACACCAGCAGCGCGATGGCACCGGAGCTGTCGATCAGGAATTTAAACACCTTGGCTGGGGCGTAATAGTTGACCACCACGGTGAGGAACGCGGCCCCCGTAGACAGCAATACCGCCACATAAGGCGTTTTACTGCGGTTTGTTTTACCCATAAAGGCGGGCGCATCGCCACGACGGCTCAGGGAGTAGAGCATACGCGAGGACGTATACAGCGCGGAGTTCAGACAGCTGGTCACCGACAGCAAAATAACGCAGTCCATGATCAGTTTCGCGTGCGGGATATGCAGTAACTCCAATACCGAGCGGTACGAACCCACCTCTTTCAGTCCCGGCATATTCCATGGGATCAGTGCCACCACCACGAAAATGGAGCACAGATAGAAGATGGAGATACGCCAGATAACTGAGTTGGTGGCTCGGACGATATGTTTGTCCGGTGTGTCGGACTCGGCGGCGGCGATGGTGACAATCTCCGCCCCCATAAAGGAGAACATGGTGATTAGCATCGCACTGAGCACTGCGCCAAAACCGTTGGGCATAAAGCCGCCCTGATCCCACAAGCGTGAAACGCCGCTGACGTCAGCATAAGGGTAGAAACCGCTAATTGCCGCCGCACCGAGGGTAATAAACGCCAGAATGGCAATCACTTTGCACAGCGCCAGCCAGAATTCGAACTCACCGTAATTTTTGACGCTCAGCAAATTACTGCCAGTTAATGCCAGCGTGATAACCAGAGAAAACAGCCAGACAGGAATGCCCGGCACCCAGGAGTGTAGAATGATGGCGGCGATATTCGCCTCCAGCGGGATAACCAACACCCAGAACCACCAGTACAGCCAGCCGATGGTATAACCTGCCCACGGACCGATGGCCTTATCGGCATAGGTGGAAAAGGAACCGGTATCTGGGGTGGCGACGGCCATTTCGGCCAGCATGCGCATAATCATCACCACCAGCAACCCGGCGAAAAGATAGGCTAATAATACCGCGGGGCCGGCTTCTGCAATCGCCACGCTTGAACCAACAAACAAACTTGCGCCGATAACCCCGGCAATAGACAGCATGGTGACGTGGCGTGATTTCAGCCCGCCCCCTAAATCATGTGATTGTGACACTTGCCCCATCTTTTAAACCTCTCGAAAGTATTTCACTTGGGAGAGCACCCCGGCATTCCCGCGCCGGGGCACGCGTATTATTGTTATTGACCCTGTTTGCCGGATGGCGGCTCCGCCTTATCCGGCTTAAAATTCCCCGTTCGGATACAGGGCTTAACCCTGCTTCGCCTCGGCAAAACACTGAGCGATAATGTCCAGCCCCTGGCGGATTTGCGCGTCTTCAATGGTCAGCGGAACCAGAATGCGCAGCACGTTGTAGTAAGGTCCGCAGGAGAGCAGGATCAGCCCTTTATCGCGTGCACGCGCCACCACTTCCGCAGTCAGTTTGGCGTCTGGCTTCGTGCGATCGCCGTCTTCAAACAGTTCGATAGCGATCATCGCGCCCAGTCCGCGCACATCGCCAATCTCGCGGTGGGTTTCCGCGATAGCCAGCAGGCCTTCGCGCAGGGTTTGTCCCAGCTCGTTGGCTTTTTGCAGCAGATTTTCCTGTTCGAAAATGTTCAGTACCGCCAGCGCGGCGGCACAGGCAATCGGGTTACCGGCATAGGTACCGCCCAGCCCGCCCGGTGGGATAGCGTCCATCACTTCGGCGCGTCCGGTCACTCCGGCCAGCGGGAAGCCGCCGGCGATGGATTTGGCGAAGGTGGTAAGATCGGGGGCGACGCCCATCTGCTCCATAGCGAACAGCGTACCGGTACGGCCCGCACCGCTCTGTACTTCATCGGCAATCAGCATGATCCCGTGCTCGTCACAAATGGCGCGCAGACGTTGCATAAATGCAGGTGAGACAGCGTAGAAACCACCTTCGCCCTGGACGGGCTCAATCACGATGGCAGCAACATCTTCCGGCGCGGCATCGTTTTTGAAGATGCGGTGAATGCTGGCGATAGCATCGTCGTCACTGATGCCGTGCAGCGGGCACGGATATAGCGCGCGATACACGTGGCCTGGCATCAGCCCCATTCCGGCTGAGTAGGGATTGACTTTCCCGGTCAGCGACAGGGTGTAGTGCGTACGACCGTGGTAAGCGCCGCTGAAAGCGATCGTGCCGGTTCGCTTAGTGGCGGCGCGGGCGATTTTTACCGCGTTTTCCACCGCTTCGGAACCAGTCGTTACCAGCAGGGTTTTCTTGGCGAAATCACCCGGCACTTTCTTGTTCATGATTTCGCACAGCTCAAGGTAAGGCTCATAGGCCAGCACCTGGAAACAGGTATGGGACAGCTTTTTCAACTGCGCTTCTACCGCAGAGACGATCTGCGGATGCAGGTGGCCGGTGTTCAGCACCGCGATACCGCCAGCAAAATCGAGGAATTCACGGCCTTCAACGTCCCACACCCGACAGTTTTCTGCCCGCTCGGCAAAAATTGGGTGGATCTGTCCAACGCCACGGGGAACGGCGTTGCTGCGACGTTGCATAAGTTCTTTGTTGGTGCTCATCAGGTGTTCTCCAGTATTTATTTTATTAAAGGCCGATGCACATATATTTGATTTCTAAGTAGTCTTCGATGCCGTATTTCGATCCTTCACGGCCAAGACCGGAGGCTTTGATCCCACCAAACGGGGCGACTTCGTTGGAGATAATGCCGGTGTTAATCCCGACGATGCCGTACTCCAGCGCTTCGCCAACGCGGAAGACGCGGCTCAAATCACGGGCGTAGAAATAGGCGGCCAGACCAAACTCGGTGTCGTTGGCCTGAGCGATGACGTCAGCTTCGTCTTTAAAACGAAACAGCGGAGCCAGCGGGCCGAATGTTTCTTCTTTGGCGACCTTTGCGTTATCAGGCACATCCACCAGAATGGTGGGTTGGAAGAAGTTCCCGCCGAGCGCGTGAGGTTTACCGCCCGCGATAATGCGCGCGCCTTTATCCAGGGCATCGGCGATGTGTTCCTGCACTTTGGCTACCGCTTTCTCGTCGATCAGTGGTCCGGTGGTGACGTCAGGTTGCAGACCATCGCCGAGGCGCAGCTTGCTTACCGCCTGTTCAAGTTTTTCGGCAAAACGCTCATACACGCCGTCCTGCACGTACAGGCGGTTGGCGCAAACGCAGGTTTGCCCAGCGTTACGGAACTTCGACGCCAGCGCGCCTTCCACGGCTTTATCGAGATCGGCATCGTCAAAAACGATGAACGGCGCATTGCCGCCCAGTTCCAGCGACACCTTTTTGATGTCTTTGGCACACTGCTGCATTAGCTGACGGCCAATTTCGGTTGAGCCGGTAAATGACAGCTTGCGCACCAGCGGGTTGCCGGTCAGCTCGTTGCCGACCGCGCCCGCAGAACCGGTCACCACGCTGAAAACGCCTGCTGGGATCCCTGCGCGATTGGCAAGCTCTGCCAGCGCCAGTGCGGAGTAGGGGGTTTGGCTGGCGGGTTTAAGCACCATGGTGCAACCTGCCGCCAGCGCCGGGCCAGCTTTACGAGTGATCATCGCCGCCGGGAAGTTCCACGGTGTAATCGCGGCGGTAACGCCGATCGGCTGTTTGATGACGATCAGACGTTTATCAGCCTGATGGCCGGGGATCGTATCGCCATAAATGCGCTTACCTTCTTCGGCAAACCACTCAATAAATGAAGCGGCATAGGTGATTTCACCTTTGGCCTCTGCCAGCGGTTTACCCTGTTCCAGGGTCATCAGGCGGGCGAGATCGTCCTGATGCTCAATCATCAGGTTGAACCAGCGACGCAGGATGTTGGCCCGCTCTTTGGCGGTCAGCGCACGCCATGCGGGCAGAGCGCGGTTAGCAGCGTTGATCGCTTCGCGGGTTTCATCCGCCCCCATTTTCGGTACGCTGCCCAATTGCTGACCGTTGGCGGGGTTGGTCACCGCGAGGGTCTCGCCGCTGTTGGCGTCACGCCAGTTGCCGTCGATCAATGCCTGCTGGCGGAATAAGGTTGGATCGTTAAGTTGCATAATTGCTTCCTGTCTTAATCGTGTTAACGGGTGAATGCGGCGTGTAATGTCTCCACGCTACGTGCCGCACGCAGCGTGCGTCCGGAATTACTCTGGTTCTCCAGTAACGCATGAACTTTGCTGACAATATGCGCGCCGATAGGGATCGCCGACGTTGCCGCCGGAGAAGGGGCGTTACAGGTGTGAATTGAGCGTGGCGTTGTGACAAACAGGAAATCGTCTATTAGCTTGCCATCAGGTGACACCGCCTGCGCCCGCACGCCCGCAGGCCAGGGCTGCAGATCGTTCTGCGTCAGACTTGGGCAGTACTTTTGCACCAACCGCAGATAGCCGCTTTTGCACAGCGAATTCTTCATTTCGCCAAGCCCTGAACGCAGGTTGTTTTGCAGCACGCGGCGAATGCCAGAAGAACCGAGGATCTCCAGCGTATCGCTGAGCGAGAAGTCGCGTTTACGGTAGCCTTCACGTTTAAATGCCAGTACCGCGTTGGGACCCACGGTGACGCTACCGTCAATCATCCGGGTCAGATGAACGCCGAGAAACGGCATCGCCGGGTCGGGGATGGGGTAGATCAGATGGTTAACTATCTGGTTATGTTCTGACGCCAGGCGGAAATATTCGCCACGGAATGGACAGATGATAAAGCCGGGTTCAACGCCGAGCATTTTCACCAGTCGGTCCGCCATCAGACCAGAGCAGCTAATCAGCGTTGCCCCCTCAAATTCCTGCCCCTGGCGGGTATGGACGATCACGCCCGCAGCGTGCTCCTTTAGCGCGCTGACCTCGGCGTTGTAAATAATCTCGCCGCCTTTGGCCTGGAAAATCTTCGCCATCGCGGCGGTCACTTCACGGTAGCTGACGATCCCGCTCGACGGGACGAAAATGCCGCCCAGCCCGGTGATATTGGGTTCACGCTCACGTAGCTCCTGCGCATTCAGCCATTCGCGCTCCAGGCCGTTAGCGGCGGTGCGATCCCAAAGCGCCCGCATGCGCTCCATTTCCAGTGAGGAGGTGGCAACCAGCATTTTTCCGCAGACGTCGTAGCGGATGCCGTTTTGGTCGCAAAAGGCTTTTGTGGCGCGATTACCGGCCAGGCAAAATTGCGCCTTCAGGCTGCCGGGGGTGTAATAGACCCCGGCATGAATTACGCCGCTGTTATGGCCCGTCTGGTGGCAGGCCGGACCGGACTCTTTTTCCAGCAGCGCTATTCTGGCGTCCGGATAGACATCAATCAGTTGCATGGCGGTCGACATGCCGATAATGCCGCCGCCAATAATCACAAAATCATACATCCGCTTTTTTCCTTCGCGCTTACTGATGAGTCTGGTAGTGGTTTGTCGCGTAAGCGAAATAACCACGTTGGCGCATCAGTTCGCGGCGCAGGTCAGGATGCGAGGTGAAGCGGTCACGACCATGCAGCCAGAACAGGTTGTTGATCAGCAGGAATTTACCCACTGGAACCGGAACGGAAATAATGCTCTTACTGGTTTCCAGCGCATCGGACAAATCGCTCAGCCAGACGCCTTCTTCATAGTCTTTAGGCTGGACGAACTGGTCGATGTAACGCATTACCGGACGCCCCTGCTGGTCAACGTCAAACACCGGATGGAACACTTCCTGGCTGACGTTTTTGCTCGGCGGCGCGGCAAAACGCATCGCGCGACGCGCCAGCGGATGGGTAAAGTAGTGATCCAGATGTTCCCAGTCGTCGAGGTGCAGCAGCAGCGAGTTACCACCGGTCATGTTCTGTTCGTCAATTTTCATCATCAGCACATAGTCGGTGATCTCTTCGAGGTAGGTTCCGTCGTTATGCAGCTCCATGACACGGTGCGGCTGGCGCAGGTAGCTGTCTGAGTTATCAACGTTTTTCACCACAAAACGCGCATAATATTGCCCACTCATCGCATCAAAATTGGAGCGTCCGATCAGATGTGCCACCGCCGTCGCCAGCTTAACCATCTCTTCGGCCTGCGCGACATCATCTACGCCGACGGCATTGATCAACAGCGCGCCTTCGGCACGATCGAGCAACGTTTTCAGCAGCACAGGCTGCAACTGATTACCGCACAGATCATCGAGGATTTTGCCCACTTTGAAGCGCAGGAAGGATTTGTATTCCAGGGCCTGTACCGGCCACTGCGCAACGGCCTGTATAAATTGTTCAGTGGTCTCAGCGGAAAAAGTCAGCTCCAGCAGACGTGGGGACTGGGCTGATGGTTTCAGCGTGAAACCGCTGTAGTGCTGGGCAGGATCTTCAGCGTTCTGTTTTACGGCAGTCAGTGCGTTCATCAAATCGTTCCTCTCAGTAGATTGTCAGGGAGATATGGCGCAGCTCGTTTCGTAGCCATAAATTAAAAATATCTACATTTTTGAAAAACGCGCACAGAATGAGCTTGTTTGTTTATTATTTGTGATCAAAAACAACAATTATTTAACATTGCAAAAGGTGAGGATTTAGAGGCTGGATGGATACTGAGTGGCTATTTCAGGGGCGAAAACCCCTGATTTTAAAGAGGAAGATAAGGTGTGTTAATGTTCCAGAGCGATGGCGCAGACGTGTTCCACATGGGTCAGATCGTGGTATAAGTCGGGCAAGGTCATCTTTTGACGAATTACGATTTTGAGATTGACCTCAATTTTGCCCTTCTTGATATCCCTGATCGTGATGTTTTCGATAATGTTTTTCTGTTGATGAATGCGGGTTATCAGACTTTCAAGAGCGTCTCGTTCATCAAGAATAACCCGCACTTTAACTTTTCCGGGAAACTGGTTTCTGGTCTGTAAGAAAATTATGAATGGGCTTAGTTTGATCGCTAATAAAAATAAAGCCGTGGCAAAAACAGCATGCAAATAAAAACCGGCTCCGCAGGTAATTCCCACCCCTGCAGATGCCCAGACAATTGCCGCAGTAGTGAGACCAGAGATAGCATCGTCGTGTCGGTGCAGAATGACTCCCGCACCGAGAAAACCAACGCCGCTGATAATCTGCGCCGCCAGGCGCATAGGATCGCTACGGATATTCATCGAAATTTCAGCATAGTATTCAGCAGATTGTATTGATACGACAGTTAACACACAGCTGGCTACGGATAAAATAACGCAGGTTTTGAAGCCGACCGGTTTCCCTTTCGATTCTCTTTCCAGGCCAATAATGCCACCCAGAATAAATGCAATACTGATTTTGATGATCGTAGTTAAAGGCAACAATCCTTGCTCATTGATGATGGCGGCCAGATTATTCATGCAATTACCTTAATAAGAGAGTCTTTAACGATCAGGAGTTTGCTTTTTTCAATGTGAGGTCCGTTTTGCGTTTCGAAATATCGTCCCGGAAGAAAATCAGGAAGAATACGCTGACCACTGCAGCAACGCCTGCTGAAACTAGCCAGAATGTCTCCCATTGTGGCAACGCCTCTGGACCTTGTTCCGTCACGGTGTTGTTAAAGATTTGCCCGCATACGGTGGAAGCAAATAGCAGACCAACGCCGTTGGAGACGATAAATCGCAAGCTTTGGGCTTGTGCTTTAATCTCTGGCGCTGCTTTACGGTCAACATAAATGTCGCCCACGGTAAAGAAAAAGTCCCAGCAGAATCCTTGTAACATCAGGCCGATCAGCACAAACATCATGTTGGCATCCAGCGAGGCATTAGCAAATAATAGTGTGCGGATAATCCAGCAAACGGCGCCTAACATCAGCGTGATTTTGAAGCCAGCTTTCAGTAAGAAGAACGACAGCAGGAACATGAAAATGACTTCACAGGCGATGCCAACCTGCATCATTGAGGCGGCGTTATCGAATCCAAGCGCTTTTAAAAAGACCGGGATATAGGCGGAATAAGCCGTTTTAGGGATCATCAGGACAAAAATACTGAGCATCAAAACCGAGAAACTGCGGTCTTTGAAGAGCGCCAGAGCATCCAGACATAACAGATCGCGAAGCGTAAACACACTTCCTTTTGCTTTCGGTGGGGTATTTGGCAACGTAAAACAGTACAGGCCGAGAACGACACCGGAAGCCGACGCGATATACCAGGTGATGGTATTTCCAGAATAACCCATTTCACCAATGATAAAGCCGATGACCATAAAGCCAAATGTGCCGAATACACGAATAAATGGGAAGTATTTTACCCCGTTAATGTGGCTGAAACTGATACTGTTCGCCAGCGCAGTTGTAGGATAAAACAGCAGACCAACCAGGAAAATCATGGTTAACGTCATACCTGTATTTTGTGCCTCAATAAATTGCGGAACAAACAACAGTACACCAGCATTAATTAAATGCAGGATCGCCATGACTTTTTGTGACGAAAAAAAGCGGTCGGCGACCATGCCAATAAATAGCGGGGAAAGAATAGTCGCCAGGCCAAGCAAAGCATAGGATGAGCCAATAATTGTCGCCATACCATAGGTGCTCAATACCAGCCCCATGGTCATATTCCAGGCACCCTGCATGAAATATTGTATGAACATCATAATCAACAGGCGTGGTGTTTTATTAAGGTCCATATTGCATATCCTTATTGGTTGATGCTCAGGTTAAGCCCGTCCCAGGCGACAAGAATGTTCTCTTTGTCGCATGCCGCAACGAGATCGTCGTGCAGCAGACCTCCGCTGTGTGAAATATGCGAGACGATAAGTTGGCTATTTTTCTCGAGGCAACCGAGTTCCGCAAGCCTGTCTCTGGCGGCGAAGACGGTTTCCAGGCTCATGTGGTTATTCGTACGATTATCACCATTAAAACCGTAGGTGCACTCCAGGACAGCCAGATCGATTTTTTTCCCTTTCAGCCACTGCCATGTGAGCTCAGGAAACCAGCCTGAATCATGTCCGTAGAAAATTGACTGGCCTTCTTTTTCGATAAACCAGGTATAACAAAGCTCCCACTTGGCATGGTTAGCCAGCAGCGGAGTGATGCGGTATCCGCGAGTTTCAACGGTCACGAAAGGAACCAGACAATGAAAAGCAAATCTTTCAGCGCTGTAGCCCGGTAGCACTTCCGCGGCACCGTTAATTGCACGGTCATTACCAAAAATGTGCAACGGATGAGTAATTTCAAATCCATACCCTTCCATTCGGCTAAATAGATCGCCGACGTTGAAATGATCGGGATGAGTATGTGTGAACAATAGCGATCTGATCTCTGTTGCGTCCAGGCCATCTCGCAGCAGTTGTTGGCTGAATTCAGGCGCCACGTCAATGAGCAGTTCATCGTCGATAATCGCTGAAGAGTGTGTGCGTAAGTCTTTGCCTTTCCGAATGCGGGCTTGCTGGCAGTGCTCACAACGGCAAAAAGGATTGGGGATCCCTTCAGATGCAGCGGTTCCCAGAAAATGAATCTTCATGTTTCCCTCTTAATGACAAATGTGATCGTTGTTTTTTTAGGCAATAATGTAATAAAACGTAATTGGAACGTGTCAATTATGATTCCGGCGTTTTATATGAACAACGATCTTTTTCTTCAGAAGTGATCCTCTTCAAGTATTATAAAATTTATACTTATATTTCATTGTGTTAATGTTTTTATGTTATGAGACTTGTCTATCAACAACATCAGGCTTTTTTATTATGACATGTTTATAAAATGCACTTTTTAATATTGTAACGTTCAAATTTAAGTGCTGAAGATAGTTTCCTGATGAGCGCCGTGCTAGCATCAAAGCATCAGGGGAAGGATGTAAAAATGCCAACTATCAAAGACATAGCAAGAATTGCCGGTGTGTCGCATGGAACTGTCTCGAATGTGCTCAATGGCAGAGGGAATGTAAGCGTCGAGAAGATTGAAGCGGTTCAACGTGCAGCCCGAGAAGTTGGCTATCAGTTGAATGCGCAGGCGCAATCGTTGAGAGCCAGCAAAAGTCAGGGATTGGCACTGATTCTGCCCGACATCAATGCCGAACAGTACTTTCAACTCTATCGGGGATTGCATCAGGTTTGGCAGCCTTCATTAAGCGAACCGATTGACCTTTACCTGACCAACGATCTGCCCAATCTTGAGCTGGAGATTCTGCAAACGCTGGCGGCAAAGTCCTACCAGGCTGTTGTCTCGGTCAGTTGCCTGAATGACAGTCAGCCCTATTACGACTTGCTCAGGCTCTCCCCGGAAAATGTTCTGTTTGCATATCGCCAGCCTGTCGGCGCAGTTTGTTATTTTAGCCTTGACTATGTGACTGCAGGCGAAGAAACAGCGAGGAGGGCGCTGGCGCAGCAGCCGGGCCATATTGGTATATTCTGCGAACGTCTGGAATTTTCCCATAGCGCGAGCTTTACTCAGGCGATACAGGAAACCTGCCGGGAATTAAGTCCGCATACGAAGCTAACGATTTTACCTGCACATGCCAGTGAAGCTAACACCGTCGCTTTTGACTTTTTTCGCGGGGCAATTCCCGATCTGTTTATTGTCCAGGACTCTGAGAGAACGCGAGCACTGACGCAAGCAGCCTGGTTTGGTAGCTCCCAGTCCTGCCCGCCGATATTGCAACTGAGTGATAATCTTCCTGCATCCTTCGACGGGATCACAAGCTACCAGATGGATTATGGTCGCTTGGGGACAACTATTGCCTCCAGTATTCGCCTGCCCAAAAGTAAAGAAAAGCATCGTATTCTGACGAATTGCGGTTTTTCCTGGAATGGACAGTACGTGCCGCCGCCTGAAACCGAGGCGACGCTGAATATGTTAATTTTACCAAGTCCTTCGACTGATGCGTTGAAGAAATTGTTACCCCACTTTTATCGCCAGACCGGTATTAAGGTTAATCTGGCGGTTTATCCCTATGATGAAGTTTTTGAAATCCTTTCCCATCTTCATCTACATCCTTATTACGATTTATTGCGAATCGATATGGCGTGTTTTCCCTGGTTTGCTGAGAAAGCACTATTGCCGCTGGAATCCGTCTCTTCTGAGCTTCCGCTGCTGTTGGAAAATTTCTCTGAGCAAATTCAACAGCACTTCAGCATGGTGAATGGGACGGCATGGGCAATACCCTTTGATGCCAGTATGCAGCTTCTGTTTTATCGACGAGATCTGTTTGAAGACGCGACGATTAAACGGATGTTTTATGAAGCAACGGGAAAAGAGTTAACGCTGCCAGAGAGCTTTGCACAATTTGATGAGATAGCGGCTTTCTTTAGTCAATTACATCAGCCAGAAAACAGACAGCGCCCGATGGGAACTGCGGTGACCCTGGGAAGCTCGGGGCTTATTGCTACCGAGTATCTGCTGCGTTACTACGCGCTCGGTGGGCGTTTAGTGCGTGAGGGCGAGCCGGTACAACTCGAGCCTTCACTTGCCGCAACTGCACTCGAACAATATCTACAACAGCTTTCTATCGCCGTGAATCTCCCCGGTGAGTGGTGGAGTGACGCGGTAAAACAGTTTGAGCGTGGAAATCTTGCCATGCTGATCATGTATCTCAATTTGTTTAATGATGTGGCGCACACGGCCATAGCGCCCACTATCGGCTATGCTCCCGTTCCAGGGCAACTTCCACAATTGGGGGGCGGTTCCATTGGAATGTCCCGCTACAGTAAAAAGAAAAAACAGGTTGAGCAGTTCTTTCATTGGCTTTATTCCGATGAAATTGCGCGTCATCTGGTTTTGCTGGGAGGAAATAGCGCCTGGTCTGGAATATGTCACGATCAAAACGTTCTCAATCTCTACCCGTGGTTTAATTTATTGAATGAAAAAGGCATGACGGGAATAAGGGAGTCTGAGGGAAGTAAAGGTGAACCTTTCAACCTGCGCCAGGCAGAGATTATTATCGGGCAAGGTGTGACGAATGCAATTAACGGCATTATGAATGTCACTGAGGCCGTGGAATATATCAATGCGCGAATAAGAAACGAAACGGGTGCCTGAGCCTGCCTCTTCCTGTTGACGTAAGAGGCAGGGTAATGCTTTGTCAGTAACCGACTTTATAAATACGCCCGGTTTGGATGCCTTCCACACTGCGGCGATAGGCGTTGGCGACGGTGGCGGCGGGCACACTTTCAAAGCCCGGGAAGAAATCGTCGTAAGCTTCGGCGGACTCACTGAGCACGGTTGGGCTTATCAGGTTAATACGCTGACCACGCTCTAATTCGCAGGCCGCGGCGCGAACAAATCCTTCCAGACCGGCATTGATCGTTGCCGCATTCGCTCCCTGTGCGATGGGTTCATGGGCGATGATGCCGCTAATTAGCGTAATTGAGCCGCCATCATTGAGAAAATGCTGCCCGGTTAGTGCCAGACGAATCTGGCCTAACAGCTTATCCTGTAACCCCTGATTAAAGTCCTCATCGGTCATCGTCGACAGCGGCCCAAAGAACAGATTGCCGGTGGCGGAAACGATCGCATCTACCCGACCGACTTTTTCAAACAATGCCTCGACACTCTCCTGCGAGGTGATATCAACCTGGTAATCTCCCTGCGTGCGACCTACGCGGATCACCTCATGTTTACGGCTTAACGCTTCTGTGACTGCGCGCCCCACTGTGCCGCTGGCACCAATAATGACGATTTTCATAACCACCTCCGCAATAGTGTGAGCGACTATTCTTTAATGAAAATGAAATCGGATAAACTGGCTAAAAGTTAGATGATTACTAACCAGGGGTTTGTAATATGGATAAACTGCGCGGCATGGAAACGTTTATCGCCGTGGTGGAGAGCGGGAGCTTCACCGTTGCAGCAACGAGACTCGAAATGTCTGCGGTGATGGTGGGTAAATATATTACCCAACTGGAAGCGCAGCTTGGCACGCGTCTGCTGGAGCGTAATACGCGCCGCCAGAGCCTGACCGATGCCGGGCGAGTCTATTTTGAAGAAGCCCGCCGCGTGCTGGAGCAGGTGTCGATAGCCGAACGTTCGGTAGAGCGTTTGCGGCTGGCACCGGCGGGGACGCTACGCATTAGCGCGCCCACTTCTTTTGGCGCTTGCGTGATCTCGCCGCTGGCCGCTGCATTTTTACAGGCCTGGCCAGAGGTGCGCATTGAGCTGGATCTGACCAACCGGATGGTTGATCTGGTGAATGAAGGCGTTGACCTGGCAATCCGTATTGGCGATATCCATCAGACTGACGTGGTGGCAAAATACCTGTGTCCCTACCGTATGGCAATCTGTGCTTCGCCAGAATATCTTGCCCGCTATGGTACTCCCCGGACGCCCGCGGAACTGGTGGACCATCTGTGCCTGTCCCATACCGTGTGGACGGCTCGCAACGAGTGGATACTGCCTGGCGTGACGGGTGAGGTCAGATGGAAACGCGATGCGATCCTGCGCTGTAACGATGGCCACGGCCTGCGTATGGCGGCGGTCGCGGGGGCCGGACTGTTATTGCAACCGGAGGTGTTGCTGGCGCAAGAACTGGCTACGGGGAAATTGATTCGGGTGCTGGAAGGGTTTACGCCGCAGCCGCGGTCGATTCATCTTCTTTGGCGACAGGATTTGCGTCCTCTGCCCAAACTCACAAGGTTTGTTGAGCACGTGCTGGAAGGAACGCGAAGTTTGCGTTGAAGATGAAAATGCCGGATGGCGCTACGCCATCCGGCTTAATACTAACCGATATCCACCTGCGGTTTGCTGTTACGTTTGCGGATCAGTCGCAGCACTGGCGGGACTACGATAACCAGTACCGCCAACACCAGCAGCACTTTCGCCACGCCGCTGGCCCACAGAATATCCATATTACCGTTACTGATAGACAGCGCCCGGCGCAGGTTCTGCTCCAGCATTTCCCCGAGAACGAAGCCTAAAATCAGCGGCGACATCGGGAAGTGCATTTTACGCAAAATGTAGCCCAGTACGCCGAGGGCGACCATCAGCACCAGATCGAAGGTGGTGCTATGGACGGCATACACGCCAACCGCGGAGACTGCCGCGATAGCCGGTACCAAAAACCACAGTGGGATGGTCAGCATACGGGTAAACAGGCCGATTAGCGGGATGTTCATTACCAGCAGCATCACGTTGGCAATCAGCAGCGCCGCAATCAGCCCCCAGACGATATCCGGTTGTTCGGTAAACATCGCCGGACCCGGGGTGATGTTGTACAGCGTCAGCGCGCCCATCATCACCGCCGTGGTGCCGGAGCCCGGTACGCCGAGCGTCAGCATCGGGATAAAAGATCCGCAGGCCGAGGCGTTGTTGGCGGCTTCGGGGGCCGCCACGCCGCGAATATCACCCTTGCCAAAGCTGTCGCTGTTGCCGCTGAGCTTTTTCTCGGTCATGTAGGTGATTGCGCTGGCAATGGTCGCGCCAGCGCCAGGCAGAACGCCGACGAAAAAGCCAATCACCGATGAACGCAGGGTTGCGCCAACGCACTGCGCACCTTCTTTGGCGTTAAATAACATGCGGCCCGTTTTACGCACCAGCGTCTGGCCACTGCTGGTATGTTCCAGCATTAACAGTATTTCAGAGACGGAGAACAGCCCAATCACCACCACGATAAACTGCACACCGTCGGAGAGATGGACGCTGTCAAAGGTAAAGCGATAAACCCCGGTATTGGCGTCTACGCCGACGGTCGCAAGGCCGAGACCGATAAGCGCTGCCAGAAATGATTTCAGCGGATTTTGCGCCATCATACTGCCGAGGCAGGCAATAGCGAAAACCATTAAGGCGAAGTATTCCGCCGGCCCGAAGGCCAGCGACCATTGGGCTAACGCTGGGGCAAACAGAATGATGCCGCCGATAGCGATAAGCGAACCAAAGAAAGAACTGACCGCCGAGATAGAGAGTGCGACGCCGCCGCGGCCTTGCTGCGCCATCGGATAGCCATCGAGCGCGGTCATAATCGCCGCCGCATCGCCGGGAACATTCAGCAGGATGGAGGAGATACGCCCGCCGTATTCACAACCAATGTAGACGGTCGCCAGCAGGATCAGCGCAGATTCTGCGGGCAGATGCAAAGCGAATGCCAGCGGCAGCAGGATCGCCACGCCGTTAATGGGCCCAAGTCCAGGCAGCAGTCCGACAATAGTACCGACAAAACAGCCAATCAGGGCGATGACCAGGTTTTCCGGTGTCATTGCCACCGCGAAACCCTGAGAAAGATAAATCCAGGTATCCATCGTTTCTCCGTTAACCCAGCCAGGCGCCGAGTGGTAAGGTGACGTCAAGTAGTCGGTCAAAGGCATACCACAGCAGAATGCCAAGCACCGCGCCGGAAATACCCGCAGCCGGGATAGTTGCGCCGAACAACATGCCGATCACCACGGTGAGAATGGCGGTGGCGATGGGAAAACCGAGCCACTCAAAACCCCAGGCATACATCAACAAAACAATCACCATCGTCAGCAGCTTTTGCAGTACGTGGCGACGAGGCCAACTGATGGTATCGGGATGGCGCAACAGCAGCGCCACGGCGCATATCAGCATCAGGCTGATAATGCCAAGCGGAAAGGGACGCGGCCCAACCGGTTCATAGCTGTATTCGCTGGTGATTTGCCAGGCCACGAACAGCCCGGCTATACAGAGCAACAGCCAGATACCTGCAAAAATACGATCGCTCATCATCTTTGCCTCTGTGCTTATTTCGCCAGACCGAAGGCTTTCGCCTGCTCACGATAATCCGTGACCTGCTTTTTTACGTACTCGTCGAGCTGTTTACCGCTCATGTTGAATTCAAACAGGCCGCGCAGATCGCGCTGCTTTTTAAACTCATCGGTCTGCTGGAGTTTGTTAAAGGCATCAACCCACCACTGATATTCGGCGTCGCTGACTTTGGGGCCCACGTAGAAGCCGCGAATGATAGGCCACACGAGGTCATAACCCTGCTCTTTGGCGGTTGGCACGTTAGCTAACTGACCCGGCAGGCGTTCTTCCGAGAACACCGCGAGCACGCGAATTTTGTCGCCGCTGAGATAAGGCACCATTTCACTGAGATCGCCGGAAACCACCTGCACGTGATTGCCCATCAATGCGGTAACCGGTTCGCCGCCGCCTTCAAAGGCGACGTAGCGCATCTTATGCGGATCAACGTTGGCTTTTTGCGCCAGCAGCGCCGACTTCATCCAGTCCTGGCTACCGATAGAGGCGCCTGCGCCAATGACCACGCTGTTGGGATCTTTCTCCATTGCCGTCAGCAGATCTTTCAGCGTTTTCCACGGAGAGTCCTGGCGTACGGCAATCATGCCGTAGTCGGTACCCACGCTTGCCAGCCAGCGGACATCATCCACGCCGTAGCGACCAAACTTGCCCTGTGACAGGTTCAGCAGTGAGCCGCCGGAGAAGGCCACTACGGTACCCGCTTCAGCCGGGCGTTGAGCGACGATCGCGTTATAGGCCACGGCGCCAACGCCGCCAGGCATGTAGGTTACGCGCATCGGTTTTTCGATAGCGCCGGTTTCCATCATGCTCACCTGGATCAACTTACAGGTGAGATCGAAACCACCGCCGGGTTTAGCTGGAGCGATACATTCCGTGCGCGATGGCGCTTGTTCGGCCAGAACAGAGGTACTCATCAGTAAAATGCTTGCAGTAAGGGTACGAAGTAACTGTTTTTTCATTGTTTATCCTCACGCCGGAAAACCGGATTTTCGGGTACGGAAGAAGATTTTTGTGATTATGTGAGCCGATGTGTAGCAGTTCGGTTGCGTGATTGTTAAAACATTAACCTTTCAATTCCCTTTCAATGCGGCAGAAACTTTACAGGATGTGATATGCGTCTCTTATTAGCGGAAGATAACCGTGAGTTAGCTCACTGGCTGGAGAAAGCGCTGGTGCAAAACGGTTTTGCCGTCGACTGCGTTTTTGATGGCCTGGCGGCCGACCATCTTTTACATAGTGAAACGTACGCGCTGGCGGTGCTGGACATCAATATGCCGGGGCTGGACGGCCTTGAAGTCGTTCAGCGGCTGCGTAAGCGCGGGCAGACGCTGCCTGTACTGCTGCTGACGGCGCGTAGCGCGGTGGCCGATAGGGTGAAAGGGTTGAACGTCGGGGCCGATGATTATCTGGCAAAACCGTTTGAAATCGAGGAACTGGATGCCCGACTGCGGGCCTTGCTACGCCGTAGCGCGGGGCAGGTGCAAGGTATACAGCAATTGGGGGAATTGGCCTTTCACGATGAAGGCTATTTTCTGTTGCAGGGGCAGCCCCTGGCGCTCACTCCGCGCGAACAGGCATTGCTGACGGTGCTGATGTACCGTCGATTACGACCGGTTTCGCGCCAGCAGTTGTTTGAACAGGTTTTCAGTCTGAGCGATGAGGTCAGTCCCGAAAGTATCGAGCTGTATATCCATCGCTTGCGTAAAAAACTACAGGGAAGCGATGTGCGTATCGCCACGTTGCGCGGCCTCGGCTATGTGCTGGAGCGTAGCGATGAAGTGGGCTAAACCCCAATCGTTGTATCTGCAACTGCTGATGTTTCTGGGCCTGCCGCTCATGTTGCTGTGGGGACTGTCTGCATTTAACAGCTATGTCAGCGCGCTACAGGCGGCGACGCAGGCATATGACCGAACGTTGCTTTCGTCCGCGAGGACTGTCTCCGAACGACTGGTGGTGCGCAATAAACAGCTGGAAGTAAATGTGCCGTGGGTGGTGCTGGACAGCTTCGAACTCAACATGAACGACAGGTTGTATTACAAGGTGGTCGATCCGATGGGGAAGGTTATCTCAGGTTATGACGATTTACCGGCGATGCCGCCTGCAACCTCGCGTACGCGGCTATATCCGGCGCTGGCGTGGTTTTATCACACTGAATATCGCGGCGAGGCCATTCGCGTGGCGCGTCTGCTGCAGCCCGTCAACGAGGGCGGTATTGCCGGCATGGCGGAGATTTATGTCGCTGAAACGCTGCAATCTCGGCGTTATCTGGCGCGACAGTTGCTGTTTTCCTCATGGGTTTCACAAGGTCTGCTGGTGCTGCTCACGCTGGTGCTGGTTGGCTGGCTGCTGCGTCGGGTGTTGCGTCCGATGCGCCAGTTATCATCGTTGATGGTGCGTCGTGAGCCAGGCCTGTTGACGCCGTTGCCAGAGCTGCTGCCGTGGTCGGAAACCCGTCTGCTGATTGTGGCATTCAATCGTTATCTGGACCGACTTCGCGGCCTGATCTCTCGCCAGGAACGCTTCAGCGCGGATGCTTCACATCAGCTTAAAACGCCGCTGGCGGTGCTGAAAACCCAGGCCTCGGTGGCCCTCGCCAGCCAGCAGCCGCAGCAGTGGTATGAGAGTCTGCAAGCCATGAGCGCCACGCTGGATAACACCATTCAACTGACTGAAAGGCTGTTACAGCTGTCGGCGGTGAAGCGCAAAGAGCAAGGAGAAAGGCACTTCTCGCCGGTTAATTTGTATGAGGTGGTGCAAAGCAGCTGTTTTACCCGGCTGGCGCAGGCGCGTAGTAAAGGGATCGATCTGGGCTATGAAGGAGAGCAGGACGCGGTGTGGATTGAGGGGGATGAAGTTCTGCTCGGCGAACTGAGCGGAAATCTGCTGGATAACGCACTGAAATATACGCCGCCGCATGGTGTGGTGACTGCCCGATTGCTGCGAGAAGGAGAGGTGGTGGTGCTGGTGGTTGAAGATAGCGGGCCGGGTATTGATGAGCAGATGGTGCATCAGGCGCTGCTGCCGTTTCATCGTCTTGATAACGTCGGTAATGTTCCCGGTGCCGGGATCGGACTCGCGCTGGTCAACGATATTGCTCGTCTGCACCGCACGCACCCTCAGCTCTCACGGAGCGAAGCATTAGGCGGGTTAAGCGTGCGGGTGCGATTTTTAAGCGTAGCGAGCTGAAATATCTTTTTGATGATGCGAACGGTATTAATATAATTAAAAGTAATTAATTGTATTGTTATTGTAATTTTAAATTTCGCCGCGAGGCCGTGAATTATATTTTACTTGCTGTATTTAACAGCAATTTAGCGTCAATTAAACTAAACTTTTGCGTTATTTATCATACATAAATCACTTTTCATAGACCACGAATTGTTACCTGTCAATAGCAAAAGTGTTGTTAAAAGTCATCTTTTTTGCTGAATTGGCTAAAACTTTTCTTGACTCAATCATCATCAAAATCATATAGATATGATTGTGCTCGGGATATTTATCACAGTAAGAGACATTATTTTTTACATTTACTGACAATGTGCCATTGCGTTTTTTAGACTTGTGATATAATTAGCAACATAAATGAGAAAAAAACAATTAAAGATCAATAAATAATGGGCTGAGATATGCTTAAAAAATCGCTAAAGATTAGCAGCCAAGGATATCCAGTCTTTTTAAAACTGGTCGATTTCATTGTAATCAATGCGACGTTGGTTTTTAGCGCCCATCTGTTAGGTCTGGCGCCATTTAACACCATTGCCATTCTGAGTATTCTCTTCTCAGTCTTTTTCTTGCTGTTTGCTGAATACATAAAAATGTATCAACAAAAGATCAAGACGATCGGTTTACGTAATCAAAAACGGTTGGTTTTTTGTACGCTGTTGGCGATTTTTTTTAACGAACTGGTCAGCATGACGGTGGCTGAACCCGAATCACTCGGCTACCTCGACAAACTGCCTTCACCATTTTATTCAGCCATTATTTACTGGTACTTTATCCCATTACCTTTTCTTTATTACATTCGCTTTTTCATTTTTAAATATTCAACGAAAAAGAGTATGCGCGTGGCGATTATTGGTCTGACCGACAATGGCCTGGCTGCAGAAAACGCGTTAATGAATGAATACGCCAATATCACACTCGATCTGGCGTTTTACGATGAGCGCGCCTTATCCCGCTGCGGCGATATCGTAGATAAGGTGAAAAGCCCCTTCCGTGGCCCGGTGATCAATCTGGTTGAGGAAGCCCGGCAGGGAAATATAGACGAAATCTACATCGCCTTACCGATGGTCGCTTTACACCGTATTCGTCATTTTTTAGCGATGATGTCGGACACCACTGTAGACACCTATATTGTTCCTGACTTCTATACCTACAGTAACAACATGTCCAAGCTGCGCTCCATTCACAACCTGCAAACTATCGGAATCTTTAGTTCGCCGTTTGAAGGGGCGGGTTCATTTATCAAGCGGGCGGAAGATTTGGTGCTTGGCAGCATCATTATGGTGATGATTTCTTCGCTGATGTTGGCAATTGCCATTGGAATCAAACTCACTTCCCGCGGGCCGGTGTTTTTTAAACAAGATCGGTATGGTCTTAGCGGACAAAAAATTAAGGTCTGGAAGTTTCGCTCAATGCGCGTCATGGAGAACGCCGACACGGTTATTCAGGCTACGAAAAACGATCCACGGGTAACCAAATTCGGGAGCTTTTTACGCCGTACTTCGCTGGATGAACTGCCGCAATTTATCAACGTATTGCAGGGAAGTATGTCGATTGTCGGCCCCAGACCTCATGCGGTTACGCATAATGAGCAGTACCGCAAACAGGTCGAAAATTACATGATCCGCCATAAAGTTAAGCCTGGGATCACCGGGCTTGCGCAGATTAACGGTTTCCGCGGGGAAATCGATGCGCTTTATAAGATGGAAAAAAGGGTTCAGTACGATATTGAGTACATTCAAAACTGGTCGTTATGGCTGGATATAAAAATTATTATTAAAACTATTTTCAAAGGATTTGTCGGTAAGAATGCATACTAAATTACTCGTTATTACCGGAATCGTGATATCGCAGCCCGCATGGGCTGATTTAACACCGAAATCACACATTGGCTTTGCAGGGATCGACTTCCAGAGCAAGGTCGCTGTGGACTATGGTTATAATGATAACGTGACTTATCAGCCACATAGCAGCGATGCTATCGGTTCCTCGTTTCAGAGCGCGGCGCCCGTTCTGAGTATGAGCGGAGAACGCGGTCAGGATAAGTATTTGCTGATGTACTCCGGAGATTATCGTAATTACTCAAGCGATTCCGCGGATAACTATAACGACCATTTTTTTCGTTTTAACGGCGCCTGGCGGTATGGGCTCAAGCATGGCTTAACCCTCAATCTGGAGGATACGCTTGGGCATGAGTCCCGCGGTCGTGGTATCACCGAAGGTTTTCTCCCTGGGCAGTTCGAGCAGTATGGGATTAAATCTCCGCTGACGACGAATTTTATCAACAGTGAATTGCGCTACAGCTACGGCGCACCCGATGGGCGCGGAAAAGCGGAACTGGCGTTGTTGTACAAAAAACTGACCTTCGGCAATACGTCTGATGTCCAGGACAGTAGTGAAGATTTCTACAATTATATTCAGGAACAGGAATGGCACGAAAATAGCCTGGTGGCAGAAATTTTTGACCAATACACATCCAGAACGCGTTTTCGCTATAGCTTTATTACTAACCAGCGTCGCTATGATAACAACTCAGAAAAAGACACTAATGAGTATTATTTGCTGTATGGCCTGAAGTCGCAGTTGACGGGAAAAACCAATGTCGACATGAATATTTCATGGCTGTACAAGACATTTGAAAACAACGCAAACTCGCATGATTTTAATGGTCTAAACTGGGACATAAAAGGGGAGTGGAAACCGTTACAACAGTCTGTTTTCACGGTTCACTCGGCGCAAAGCATTAAAGACCCATCGGAAGTTGGGGGTTATATTTTAGTGACCCAGTATGGTCTTTCTTATCAACATTTCTGGTTAGGCAACCGTTTTTCTACCTTGCTGGATTACTCATACACTTCAGAAGACTATAAAAAACAGAATAAGGATCGGCATGATAAAGATGGGGTATTTAGCGTAACCATGAGCTATGACTACACGCCGTCAGTTAATTTTGAGATTAAATATCAAATAGATACATTGAATTCGAATAAGGATACTGATTCGTTTTATATCGGTCCCAACGACAATCAGGAAGTCATTAGAACGTTGGGTTATGATAATTCTATGATTATGCTTAAAGCTAAGGTTCAGATCTAAAATGAAAATAATAGAACTGTGCGCGGTTTTGCTATTCAGTATCCTGATGGTCGGATGCACAACGTCCAGCCCGAGATTAATGGACGATCCTGCTACTGTTCAGCAGGATTACCGACTTGGGGCAGGGGATACTGTCAATATCGCTGTTCATGGTCAACCCGATATGACGATGCGATTTATTTTGGATAAGAGTGGGGAGATCAATTTCCCGTTTGTTGGCGCTCTTAAATTAAAAGATAAAACTGTCGATCAAGTGACCAACGAATTAACTCAACGCCTGACCGGAGATTATTTTACAACTCCGATGGTGACGGTGAGTATTGCCGAGTTCCGTAAATATTATGTTTCTGGCGAAGTGAAAAGTCCGAATGGATTCGCCTGGGAGCCAGGACTTACCGTCGAGAAATCTATTGCGCAGGCGGGCGGGTTTACAGATCGTGCTGACCGAAAAGATATCAACATTCGTCTGTCAGGTAGCAATCAGCTGCTGGAGAATGTTGATTTAACGCACTCTGTTCATCCTGGGGATGTCGTGATTATTGGCATGGGGTTCTTCTGACGATGAAACTATCAATAGTGGAAAACGGCAAAAAACGAGAAAGCACGGTCGAATTCTCCCGCTTTGCCAAAGAGCTGAAAAAGAACGCCTGGAAAATCGCGCTGGCCGGTATTGTAGCCGGGGTTGTGGCTTATCCGTTAATCAGCATGATGTCCTCAAAGTATGTTTCAACGGCGACGGTGCTGATCAAAGCGCAGGCCGATAACGTTTCTCCGTTTCCACAGGTTGATGGGTTCGATTCAACGCGCAGTGGTTACTACGAAACGCAATATGCGTTGATGCATTCGCGGATTGTGCTTGAGCAAGCCGTGCGCGATATGAAGCTGGATGAAAACCCGGAGTTTACCGGGGAAAAAGCCGGTGCTCAGGGGGCCGATAGCAGTGAAGGTCGGCAGCTGAGAATGGAGCAAGCGCTGAAAACGTTATCGAAAAACCTGAATGTCATCGGTATTCGCACGACGAATCTGGCTTCCATTACCTATGAATCAACTTCGCCTCAGGTTGCGGCTGATATTGCCAACGGCGTCGCGCAGGCTTTCATCAACTATACGGTGGAACAAAAGCGTCTGAAAGCAGAGAAAGCCCGCGAACTGAATTATGAAAAAATGGAAGAGATTCAGAAGTCGATAGCCAAGCAAAAAGAAGAGATGGACAGCTATCTGAAAAACGCCGGGCTGCTGACCTTCCGCGGTATTGATGGTTTTGAAACCGAACAGTTAAGTATCGTGACCAATCGCCTGGCCGATGCGACCCAGCGTCGTGTTGCGGCTGAATCCGTCTATAACGAGGTGAACGGGGGAGGGAAGTCCGTTGAGAGCGTTATCTCACTGCCTTCAGTCTCTAACCACGCTCAGATCCAGGATTTGCGCATTGCGTTGATTCAGGCGCAGCGTACCTTGTCTGAACTACGCAAAGTGTATGGGCCAAAAAACCCCGCTATTTTAAAAGCCGAGGCCGATGTTCAGTCGATCCAAAGCCAGACAGGACGGGTGTTGGGAGAGCTGAAAGTCGGTTTGCGCCAGCAATATCTGGCGGCGCTGGCGGATGAAAAGAACTATCAGCAGCAGGTGGCGCAGCAGAAAGAGGTCTTCCAGAAAATGGCGTCTAAGCGGGATGCTTATAACAGCCAAAAACTATCGTTAGATAAAATGGAAGACCTGTATAAATCGCTTTATCAGCGTACTCAGGAGCTATCGCTGTCCGGCGTGAGTGCCGATGCGGTGTTATACGACCCTGCCGTACCCGCGCTAAAACCGGCGAAACCGAATAAATCACTGCTGTTGGTGATGGTGGTCATGCTGGTGGTCGTGTTCAGCATCATGTATTTCATTGTCAAAGCGGCGATGGATAACTCAATCGCAACCCTGAGTCGCATGAAAAAACGGCTCAATGTTGCTCCGCTGGGTGAAATCCGTCGTTTTAGCGGAACTTCTGGGCGCGCGCAGGTGCGGGACATGATCATGAAGAACCCGCTAAATGCCGATATTGTGCACGGTATCCGTACCCTGATTATGCTGGATAATCGACCATTACAGACGCTCGCCGTGGCGTCGACGGAGCATGGCGATGGGCGTTCTTTGTTAGCGAATCTGTTAGCGAACTCCTTTAGCTTCGACCAGAAAACGCTGCTTATTGATGCGGATTTCTTTAACACTGGCGGGCTCTCTTCAGAGCTGGCATCAGCCACATCCGCAGGCGTAGCGGAACTGCTGCGCGGGGAGACTGAGCTTGAACAGGCGCGGATCACGCTCAGTGATCATCTCGACTTTATCCCGCACGGCAAGAGCACCATCTCTTCTTTACTGATGCTGTCGTCGGAGCACGTTGAACCCTTAATGCGCGAGCTGAAATCGCATTATCAGCGCATCATTATTGATGTTGCTGCTGTGAATCAGAGTCAGGATGTTCAACTGATCAAACGTGCCGTCGATGGGGTTGTTTTCATTGTGAAAGCCGGGGCCGGATCGGCGGGACAAATCGCCAACGCGCTGGATAAGATCGAGGAAAATAACGGTGTTGTGATTGGCGCGGTGCTCAATGCAGTTGAAGAAAAAGATCTTGAGACGCAAGAAGGTCTGCGTTCACTCAACTTCAGTACCGATCAACTGATGACGACGCCAGGCCGCGTATGAGTCTACTGAAGAGCGCTTCCACGATAGCCGGTTCATCAGTCATCTCGCAGTTGATTGGTGCGCTGTCTATCTGGTTGATTTCACACAAGTACGATATGGCTGAAGTGGGGCTTTATGCGCTCAACTACAGTATCGCCGTGGTGGGCGCTCAGGTATGTACCTTTGCATCGCAGCTTTTAATTCCAAAACAGCACGACGACGAACTGGTACAAAACGTTGTATTTTGCCTGCTCCAAAGCACGATCATTGCCTTACCGTACGCTGTGCTCACCGCGTGGCTGTTTCATCAGAACATCTTGTTCCTCTATCTGCTGACGCTGGCAACGGCATGGGTTTTAATCTCGGAAAACCTGTCGCTACGCACGGCCAATTTTCGTTTTCTGATTTTCCAGCGCATTTCTGTCTCGGTGGTGGTATTACTTTCGGTTCTGGCTACGCATCATGTGCAACTGTTTTATTGGTCATGGGCCTGTGCAACGATGGCGCTGACCATTAGCTGTATTTTGCACTCGTTTGATATTCGGGCGGTGGCGGCCCGACATCTGCGACCCGCCAGTAATTGGCATTTTTTCAAACAGAATATTCATCACATTACCAAAGTGGGCAGTGCGGAAGTGCTGGCGATGGCCAGCAGCAATTTGCCGGTTATGCTGATTAACTTTTGGTTCTCGGCGCTGACGGCGGGTTATTTTTCCGTGGTTAGCCGCTTTTGCCTGGCGCCGGTGGTGATCATTGGCAACGCGGTGCGCAATACTATTTTTTCCAAGTGGTCTATCGATTTCAGAAATAACACCTTTAATTATCAGGAATATACCAGGGTGCGGATGCTGCTGTTGGTGCTGGGTGTCATCTGTACCCTTGGGGTGTTTATTTTCTATCCGATAGTGATGCGTCTGGGCTTTAGCGAAGACTGGATTAACTCCATTGAAACGTCGCGCTACATGTTGCCCTATTTGTTCCCGGCACTGGCGATAAGCCCTCTGACGGTGATTGAACTTATTTTTGGCTCCCACCGCTATTTTCTGCGCATCCAACTGGAACAGCTGGCGATCGTGTTATTCGCTTTTGTCGTCATTCCCTATTTTTATAAAGATTATGCCACGTCGGTTATCCTGTTTTCTTCACTGACATTTATTCGCTACGCCTTCATTTATCTGAAAATGAATAAGCGAGCCAATCTCCTGAAAGATAAGCCGGTGATACTATGACGCTGAATACCGGATACTATTTGCAGGTTTATACCTTTGTCACGCTAATCCTGTGTGGTCTGGTGCAATACTTTACCGGCATGCAGTCGGTGCTGTGGATCCCCTTTTTCCTGACCCTGTTGATGGTGGGATTATTGGTGATGCAGACGCGTGATAGCTCGCTGCAACTGGATGCGCAGGAGACGATTGTCCTGGCGTTGTATTTCTCGTTCCTGGTGCTGGCTGGAACATCGACGCTGATTCAGGGCGGGATCACCGTCGCGATTGTGGCATTTAAAAACGAAATTGCATTGTCGCTGGTGATGATCTGTTTGCTGCTGGGATTTTGCCGGGAATCGCAGATTTATCGGGCAACGCGCTATCTGTATTGGGTGTTTTACGCGCAGATCCCGGTAATGATTTATCAGGTTTTACTGGTCGTTCCCCAGCGCGTCGCGGTGCGTGGTGAAGATGAGAAATGGGACTCCGTGGTTGGCACGTTTGGCGGAGACCCCATGGGGGGCGGTAACACTGCCGCGATGGGCCTGTTTTGCCTGTTGATTATGTTGTTAAAAGTCTCTGAGTATAAGCATGGGCTGACCTCGTTTAAGTCAATGGCGTTGCACATTGTTCTGGGGATCGGGCTTTGTATCATTGGCGAAGTGAAGTTCGTCATTCTGCTTTCGCCTCTGTTTCTGGCGTGGGTGTGGATCTCACCGAGCTACGTCAAAGACGTTAGTAAGGTCAATCTGAAGACGCTGTTGGTTATTGTGGCAGGCATGTTACTGCTGATTAGCCTGTCGATCGTGATCCTCGCGTACTATTATTCTTCCGCGTTTGGCGGCGATCCCTCGAAAAGCTCGCTAAGCATTTTCATCGACTCCTTAAGCTATATTTTTGACCCGAACTACATTATGTCTACCGGGGAGTTAGGGCGCTTTACGACGTTTTTGTTCTGGTTAAAAAATAACGATCTGTGGGGGCTTTCAGGAACGTTATTTGGTTACGGGCTCAACGCCACTAACAGCGGGAGTACGGTGTCGCCGGGCTTTTTGAATATCATCTATAACTTAATTCTCGACTCGACTTCCCTGAGTATGCTGCTGTGGGAAGTTGGGGTGATCGGCACGTTACTCTTTATTAGCTTATTCATTTATATCCTGAAAGTTTGTCAGCCAAAGCCATTACTGACGCTTGAACAACTGGACCAGCAGGACCTCCAGTTATTGAGCTTTGCACCGGCGTTTAACGCTTTTGCTATCAGTTGCTTAATTAGCTTACCTTACAGCCAGATACTGATGATTACACCGATGTTACAATTCCTGTTCTATTTATCACTAGGATCAAGTTTAGTGATTCGTCGAACCGTCCTTCGCTGTGTAGGGTAATTGTATGGACCAAAAACCGTTTATTTCAGTGAGTATTAAAACACTCAATGAATCTGAATGTATTGAGAAAACGATCGACAGTATTCGCCGGCAGCTTGTTGATTATCCACATAAAATTATAGTGGCAGATAGTCTGTCAACGGATAACACCCAACAGCTTGCTATCGATAAAGGGGCGACCGTGGTGTCCTTAACTAACCCAGACGATCGCTGCTGCGGCGTCGGGCATCAGTTAGGTTATCTGTATAGTGAAGGGGAATATCTGCTACTGATGGATGGCGACATGGAGCTGGAAGAGGGCTTTGTGGATCAAGCTGTCGCATTTTTGCAGGCTGAGCCGGAATATGCAGGCGTCGCGGGAACCGTTGAAATGGACGATGCCGTTAACTATGAATTTAAATCGCGTAAGCAGCGTATTAATAAAATTTATCCGCTCGGGGATAGTGACCATTTAGGCGGTGGCGGGTTATATCGTCGATCTGCAATTGAAAAAATTGGTTATCTTACCAACCGTAATTTGCACGCTTATGAAGAAGCCGAACTGGGCCTGCGTTTGCTCGATGCGGGTTATAAACTGCGTCGTCTGAATATTCCGTATTTTATTCATACTTCCCATACTATGCCGACCTTTCAGATGCTCAAGCACCGCTGGAAAAGCGGATACTATCAGGCTCCGGGCGAGCTTTTACGTTGTGCCTGGGGAAAACCTTATTTCGGCAAAGCGTTAAAAATGGTCAGGAACGAGGCGATTTTTTCTGTTTATTTGATTGCTTTGTTCATTGCGGCGGTGACCTTCAATCTCGAACTTTTCGACATTGCATTTTTGCCGTTGCTTGCGTTTATTGTCCTGAAAACCGTGCAGAATCGATCGTTATTGAACGGATTGCAGAGCGTAATGAACCTGGCCGTGCTTTCTGCCGGACTGGTTAAAGGCTTGACTAAACCAGTACGCGATCCGTTGACTCCGCCTGACAGTAAAATCATTCATGAATAACTAAGGCTGGCGCAATGAAAGTTTTATTAGTGAATAAGTTTTTTTTCATTAAAGGCGGCGCGGAAACGGTTTATTTTCAAGAGCGCGATATGCTGAAACAGGCTGGTGTGCAGGTTATTGATTTCTCGATGCAGCATGAGAAAAATTTCCCTTCAGACTATGCGGATTATTTCGTCAGCAATGTGGACTATCACAAAGAAAGCAATCTGCTGGGTGGGCTCAAAACGGCGGTTAACTTTATTCATAATTCGCAGGCCTGCAAAAAGATGCTGGCGCTACTACAAAAAGAGCGTCCGGATATCGTCCACTTTCATAACATTTACCATCAGTTAACGCCGGCGTTAATTAAAGTTGCCCGCAATTTTGGCTGCAAAACAGTGCTGACCGCGCATGACTATAAGATAGTCTGTCCCGCCTATTCCATGCTGCGCGACGGCAAGGTGTGTGATTCCTGTATCACCGGAACGGTTTTTAATGCTTTCAGGTATCGTTGCCAGGAAGGGTCTGCCTCAAAAAGTCTTCTGCTCTCTTTGGAGGCGACCTGGCAGTATATTGCGCAAAATTACCAGGCGCTGGATGTGATCGTGTCGCCAAGCGTCTTTTTACGCGGGGTATTACTGCGTACGCTGCCGAATTCGCGTATTGATGTCATCGTCAATGGCGTTGATGACAGCCGTCCCCTGGATGAGGTAAGCGACGAGGGTTATATGCTGTACTTCGGTCGCCTGAGCCGTGAAAAAGGTGTGGCAACGCTGTTGGCGGCGCATGAGAAAATGCAGAACAAAGCGCCGCTGAAAATTGTGGGTCACGGTCCGCTGCACGATGAGTTAGCCGCCAAATACCCGGACGTTGAGTTTTTAGGTTATGTGCAACAAGGGGAAGCCCTCGACAACCTTATTAAACATGCGCGGGCGGTGATCCTGCCTTCAGAATGCTATGAAAACTGTTCAATGGCGATATTAGAGGCGATGTCCTTAGGCAAGCCGGTTATCGGGTCGCGCATTGGCGGCATCCCCGAACAAATTCGTGACGGTATCGAAGGGATTTTATTCGAACCGGGCAATGCGCAGGAGTTAGCTAATGCGATGGATGCCCTGGCCGACTCGCCAGAGAAAGCGCGGGTCATGGGCTTACTTGGTCGTGCGCGGTTGAGTGAAAAATATGCGCTGAGTAAACATATGGATACCCTCCAGGCGCTCTATAAAGAACTGCTGAGCAGGCCATAGTATGAGTAAAAAAATAACGGTTTTTGGAACGCGTGGTATTCCCGATGTATTGGGCGGTGTAGAGACACACTGTCAGAATCTATATCCTGCCATTAAGCAGCAGTTCGACGTGGATATTTGCGTGATTGCTCGCTCGCCATATGTAAATTACAAACGATCGGTATATAAGAAAGTCGAAACCTACGCGCTGTGGGCGCCCAAAAAGCGCTCGCTGGAAGCGATTGTCCATTCCGTTTTAGCGGCGTTTAGGACAAGTATCGACCATTCGGATATTGTGCATGTCCATGCTATTGGACCAGGCCTTGTGATCCCATTATTACGCGTGTTAGGGAAGAAGGTGGTTTTTACCCACCATGGGCCCGATTACGATCGGCAGAAATGGGGTTTCGTTGCCAAAAAAATATTGCTACTCGGTGAGCGTTGGGCGGTGAGATATGCCAACGAAGTGATTGTGATTTCTGACGTTATTAATCAACTGATCCAGAAAAAACACGGTCGCTATGATGCACATTTAATTCACAATGGCGTAAACGAGCCGCGATTGTTATCTGATCTGACCATCGACAATACGCTCTCCCGCTTTGGGCTGCAGCCGAAAAACTACCTCGTGGTGGTTGGGCGATTTGTGGAAGAAAAAGGGATGCATGATGCCATCGCCGCCTATCAGCGCAGCGGTTTGACCATGCCGTTAGTGTTAATTGGCGATGCGGATCATCCGACCGAATACAGCGTGCGCCTCAAAAAGCTTGCCGCGGACACGCCAGGCGTCGTGATGACCGGTTTCTTACGGGGTGATGAGCTGCAGGCGGTATTTTCGCAGGCCAGGCTGTTTGTGATGCCTTCATACCATGAAGGATTGCCCATTGCGCTACTGGAAGCGATGTCATTCTCTCTTCCTGCCGTCGTCAGTGATATTCCGGCTAATCTTGAAGTTCAACTGCCCGCCGAGGCCTATTTTAAGGTGGGGGATGTGGCCAGTCTGGCCGAGAAATTAACCCAGTGGGCGACAACCAATAGCGTGGACTATCGTGTATATTTACAAAACTACAATTGGCATGAAATCGCCAAAAAGACGGTTAACGTCTATCACTCCATTGATAAAGATATAGGTTAATTTTGACCAGTCCTCAAAATCGTCCTCCCGTCATCGAACGATTTTATTCTCATCTTGATGAGTCGATTGTTGAGGGGTTGACCCCTGAACAAAAGGAAGGGGTGGAAAATGCTATCCTGGCATCGACGCTGGCTTCGCGGCATCAGATCGATATTCGCCGAAGCTTTCCTTTTTTCAGTAAGCGTTATTATCTGGTTTTTTTGTTTGGCAGAGATTTACGCCGCCAGCACCGCCAGGAATCGACCCTGTCGAGAATGTTGCTAACTTTTTTGCTGCTGATTGCCGTGTTGTTCGTCACCTGCTGCGTATTGCTGACGCTGTATATGATCAAATCCGCGTTAGGTATTGATGTGTTCCAAAATTTTCATGTAGGTATCTGGGACTGGTGGTTAAGCCTGAAAGACCGCTAGCGTTAACAAACCTGTGGAGGGCGTCACTGCGATGAAGTGTAAATGGGTTTCTGCGCTGTTGTTGATGTCCTTTCCGTTGACGGTCATTTCCGCATTAACGACCGTTACCCCCAAAGCATTGACTGGCCCGCTGACCAATCCAGGGATTGGCGTGGCAAGTTTTCATCAGGGATATGGTGAAACGCTGGGGCTGGCTGATTATCCCAATACCGGGTTTGAGTACGAGCGGTTTTACTGGCGAGACCTGGAGCCCATTGAAGGTCAGTATAATTTTGCGCTGGTGGATGATGCCTTCAAATACGCGGCGGCGCATCGTCCCGCGATGAACGTTGGACTGCGGTTTATGGCGCTAGCTGACCCGGGGGATGGTACAAAAATTCCCGACTGGCTGATTAAAAAAGGCGTGAAAGGCACCTGGACGCCCGATAACAAAACATTTATTCCAGACTTAGACGACCCTCTGTTTATTGAGTACAGCCAGCGTCTGCTGAACGCATTCGGAAAACGCTACGACGGCAATGAGAATCTTGCGTTTGTGGATATCGGCATGGTGGGGGCATGGGGTGAATGGCATAACAGCAATTTCTCTAATCTGCAGCCACTGCTGGAACGGTACACCACCGCGCAGTTGGACCGCTACGTCGCAATGCATTTTTCTGCCTTCCCTTCGACGCCGAAAATTATGTTAATGAGCGGTGGGCAAAGCCTGGCGAATGCGGTGGCGCGCGGTGCGGGATGGCGGGCGGACTGCTGGGGCGATCTGCGCGTATTTTCAAACACCTGGAACCATATGGCTGATGATTATCCGCAGCGAATATTGGCCGCGCAGCAGAGTTATTCAGGGTTTAATGACGCCTGGAAACGTGCGCCGGTTAGTCTGGAAATCTGTTCATATATGCAGGACTGGAAGAATACCTTCCACTATACGCGCGCCGAAGTGCAGGGCATTTTTGACTGGGCGATCAAGCAGCACGCCAGCACTATTAACCTGAAATCGAGGGCGATTCCCAGCGATTATCGACCGATTGTTGACGATGCGCTGAGTAAACTAGGCTATCGGTTTCGCTTAGCGTCTCTAAGCCATGAATCCGTGTGGGACGGCGGACAAACGCTGACATTAAACAGCACGTGGTATAACGAAGGTATCGCCCCGATTTATCTGCCCTACACGCTGGCATTTCGTGTGGTGGATAAAGCTAATAAAGTGGTGGCGCAGGGGAATGCGGCGGATGATATACGACGTTGGCTCCCGGGTGTTTATCAGGTCAGCTATGCCTTGCCCATGCCGGGAGGACTGGCGAAAGGGCAATACGTGATTGAGGTCGCGATGCTGGATAAATCCGGTGCGCCGAGAATTAACTTCGCCAACCAGGGTAAGCAGAGCAGCGGCTGGTATCGCGTATCAACGATAACGGCACGCTAACCCAGCACGGCAACGCGCCTGGCGGTCAGGCGCGTTGCCGCATACATCAGATGTGATACCCATTCGGGTTATTTTTTTGCCAGTTCCACGTGTCACGCATCATTTCATCAAGGTTATAGATGGCCTTCCAGCCTAACTCTTTGTATGCCAGTGACGGGTCAGACCAACATTCGGCAATGTCGCCGGGTCTTCTGTCGACAAACTGATAGTTTATTTTTGTCTGCGCCGCTTTTTCAAACGCCTCAATCAGATTAATTACGGAATAACCGACTCCGGTACCGAGATTAATCACCTTGTAGGCAGCGCCTTTGTTCTGGCAATCCAGTGCGGCTAAATGGCCGGTCGCTAAATCCATTACGTGGATATAATCACGCACGCCGGTGCCGTCGGGAGTGGGATAATCATTACCGTACACCGACACGGTTTCCAGCTTACCAATCGCGACCTGGGAGATGTACGGAACCAGGTTATTAGGGATACCGTTAGGATCTTCACCAATCCGACCCGATGGATGGGCGCCGACCGGGTTGAAATAGCGCAGGCAGGTAATGCGGAAATCGGGTTGCGCGCGTGAGAAGTCGGCCAGGATTTGTTCGACCATTAATTTAGAGGTGCCGTACGGATTGGTGGTTCCGCCCGTACGCGATTGCTCGCTCAGCGGTACGCTTTCCGGATTGCCATATACTGTAGCTGATGAGCTAAAAATGAATCGATTAACGCCTGCGGCCAGCATCTCATCCAGTAAAACCAGCGTACCGGTGACGTTGTTTTCATAGTAGGCGAGGGGGGCTTTTATCGACTCTGAAACCGATTTTAGCCCGGCAAAATGAATGACATCGGTGATGTTATGGTTGGCGAAAATATTTTTCAATGCCTGTCTGTCGAGAACATCGGCGATATAGACAATGGGTTCTCTTCCGGTGAGCTCCGCGACCCTGTCCAGCGAGATTCGGCTCGCATTCGCCAGATTATCGATGACTACGACATCATCGCCTCTTTCCAGTAGCGTTAACACAGTATGTGAACCAATATAACCTGCACCACCAGTGACAAGAATTGCCATACAGACTCCAGAAAAATGCTATCAAAATGGGCATTAATTCACGTCACTGCCCTGGAAGAAGGTTATGGGTGACGCCTGGTAAGATAATAGTTACGATACCTCACCATACACTTGTAAGATATTTTTTTAAGTATAGATAAAAAGCTGAATTTGTTTATTTTTGTATCATAAGCAATATAGTTACTTGAGAAATTCAGCGTGTGGACACCGTCACTGTGGTTGATCGACGAGTTGATTTGTTCGATCAGATTCTCATCAAAATTAGCGTTATTCAGGGTGACTAATTCCTTGATGTAGATAGATTTTCCATAGGTTTCAGGCGTGCATTCCTGGGTGAGAAAATACATTTTGTTATCGACAAGATAAGGAGCGCCCGCTCCACGATGATGAGGGTTGCTCACCTTCAAGGCAGGAGTAATTCGCTGCCACTGTCCGTAAAGATGCTCTGCTGAATGAATAATTATTTTATTATCCATGGTGGTGGACATCAGATAGCAGGTCTCATTCATTGAAAGAAAAATGTTATCGGTTACTTCGGTATCAGAGATTAGAACTTTAATTTGCTTCCAGCGAGCTGGAAATTCTACCGACTGAAACAGTATTACTTCTTTTCTTTCTGATGACTCAGGAATCATGAAGAGCTGATCGTTGATATTAATCAGGAAGGGAAATGACAAATGACACATCAGGTCGTCAAAACCTTCGAGCTTCACATCATCAATTTCAGTCAGTTCACGATCAAGAATGCGGCATCGGAGCGTGCCTTTCGAGTTGCGAAAGCTAAAAGCTTCATAAAAAACATAGAGTTTGTCGTCTTTTTCAATAAGAAAAGGATCGGCCTGAAACGTATATTTCTTTTTTAACTGCTGTGCGGCTGATTTACTTAATATTTCCAGCGTATTATTTGGGAATAAGTGTGTGCCGTGATCCTTAATAATCATGATATCCCACGACTCATGATAGAATAACATATTTATTATTCTTTTTATTTTTGCTTGCATTCGTACCGGCTCCTTTTATCGCCTGCACCATGTATGAACGGCCGTTTGCGACTCAGTGCATGAGACCTGCCGCAATGTTATATTAATGTGCGAAAACCGATGTGGGAACACCAGTGGCTATTTTAAAGCTAGTCGCAAGTGTGTTTTTTGTCTATAGCACAAAAGTAGGTAAAAGCTATCCAGAGCATCCTTGCTCCAGTGAATGATTTACTCGAAATGCACCTGCGGGTTATCTGCAAGAGAAACGTAGGTTTTGCTGTTTTTATCCAGGGTACGGATTTCACCGCTTTCGATGTCATAAACCCATCCGTGCAGACGAAGCGCGTTGTTTCGCAAGCCAACCGCGACACAAGGATGCGTTTTAATGTTGTTGAGCTGTGCGATAACGTTCTCTTCCACCATGGCGTTAACTTTATCGATTGGGTTATCCCAGGTTTTCTTCTCGACCACGGCTTTCGCGGCATCGGCATAGTGCAGCCAGTGAGCGACAGCAGGCATCGGATCCAGAGGCTGGCTATCGGCAATGGCTTTCATCGCGCCGCAGTTGGAGTGCCCGCAGATGACGATATCCGTCACGCCAAGTGCCACTACCGCGTATTCAATAGTCGCGGAAACGCCGCCTGGTTCCGGTCCAAAAGACGGTACGATATTCCCGGCGTTACGGATAACGAAAAGCTGTCCGGGCTCTTGCTGAGTAACGAGTTCTGGCACCAGACGACTATCGGAACAGGAGATGAAAAGCGCTTTAGGATTCTGGCTGGACGCCAGGCTGCGAAAGAGTTCCTTACGTTGAGGGAAAATCTCTTTTTGGAAGTTGAGGAAGCCCTCAATGATATGTTGCATAGCAGTGTCTCTTTTCTCTGTTTAAGCAGGTTATGATGAAGATCACACTTTCCAGTTTAACACCAGCCGACGGAAGGGAAAGAGTTTATAGCAGTTCTGCAACATCTTTGGATAATTTTGCCCCACAGTAGTGGGGCGAATAGTGTGCTGTGCGTTATGCTCTCTGCCGTTTTTCGTACGCCGCTTTAAGCCGGTTCATCGCTTCTACCAGTACCGGGCGCGGGCACCCAACGTTGAGTCTCATGTGGCCCTCGCCGCCGGGACCATATTGCGCGCCGGGCGACAGACCAAGCTTTGCTTCATGCACAAAAAAAACGTTTAGCTGTTCATCGCTAAGATTCATCTCTTGTGCGTTCAGAAACAGAAGATACGATGCGCCGCCATACACAATTGAGATTAAAGGGCAGTGCTGTTCAAGTTCACTTTTAACAAATGCCACATTGTCGGCCAGGTAGGCTAATAATTTCTGGTGCCAGTCGCCGCAATGGGTAAAGGCGCTGTAAATGGCTGCCTGCTGTAAGGAATGCGTCTCGGCAAGGTAGCAGTTATCCAGGAAACCATAAAACTGATGGCGTAATTCATCATTTTTAATAATGGCTATTCCGCCCTGGATCGCAGCGGTATTGAAGGTCTTGCTGATAGAGGTCAGCACGATTGATTGGCTGCCTGCCGCTTCGTCGAGAGTAAAAAACGGCAGATGGCGCTTGCCGGGCAGCGTTAAATCACTGTGCACTTCATCAGACAGAATAATGACGCCAGCAAGCTTGCAATAGTGACTGACTTTTTCCAGCGTTTCTCGCGACCACACCATACCGCCCGGATTATGCGGCGAAGGGAAAAGAAACATTTTGCACTGCTTGAGCTTCTCGCTGAAATCATGCCAGTCAAATTCGTAATGACCGTCATTTTCAATGAGGCGCGTTTGAATCAAATTCCTGCCGCTGGTTTTTACCAGATTAGGATAGGGGTCATATATTGGCGTACAGGTTAAAATATTATCGCCCGGACGGGTAAGCGCCATTAAAGAAAGTACGATAGTTTTTATGACACCGGGAATAAAATGTAACCAGTGTGCCTTGATGTCAGTATTATACTGTTGTTTATACCAATCGATAACGGACTCTTTCCATTGTGGATAATCCATGTTATAGCCTTGTACCGGTTGTGACACCACCGAACGCAACGTGCTCATGATTGGCTCTGGCGTTACAAAATCCATATCTGCAATCCACAGCGGTAATACATCGGTGGTACCGTACATCTGTTGTAATTGTCCGTATTTACGGCAATTCACATCCCTTGTGACAATATCATCAAACAAAGACATTGCTGACTCCTGGAAAGTCTCTGAAAATAATTTAAGCAACGCAATACAGCGAAGAATGTTTATGTATATCTAATAGATATAGTAATTAACCCTGGTGGTGGTTAATTTTAGCGATTAATAACCTATGACTTTTGCTCCACCATATGCTCTGTAGATTCGTTGGGTTCATATTTAGCAATGCCAATACCGGTTGCTGCCCACAACAAAGCAAAGATAACCCCGCTGTAGCAGAGGATTGCCCATGGCAAATAATCAAGCGTTGCCACGCCCAGCATCGTGGCGCAATAAACACCTGAGGCAGACCAGGGAATAATCGGTTCGACAACGGTTCCGGCATCTTCGGTAGTACGCGAAAGATTCTTTGTCGCAAGCCCTCGTTTTTTGTACTCCTCTTTAAAGGCATCACCACACAGCAGCAATGGCAAGGTCCCATTTGCCGTGCAGGCACAAATGGTGACCGTCGTTACAATTGTGGTAGCCACCAGGCGAAATGTGGATTTCACGCCTTTAGTAAGCGCGTTTATCACGGTGTGTAGAGAGCCTGTCGCACTCATTGCTCCGGCAAAGCTGAAGGCGCTGAAAACGGTAACGAAGCTGCTAAACATTGAAATGGCGCCGCCGCGTTCCAGTAAGCGAGAAACATCGGAAGACAGTGTTGGCAGATTGTCTCCGGTGAGCATCGCGAGCTTAAAGCCGCTGACCACGGATTCACCGACCGAAGATGCGGTAAATTGCTGAAAGACTAATGCCAGAATCATTGAGACGATTGTGGATAAAAAGAGCATCGGGATTGGTGGTCTTTTTGATAGTGAGCCATACAAAACGATGATCGGCGGCAGCAGTAGCAGAATGTTGAAGTGATAAATCTGACCGATAGAGTTCATCAGGCTGGTGATATTTGCCGGCGCGCTGGACGAAGCATCAATGCCCATGCCCATATAGCTGTAAACAACGCAGCAAACAATAAAGCCCGGGCCGGTGGTCCACAGCAGATGGCCGATATGTGAGTACAGGTTTACCCCGGCAGCCAGCGCCGCCATGTTGGTTGAATCAGAAACCGGCGAGAGCTTATCACCAAACCAGCAGCCGGAGACAATAGCGCCAGCAGCAATCGGCAGCGAAACATTCAGGCCAATTGCTACGCCAATCATGGCAATCCCGACGGTGCCGATGGATCCCCAGGAAGTGCCGGTACATACTGAGATCAACGCTCCCAGCATAAATGCTGAAATATAGAAAAACTGCGGATTAATCCATTTCAGACCATAATAAATCATCATTGGAATAGTGCCTGACACCATCCAAGCGCCAATTAAGAAACCGATACTGGCAACAATTAATATAACAGGCAGCGCTTCAGATATTTTATTACAAATAGATTGTAGAATGTCATCCCACGTGTAGCCGTGCGCGATGGCGATAAACGAGGCGGTTGCCGTTCCCATCAGGATCATGGGTTCAGCACGAATATTAAAGATAAAATACCCGATGCTAATTCCGCCCAGCATGACAACCATCGGTAAAACTGACCAAAAGAAAGACAATGGCTTTCTGTTGTTAGCGGTGCAGCTATTTAATTCCATAATTCCATCCCAATCGTTAATGGTTGAACACGTCAAATAAATACCTGCTACAGGTCACTCATGTCTGAGTAACATAGTTGCCAGAGCTCATGGCTGAACCCTATTTTATTAACTGCAGCAGATTATCTGTTTTGACCTGCTATTCTGGTGCTTATATTTTGGTAGTAAGGTAAGAGAGAGTCTGGCGAATAAATTACCCCTCGGCATAAGGTGAATGATTTCGGCGTTGTTGGCTCAGTTTGCGATACTGCTGCGGCGGCATGCCGACGTATTTATGAAACGAGCTGTAAAAACGGCTGCTGGAGCGAAAACCTGCAATCGTCGCGATATCCAAAATTGTTTTATCCGTGTCGCTGAGTAAAGCCCGCACATGGTTGATACGCATTGCGGTAATGTACTGTTTCATGGTTAGTTGCATCACCCGGTGAAAAATACCCATCGCGTAATTGGGGTTGAGCTTAACGTGTTCGGCAATAGCATCGACCGTGAGTTGTTTGTCGCAATTGGCGGCAATAAACTCCAGCATCTGGCTAACGTAAAATTGTGAATGCCGTGAAATGCTGTTTTTCTGGGTGCGTGACGTCTTGTTACCCAGTACCGGCCGCCAGCCAGCGAGGCTAAATCGCTTGAGCATCAGGGCGATTTCATCAATGGCTAACTGACGAATTTGCTCATTGTCGCTGTTGAGTTCACCCTGCCAACGCTGCACTTCAAATGCGCTCAACTGCTGCGAAACAAGCGAAGTGATCACCATTCCGTGCGTCACGTGGTTAATCAGTTCCCTGTCCAGCGGCCAGGACAAAAACAGATGCATCGGTAAGTTGAAGATGGCCATCTGTTTACAATGCCCGGCATCCGTCAACTGATGAGGTGTGCAGGCCCAGAACAGAGTGATAAATCCCTGTTTGCTCTTCACCACTTCGTCATTGAAAAGGTACTCCACATCGCCATCAAACGGCACATTCACCTCAACCTGACCATGCCAGTGGCTGTAGTTCATGGCCAGCGGCGCCCGCAGCTCGACGTCCATACGCTGATACTCAGAGTAGAGTGCCAGCGGACTTCGCGACTTTTTTTCATAGCTGCGACACATATGTGGGTCGAGCGGCAGCTGCGGGGTACTTTTTGCCATTATGGGTGGGTTCCTGAATAGTGGATCTGACCATGGGTAGCGCCAAAGCATGAACATAGCTTAACTGAAAAAAAACGCCGTTTTCTCTCCATTTTCGCGAAGTTATTCCCAAAAACTCAGATCCTGTGCCTGCCGCTTGCCGATCTGAGTTAACGGGAAAGGGGAGTTTTAATCTTAAAAACGGTCAGACATAGGAGGCTTTGTTTTACCTGCCGGATGGCGGCGCTGACGCCTTATCCGGCCAACTAAAGCTTGTAAGCCGTAGCCCTGATAAACGAAGCGTCATCAGGCTGTGCCGATCTCCAGCCCTGTTACAGCCTGTTTTTTGCTCTCATCCTGTCCCCTCAATCATGCGTTTTGGTATCCGATTTTACCCCTTGAACCCTAATCTCATGACCGCTGTCACATTTATAACCTGATTTATGAACGATCATGTTCAAAAATTATTTTTAGAGTGATAACGTCAGATTGTGCGAGGTTGATGTCCGCTTGTTACCCAGCTCATGCAATTTTTTATTGCATGAAAACAATTATTTAAAGAAATTCAGGGGGAGCAATGAGTGAAGCCAATTTAGACAGAGTAAGCCAACTGGATGTCCCGGAAGAACAGGGTGCCAGTAAGAAAACGATCCGCAAAGTTATGTTCGCCAGCATTTCAGGAACCGTTATTGAATGGTATGACTATTCGCTGTATGGAGCAGCTGCTGGACTGGTTATTAATAAACTCTATTTTCCGAATCTTTCGCCAACCATTGCCACGCTGGCCGCTTTTTTAACCTTTGCGGTCGGCTTTGTCTCTCGTCCTTTAGGTGGGGTAATTATTGCCCATATTGGCGATCGTTATGGACGTAAACCGGCCTTGATTTTTGCTGTGGTATTAATGGGCATCGCCACATTGGCGTTGGGACTGTTACCCACGTATCACCATATTGGTATTTGGGCGACAATTGCGCTGGTGGTTATCCGCCTGATGCAGGGATTTGGTTCGGGCGCGGAGCTCGCGGGGGCGCAAACCTTTGTTGCTGAATACGTACCGGTTAAACAGCGTGGTTTTTATACCTCGCTGATTAATGCCTCTACCGGGGTCGCTATTCTTCTTTCATCGCTGGCGTTTTTTCTGGTAACGCAATTGCCGGATGAGGCCTTTATGAGCTGGGGGTGGCGTGTTCCATTCTTGTTCTCCATTGTATTGTTTATTGTGGCTATTTATATCCGTAAACATCTGGATGAAACCCCTGAATATGTAAGATCAATGGAGAAAGCTGAAACTAATAAGAAAACCCAGTCTGTCCCTATTAAAGCGTTGATCGTTAATAGCCCGAAAAACCTCATCTGCGGCTTCTTCAGCCTGGCAGGCCATCAGGCAAATGGGTATTTGCTCAGCGTTTTTAGTATCAGTTATCTGACTAATACGCTGGGGATGGCGAAATCTGAGGGTTTGATGGCGCTGATGATTGCCGTGACGGTCAATACCATTATGACGCCGATAATGGGAAAAATGGCCGATAAATATGGTACTACCGTGGTCTTCTCTTTTGGCGCGATTTTCCTCGGTGCTTTCGCTTTCCCATTATTTTGGTTTCTTGATAGCGGTAATATCGTGCTGGCAACCATCGGAATGTGTATTGCTTACGGTATTGGGCATGGCGCGACGTCTGGGGCGCAAGGCGCATTCCTTGCGAATCTCTTTCCAACTCAGTACCGCTACTCTGGTATCGCTTTATCACGGGAGCTTAACAGCGTTATTTTTGCCGGTTCGACCCCCGTTATTGCCGCAGCGCTTATCACCTTTGGTGATGGTGAGCCAACTCTTTTAATTTGCTATCTCATGTTTTGCAGTTTGTTGACTTTAGTGGCCGTACAAATGGCAAGGGGATTAAAAGAACATCATTAATGGACGTTCAGGGAATAGCGTAAAATTCACTAATGAGGTAAAGATGAAAATTATCATTGCAGAAAATAAAGATATTTTAGGTCAGAAAGCCGCTGAAGCAGGTACCCTTGCCATGCAACAAGCATTGGCTCAGAAAGAACACATTGCCATTATTCTTGCGACCGGTGCCAGCCAATTCCAAATGCTGGAAAATCTCATTCAGGCGGATATTGACTGGTCCCGAGTGACGATTTTCCATCTGGATGAATACATTGGTTTAAGTGACGATCATCCGGCAAGCTTTCGCCGCTATCTTCGTGAACGCGTAGTTGAAAAACTCCCTACATTGAAGCAGTTTGTCGGCGTTAATGGTTCTGCTGAAGATATCGATCTGGAGATTGACCGTCTGAACAGGTTGATCGGCGCACAGGCTATTGATGTTTGCTTCGCAGGAATTGGTGAAAATGGACATCTGGCCTTTAACGATCCGCCAGCTGATTTTACTACCACTGTTCCCTATTTACAGGTTGCACTGGATGATGCGTGCCGCCAGCAACAGTTAGGCGAAAAATGGTTTAGTTGCATAGAAGAGGTTCCGTCCAGGGCTATTTCAATGAGCATAAGCCAGATTATGTGCTCCCAAGTGCTGATCCTAAGTATCCCTGACAGCCGTAAAGCGCAGGCAGTAAAACAGGCCCTGCAAGGCCCCGTGATAAATACGGTTCCAGCCTCTATTGTTCAGCGTCATCCCGCATGCCAGATATTTCTGGATAATGAATCCGCATCGCTAATGACTGAACGGTAAGGGATGAAAGATGAAAGTCACTCCAGGTTTGTTTGATATACAGGTAAATGGGTTTGCCGGCATTGATTTCAATGATGAAAATATTGATGCCGAGATGCTGGACTCTGCGTTAGAAGCTATGCTGAAAACCGGCGTGACCTGCTGTCTGCCAACGCTGATCACAGCATCTAAAGCTGTATTGATGAAACGCTTTCAGGCGCTCGATAAAGCGGTTGCTAACAGTGAGCTCGGTGCGTTAATGGTTCCGGGATATCATCTGGAAGGACCTTTTCTGAACCCGGCAGACGGATATGCCGGGTGTCACCCTGCGGAAGATATGACGCCACCTGACCCCCAGTTCATTGCTGACCTCGAACACGGCCTTTCAAGACCGATTCTGCTGGTCACCTGCGCCCCTGAATTTGATGAAGGAGGGGAATTTGTGCGAGGGCTAGCGGCAAGGGGAAAACGCGTTGCAGTCGGACACTCCAGTATTGGTCATGCCCAGCTTCAGATAGCGGTCAGTGCAGGTATCAGTTTGTGCACACATCTGGGAAACGGTATTCCTCAGGAATTGGCAAAGTTGGATAACACATTACAGGCGCAATTGAGTTGCGATGCGTTACATGCCAGTTTTATTGCTGATGGATTACATATTCCTCCGTTTGCGCTCAAAAACCTGCTACGGGCGAAAACGGTGCCCCGTTCAATTTTGGTAACGGATGCGATGAGCGCTGCAGCCTGTGAACGCCCGGGGATGTACCCTTTTGCCGGGGCAATGGTCGAACGCGCTGAAGACGGTACGGTTCGCCAGCCAGGGGCAAGCAATTTGGCGGGTTCCAGCCTGACGTTGGACAGGGCGGTGCGTAATCTTGTGACCTGGCAACTTGTCGGCTTTGATGAGGCCGTCGCGATGGCGAGCGTTCACCCCATGCAATTTATGCAAAAAACCATGGCGCACCACCAGTGTGCAAACATGGAGAGCAGAATCATTTGGGATGAAAACAATACCGTTATTGAATGCCGCATTGGCACTGCCTTAAGCAGGTGCTTTCATTAAAAAACGGGGCAGCAATGCCCCTGTAACATTCTTACCGTCTTTCCCTTATCTAGTAATATCTCTCAACGTTGTAACTCTTTGTTCCTGCTCATATGAAAAGGTAAATCAGGGTTGATCGATGCGTTGCCTTTCTGGATACTTCGTCAGGTAGCTCTGATGACAACATGTGCCTCTGCAGAGTTACTGTGGGGGAATGCGGCAAACTTCCCGGTCTGAACCCGAAACGTGTTAATAAGAGCATGAATAATAAACGCACAATAGACTTTCTTACCCATTTACCGATTACCCGCGGCTTGCTCAATGATAAGGAACGCGTGTTTCTTGCGGTTCTGAAGGGTGAGGTTAAAACCCGAAGTGAAGCCACGAAACGATTGAAGATTCGTTCAACGACGATCTCTGACTATGTGGCTGAACTTCTGGAGGCTCGCTTGTTAACGGAAGAACCCAGCGAGCATGTCGGACGAGGGAGGCCATCATTGACGCTTGGCGTCAATGCCAACAGAGTGGTGACGATTGTTTTTCAGGTGATTAGTCAGTCAGTGCACACATTTATGGTCAACCTGGCGGCGCAGATTATTGCACATGAGCATACCGAGGCGCCTCCTGGCAGCGACAATAAGGCTCTGGAAGCTATTTTTCGTCATCTTTATAACGACATTATTGCCAGGCGACCTGAAGATGCAGAAATAGCAGGCATTGTCTTTTCGCTGGGTGGGGTTTTTGATCGGACCACGAATCGCTGGATCCACACCTCTCGCTGGCCCAGGATGCACAACCTGGATATCAGCGCTGTTTTTCCAAAAGAAAGCGACTCAATCACGCTTTCACGCACGCTGGACAATGAGCTATTGATTCATCTGCTCCAGCAAGATGAAAGTACATTGCTGTTACACTGGGGATACGGTGTTGGTTTTGCGTTTGGTCAGTCCGGGGACAATATTGTCGAAGGGGGGTATGCTTTTGGCGAAATTGGTCACTGGCATATCTCAGGACAAAATGCACCTTGCCACTGTGGACAAAAAGGGTGTCTGGAAACGGTTGCAGCGCTGTGGTCAATCGGACACGAAGTGCTCGGAAAAGAGTTTCAGGCGGGTGATGATGAAGAGAATATTGCTACTCTTCTGGCATCAAAGGATCTGGCAGATAACCCAGCAATACAGCAAGCGATTGATCAGATGACAACCGCAGCTTCAAACGTTTGTCGCGTATTCTTTCCTAAAAAGCTGATTGTTTCTGGCCCTTTCGTTAAAAATACCGGTATTTGGCAAGCGTTTTGCGCAGGGTTTGAGCAACAAAACAGCTTCTTTGGGCAGACGATCCAGCAATTGTCCGTTAGTCAGGTTAGCCGCGATCTCGGTGTCTACGGTGCGGCGATACCCATACTCGAACAAGGGCTCGCAAAGCTGTTACAGTGAAGACGCATTTCTTCATGGCCCGATCTGAATTTGCTCGAGAATTGTGCGGAGTAGCTGAATAGCGCGCCAGATGTCATCCTCTGTGTCACCATCCCACTCAGGAATGGTGACCAGTTCGGATTTAAACTGTTTCATCAGGATGTGCGCATCAGCAATCTCATCCCGACCGCAGCCCGTAGCAATGCGCGATATCGATTCTGCGGACAGGCTGGAGTAAGGGGTGAACTCCTCACGCTCTGCGCTGATAAGCTTTTGTATTTTTCGCATGATACGTACGTGCCCAGAGTCTCTAAATCAATCGCTTAATTGAATTTTCCAGAGAAAATAACACAGGGGGTTTTAAACCGCAAAAATGAGAGGGTTTGTTGTTTTTATTTGCTATAACAGGAAAAACATAAATAACTTTATTTTTAGGGCGATATATATTTTTATATGGTTTAACACTTCGCTGTTTAATGGTCTGGCTTGTTGACAAATTCCCATGCGGTTTAATTTCCCGGGATAAACCTTGTAAAATAGAAGAATATACGGCACGTAGTCCACTCTGTGATTTTTTTATACTCAGCGTACTGATTATTTTAACTTTTTCATTAAGAATGAGCCGTGATACATGAAAGGTTTGTCCTACATGTGTAGGAATATTCTCTTTGCTGCGTGTTAATGATTTGATGTTCACTAAGTATCAAAGTTTAAATTTTGTAAACCAAAATGTTATTTTCATGATTTATTCACTTGAATTATGAAAAAATCATAAAATAAGCGCATGGCTATGTTAGAATTTGCGTCCTGAGTCTAATGATATATAAATCAATAATATTGCAGACTCACCTGCTCTATAGCCATCGCCTCTCTTTATTTATCGGGATTCTTAAACGCAATGAACGCGATAATCGTTGACGATCACCCATTGGCTCGCATAGCCATCCGCAACTTACTCGATACAAATGGTATTACCGTAACCACCGAGCTCGACTGCGGGGATCACGTGGTTCAAACCGTTGAAAAAACGAAACCGGAACTGCTGATTGTTGATGTGGATATACCGGGTATTAGCGGCATCGAAGTGCTGGAGCAGTTGAGAAAGCGGCACTATGCTGGTGTAATCATTATCATTTCAGCTAAAAATGAATATTTTTACGGTAAACGTAGCGCCGAATATGGTGCCAACGGATTTGTGAGTAAAAAAGAAGGTATGAATAATATTCTTGCCGCCATTGAAGCCGCTAAAAATGGTTACAGCTATTTCCCCTTTTCTCTTGAGCATTTTACGGGTTCATCTGTCAGCGAGCAGGATAAGCTTGATACATTGTCGACCCAGGAAATGAGAGTGTTGCGTTATATTCTCAACGGTATGGATTACAGCACAATTGCCAGCAAAATGAACATCAGCAATAAAACCGTAAGTACCTATAAAAGTCGTTTGATGGAGAAATTAGATTGCTCATCATTAATGGAAATATATGATTACGCGCAGAGAAATAAAATAGGATAGAGTAATGCTGGAACGCTTGTTTATTTTTTTGATGGTCATATTTACCATCGGGGTGTCTACGGATGTAAGCTCTGCCCGGCAAGTTGAGCTGAAAAGTAACTATAGTACCTCTGTACAAAAAATCAGTCTGAACAGGGAAGAAACGAACTGGTTAGCGCATAAAAAAACCTTGGTTGTTGGCACCTGGTTACCGGAAGTCTCCCCCATTGTTTACCAAAATAGTGGGGAATATTACCGGGGAGTCAATGCGGATTATCTTGCGCTAATGCAAAAGAATCTCAATCTAAAAATTGTTATAAAGCAGTATGATAATGAGCAAGAAGCACTGGCCGCGCTCGCCAGTAACGATGTCGATACGCTGATAACCCAGCTTTCAAGGCGCCAGGATGTCGGCGGGAATTTATTGCGCACTTCGGCATTGCTGACAACGTGGCCGACGCTTGTGACCTCGCTAAAAAACACCATGCTGCCGCTGACCACGGACCATCAGGTTAGCGTCGCGTGTGTCCGTGATTGTCCTTTCCTTGATGTTATCCAGGATGCTTTTCCTGATGCTAAAGTCTCATTTTACGATGACGAATATCAGGCCATGGCGTCGGTTGTGAATGGTGATAGCCAATATTACATTGGTAACAATATCACCAGCAGTCATTGTATCTCCCGATATTTTTCACAATCACTGGTTATTACGCACTACTTTGATAAACAAGAGCAATATAATTATTTTGTGGTTAAGGAAGAACAGCCGGTATTAAGAAATATTCTTGATGGTTTCATTACATCAATCAGCAATGAAATTCATATGCAGGTCATGCAGAACTGGCTGAACCGCGGCAACCTGGCCTATCTGAATGCGCCGATTCCATTCACCGATCGGGAGAAAGCGTGGCTGAAGAAAAAACATACTATTCGTATTTTAATCAATCCAGATTACCCGCCCTATACGCTTGTTGATCGCAGTGGTGAATTACGCGGTATCCTTGGCGATTTGCTGAATATTATTCATCTGCAAACGGGGCTTGATTTTGAACCCGTTTTAGCTGATTCGAAAAGTGAACAGATGAAAAAAATAAGCGGCGAACAATGGGATATGTATCCCACCATCACCCTGACTAATCAAAATCAGCGCAATTCGACCTTTAGCGATCCGCTGATGAATGTCGCATTTGTGATTATCACTTCCCGCGAGGAAACGGCCGACTCGCTACTGAATAAACCGATCCGTATTGCGTTGCCCGCTGGACATGTGTTGGAAAGTGACCTGAGACAACGCTACCCCAAGGCAACCTGGGTGGATGCCGATACTGGTAGCGTCGCGATGACTATGCTCAGGGATGGCAAGGTTGACGCGGCAATCGCTACCGAATTGTCGGCAAGGTACATGGTCGATCATGACTACCAGAAAAATATGCACTTTTTTAGGCTTCCTGATATGCCGGGTGCCTCGGTAAGTTTTGCGGTCTCTCCTCACGAGCCCATGTTGAAGTCCGTAATGGATAAAGCGCTGCAGGCCATACCGCCACGTGAAATTTTGCAGATGACGGAGAAGTGGTCGAAAATTTCCAATACGCAGGTCGATATCTGGAGCCGATATAGCAAACAGTTCTATCAACTGGTGGTGTTTGCGCTGCTGCTGATAGCGATTAGCCTGATCTGGGGGATCTCACTTTCGCGTGAGGTCAATAAAAGAAAGCAATCGCAGCGTCTGCTGGAAGAGCAGCTCCATCTTAAAGAAGCATTGTCTCAAGAGCTGGAAATCGAAAAGAACAAAGCAATTGAAGCGACCAAGGCCAAAAGTCGTTTTCTTGCGAGCATGAGCCATGAATTACGTACCCCTGTAAGCTCGATTGTGGGTTTTCTGGAATTACTATCGAGTTCAGAACTCAGTCCGGCGCAGCGAAAGGAGGCGATTGCCCTTACCGGAGCGACGGCCCAGTCATTACTTGGGCTGATTGGTAAGATTCTGGACGTGGATAAGATTGAGTCTGGTAAATACCAGGTTGTTCCTCAATGGACGGATCTCTCGCAGCTCATTGAATTGCAATGTCACTCTTTCGATGCCTTAGCCAGACAGAAAGGCATTACGCTTGCCTGCGTTAGCCAGTTGCCGGCGAACGAGCGGGTCTTTGTCGATCAGCAGGCTTTACGGCAAATTCTCACCAATCTGGTGGGTAATGCGCTGAAGTTTACCGAGCAGGGCAGTATTCACGTGACGGCCCGTTTGACGCCTGACGAGGAGAATCACGGCAACCTGACCATCGCTATTAGCGATACCGGTTGTGGGATTAGTGAAGAGGAGCAGGCTGGGCTATTTCATCGTTATGCTCAGGGGCGCTGTGGGCGTCAACAAACGGGTTCCGGTCTGGGGTTATTTATCTGCAAAGAGCTGGTGACGCTGATGGGCGGTACGCTTGAACTGATGAGCGTCCCGTCGCAAGGAACCACGTTTACCATCACGTTGCCGGTTGAGACTGCCCGACAGTCAGTTGTTCCGGATGGCGACACGCCAGGCGCTCTGTTGCCGCTACCGTGCCTGTCTATTTTAATAGCAGATGATAACCCGACCAATCGTCTGCTGCTTAAGCGACAGTTGAACGCCATTGGTTACAGCGTGGATGAAGCGTGTGATGGCGAGGAGGCCGAAGCCAAACTGGTTAAAAAATCATACGACCTGTTGATAACCGATGTGAATATGCCGAAGAAGGACGGGTTTGATCTCGCGGCTTCATTGCGTCGTCAGCAGCCTCATTTACAAATATGGGGGCTAACGGCCAGCGCGCTCCCGCAGTCACGCGATCGGTGTCTGCAAAATGGGATGAATTTGTGTCTGTTTAAGCCCGTGTCGATTAAGACGCTGACGCATGAACTGAGCAAAATCGAAACCGGTTATTCGTCTCCTTGTTCGATCCGACATCTGAAATTCAATGTTCTGACGGAAAATACCGGCGGCGATCGTGCATTAATGAATGAGATACTCGAAACATTTCGCGAGGCAACGCTCAGCGATTTACAGGCGGCCGGAAAAGCCGTTTTGCAAGATGAACCTCAGCTGTTTTTGCGGGCTCTTCACCGGTTGCATGGTTCGGCGCAAATTCTGGGTATTACTGCTCTTCAGACGCTGTGTGAACCTTTTGAATCTATGCGACATGACTGTCTTCCTCTGGCTGTACGCCAGGAAGCATTACAGAAGATTGTTGCGGTCATGCGGGAAATTGAGATTGAGATCGACAGTCTGATTAGCCATTAACCCCCCCAATCGGGTAGCCGTAGCTGCCCGATCGGGAGAGAAAGTCCTGGTTCAACACTCCGTAGTGCTGAGTATTACTGGCCTGCGCCCAGCATCTCGCTATCGATAACAATGCCTTCTTCAGCACCCTTTAACACAAGGTTTGCCTCGTAGTATTTACCAGAAGACAGCAGTTTTTGTGCGCTGGCAACGGCTTTACGAGTCTGATTTAAAGGCATCAGGTATTGAGTCTGAAGTACGTTGATACCCGCCAGCTGTAAGGTATCCACAGCACCTTTCCAGTCGCCTTTGGCCATTTTACCATTCGCTGTATTGATAGCGGATTCTTTGGCTGGAGTGGCAATGTAGTCTTCTGACAGCGCGACAGTCGCGTTAATAATCACGTACTGATCGTCAATCATTTTGGCTTTAGGCGCAGTTTTTACAAATTTCGCCCAGTCGTGGCTGTCACCTGCCAGCAGGGAAGCGGCATCGTCGGTTAATTTTTTAGCACTGTCAGGCTGTCCATGAAACAGGGCCAGACGGGCAAGCTGAATATCACGCATCGCATTTGCACCTTGCACCGCGACCTGCATAATATCGGCAGCTTCTTTTTGTACATTGGCTGTAGCGGTTTGTGCCGGAGTGGTAGTGGTCGCTGCCAGTACCGGAGCTGAACCCATCATGGTTGCAAGCAGACCCGCAAGAATAATCTTTTTCATTACTTTCTCCTGAATAAAGTTGGCATATGTCACCAAACGCAATAAGCATATTAAATAAATTAAAAGAGTGGAATCAGAGCCAGGAAAGAATAATGAGCGTTTAATCCTACAGGTGTCAGACGTCTGACGCGTGTAGGATTATACGGATAACGGCAGTCCTTTTATCTTATATACGAACGCTGAGTGAAAGTCTTATCATTTCATTGTAAGTAATATGTATTAAGTGAGAATTACTCTTTAATTAGCAGGTTACATTGCGTTTCTATGTAACGGAGGATGTATGTTTGTTTTTAATCAGCGTAGCCTGAAAGCATTTAATGAAAAAACACTAACTCATTATAAGAGACACGCCACAATCATGGCGGTGCTGTTGTTGGTTTGTGGCATCTGCTGCTTAATCTATCCAATCGCTGCGGGTGTTTACTTAAGCTACGCAACAGGTTTTATGTTTCTGGTGTGTGGTTTCTATTCTATCTATAGCTTGTTTAGCTCTGGTAAAAAGCAGTTGAAAGCCAAATTTACCTATGCCTTTTTTGCTATCGCGTGGTTACTGCTGGGATACTGTTTCCTCGAGAATCCTGTGATAGGCATGAATTCATTGGCAATGGTTTTTTGCTGCCTGTTTATTCTTGGCGGTATTTTTCGTGTTGCTTCCGGTGTCAAAATGTTCCGCAGTCCGGGTTATGGATGGAATATTTTCATTGGTATTTTTGATCTGCTCATTGCAGCCGTGTGGCTGAATATGGATCCCGACAGGTCATATGTGTTTACCTCAATATTTATTGGCGTTGAGATGATCTTTAGTTCTTTAGCTTTTATCAGTCTGCGTAGAAATACGACGTTGGTAGAAACTGATAAACTCGCCGATAAAAATTAATGCTACCTCTGGAGTGCATTGTGAATATTAAATTGGTTGTTTCTGCAGTTATTCTTATGACTTCTGTTATGGCGCCGATGAGCCGTGCTTTTGCTACGCAGGCAACGGAAGCTGCGCCACAGGATATGACCTGTAAAGAATTCGTTGATATGAGTCAGCAATACAAGACGGCAATTGCCTTTGTGATTGTTAATAAAAATTCGGACTTTAAAGGTGATGATTATGTTCCACTGCATCAGGTGGAAACGGAAGCTGTACCGAAAATGGTTAAAATGTGTCATCAGCATCCGAATATAAAACTGGGTGAACTGGCTGTAAATCTGAAAGGTTCCGGTCTGCACTATTAATTAACCGTTTTGATAGCCTGGCATTAGTTAGAATTGACAACCTCTGTACCTACCCCAGTTGTTCCCCTACAAGAAAATACCCGTGTAATGTTTACCTTGCTAGCCACGAGAAACTCGCTGGATAGCAAGGCCCGCTAATGACCGTAGATCTGACAAACAAAGTCCTATCCCTGGGATAAGATCCCAGGGATAGGACAACGAGTCAGCGTCGGGCTTTAAATCGCGCCAGCATGTTTTCAACGAGAACAAAGAATAGCGGGACAAAATAGATAGCCAGCACGGTTGCGGCCAACATCCCACCGATAACCCCCGTACCGACGGCATTTTGCGCGCCAGAGCCTGCGCCGTCGCTTATTGCCAATGGAATAACCCCCAGGATGAAAGCCAGTGAGGTCATTAAAATAGGACGTAAGCGCATTTGCGCGGCCTCCACCGCGGCTTCAAGCGGTGCTTTTCCTTCGTTTTGCATAATCTCGACGGCGAACTCGACGATCAGAATGGCGTTTTTAGCCGACAGCCCCATGGTGGTGAGTAGCCCGACCTGGAAGTAAACATCATTGCTCAGACCGCGCAGATCGGTAGCCAGCAAAGCGCCGACCACCCCGATTGGCACAACCAGCATCACCGAGAAGGGTATTGACCAGCTTTCATACAGCGCCGCCAGTGCCAGAAACACGACGATCAGCGAAATGCCGTACAGCATTGGCGCCTGGTTTGTGGACAGTGCTTCCTGATAAGACAGACCTGTCCAGGCATAGCCAACGCCTGCGGGCAGTTTATTAATCAGCGACGCCATAAATTTCATTGCATCGCCGCTGCTTTTTCCTTCGACCGGCTGGCCCAGAATTTCCATTGCAGGCTGACCATTGTAGCGTTCAAGGCGGGGGGAGCCGTAGGTCCACTCGGTGGATGAGTAAGCGGAAAGCGGCGTCATTGCGCCAGAGGCATTACGTACGTACCAGTGATTGATATTGTCCGGCAACATACGAAACGGCGTATCGGCCTGTACATACACTTTTTTAACGCGCCCCTGGTTCAGGAAGTCATTGACATAGCGGCTACCAAACGCGGTGGAGATGGTCTGATTGATATCCGATAACGCAACGCCCATGGCTTCTGCCTTCCTGGCGTTGACGTGAATGCGGAACATCGGCGTATCTTCCAGACCGTTCGGACGCACCCCGTCAACCTCTCCTGACGACTGGCTGGCCAGCGCCAGAAGCTCGTTTCGGGCCTGCATCATTTTTTCATGCCCAAGGTTACCGTTATCCAGCAGCTCCATATCAAAGCCTGAAGCGGTCCCCAGTTCCGCGACTGCGGGTAAATTAAACGGATAAACGACGGCGTTATTAATGGTGCTTAAGGCCATCATCGCCCGTCGAATAATGGCGGTAACCGAGTTTTCCTCGCCAACGCGTTCTGACCAGGGCTTCAGGCTGATAAACGCCAGACCGTTGTTTTGCCCCTGACCGCTGAAGCCAAATCCGCCGACGGTGAAAACCGAAGCGACGTTTTTCTGTTCTTTCGTCAGATAGTAATCCGTTATTTCTCCGAGCACTTTGCTGGTGTTCACCATCGTTGAGCCGGAAGGTAATTGCGCCGTGGTCATGAATACCCCCTGGTCTTCTTCTGGCAAAAATGAGGTCGGGGTGCGTGAAAACAGCACGATCATGCCCGCGCCAATCACCAAATACACGACCATGTAACGGCCCGTGCAACGGAGAAGTTTACGGGTGCTGTCCGTGTAGTGCTGAGTACATTTCTCCATGAAGTGATTGAAACGGGTAAACAGAAAATGTGTGTTTGCTTTTTCTCCCTCATGGGATTTCAACAGCATGGCGCAAAGTGCAGGCGTCAGGCTCATCGCCACAAACACCGACAGCAGCATCGAGGAGATTAAGGTGATAGAAAACTGGCGGAAAATCTCCCCCGTCGCTCCGCTCATAAATGCCATCGGCATAAATACAGCGGATAACACAACGGCAATACCGATCAGCGCTCTCTGGAGCTGGCCCATCGCTTTATGCGTCGCCGCTTTTGGTGACAAATGTTCTTCGGCAATAATGCGTTCTACGTTCTCAACCACCACGATAGCATCATCGACTAACAACCCTATCGCCAGCACCATGCCAAACATCGTGAGTGTATTAATCGAAAAACCGGCGACGTCGAGTATTGCAAAGGTGCCGAGGATAACTACCGGAACGGCGATTGTGGGGATAAGCGTTGCACGGAAACTCTGCAAAAACAGGTACATGACGAGGAATACCAGAATGATTGCCTCGATCAATGTATGAAAAACGCCCTGAATCGAAATCTCGATAAACGGCGTGGTGTCATAGGGATAAACGGTTTTCATACTGGCCGGAAACCAGGCCGATAATCTGTTCAGCTCTTGTTTGACCGCCTGGGACGTTTCCAGGGCATTGGCGCCAGCGGCAAGTTTAATCGCAATCCCGGCGGCGGGTTTGCCGTTGTAACGTGCAACCGTGGCATAATTTTCCGCACCCAGTTCAATGCGTGCGACATCGCGCAGCAGAACCTGGGAGCCGTCTTGCTGGACTTTGAGGAAGATCTGGCCAAATTCATCGGTAGTTTGCAGGCGCGTCTGGACGATGATCGACGCATTTAGCTGCTGATCGGCTGACTGAGGCATGCCCCCCAGTTGCCCGCCGGATATCTGATTGTTCTGAACTTTGAGTTGAGTAATAACGTCTTGCGGAGTGAGGTTATACTTGTCGAGCTTTTGCGGATCCAACCAGATGCGCATGGCGTATTGCGAACCAAACAACTGTACGCTTCCCACCCCGGCAGTGCGGCTTAGCGGGTCTTTAATATTTGAAGCCACATAGTCGGCAATATCATATTGGCTGAGACTGTTATTATCAGAGATAAAGCCGGCGACCATTAAGATGTTGCTGCTGGATTTATCAACGCTTATCCCTTGCTGCTGTACCTCCTGCGGCAGGGAAGGCATCGCCAGCTGTAATTTATTCTGTACCTGAACCTGCGCAATATCGGGTGACGTACCCGTTTTGAAGGTCAGGATAATCGAGGCATTACCTGCCGCATCGCTGGTGGATGACATATACATCAGGCCATCAAGACCATTCATATTCTGTTCAATCACTTGCGTCACGGAGTCTTCAACGGTCTTTGCGTCTGCCCCTGGGTAAGCGGCGCTGATGGTGATGGTCGGGGGAGCAATTTGTGGATACTGGGCGACAGGCAGGTTCATTATCGCGATACCGCCCGTAAACATCATGATAATGGCGAGTACCCAGGCGAAAACCGGGCGCTCAATAAAAAAGTTGGCCATGAAGAAAGTGTCCTTAATGCCTGAAATATTACTGTTCAGTTACCGCGTCAGGTGTGTTCAGTTTTGAATGGAGGACCCGGGCTTTGATTCCCGGACGAATCCTTTGTAGTCCGGACACAATGACCCGATCGCCAGGGCCTAATCCCGCGGTCACTAGCCATTGATTGCCAACGGCCTTCACGGCGTTTATTTCACGCAGTTGCACCACGTTTTCCGGGTCAAGGATCAGCGCGGTGGCTTTTCCTTGTTCGTTATGCGTAATCCCTTGCTGGGGAACCATCAACACGTTCTGCTGACTGCCTTCGTCCAGCAGCGCCGTGACGTACATGCCGGGTAAAATTTCACCCTCAGGATTGGGAAATACGGCGCGCAGGGTCACCGAACCGGTGGTCTCATCAACGGCGGGATCGGAAAACTCAAGCGTACCGGTATGGCGATAGGGCTTGCCGTTTTCCAGCATCAGTTCAACCGGAATTTTGCCTTGTTGTTGGGCGATTTGGCCGTTGGCTTTCTCTTCTTTCAGGCGCAGGAAGTCTTGTACTGACTGGGTTAAATCAACATAAATCGGATCCAACCGTTGAACGGTGACCAGCGCATTTTCCTGATTGGCAGTGACCAGGGCACCCACGGTCACGGAGGATTTACCGCTGATGCCCTCAATTGGCGAGGTGACATTGGCATAGCGCAGGTTGATAGTGGCTTGCTCAAGCTCCGCTTTAGCAACGGCGACATTGGCCTGTGCTTCATTAAGCTGTGAGCGCGTCGTGTCGTAGTCCTGGCGGCTGACGTAATTGGATTTTATTAACGCTGACTGCCGATTTAATGTCAGACGTATGTTATTGGCCGTCGCCATTGCCTTAGCCAGCGCACCTTTGGCTGAATCCAGTCGCGCCTGCAGCGGGGCAGGATCAATTTGATACAGTGACTCTCCTTTGCTGACTTTATCTCCTTCAATAAAGTTGCGCTTTATGATGATCCCCCCAACCTGAGGGCGAATTTCGGCGATCTCAAATGAAACTGCGCGGCCCGGAAGTTCACTTTTAATATTCACTGAGGAGGGCGCTAAGGTAACAACGCCGACCTCGGGCGCCATGGCGGTGGTTTTTACTGCAGGTTTATTATCGCAGGCGGTGATGATGGCGCTACTAAAGAATAATGGTATCAACAGTAAGCATTTTCTGTTCATTGTAATCCCTGAATAATGTGAAAACACAAAGGTTCTTTTATTGCATGCAGGGTGGGGGAATTGTCGGTAAATAACAAAAGATGGTCAGGCATGAGAAGGATAAAGCCCATTTCTTCGCTAAAGAATTAGCGGTTAAAAATTATATGTAACAGGAAGAATACATGTTAAGCGAAGGATCTCATGAAGCTGGATGGCGCAATTAGATAAACGCGAGTTGATGTGGTGGGCGTTAGTTAGCGCCCGACTCCGGAATATATTAGCGCCATCTTACTACTGGGATTATTTCACTAGCTCCGGAGTTACCTGAGTTACTGTGTTGGCGTAGTAGGGGCCTCCCCACATGGGTTCAGGCCAGAACGCGCCATAGCCGTAATCCCACATATTATAGGTGGTGTTGACAGACTCAGTTAAATGCCAGACCTGAATACCCTGTAAATCAACTTTAACAAAGTTATACGGGACCTTGTTGATGAATCCTGATTCATCTCCTTGAATTGTTCCCAAAATAGTCACGAAATGGTTTCTGTAGTTTACCGGATCGAGAAAACCTTTCTGCTGGGCAAGAATTCGTCCCTGATAGCTCGCGTCTATTTGTGGCTTAGCAGAGTCGTTCAGTGGCAAAACGGCGATTTCCAGTAACGTATCCGTTTTGGTGTTAATCACATTGATGACTTTACCACCAAAGCGGGCCTGTTGACCGGTATATAATCCCGGCTGGTTATGCACGGAGATAAAGTTTTTTTGTATATCAGGTTGATTATTACCTTTGATATTCTCAGGAATGGAAGCACATGATGCCAGGGTGAAAGCAAGGGCAATAATCATCAACCCTTTTGTTTTTTTCATTTTTACTTTCCTGCTAAAAAAAGACAGGCCTATAGTAAACCTTTGCTCATTGTTGTCAGCAAACGTGCTGTTGATTATCTAAAATTAATATAATTGTAGCTTATGGTAATAATAGACTGTGTTGTAGCTGGTCGCTGAATGAGGACTATATTTTCAACGACCATAAAAGCAACGCGTGCAATTGCTCTTGCGCCTCACGCTGGGGGTGTTAATAAAGCGGGCGATCAATTTGCTGACCGCTATTACCCGACGGAATGACCGCGTTCATTACTCCCGTCACCCAGACGGTAAGCCAGCGCCACCACTAGCGACTGCACCAGGCACAGCGTTGCTGACTGGGAGCGAAACGCGTCAACCTGTGCCTCCTTCACCACAAAGCAGAGATCGCTGAATGTTGCCAGCGGGCTTATCTGGCTGTCGGTAATGACAATCTGGCGCGCGCCTGCATTGGCCGCGGTTTCGCTGACCATCACCGTTTCTTCCGCATAGGGCGAGAAGCTGATCGACACGACTATATCACGCGCTTTGATGCGGTTAATCTGCTCGCGCAGCATCCCGCCCATTCCATCGAGCAAAATAGGGCGACACTCGAGATGGCTCAGGGCATAGGTGAGATAGGCCGCCACGCTAAACGAACGACGCAGACCAGCGATGTAGATGGTGTCGGCTTCTGCCAGTAATTGTACCGCGCGTTCCAGCATTTCTGGTTCGGCACGGGCTGCCAACTGCTGTAGGGCCTGAGTATTCGAACGGGCGAATTCCTGCAAGATATCGAGCGGCGTTTCCGGCACGGCTTCGCTTTCCATCTCACGGAACAGGCGTGCGCGGTCGCTGTAACTGGCAGTTTCCTCCACCAGATTCATACGAAACAGCTGTTTCATTTCGTTAAAGCCGGTGAAATCAAAAGCATTGGCAAAGCGGATCAGCGTCGAGGGAGGCACTCCGGCACGTTCGGCAATGACGGCAACCGTATCAAAGGCCACGCTATTTGTATTATCCAGCACATAGCGGGACACCTGCTGCAGCCTTTTGCTCAGGCCATCGTAGCGATCGCGGATCTGCTGCTGCAGCTCGTTCAGGCTGGTTGCTGTCGTCATTTTACCTCCTGTTGCATAGTTTTATGATTCTAAACGCAAAACCGCGTCTTTGAAATGTCACGCATTCATCTGGCCGTAAAAACGAAACAAAAGCTTCAGTCTAATCGCTTGCTGAAACATTCTGCCAGTACACGTTAATCATGCGATTCCGCTTGTTAACATAAAAATCCATCCTTGATCACATTAATCATTATTTATTTTATTTCAACTTAAAATGGAATGTTTGTTTCATATATAGTACACAGATAACGGCGTTCAGGTAACAATCACGTATCAACAGCGAGAGGTTAAGGATGGAGACAGTAGCGAATTTTATTCATGGCGAATGTGTCACCGGTTCAGGCCAGCGCGTTCAGGCGATCTTCAACCCGGCCACCGGTGAGCAGATCCGCCAGGTGGTGATGAGTTCGACACGGGAAACCGAACAGGCCATCGCGGCAGCGCACGACGCATTCCCCGGTTGGGCGCGGCATTCTCCGCTAAAACGTGCGCGAGTGATGTTCCGCTTTAAGGCGCTGCTGGAACAGAACATGGAAAGGTTGGCTCGCATCATCAGCGAAGAGCATGGCAAGGTGTTCTCTGACGCTGTCGGTGAACTGACGCGCGGCCTGGAAGTGGTGGAGTTTGCCTGTGGCATCCCGCATCTGCAAAAGGGCGAACACTCCGCCAACGTAGGTACCGGCGTCGATAGCCACTCTCTGATGCAACCGCTTGGAGTTTGCGTCGGGATCACGCCGTTTAACTTTCCGGCGATGGTGCCGATGTGGATGTTCCCCATCGCGCTGGCAACCGGAAATTCCTTCGTGCTGAAACCCTCCGAAAAAGACCCTTCTCTCGCGCTGGCGCTGGCGAAACTGCTGCAAGAGGCGGGATTACCGGACGGCGTGTTCAACGTGGTACAGGGAGATAAAGAGTCCGTTGACGTGCTGCTTACTGACCCGCGCGTGCAGGCCGTAAGCTTCGTCGGCTCAACGCCGATTGCGGAATATATTTATCAGACGGCCTCGGCTCACGGTAAGCGTTGCCAGGCGTTGGGTGGCGCTAAAAATCACTGTATTTTAATGCCGGATGCTGACATGGATATGGCAACCAACGCCATTATGGGCGCCGCTTACGGCGCGGCGGGTGAACGCTGCATGGCGCTTTCGGTTGTGCTGGCGGTGGGGGATAAAACCGCGGATGAGCTGTGCTCGCGACTGGAAAAACAGATTGCGGCGCTGCGCGTCGGACCGGGGCTTGATCAGACGCCGGAAAACGAAATGGGGCCGCTTATCTCCTCGGCGCACCGTAATAAAGTACTCGGATACATCGACAGCGGGGAATCACAGGGGGCCAGCCTGCGTGTGGATGGTCGGCGTTTTAGCGTTAAAGGCCATGAGCAGGGCTATTTTGTCGGGCCAACCCTGTTTGATAACGTCACGCCGGAAATGACCATCTATAAGGAAGAGATTTTCGGGCCGGTTCTTTCTGTGGTGCGTGTAGCCGATTACAACAGCGCGGTGGAACTGATTAACCGCCATGAATATGGTAACGGCACGGCGATTTTCACGCGCGACGGCGGCTGCGCGCGTCGCTTCTGCGAAGAGGTGCAGGCGGGCATGGTGGGCGTAAACGTGCCTATTCCGGTGCCGATGGCGTTCCACAGCTTCGGCGGCTGGAAGCGTTCGATTTTTGGCGCGCTCAACGTGCATGGTAACGATGGCGTGCGCTTCTACACCCGCATGAAGACCGTCACCGCACGCTGGCCGGAGATGCTGCAGGACACTGGGGCTGCGTTCTCCATGCCAACGCTGGGCTGACAGGAGGGGTTATGCAAACCGAACGTATGACCATGGCTCAGGCGCTGGTCAAATTCCTTAATCAACAATATGTCTGTGTCGATGGTCATGAAACGCCCTTTGTTGAGGGCGTTGCCACCATCTTTGGTCACGGTAATGTGCTCGGTATCGGCCAGGCGCTGGAGCAGGAACCCGGTCATCTGCAGGTAATGCAGGGATGTAATGAGCAGGGAATTGCGCACATGGCGACCGGGTTCGCTAAACAGCATCGACGCCAGCGTATTTTTGCCGTGACGTCGTCGGTTGGACCGGGGGCGGCGAATATGGTGACCGCCGCGGCGACCGCGACGGCGAACCGTATTCCGCTGTTGCTGTTGCCAGGCGATGTCTACGCCAGCCGTCAGCCGGACCCGGTATTGCAGCAAATTGAGCAATTCCATGAGCTTGGCATCAGCACCAACGACTGCTTCCGCCCGGTCTCGCGTTATTGGGATCGGATTAATCGCCCGGAGCAGTTAATGAGCGCGATGCTGAACGCGATGCGAACGCTCACTGACCCCGCAGACACTGGCGCAGTTACCCTCTGCCTGCCGCAGGATGTGCAGGGAGAAGCCTGGGACTATCCGCTGAGTTTCTTTGCGCGCCGCGTCCATCTGATCGAACGTCGCCCGCCCGACCCGCAGCGTCTGGCGATGGCGCGGGCGCTGATTGCCCGCAAACGCCGCCCGCTGGTGGTGTGCGGTGGCGGGGTACGATATTCCGGCGCGCATGAGGCGTTGCGTGCGTTTGTTGAAACGCTGCAACTACCGTTTGCTGAAACTCAGGCTGGAAAGGGGGCGCTGGTTAGTGACCACCCACTTAACCTCGGAGGCATTGGGGTAACCGGTGGGATGGCCGCCAACCAGCTTGCAACCCAGGCCGATCTGGTGATCGGCATCGGCACGCGACTCACCGACTTTACCACCGGTTCGAAAGCGCTGTTTTCCCATCCTGAGGTTGAGTTCCTGCTGCTGAACGTGGCGGAGTTTGACGCACTGAAGCTTGATGCCACCGCGCTTATCGCCGACGCCCGTACCGGGCTTACGGCATTAACTGAAACGCTGCAAGACTACCGTAGCGATTGGGGGGGCGAGATCGCACAGGCGCAGGCGGCCTGGCGTGATGAGTGCCAACGTTTATGGGATCGCGACTGGCGTCCTGACGATGTTCCCGAAGTGGCAGGGCATCTTGACGCCCAACTGGCGGAATATGGCGACACGCTCAACACGCGGTTGACCCAGACGCGGGTGCTGGGGCTTATCAATCAGCACATCGAAGATAACGCGATTGTCGTGGGCGCCGCCGGATCGCTGCCTGGCGATTTACAACGCATCTGGCAGGTCAAAACCCCGGACAGCTATCACCTGGAATACGGTTACTCCTGTATGGGCTATGAGATTGCGGCTGCTATTGGGGCCAGGCTGGCGAAGCCGCAGCAGCCGGTGTATGCCATGGTGGGGGATGGCTCATACATGATGCTGCATTCCGAACTACAAACTGCCGTTCAGGAAGGGATAAAAGTCACTATCCTGCTGTTTGATAACGCCAGCTTCGGGTGCATTAACAATCTGCAGATGGGGCACGGGATGGGGAGTTTCGGCACGGAAAACCGTCACCGCAACCCGCAAACCGGGAGGCTGGATGGGCCGCTGGTGAAAGTTGATTTTGCCCAGAATGCCGAGAGCTACGGCTGTCGTGCCTGGCGGGTGCATGATGAAAAAAGCCTGCTGGCGGCGCTGGAAGCCTCTCGTGCGCATCCTGGCCCGACGCTGCTGGATATTAAAGTCCTGCCGAAAACCATGACCCACGATTACGCCGCCTGGTGGCGAACCGGTGATGCGCAGGTGGCTGATTCACCGTCGGTGCGCAAAGCCGCTGAGCAGACGTTTGAACAGGTGAAAAACGCTCGTCAATACTGACGCTGGGTAATGCCGGATGTCGCTGCGCTTATCCGGCCTACAACTACTTCTAACCTGTAGGCCGGATAAGGCGTTTGCGCCGTCATCCGGCATGCTGCAACAACGAAATTTTCATTTCATTTTTCCTGCCCCTTCATCCTTCGCCTCCTTCCTGAACGGAAGGGGGCTAATTCCTTCATCTTTCCTGTCTTTATGTTGTGATATTGATAACAAATTTTATCTCGTTCATCTCAAAAGTGTTAACTTGCACTCAAAAACATAATTTTCACTATTTATAAAAATGAAATAAATGTTTTATTTAAGGGGTCGTTAGTTCATCGCATTCACCAACACCGGGAGCCGTTATGTTTAACATTGCTTTACTGGGCGCTGGCCGAATTGGCCAGGTACATGCAGCTAACATTGCCAGTCACAGTGCCACCACCCTCTGGTCCGTCGTCGACCCGAATCAGGAATTTGCCACCCGTCTTGCCACTCAGTACCAGGCTCGTCTGCAAAGCCTGAATGAGGCGATGGCGGATCCTAATGTTCACGCCGTACTGATCGCCTCCGCGACCGATACCCATGCGGATCTGATTGAACTGGCCGCTCGTCATGGCAAAGCCATCTTCTGTGAAAAGCCGGTCCACCTGGATCTGGCCCGCGTACGCGACTGTCTGAAAGTGGTCAAAGAGTACGACGTACCGTTGTTCATCGGCTTCAACCGCCGCTTCGATCCACAGTTCCGCCGTGTGAAAACGGATGCACTGGCCGGGCGTATCGGTAAGCCGGAATCGCTGCTGATAATCTCCCGCGATCCGTCGCCGCCGCCTGCGGAATATGTGCGCGTGTCCGGCGGTATGTTTCGCGATATGACCATCCACGATTTTGATATGGCGCGCTTTATCATGGGCGAAGAGCCGGTTTCTGTGTATGCCCAGGGCAGTAACCTGGTCGATCCGGCGATTGGCGAGGCGGGCGATATCGACACCGCGTTCATCGTACTGAAATATGCCTCCGGCGCGATGGCGACCATCGTCAACAGCCGCCGCTCCTCCTACGGCTACGACCAGCGCCTTGAGCTACACGGCTCTGAAGGGCTGCTGTGCGCGGGCAATATTCTCGAAAACCAGGTGCAACACTACGCGAAGACAGGCTGCACCAGCGCGTTACCTGAACACTTCTTCTTGCAGCGTTATAAATCGGCCTATGCCGCGGAATGGGAACACTTTGTTGCGGTTCTGCGCGGCGAAGCAGTCCCTGATTGCAGCGGGGACGATGGTGAGCGTGCGCTGTATCTGGCGGATAAAGCGCTGGAGTCACTGCATAGCCAACGTGAAGTTCTCCTCTGATTGTCACCACAACCTACCCTACACAGAGAGACATAATAATGAAAAAACTGATCTTAGCTGTCCTCATCGCCATGACATCCGGGGCAGCCATTGCTGAAAATGAGCAAATTGTTTTCAGTACGCCAAACCTGGCGATGCCATTTGAAGTTCACATGCAGCGTACGGCGGTGAAAGCCGCAAAAGAGATGGGCGTGAATTTACAGGTCCTGGACGGGCAAGGTAGCTCGCCAAAACAGGTCGCTGACCTGGAAAACGCCATCACCCGTGGCGCACAGGGTTTTATCGTTTCGCCGAACGATGTCAACGCGGTGTCCAGTGCGGTAGATGAAATTCAGGATGCGAAACTGCCCGTTGTTACCCTCGACCGCTCCGTTGACAGCCAGAAAAAAGTGCCGCACTTCGGCGCGAACAACTACAAAGGCGGCCAGGCGATTGGCGACTTTGTCAAAACCAAATTCCCTGACGGGGCGGACATCATTCTGCTGACCGGCCAGCCGGGCTCCTCCTCCAACATTGAACGTACTAAAGGCATTCGCGACAGCCTGAAGGCGGGCGGTGAAAAGTACAAGATTGTCGCCGATCAGACCGGAAACTGGATGCGTTCTGAAGGGATGCGCATTGTCGAAAGCGTGCTGCCTTCGCTGCCGAAACGTCCGCAGGTGATCCTCTCAGCTAACGACGATATGGCGCTGGGCGCGATTGAAGCATTGCAAGGACAAGGGCTGAAACCGGGTGAGGTTCTGGTTACGGGCTTCGATGCCGTGCCGGAAGCGCTGGCGCGCGTGCGCGAGGGCTGGCTGGCGGTGACGGCGGATCAGCGTCCGGGATTTGCGGTGAAAACGGCCATGACCCAGTTGGTGAATAACGTACGGGAGAAGACCGCGATAACCGGGGCTGACTATCCGCCAACGCTTATCACCAAAGAGAACCTGCAGCAGGCCGAGCGTATTAGTGAGGCCGGTAACTGATTCAGTGTATTTTCGCAGCCGCCGCGTAAGTGGCGGCTCACTATGAGGAGGAGCAGACCGATGTCGCAACCCTTACTGAAAGTGACTGACCTGGCGAAAAGCTTTTCCGGCGTCTGGGCGCTGAGCAGCGCGCAACTGACCGTCGGAGCAGGCGAAATTCATGCGCTGTTAGGTGAGAACGGCGCCGGAAAATCGACTCTGCTGAAAGCGCTGGCGGGTGCGCAGCCGCAAACACGCGGGGATATCTGGTTTAACGGCGAAACGTTGCCGGTAGAGGACTCTCCGGTAGAGCGGCAGAACAAGGGCATTATCACTATTTATCAGGAATTTAATCTGCTGCCGAATATGACCGTCGCCGAGAATATGTTTCTCGGGCGTGAACCGCGCAAACGCAATCTGATTGTTGACGAAAAGGCGGTGAATCAGGAAGCGCAGGTAATTCTGGATTATCTGCAACTGAACGTTGCGCCAACCACGGCCGTGGCCCGACTGAGCGTGGCGCAGCAGCAAATGGTGGAAATTGCGCGGGCGCTGACGTTGAACGCAAAGCTGATCATCATGGATGAACCTTCCGCCGCGTTGAGCGACAGCGAAGTAGAAAGTCTGCACCGGGTGGTGCGGGAACTTAAAGGGCGTGGCGTGAGCATTATCTATGTGACCCATCGCCTGCATGAAGTGTTTCAACTCTGCGACCAGTTCACCGTTTTTCAGGATGGACGTTTTACCGGAAGCGGTGCGGTTGCACAGACCACCGTTGAACAGCTGATCCGACTGATGGTTGGGCGCGATGTGGCCTTTAATCGCCGCCCGGCCAGCGAAACTCACCATGAAGATAAACCTGTGCGTCTGGCGGTGAAGGGGCTTAGCCGCGAAAAACCACCGCTGGATCCGCATGGTATCGCACTCCATGACATTAGCTTCCATGTTCATGCCGGAGAAGTGTTAGGCATCGCCGGGCTGGTTGGCGCCGGGCGTACCGAAGTGGCCCGCTGCCTGTTTGGCGCCGACGGTTTTACTTCCGGCAGCTTTGAACTTGATGGCGTGCCCTATCAGCCGCGCGATCCGCTGTTTGCGCTGGATCAGGGGCTGGCGCTGGTACCTGAAGATCGTAAAAAAGAGGGCGCGGTGCTTGGGCTGTCGATCCGTGACAACCTGTCGCTCTCCAGCCTCTCGTCACTGCTGCACTGGCGCTGGTTTGTGAACACCCGTAAAGAGGATGCCCTGATCGAATCTTACCGCCAGGCGCTACAGATCAAAATGGTCAACAGCGCGCAGGAGGTACGCAAACTCTCCGGCGGGAACCAGCAAAAAGTGATCCTCGCGCGCTGCATGGCGCTTAATCCTCGGGTGTTGATCGTGGATGAACCGACGCGCGGCATCGATGTTGGCACCAAATCAGAAGTCCATCAGGTGCTGTTTGATATGGCGAAAAAGGGCGTGGCGGTGATCGTGATCTCCTCCGATCTGCCGGAAGTCATGGCGGTTTCCGATCGGATCATCACGCTGAGTGAGGGCCGGGTGACTGGCGAGATCCACGGTGACGACGCCAATGAAGAGCGGCTAATGACGATGATGGCCATCAACCACAACGCCCTGAATGCGGCATAACGGAGTGATTCATGACGCAGATTATTTCTAAAACGCAGGTTCCTGCCAAACGCGGCGGACGTCTTGATCCCATTGCCTTTTTTGAGCGCTTTGGGGTACTGATTTTCATGATCCTGCTGCTGATTTTCTTTCAGTTGCAGAACAGCAACTTTCTTTCTGAACGCAATATTTTCAACATCCTGACCGAAGTCTCCATCTACGGGATCATGGCTGTGGGGATGACGTTTGTCATTCTGACCGCTGGGATCGATCTGTCGGTGGGTTCCATCCTGGCGGTCTGTGCTATGACCGCCGCGTATGTGATTAAGGGCGACAACTTCACTACCGTTGACCCGAATGCCTGGGGCGGCATGAGCTGGCTGATTGGCCTTGGGATCTGTATGGCGATGGGGACCGCGATTGGTTTCCTGCATGGCCTCGGTGTGACCCGCCTGCGTCTGCCGCCGTTTATCGTCACCCTCGGTGGGATGACTATCTGGCGCGGCCTGACGCTGGTGATTAACGACGGCGCGCCGATTGCCGGTTTTGACGCGGGCTACCGCTGGTGGGGGCGAGGCGAACTGCTCGGTATCTCTATTCCAATCTGGATATTTGCGCTGGTGGCCGTAGGCGGTTATCTGGCGCTGCATAAAACCCGCTGGGGGCGCTTCGTGTACGCCATCGGCGGCAACCCGGAGGCGGCACGTCTGGCAGGGGTTAACGTGAAGCGCGTGCTGGTGAGCGTCTACGTGTTAATTGGCTGTCTGGCTGGGCTGGCGGGCTTCATTCTCAGCGCGCGGTTGGGCAGTGCGGAAGCAGTGGCCGGGATCTCGTTCGAGCTGCGCGTCATCGCTTCGGTAGTCATTGGCGGCACCTCGCTGATGGGCGGCTACGGGCGTATCGGCGGCACCATTATCGGCTCGATCATCATGGGCATCCTGATTAACGGTCTGGTGCTGATGAACGTCTCGGCTTACTACCAACAAATTATTACCGGCTTAATTATCGTTCTGGCGGTGGCGTTCGATACCTACGCCAAGAGCCGTCGCGGCGCACTGTGAGGATCATGATGAAAGAGGTTCGTATTGGATTGATTGGCACCGGGTATATCGGCAAGGCGCATGCCATCGCCTATGCCCAGGCCCCGACGGTGTTTAACCTGCGCGGCAAATTGGTGCGTGAAATGGTGGCGGAGGTCTCGCCGGAGCTGGCGGCCGAGCGGGCGCAGGCGTTTGGCTTCAATCGCTCAACCGGAGACTGGCGTGCGCTGGTGGCCGACCCGGCAATTGATGTCGTTGATATCTGCTCACCCAACCATCTGCATAAAGAGATGGCGCTGGAAGCGATTCGCCATGGCAAGCATGTGTACTCAGAAAAGCCGCTGGCGCTGAACGCCCACGACGCACGTGAAATGGTTGAGGCCGCAAAACGGGCGGGGGTGAAAACGCTGGTGGGATTCAACTACATGAAGAACCCAACGGCGCAACTGGCGAAAGAGATTATTGCGCGCGGTGAGATTGGCGAGGTGATCCATTTCTACGGCACCCACAACGAAGACTACATGGCCGATCCCCTTGCGCCTATCCACTGGCACTGTTTTAAAGAGACCGCCGGACTTGGGGCGCTTGGCGATCTGGCGGCGCATATCGTCAATATGGCGCAGTACCTGGTGGGGGATATTCAGCAGGTCTGCGGCGACCTGAAGATTGTGGTGCCACAGCGTCCAGCGCAGGTTGGTTCCTCGCAAATGGTGACGGTAGAAAACGAAGATCAGGCTCACGCAATGGTGCGCTTCGCGGGCGGCGCGCAAGGGGTGATTGAAACCTCCCGCGTGGCTTGTGGCCGCAAGATGGGGTTGTCGTATGTGATTACCGGGACCAAAGGGACTATCAGTTTTACCCAGGAGCGTATGGCCGAGCTGAAGCTCTATCTGCATGACGATCCGGTCAACCGCCAGGGATTTCGTACTTTGCTGGTTGGCCCGGCACACCCGGACTACGGCGCATTTTGCATGGGGGCCGGGCATGGTATCGGTTTTAACGACCAGAAAACCGTGGAAGTACGTGACCTGGTGGACGGTATTGCCGCCGATGCGCCGCTGTGGCCGGACTTTGAAGAGGGCTGGAAGGTGTCGCGCGTGCTCGACGCTATCGCACTCTCGCACCAGGAAGGCCGCTGGCTGAACGTGAACGACATTGTCTGAAGAGGTATCAACGTGGAAAAGCAGTTTGATGTGATATGCATGGGCCGCGTGGCGGTTGACCTCTACAGTCAGCAAATTGGCGCGCGCCTGGAAGATGTGTCGAGCTTTGCCAAATATCTTGGCGGCTCGTCCGGCAATGTGGCTTACGGCACGGCACGCCAGGGATTGCGCTCCTCAATGCTGGCGCGGGTTGGCGACGAACATATGGGGCGTTTCCTGCGTGAAGAATTAAGCCAGGTAGGCTGCGATACCAGCCATCTGATCACCGATAAAGACCGCCTGACGGCGTTGGTACTACTCGGCATTAAAGACCGGGACACCTTCCCACTGATTTTTTACCGTGATAACTGCGCGGATATGGCGATTACCGCCAGCGATGTTGATGAACAGTACATCGCTTCTGCTCGTTGTCTTGCCATCACCGGGACGCATCTCTCTCATCCACAAACCCGCGAGGCGGTGTTGACGGCGCTCGCTTACGCCCGGCGTCACGGCGTGCGTACGGCGCTGGATATCGACTATCGCCCGGTGCTGTGGGGACTTACTTCCTTAGGCGACGGCGAAACACGTTTTATCGCCGCCGATCAGGTCACTCGCCAGTTACAGGAGGTGTTGCATCTTTTTGATGTGATTGTCGGCACTGAAGAGGAGTTTCATATCGCGGGCGGCAGTACCGATACGTTGCAGGCGCTGGCGCAGGTTCGCGGCGTGAGTCACGCGACGCTGGTCTGCAAGCGCGGTGCGCTCGGCTGCTCGGTGTATACCGACGCGATCCCGCCCCGGCTTGACGATGGCCTGACGGTGACAGGCGTGCGCGTGGAGGTGCTGAACGTGCTGGGGGCGGGGGATGCGTTTATGTCCGGTCTGCTGCGCGGCTATCTCAACGATGAGGGATGGGAGCAGGCATGCCGCTATGCCAACGCCTGCGGTGCGCTGGTGGTGTCGCGTCACGGCTGTGCGCCGGCGATGCCGAGCAAAGTTGAGCTTGATGATTATCTTTCTCGCGCTGCAGAGGTTCCACGTCCGGATCTCGATCCGCATCTCAACCATTTGCATCGCGTGACGACCCGTCGCCGTGCATGGCCGGAACTGTGCGTGATGGCCTTCGATCACCGCAGTCAGCTTGAAGAGATGGCGCTGCAGTGCGGCGCATCCCTGAAACGTATTCCGGCATTGAAACAGCTTATTTTGCAGGCCAGCCGTGAAGCGGCCAACAGCGCCGGGCTGGAGGGCAAGGCCGGGCTGCTGTGCGATGGTACGTTTGGTCAGGATGCGCTGAATTCGATAACCGGAGAGGGATGGTGGATCGGTCGCCCTATCGAACTGCCGGGATCGCGCCCGCTGGAGATGGAGCACGGCAATATAGGTTCACAGCTCATCAGTTGGCCGCAGGAGCATGTGGTGAAGTGTCTGGTCTTTTTCCATCCGGAAGATGCCCACGCGCTGCGTCTGGAACAAGAACAGAAAATTACCGAAGTGTACCGCGCCTGTTGCCAGTCCGGGCATGAGCTGCTGTTGGAGGTGATTTTGCCCGCCAGTATGCCGCGCAGTGATGAACTGTATTTACGCGCCATTTCCCGCTTCTACAACTTAGGTGTTTACCCGGACTGGTGGAAACTCCCGCCGCTCACTTCTGCTGGCTGGAGCTCGCTGAGTGAAATTATCGCGCGACGCGACCCGCACTGCCGTGGCGTGGTGATCCTCGGGCTGGATGCTCCGGCTGAGCAACTGCGTGCTGATTTCAAAGCGGCTGCGGGCCACGGGGTGGTGAAAGGGTTTGCTGTGGGACGCACGCTGTTCGGCGACGCTTCCCGCGCGTGGTTGAAACACGATATTGACGATGCGCAGCTGGTGGCGCGCATTAAAGATAACTACCTGCAGCTTATCGCCTGGTGGCGCGAGCGCGGACAAGCATAATTCAGGAGAAGATGATGACGGTACAATTAGGTATTAACCCACTGACATGGACGAATGATGATCTTCCTTCACTGGGCGCTGAGACGTCGCTTGATACCTGTCTGAGCGAGGGCAAAGAGGCCGGATTTGCCGGTTTCGAACTGGGCAATAAATTCCCGCGCGAGGCGCGACTGCTTGGCCCCATTTTACAGCGTCACGACCTGCAACTGGTTTCCGGTTGGTACTCCGGACGTCTGCTGGAACGCAGCGTGGAGGAGGAGATTGCCGCCGTGCAATCGCACCTGACGTTACTGCGCGAACTGGGCGCGAAGGTGCTGGTATTTGCCGAAGTCAGTGGCTGCATTCACGGCGAGCAGCAGACGCCGGTGCATCTGCGTCCGCGTTTCCCGCAGGCACGCTGGCAAGAATACGGTGAAAAACTCACCGAGTTTGCGCGCTACACCCAGCAGCAGGGAGTGCAAGTTGCTTATCACCATCATATGGGCACGGTGATTGAGTCTGCTGAGGATGTGGATAATCTGATGACGCATACCGGTGATGAGGTTGGGTTACTGCTCGACACCGGACATTTGACCTTCGCCGGGGCCGATCCGCTGGCGGTGGCGCGGCGCTGGGCATCGCGTATCAACCATGTTCACTGCAAAGACGTGCGCGCCGACGTGCTGGCGGATGTCAAAAATCGCAAAACCAGCTTCCTTGATGCGGTACTGAGCGGGGTCTTCACCGTGCCGGGCGACGGCTGCGTTGACTATCCGCCGATCATGGCCTTGCTGAAGGAGAATCGGTATCAGGGTTGGTTAGTCGTGGAGGCGGAGCAGGATCCGGCAATCGCGCACCCGCTGACGTATGCGCGTCTGGGTTATAACAACCTTAGCCGTCTGGCGCGTGATGCCGGGCTTATCTGAGGAGGTGACATGTCACGTTTATTATCACGCTGGCAGCAGCCGGACGCGCAAGGGTGTACGCAGTCGGTGACGCCTGAAGGCGCTGGCTGGGGATATGTCGGGTTTAGAGCGTATGAACTGGAGGAAGGGCAGCAGTTGACGTTGCCCGCTGTCAGCGAAGAACGCTGTCTGGTACTGGTCGCTGGACGCGCGACCATCACCACGCCGGGCGCAACCTTTACGGATATCGGCGAGCGGATGAGCCCGTTTGAACGCATCAAACCGTGGGCGGTGTATGTCACTTCTGGCGAGGCAATACAGGTCCAGGCGGTGACCAGACTGGAGCTGGCAGTTTGCGCTGCACCAGGAAAAGGAACCTACCCGACGCGGCTGATTGCACCTAAGGATATCGATGGTGAAGCGCGCGGCAAAGGCCATAACCAGCGTTACGTGCATAACATCTTACCGGAAGATAAACCTGCTGATAGCTTGTTGGTGGTGGAGGTGTGGACCAATGAAGGCTGCACCAGTTCTTACCCAAGCCACAAGCATGACACCGATAATCCTCCTCACGAAACGTATCTGGAAGAGACCTACTACCATCGGCTCAACCCGCCGCAGGGATTCTGTATGCAGCGGGTATACACCGACGACAGGTCGCTCGATGAGTGTATGGCGGTCTACAACCGCGACGTGGTGATGGTGCCAAAAGGGTACCACCCGGTGGCAACCCTGGCGGGATATGACAGCTACTACCTTAATGTGATGGCGGGTCCGGTACGCAAATGGATGTTTACCTGGGAAGACGATCACGCGTGGATTAACAGCGATTATCCGGTTGAGAGATAGGATGAAAGCGTGTGGCGACAGTGAATCGCCACACGTGGAGTCAGGGCCCGTGCGTTGCCGTGGCGCTGCTCTGGTTCAGCAGTAGGAACAGGGTAAGAGGGGAAGTCGATGCTGGATGGCGGCTCACTCCTACAATTTACTGACGCAGACGTTTGTGGGCGAAAAGGTATTGCCTAACAGATAGGCATTATTCATTTTATACATTTGCGCACGTTTTCCGGGCGTGAACGGATCGTAGATATTATGGGTAAACATCTCATCCGACACATTATCCAGACTGTGTTTACTCATTTTCATGTCTTCCAAAAACACAACGCCTTTGTCTCCTATGCGGTAATTAAAACTGACGGAGCGTTGCAGGATAAGCCGATGTCCTGGACGGTTGTCTGCTGGTGGCGTCGTGGTAATAATTCCAGAAAAATCAAGGACGCCGGTGTTATCTTTTTGCAACTGGAGCATCAGGCTACCGTCGTATTTCCCGCCCCTGGGTAGTTCGGGGAGTGAGAGTGTTGAAACGCAATGCACGCTTATCCCCTGATTAACTGTAATGAGCGCAATTCCATTCGCGCTCAACAAGGCGCTGACGGCGACCAGAACGGCGGCTCCTGCAAGTAATATCTTAGTTTTATATTTAGTATTCATGGATATAAAGGTCCTTGCATCCAGCAAACTTTGTTTTTTCTACATTATTGAAAGTGCAGCGGGATAAAAATACACGACCTTTTTCGCCGTAGACGTACAGATCGTCAGGCTGGAAAATAAACAATGCGCCAGCCAGACACTTCAGGTGTAAATCAGCCATTTTTTGTGCTTTTTCAAGCTTTGCGGTCGCTACTTCTCGCGAGCTTTCAAAAACGGTATAGACCGGACAGAGGTCGATATTGCCAAGTTTATACAGGTGTACATCGGGAAGATTGGTTTTAGCGCTGTTAAACAATGTGTTGACTGGGTAAAGAAGCATGATTAAGGAGATGCCCCCAGCAGCTAACAACATCATTTTTACGCGTTTAGACAGGGAAGGCGTGGCTTTCGGCGGTGCAAGGGAAGTCACGGTAACTGAAGGCGGTTCTTCAATGGTGGCTACCAGCCCTTCAGCGATGAAAAAGCCGACCCGCGGCACGGTTTGAATAATCTCATGTTCACAACCGAGTTCCTGTAATCCTTTACGAATCAAAGAAATATATTGGCTTAACGAATTATTTGAGGCCTGCAGACCATTTTTGTCCCAGACATTGGTAAACATCTCTTCTCTCGAGACCACTTTTCCTTCCTGCTCGAGGAGATAGGTGAAGATCCTGTTTGCTGTAATAGACAGGGTAAGGGCGTTATCCGACGGATTCAGACTGGCCAAAACGCCATCATCAGTTCTGAATGTAACTTCATTGTTAATTAGATATTTCATTTTTTCATCATTAACAGAGTATTACTTAATTATAAACCATAGTGGTATTTCTTCTTCACTACAGGAGCGCGGGATGTTACAAGTCCGATGCAGGAGGCGGGGCGTTTCATTTTAGCATCGTAAAGGACACTCCCGGCATAAAAAACCATGAAATTACTCATTTTAAGTATAAATACCTGCTTCATTTTGATGAAATTATAAGAGCGCTACTATTTTCAGATAGACCACTATATTCATTCACCGGTTTGATAACTCCGTAATTCTGGGTCGCTAGTTGATTTACAAATTGTCGGTAGCTTAGTAGATGGCAATTTTTATAATGAGAAAACGATAAATTACTTAAGTAAAATAATCGAAAAATAGTATGGTATCAAGAGTCTTAAACAATAATTAGAAACGGGTTGAGATTTTTAACTTATTACGGTCAATTCCTGATGGTACAGATTTCCCGGAACTTGCTTATCGCGAAGTTGTGTTTTTTGATTGACTGTAACCCTCTTTCTCGCTTTCACAATTTAACTAACTCCAATGAGTTACGTTTATCAAATAAATCTTACAATGAGATTGCTCTTATAAGTTGTTTGTTATTTCAGAACTGTGCTGATAAGTAATTTTTTTACGGGGCGCGAAATAAATTAATATGCGTTTTACTTAATTTGAAATGTTTGTTAGTTGTATCAGAGATGGATTTGTCACATTACATTGTTTATGCAATTCATTAACACTCATCTGTTCGTTTTTTCAGCTCAATCAAAAGTTAAACCTATAATTAAATTGAATTATGGATAAATCATCTATAAATTGCGAATTTATCAGTATAAATAGATTGTTGGTTGGTGCGGCCATATCATTCGTCACGTACAAGTTGCTCAATGTTTCAGCGGGAAAATCTCCAGAGAAGAGGTACCTGACCGCTGGGTAATTACGAGCATCCCATAATGCTATGTGACCACGAATTTTACCAGGAAGGGTAATCGTGGAATTATTCGGAATGGTAATGATGAACAAGATCTTTAAAGTGGTATGGAGTGTTTCGCACTCGTGCGCTGTTGTTGTTTCTGAACTGGCAAAGCGTTGCAGCGCTTCTATAGAAACCAATAGCTCAGGTAGTATTGAATCTAAAACGCATAAATTCAATATTTCAAAAATAGCGCTAAGTATAATCGGTGCCGTACTGGCTACGCATTCCATATATGCTTTTGCCGCCGACTACGTCTTGCCAGATTACTTACCATCGACTAACGCTAATGGCGCAGGGCAACTTGTTGTCGGTGACGGTGAAACTATGAATATTATCACCGGTACCAAAGGATATGGCAGCATTGCCTCAGGTGCATCGGGCTTTAAAACGATGACGATTCAACAGGCAATGGATAATGGGTATATTTCGTCAGGGAGTGAAAATATAAACCTGACGCAGACGACTTTAGGTGGCCGAACCCACAGCATTCAATATGTTGACCCCATCACCGGGGCTTCGCGTACACTCCAGGTGTATGACAGCAATAATTTTGCAGCAAATAACGTTGGCGATCTGACGACTTATCTGGGGGTCGGCGTCGGTGATGGGCAGTATGTGAACATGAAGCTGGCGACGGTGACATCAGGCGGTACGCTGGATGTGAATGTCGGTTCAACGGGAAGCGACTGGGCATCAAACCCGGCAAATATCTTCAATGCTGTCACGAAGGTCTCTGGAGTTTATAACGTTGAGAGCAGCGCCAGCGATACAAAAGACGCGGTACTGAATTACAACGCCAAAACTATCGTGCAAAGCGGTAGCGTTGGCAATGTCGCGAACAATGCCGGTAAAGATTATAACTTTGACACCGCAACCTACAACGGCACCTTCTCCAGCTCGCTTGGCGAGTATACGGTCAATAATCTGGATGATTTAAAAAACTACAATGATGCTCTGGTGAAAGCCGTAGAGGCTGGCCAACTTTCGCCCGCGGACTACGAGGCTGAGCTGCATAAAGCCTACACTACAGAACAGAAAAACATTCACTTTGACACCAATATCCCGGACGGCGATGCGGTGTTGCAGGCTGCAAATCGTGATGTGAACAGCTTTATTAAAGCGTCCGGGGCGCGCTCTGTCGTCAATATTTCTGCTGATGCCAATATTCAGGCGGTGTTCAGTGATACTTCCGTGGTGACGCTAACCGACGGAGCCACGCTCAATAACAACGGTACGCTGGGGGCTGCAGCCGGTGCATCTGGTGGTGATTATGTCGTTTCCGCGCGTGATAGCATCGTAAATAACAACGGGATTATTGACGCGGGAACCAGTCGTGATGTGAAAAATGCGTGGGTTGGCGCTCATACCGGGATTCTCGCGACCGGAACGACGAAGGTACAGAGCGACGGCGTTATCAACCTCGCCTCGCACCAGGATATCTATAACGCCTATGGCGTGCTGATGAATGACACGGCAACCTTTATTAATAACGGGGTAATGAATATTGCCACCGGAGGCGAGCCTGCGAAATCTTCCGATAGCGTCTATACCTACGGCGTATTTGTTCAGCGTAATGCTGTTGCTACCAATAACGGCACGATTTACATCGGACGTACTGCGCAAGCGGTAAAAGATGAGGCGACCAGCGAGGTTCAGGTCACTCTTCCGGCCATTGGTATGTATGTGAAGAGTGGGACCATCACTAACACCGGTAACATCACGATTGGCGAAAAAGTCGAGAATGCTGTTGCCATTCAGGCCAACGGTAGTACGTCTCCTGGCGCAATCAACGTTACCCAGGACGGCGTCATTGATATCAATGGCACCGGCACTGCGCAAAATATTGGCTTGATGGGAATTAACGGTGCAAAAGGGCTGGTAAACAGCGGCACGATTAACCTCAATGGGTACAGTGCCAGCGGCATTGAGCTGCAGGGAGGGAGTCAGGCGCTGCATTCGGGCACGATAAATATCACCAATGGCAGCACAACGGACAATTCGTTAAAAAATATTGGCGCCTGGGTCGAAGGGGCCGGGTCTCAGCTTACGATGAGTGGGAGTGTGAACCTTGCCGCAGATAACGCCATTGGTCTGCACGTTCGTGACGGCGGTGTTATCGATATTACCAATACGGGCAATGTCTCATTTACCAGCGGCAAGAACCAAATTGGCTATTTTGTTTATGGTGCAGGTTCAAAAGTTAACGCTTCTTCTACTAATACGCAGGACGTCTCGACTGAAGGCTCAACGTTATATCGCATAGAGGGTGGCGCGACTTTTGATGGCAGCGGGTCGTCTGGTACGACAATGATGGCATCAGGCACAAACAGCACAATTCTGCAGGTGACCGGGGCGGGGAGCCATTTTGATTCCGGCTCGCAATCGCTGAGTATTACCGGGGACGGTGCGACCGGGATTAGGGTTGAAGGCGGAGCGGATGGGGTTATCACCAAAGACGCGGTGATCGTGAAACTTTCCGGTAAAGACACCACAGCCGGGATTGTTGATGGTAATTATTATGACTTGTCCGGGAATGTTGATGAGAGCCAGAAAGGCGACTCAACCCTGACCAGTTATGCCTCGCTGAATACCAGCAATACGGCGGATGGCGCTTTCGGCTACATCGCTCGTAACGGCGGTACGCTCAACCATAAAGGTAAAATCGACTTTGATCAGGCGGGCAGCACAGGCGTGCTGGTTTCCGGCGGTACGTTGAATAACGACGGCGACATCAAGGTTAATGGCGTGGCGGTCAGCATTGAAGGCGCTGATTCCGTTGTGAACAACAATGCGACGGTTAGCGCGACGGATGGCACCGCAGCCTATCTCGTCGGCAATGATGCGTCATTAAGTCTGACGGGTTCGGGAGAAACCAAAGCATCAGGAGACGCGCACGGTATCTTGCTGGCCGCTGGCGCGCAAGGTCTGCTGGTCGATGGAGCCACTATCACCATGGACAGCACGGGTAAAGGCAGCGCCATTGAAAACGTCGCCAACATCGCGGGTATTCAGCTAAAAGATACAACCATCAGCGTGGGGAATGGTATCGGTATTCATACCGGGGCATCCCTGGCGCAGACCAACTCCGGAACGATTAACGTGATGGGGAGCGGTACGGGGATCCTGTTTGAAAATATCGACGGCAGCGAAACGAATCAAACGCTGGATATGTCTGACTCGCGCGGACTGGTTATCAATGTTGAGCAGGCTGCGGGGAAAGGGATCGTCACCAATGCGTCAACTGACCTGAAAACGGGCGTCAGCGTTAACGTGCTCGACGCTAACGGTGGTGAAGCGTTGATTGTTGGTGGCACGACCAAAAATGTTGAACAGGCTGGTGAGCTGACGTCGAAATCGACCAGCCACGCGGTGGTGAATGTTGATAACGGTTCCCTGGAAACGTTTATCAATAAAGGCGTTATTAAAGCGCTGGATGCGTCGCAAAAAGCGGTAGAAATGCTCTCGGGGGTAGGCATCGCGTTTACTAACGCGGCGGGCGCCAGCATTGTTGGTCAGGTTAACCTGATGAGCGGTGATAACACCGTTACGCTGGAGTCTGGCAGTACCGCAACCGACATCCAGACGGGCAGTGGTAACGATCTGTACGTCCTGAAAGATGTCAAAGAGACAGAAACCTCGCTGTTTACCAGCCTCAATGGTGGTGACGGGGAGGATACACTTCAGCTGAATAATGCACAGTACATCCTCAATCGCGCCGATGCTATTACCGGCATGGAGCATATCGATCTCACCGCAGGTTCAGTATTTACCGTTAATAATGTTGATTATGCGTTGGGTGATAGCCAAAACGATGCGACCGGTACGGGTTACAATATTGATGCGACCAGCACCTTGACGCTGAATTCTGACGCTGCGCTGGCCTTTAACAGCCATCTGGCGGGAACGGGAACGGTCGCCGTTGATGCCAGCGGTAATGCGTTTGATTTTACCAGCAACAATGCGGCTGATGGATTCAAGGGGACGCTGACGCTGATGAACAGCACCTTTGAGCTGGCCGGATTAAATACCCAGGCGCTGAGCCAGGCAACATTAAATATCGGCGAGGGGAACGTCACCCACGTAGGCTCCGGTGAGCAGAATATCGGCGGTCTGGCGTTTAACGGCGGCACCGTCAGCTTTGACGGTGTGACGCCGGGGCAGAGCAGTGCCGCAGGAACAATTCATGCTGGCGCGATGGATCTCTCCGGACGCGGAACCGTGCAGGTTGATACCGGCACGATTACCAACGATCGTCCGCTGGCTGATACCACGCTGTCACTTCTTGAACAGGACGATGCGCAGTCGCTGATCCAACTGGCGACATCAGATACTGCCGTCTCCGGCGGTGCGGGTAATCTGACGCTGACTGATAGCAATGGCAATATCATCAGCGATGGGGTTGAAGCCGGCATCAGCCAAAATGGAGAGATTGTTGCGAACGGAACCTATGATTATCGCCTCACCGGAGGGGAAAACGATGATGGACTGTATATTAGCTATGGTCTGACGCAGGTCGAACTGCTGGCCTCCGGAGACAATGCACTGGTCCTGGATGCGAACGGAAAAGCCGGTAATGCCGCAGATCTCAGCGCCCGCGTGACAGGCACTGGCGATCTGGCGTTTGACAGTGCCCGGGGCCAGACGGTATCGCTGTCGAATATGGATAACGATTACACTGGTATCACCGATGTACGCAGCGGTAACCTGCTGATGAAAAACGATAATGTTCTGGGACAGACCAGCGAACTGCGTCTGGCCGCTGATACCGGTTTTGACATGAACGGTTATAGCCAGACTGTCGGTAAGCTGACGGCGGCGGCTGACTCACTGCTGAACATCAATGGCGGTAGCCTGACCCTGGCGCAGGGCGGAACAGCCGACGGGATATTGACCGGAAGCGGCGCGCTGAACATCAATGGCGACACGCTGACCATCACCGGTGAAAACAGCACGCTGACGGCAAAAACGACCATTGCAGAAGGCGCGCGCGTGCTGATGAACACCACGCTGGGCCTTGGCACCGGCGATATTGTGGCGGCGGGAACGCTGACGATGAGCAAGGCCGCAGGCGCGCTTTACAACAGCATCAGCGATGCCGGACGGGTTGAACTCAGCGAAAGCGATGTCGCGCTGGTGGGCAACAACAGCGCCTTTACGGGGCAATTTGCTGTGGATGCGGATTCCCGGCTCACCGTGTTTACTGCAGAAAATCTGGGCAGCGCAGAGGTGAGCAACAGCGGTTCACTGGTGCTGAACAGTAATACCGACTGGCAGCTTAATAACGATGTTTATGGTAGCGGGGACGTGACCAAGCTGGGAGCCGGCTCCATTACCGTCGGCGATAACGCCGCCTGGACGGGCAAAACGGAGATTGAGCAGGGCGGCCTGGTACTGGGGGACGGCACATCTCCGGTCACGCTGGCCAGTAGCGAAGTCAACATTGCGGCTGCGGGGATGCTCTCGGGCACGGGGGGCGTTGCAGGTCATGTGAATAACGCCGGTGTGCTGCAGGTGGGAACCGGGACCGGCGACAACCTCCTGTTCACGGTGGGGGGCGACCTGGTTAACAGCGGTACCCTCGCAACCGGTGTGAATGGTCAGCAGGCCGGTAACCAGCTGGTGGTCAATGGCAATTATACGGGGAATGGTGGGCATCTTTCCCTGAATACCGCGCTGGGGGATGACAATTCCGTTACGGATAAGCTGGTGGTGAAAGGCGATACCAGTGGCACCACCTCCGTCAGCGTCACCAACGCCGGTGGGAAAGGGGCCGCCACGATTGATGGGATCGAAGTTATTCATGTTGATGGCGCATCGGACGGTGAGTTCACCCAGGCTGGCCGTATTGTGGCAGGGGCATATGACTACAGCCTTGGGCGCGGTCAGGATGAGAACAGCGGCAACTGGTATCTGACCAGCGGCAAAACCAATCCGGATCCCGAACCAAATCCGGATCCGGATCCCGATAAAGATCTGCGCCCGGAAGGCGGCAGCTACACGGCTAACCTGGCGGCAGCCAACAACATGTTCGTCACCCGTTTGTACGATCGCCTGGGCGAAACGCAGTATACCGATGCCCTGACCGGCGAGCAGAAAGTCACCAGTATGTGGATGCGCCACGTTGGCGGGCACAACAACTGGCGTGACGGCAGCGGCCAGCTGAAAACCCAGAGCAACCGTTATGTATTGCAGCTGGGAGGCGACATTGCGCAATGGAGCCAGAACGGACTTGACCGCTGGCACCTGGGCGTGATGGCGGGCTACGGGAACGACCACAGTAACACCCGGTCATCACGCACGGGTTATCGTTCCCGGGGTTCAGTCAATGGCTACAGTACCGGCGTGTATGCCACATGGTATGCCAATGATGCGTCGCATAACGGCGCCTGGCTGGACAGCTGGGCTCAGTACAGCTGGTTTGATAACAATGTTAAAGGCGATGATCTGCAGGGCGAGTCATATAAATCGAAAGGGGTGACCGCCTCGCTGGAAATGGGATATGCCCAGAAAATGGGCGAATTTGCCGGCAGTCATGGCACGCTGAATGAATGGTACATCCAGCCTCAGGCGCAGGCGGTCTGGATGGGCGTGAAGGCGGACGATCATCAGGAAAGCAACGGCACCCGTATCACCAGCAACGGTAACGGCAATGTACAGACCCGGCTGGGCCTGAAAACCTGGATTAAGAGCCATCATCAGATGGATAACGGTAAAGAGCGTGAATTCCAGCCGTTTGCCGAACTGAACTGGCTGCACAATTCACGAGATTTCAGTACGACCATGGACGGCGTGAATGTTCGTCAGGACGGGGCGAAAAATATCGCCGAAGTAAAAGTGGGTGTGGAAGGACAGGTGAGTCCGCGTCTTAATCTGTGGGGCAACATCGGGGTCCAGGCTGGCGACAAAGGCTATAACGACAGCGCTGCGATGGTCGGTGTGAAATGGAACTTCTAAGCTGATTCTGCCGGGCAAGTTCAGCCAGACTGGCATATGTCAGTCTGGTTATTT
>NZ_JAOWDP010000054.1:0-34776 GCF_030334595.1 Citrobacter sp. Ce104
ATAGCTCGCGCAGCGACGATTTTCCCGCCGGGAGCCTGGGATGCAAGGGAGGCGGCGGTGAGCCTCCCTTGCACGTTCACAGGTATAGCGATATCAGAGAAGCAATGCACATAAGGTGAACGGAAACTAATTCAGGGTAAAACGTTCTCCATACATGCTTAACCGAACGGTATTGCGCACACAGCGAGCCTGAGGACAAAGGCAGATTATTCTGCCTGTAAACGCGATGGCGGAGCTGAGTGATAATGCGCATCAGCCTCGGCAAAACGTTGCTGCATAGCCGTTGATGGCGCTTTACCCAGCAGGCTGAAGACCACAATACCGATGCTGCCGAAAACAAAGCCCGGGATGATTTCATACAGACCCAACCAGGCAAACTGCTTCCAGACGATTACCGTCACCGCACCAATGATCATCCCCGCCAGCGCGCCGTTGCGGGTCATACGCGACCACATTACGGAGAACAGGACTACCGGACCAAACGCCGCGCCGAAGCCGGCCCAGGCATAGCTTACCAGACCAAGTACGCGGTTCTCCGGATTCGCCGCCAGCGCGATGGACACCAACGCCACGACCAGCACCATGATGCGGCCAATCCATACCAGCTCTTTCTGGCTGGCATTTTTACGCAGGAACGCTTTGTACAAATCTTCGGTGATTGCGCTGGAGCACACCAGCAACTGGCAGCTCAGAGTCGACATAACCGCAGCGAGGATCGCAGACAGCAGAATACCGGCAATCCATGGGTTAAACAGTATTTGCGCCAGTTCAATAAATACACGCTCAGCGTTCTGGTTAACGGCACCGGCAAGCTGTGGGTTGTTGTTAAAGTAAGCAATACCAAAGAAGCCTACGGCCACGGCACCTGCCAGACACAGGATCATCCAGGTCATGCTGATACGGCGAGCATGAACGATGCTATGGTGGGAATCTGCCGCCATAAAGCGCGCCAGAATATGCGGCTGGCCAAAGTAACCCAGACCCCAGCCCATCAGGGAAATGATGGCAACAAAATTCAGCCCTTTGAACATGTCCACGTTCTCAATGCTCTTTTGTTTAATCACTTCCAGCGAATCTTCAAATCCACCTACCCCAATAATGACCATTACCGGCGTCAGGATGAGAGCAAAGATCATCAGGCTGGCCTGGACGGTATCTGTCCAGCTTACCGCCAGGAAACCACCAATAAAGGTATAAATGATCGTCGCGGCCGCGCCCGCCCACAGCGCTGTTTCGTAGCTCATGCCAAAGGTGCTTTCAAACAGACGCGCCCCTGCCACAATCCCTGAAGCACAATAGATGGTGAAAAACAGCAGAATAACCAACGCGGAGATAATACGCAGAATTCGGCTTTTATCTTCAAAGCGACCGGTAAAGTAATCCGGTAACGTCAGCGCATTGTTATTGTATTCGGTATGTACGCGTAAACGTCCGGCCACCAACTTCCAGTTGATCCATGCGCCCAAAATAAGGCCGATGGCGATCCAGCTTTCTGAAATGCCCGACAGGAAAATCGCGCCAGGCAAACCCATCAGCAACCAGCCGCTCATGTCAGATGCCCCGGCGGATAACGCGGTCACGAATGGACCCAGACTGCGTCCACCAAGAATGTAATCGTCAAAGTTTTTGGTTGAACGCCATGCAATAAACCCTATCAATATCATGCCGAAAATATAGACACAGAATGTCACTAACATCGGTGTGCTAATAGCCATCAAAACTCTCCAAAATTATGTATCAGCAATGCCGTGGCTTGCCGTTTTATTACCCTGCCGGAACGTGGCAAAGATATCTATGTTTACCAGGGCGACCGTATCCTGCCGGAAGCGATGGTTATTCTCAATCGATTTAACACATCATTTACATCAAATTTGATCCAGAGTAGATAGCATTTTTCTGTAGGTTGCACTCTCTCACACTTTTTACGGTTGCACCTTTTAAAAGTGTTAACTACCGCAGAGAAAAAGATTCGGCAATTATTACAGCCTCTTTCATAACGCTCATATTTATTAACATTTCATTCATTTCCAAGCTTGCAAACCAAGTCACATTTAACACGGTTGCACAAAGTTGCAACATGGTAGATATTTCTCGGTAACTATCAGCCCCGTATTTAAGTACAACAGGAGTAAACGGCATGGGAACCACCACGATGGGGGTTAAGCTGGATGACGCCACTCGCGAGCGTATTAAAACAGCAGCATCACGAATCGATCGCACGCCACATTGGCTGATCAAACAAGCCATCTTTAATTATCTCGAAAGACTGGAAAATGACGACGCGCTTCCTGAGCTGCCAGCCCTGCTGGCGGGTGCCGCGAATGAGGGTGAGGAGTCAACCACGCCGCAGAATGACGCGCATCAGCCTTTCCTGGAATTTGCCGAACAGATCCTGCCGCAGTCAGTTTCGCGCGCGGCAATTACCGCCGCGTACCGCCGCGCCGAAACCGACGCGGTGCCGATGCTGATGGAGCAGGCACGTCTGCCGCAACCCATCGCCGAGCAAGCGCATAAACTGGCGTACGATCTGGCCGACAAACTGCGTAACCAGAAGACCGCCAGCGGCCGCGCCGGGATGGTACAAGGTTTATTGCAGGAATTCTCCCTTTCTTCACAGGAAGGCGTCGCGCTGATGTGTCTGGCGGAAGCCCTGCTGCGTATTCCCGATAAGGCAACCCGCGATGCGTTAATCCGCGACAAAATTAGCAACGGCAACTGGCAGTCGCACATTGGACGCAGCCCCTCCCTGTTCGTCAACGCGGCGACCTGGGGGCTGTTGTTTACCGGTCGTCTGGTTTCTACGCATAACGAAGCCAGCCTCTCACGCTCACTCAACCGTATTATCGGCAAGAGCGGTGAACCACTGGTGCGTAAAGGCGTCGACATGGCAATGCGCCTGATGGGCGAGCAGTTCGTCACCGGAGAGACTATCGCCGAAGCGCTGGCTAACGCGCGTAAACTGGAAGAAAAAGGTTTCCGCTACTCTTACGACATGCTGGGCGAAGCGGCTCTGACCGCCGCCGATGCCCAGGCTTATATGGTTTCGTACCAGCAGGCGATCCACGCCATTGGTAAAGCCTCTAATGGCCGCGGTATCTATGAAGGGCCTGGCATTTCTATCAAGCTGTCGGCGCTGCATCCGCGTTACAGTCGTGCGCAGTACGATCGCGTAATGGATGAACTCTATCCTCGTCTGAAGTCGCTTACACTGCTGGCGCGCCAGTACGACATCGGCATCAACATTGACGCCGAAGAGGCCGACCGACTGGAGATCTCCCTCGATCTGCTGGAAAAATTGTGCTTTGAACCTGAACTGGCGGGCTGGAACGGTATCGGCTTTGTTATCCAGGCTTATCAGAAGCGCTGCCCGTATGTTATCGACTACCTGATTGACCTCGCCACGCGCAGCCGCCGTCGCCTGATGATCCGTCTGGTTAAGGGCGCCTACTGGGACAGCGAAATCAAACGTGCGCAAATGGACGGTCTGGAAGGCTATCCGGTCTACACCCGTAAGGTGTACACCGATGTTTCCTATCTGGCCTGTGCGAAAAAACTGCTTGCGGTACCGAATCTGATCTACCCTCAGTTCGCCACCCACAACGCCCATACGCTGGCGGCAATTTATCAGTTAGCCGGTCAGAACTACTATCCGGGTCAGTACGAGTTCCAGTGCCTGCACGGCATGGGCGAACCGCTGTATGAGCAGGTCACCGGCAAAGTTGCCGATGGCAAGCTGAACCGTCCATGCCGCATTTATGCACCGGTCGGCACGCACGAAACGCTGCTGGCATACCTGGTGCGTCGTCTGCTGGAAAACGGCGCCAACACCTCGTTCGTCAACCGCATTGCAGACACTACCCTGCCGCTGGATGAACTGGTGGCCGATCCGGTCGAAGCCGTTGAAAAACTGGCGCAGCAGGAAGGCCAGGCCGGGCTGCCGCATCCGAAAATTGCCCTGCCGCGTGACCTGTATGGTAAAGGTCGCGAAAACTCAGGCGGGCTGGATTTAGCGAACGAACATCGTCTGGCCTCGCTGTCTTCTGCCCTGCTCAACAGCGCGCTGCAAAAATGGCACGCTAAACCGATGCTCGAACATCCGGTTGCTGACGGTGAAATGACGCCAGTGGTTAACCCGGCTGAGCCGAAAGACATTGTCGGTTACGTGCGAGAAGCAACTCACAGCGAAGTGGAACAGGCGTTGCAGAACGCGGTAAATAACGCGCCGATCTGGTTCGCCACCCCACCACAAGAGCGCGCCGCTATTTTGCATCGCGCCGCCGTTGTGATGGAAGGTCAGATGCAGCAGTTGATTGGCATCCTGGTGCGCGAAGCGGGTAAAACCTTCAGCAACGCCATTGCGGAAGTGCGCGAAGCGGTCGACTTCCTGCACTATTATGCTGGTCAGGTCCGCGATGACTTCGATAATGAAACCCATCGTCCGTTAGGGCCGGTGGTCTGTATCAGCCCATGGAACTTCCCGCTGGCTATTTTCACCGGGCAGATTGCCGCCGCGTTGGCGGCAGGTAATAGCGTGCTGGCAAAACCTGCGGAACAAACCCCGCTGATTGCCGCCCAGGGTATCGCTATTTTACTCGAAGCGGGTGTACCGCCGGGCGTAGTGCAACTGCTGCCAGGTCAGGGTGAAACCGTCGGGTCACAGCTCACTTCCGATGAGCGCGTACGCGGCGTCATGTTTACCGGCTCAACGGAAGTCGCCACGCTGTTGCAACGCAATATCGCGACCCGCCTTGATGCGCAGGGGCGTCCAATCCCGCTTATCGCCGAAACCGGTGGGATGAACGCCATGATTGTCGACTCTTCCGCATTGACGGAACAGGTCGTGGTCGACGTTCTGGCTTCTGCTTTTGACAGCGCCGGGCAGCGCTGTTCCGCACTACGCGTCCTGTGTCTGCAGGATGATATAGCCGATCATACGCTGAAAATGCTGCGCGGTGCGATGGCGGAATGCCGTATGGGCAACCCGGGTCGCCTGACCACCGATATTGGGCCGGTTATCGATGAAGAAGCCAAAGCCAATATTGAGCGCCATATTCAGGCCATGCGCGCCAAAGGACGCCCGGTGTTCCAGGCCGCGCGCGAAAACAGCGACGATGCGCGTGAATGGCAAACCGGTACCTTTATCGCGCCGACGCTTATCGAGCTGGAAAGCTTCGACGAATTACAAAAAGAGGTGTTCGGTCCGGTACTGCACGTTGTGCGTTACACCCGTAACAATCTGGGCAACCTGATTGAACAAATCAATGCCTCCGGCTACGGCCTGACGCTGGGCGTACACACCCGAATCGATGAAACCATCGCCCAGGTTACAGGCTCGGCACACGTGGGGAACCTGTATGTTAACCGCAATATGGTTGGCGCCGTCGTCGGGGTGCAGCCATTCGGTGGCGAAGGCTTGTCAGGAACCGGACCAAAAGCGGGTGGACCGCTGTATCTGTACCGCCTGCTGGCAAACCGTCCGGAAAATGCGTTAGGCATTACGCTTGCCCGTCAGGATGCGGACTATCCGGTCGATGCGCAGCTTAAGGCTGCACTTGTTCAGCCGCTGGAAGCGCTCAGCGAATGGGCAACCGACCGTCCATCGCTGCGTGCTCTCTGCCAGCAGTTTGGCGAACTGGCGCAGGCCGGAACCCAACGTCTGCTGCCAGGGCCAACCGGTGAACGCAATACCTGGACACTGTTGCCGCGCGAACGCGTGCTGTGTATCGCTGATGATGAACAGGACGCGCTGGTACAGCTTGCGGCGGTGGTTTCCGTAGGGAGCTTAATCCTGTGGCCAGATGATGCGTTCCATCGTGACCTGGCAAAACGTTTGCCAGCCGCGGTTTCCGGGCGCATTCAGTTTGCCAAAGCGGACAACATCACTACCCAGCCGTTTGATGCGGTTATTTTCCACGGCGATTCCGATCAGCTTCGCGCACTGTGCGAAGCAGTGGCGGCCCGCGAAGGGGCGATCGTGTCGGTCCAGGGCTTTGCCCGCGGCGAAAGCAATATTCTGCTGGAACGGCTGTACATTGAGCGCTCCCTGAGTGTCAATACCGCCGCGGCTGGGGGTAACGCCAGCCTGATGACAATCGGCTAAGGTTATGGTTAATTAAGGCTCCGGTAACGGGGCCTTTTTTATGAAGCCAGAGGGAAGCATGAAACGAATCGTACTGACATGTGCAGCGCTGCTGCTGAGCGGCCAGGCGCTGGCGGATGACTGCGCCAACGCGAACACGCAGATTGAGATGAACACCTGTGCAGCAGAGCAATATAAGGCGGCCGACGCTAAACTTAATGAAACGTATCAGAATGCGCTGAAGCGCGCCGCCCCAACCCAGCGAGATTTACTGAAAAAAGCGCAAACCTCATGGATAACCCTGCGCGATGCAGACTGCGCGTTAATCAGTTCTGGCACCGAAGGCGGTAGCGCCCAGGCGATGATATCCAGCCAGTGCCTGACCGATAAAACCAACGAGCGCGAAGCGTTTCTCGCCTCACTGTTACAGTGTGAAGAGGGTGATTTAAGCTGCCCGTTGCCGCCAGCCAGTTAACGTACGCGGATCCCTTCAATAATCATCCGCTGTACGTTCTCCACCGTTTGGTTAAAAAAGGCTTCATCACGTAGCGTTGCGCCCGTCACCGCCTCTACCTGCGGGGCAAAGTCGGCGTAGTGTTGGGTTGAAGCCCAAATCATAAAAATCAGATGATGCGGATCGACCGGAGCCAGTTTTCCGCTTTTTATCCAACCGGCAATCAGCGCGGATTTCTCGTCAATCAGCGTTTTAAGATCCCCCTCCAGTTCAGCCATCAATAAAGGCGCCCCAGCCAGCATCTCCATACAAAACAGCCGTGAGGCCTGCGGGTAATCGCGCGATACTTCCAGCTTAAGGCGAATGTATTCTTTAATGGCCACCAGCGGCGCAAAGTCTTCGCGAAAAGCCTTCAACGGAGCCAGCCAGATGTCGAGGATTTGCCGTAAAACAGCGATATAAAGCACCTCTTTTGACGGGTAGTAATAAAGCAGATTGGTTTTTGATACGCCCGCCTGCTCAGCAACCTGTTCAAGACGCGTGCCGTGGATCCCATATTGGGAGAAGATATTTAATGCCGCGGTTAATATGGCCTGGCGTTTTGCACTGACGGCCTGCGAGCGCTTACCTGTTTTTTTCTCTGCGCGTTGGACCATGCGCCCTCTCCTTCTTGTGAGGGCGTCAGCATACCAAATCACGCGGTGAATGGTTAAATTAAAGCGACTCCGGCGGCGCCTCTTGCGGCTGCGCTTTTTTCTTTTTGAACTTCAGTTCACTGACCAGCACACCAACAATAATGAATGCCGCGCCAAGCAAGGCAAGTAAAGGTAAGCGTTCACCCGCCAGACGACCAAAAATCCCGGCCCACACCGGCTCACCGGTATAAATAACCGTCGCTCGCGTCGGCGAAACGCTGCGCTGCGCCCAGTTCATGGTGACCTGAATAATCGCGCTGAAAATTCCGAGCCCCAGCGCCACAACCAGCAATCCGGTAGACATTGGCGGTACGGTCTCTTTGGCCGGGCCCATCGCAATAAACGCCACTATCGAAGCGGTCGCCAGTTGCACTACCGTTACCCGACGTACATCCACTTTTCCCGCCCACGCGCTAATCAGGATAATTTCAGCCGCAATCGCCACCGCGCCAGCAAGTGTTATCCACTCGCCTTCACCTAAAGCCAGCAAATTACCTCCCGGTCCGGCGAGAAAAATCAACCCGATAAAGGCCAGCACAATGCCGACACACGGCATCAGTCCGGGCATACGTCCCAGACACAGCCATTGTAAAAGCGGTACCAACGGCACGTACATCGCGGTAATAAAAGCCGACTTGCTACTGGGAATAAACTGTAGCCCCCAGGTTTGCAAACTATAGCCCAGCGCAATTGCGATACCGATCGCAACGCCTGCTTTAACTTCCAGCCACGTCAGCTTATGCAATGTGCGGAAAGACAAAAGCGCGACCGCCAGCGCGGCGGTGGCAAAACGGACACCAACAAAGAAAAAAGGCCCGCTCAGGGTAACGGCATATTGCACCGCCAGAAACGTGCCACCCCAGAACATGGTGATCACAATGAGGATCGCTTCCTGAGGTTTAACAGAGAAGGAATAACGAGATAGTAATGACATGAGACACCCGAGTAACTGAATGTCATTAGTCTGCGTTGCGTTTTGTTACAGTTCAACCTTGCAGACAAAAAAACCGCCGGAACAAACCGGCGGCGGTAGGTGGCTACGTAACGTCTGGCTCTGACCTTCAGCCGTCACGACATATCTGACAGATAGCCCGACAATTACGATTTGTTATTGCCGTGGCTATTTTTGCCCCCTTTTTTACCTGCCTCTGAAGCGCGTTGCGGGTCATTCTTAAAGTTGCCCCCGCTGTGCTGGCCACCTTTTCGACCTGCTTCTGATGCTCTTTCGCGGTCTTCCGCAAAATTACCGGAACCGCCCCGATGGTTTGCCATTACTGACCTCCGTCATTGATTAGACATCATATTGCATAGGTACTGAGGAGTGATACCTCACGCAGCGTTATGGGCTATGCCCTGAAAATAACTGCGTGGGATTAAGCATAGTGAAGCGTGGCCTGGGCGGCCGCTAACTGTAATATCCTGCAACAGGATTGATGATGTTCAAGAAATAGTCACACTAAGAAATCAATAAGTCTTTCTTATGACTACCGAATTTTACCCGGTTAAATATGTATCATTTTGCAACAAGAGGAGTTGTTATAAAAATTGTTATAAATCAAAGAAGTGATTGTGAAATTTGCACTCCTGACAGTACGTCATATCTTTAAAGGTAGGTAGCGAGTCGCTACGGACACGGTTAACTCGAGGAGTAGTGTAAAATGGCAAAAGTTCTGGTGCTTTATTATTCCATGTACGGACACATTGAAACTATGGCCCATGCAGTCGCAGAAGGCGCAAATAAGGTAGATGGCGCGGAAGTGATTATTAAGCGCGTACCAGAGACCATGCAGCCTGAGATTTTCCTTAAGGCTGGTGGCAAAACGCAAAACGCACCAGTCGCAACCCCGCAAGAACTGGCTGATTACGACGCTATTATTTTTGGTACCCCTACGCGCTTTGGCAATATGTCCGGTCAGATGCGCACCTTCCTCGACCAGACAGGCGGGCTGTGGGCTTCCGGCGCGCTGTACGGCAAGCTCGCCAGCGTATTCAGCTCAACGGGGACCGGCGGCGGTCAGGAACAAACCATTACCTCAACCTGGACGACGCTTGCCCACCATGGGATGGTGATTGTGCCTATCGGCTACGCAGCGCAAGAGCTGTTTGATGTCTCTCAAGTTCGCGGCGGTACACCTTACGGCGCAACCACTATCGCCGGAGGCGACGGCTCTCGCCAGCCAAGTCAGGAAGAGTTATCTATCGCCCGCTATCAGGGTGAATATGTCGCTGGTCTGGCAGTAAAACTCAACGGCTAATCTTCAACAGGAGGATTCGAATGCCAACTCAAGAAGCGAAAGCCCATCGCGTCGGCGAATGGGCAAGTCTGCGCAATACATCGCCGGAAATAGCCGAAGCCATTTTTGAAGTCGCGCATTATGACGAGAAGCTGGCGGAAAAAATTTGGGAAGAAGGTAGCGACGAGGTACTCATCAAAGCCTTTGAGAAAACAGACAAAGATTCGCTCTTTTGGGGTGAACAGACTATCGAACGTAAAAACGTTTAGCGCTCAGACTCCCCCGCGAACACGGGGGAGTTTTTCTTTTACTTAGCCGCCTCATTCAGCACGCTGTCGAACTTATCTATCGGGCAAAAACCATCCGCATCTATCGGACACCCTTTCAGCTCCAGCGTTACGCGCTGCGCCGGGGATTTCAGCGTCAGAACGTCTGCATTACGCAACTGCTGCGAGCTCTGATACACGTACTCGATTTTCATCAGATCACGATTTGCGTTGCTGTCATGCCAGCGCTGGAAGACAATCTTTCCGCCAATCGGCGTACGCTCGTTCTGGTCATGAAGCTGGTAGGGTTTGAAATCCAGCGCGGTGAGCAGCGATGCGATGTTGGAGTCATGCCCCACCAGCACCGTTATTTTCGGCGCTTTCGCGCGTTCAGTAACCAGCGCATTATCAATATATTTCACCAGCGGTTTAGCAACGTTCTGCGCCACTTCCGGGGAGGTGAACAGGCTGTCCTGATAGCCGTTTTTCAGCTTCGACAGAACCTTCCACTGCTGATCGGATTTAATCTCCCCCCAGGCAACCTGGTCCATCGGGAAGCCTTCGTAATATTGCAGCGTGAAGGCATCAACCAGAGAGTTCCCTACCTTCAGCGGCCCCGAAACCCCAGGCTCTTGTTGGTATTTCGCGCTAAATGTATCTTTGGCATCGGTCAGGGAACACTGCTGTTTTTCTTTGCAGGACGGTGAGTCTTTGTAGTCAGTCATTTGCTCCAGCAACTGATAGCTGTCGTTGAGCTGCATTTTGCTGCGCTCTTTCTCCATTGCCTGCACGGCCTGCTGGCTGAAAGCGGCGGAATCATCAGTGATCACTGGGTTAAATGTGGGATCCATGGTGCCCATTTTGTCCTGATGATGGACCGGAACATCGCACCCCGGGAAAGCACCGGTGACAAAAAACTGCGCCGTAGCAACCGTACGCTGCAGGCTGTTAGCATAGGTATAAACCGTATCCGGTGCCGGACATTCGCCCGATTTCACCATCCCCTGTTCTGCCAGCCACTCTCGCATGTAGTGGCCCATATAGATTTCCAGCACACCGCCTTTGGTGGTGAGTTGTCCTCCGGGGACATCCCATTCTGGCCATTGTTTTGGGGTCGACTGCTCAAGGACGCTGCCATTGTTGGCTAAAGGTGCGCGTAAGTTATGCCGACTCATCATCAATACTTGCATAAGCTGATAGCCTTCCGGCGCGGTCTGCGCCTGCGCGGCGGCTGACAATAATACAGCGCCTGCCACGGCTGTGGCGATTAACGATTTATTCATCCCTACGACCTCTTGTTGTTATCAATCACAACAGAGTGTGACAGAAATATGACATATTTCCGGGAACGCTTTCGCAAAACGAACCATCTACCGTGTCGTTTTCACACCGAACTCGCTTTCGAGTTTGCGAATGCCAAGCGGAGTGAAGGTGACGCGTCGGCTATTGAGTTCCGTTTTTATCCAACGCTGGTCAGTCATCCAGCGTAGCAGCGATGCGCCAAGCTCGCCGCCGGGATGGTAACGTCGTTCGCTCCAGTCCAGACAACCGCAGGTTAGCTTCCGCCGGGATGAACCCGTCGCGAGGACAATCCCCATCTGGGCCAGCTTTTCCTGCCCAAGCGGCGTTAGCGTTTCACCATCCGGCGTTAACCACTGACGGGAAACCAGCGTGTCGAACAGCCTCACCGCCACCTCCCCGGCGAGATGATCGTAGCAGGTTCGTGCATGCCGTAAGCCTGGCGGCGTCGTGATTTTGCGGGGCGTTGATGTCGCCCACGCCACCCCCATCAAACGCTCCAGCAGTTCAGCAATATCGGAACCTGCAAGGCGAAAATAACGATGCCTGCCCTGCGCAAGCGCCACAACAAAGCGTTGTTCGCACAGACGCGCCAGATGCGCGCTGGCAGTCGACGCTGATACATCCGCCACAGCGCTAAGTTCGGTTGCGGTCCAGGCGCGGCCATCCATCAAGGCGCACAGCATACGCGAGCGCGATTTATCGGCCATAGCAGCCGCAGTGAGCGCCATTCGCGACTCCAGAGCGCCCTCTTCTTCACTTAACATCTCTGATGCCATAGCGACCTCTTTGCCCCTGAATGCCTGAAGTAACGATGCCATGATAGCGCCCTAAAGTCACCGCACCGGTCACGCCGCACGCAACATCATCTCCATACCCAACCCAACCAGACAAAACAGAAAACAGCGTTTAAACACAACAGGAGAAATAACCCGTCGCACACGGGTTCCTAACCACTGACCAATCAGCGCAGGAACAATGGCCAACGCCGATAAGCTTAGCGACTGTACGGGCAGCGCATTGTGCCACCACAAACCAAGCGCCAATGCCAGGGTCGAAAACGTAAAAGAGATCCCGAGCGCCTGTACCAGTTCATCTTTCTCAAACCCCAATGACTGGATCCAGGGTACGGCGGGCATTACAAACACGCCGGTTCCGCCAGTCAATAAGCCGGTCACAAATCCAATGACGAGGGAAAACGATTTTTCATGCTGCGGAGCCACCGCGATTTTCTTTCCAGCCAGCGTCCAGATAGCGTAAGCCACCAACGCCACGCCGAGCGCAAACTGGGTACGGGTGGTGTCGCCACCGGTAATCCACGCGCTGGCAAGCAGTGTCGCTACCACCACCGTCAACAGCATTGGCCATAGTCGTCTGAGTAATTGACGCGTATTTCCGCCACCGCCAAACTGAAAAAGATTGCTAATCAGTGAAGGCAACAGCAGCATGGCTGCCGCGGCAACCGGCGAAATAAGCGACCCCAGGATCCCCATAGCCACGGTGGGCAATCCCATACCCGTAACGCCTTTCACCATCCCGGCGAGGACAAACGTGGCGGTAATCATCATCACCAGAGCGGATTCATACGCGTATACATTGGCCATTCTTTATTTTCCCACAAAAAAAGATAAGCCAGGTTAAACGCTAATATGAATACTTGCTTCGTCGGGTAACGAAATATGCCATCCGATTAATCGGAGATAATCACTTCGCTGCGAATATTACGTGCAGAATATAAAGTTCCGTCTGTCAGGTACAATTGATGAAAGCGTGTATTATCTGGAATGTTGTGCAGAAGGGAACGTTCAGTATCAATGAACTCCCGTTGTATCCGATAATGAACCGCATCGTCAGTTTCAAAGGAAACGTATTCCCGTTTGGTATACGGTTTACTTTTTAATTTCACATATACAATGTACTGCACCGTACTGAATGTCAGTCCGGTTTTTGCTGCAATCTCTTTCAGATTTAATGGTTCAGAAGACGTATAGAGAGTTTGTACTTGCTCAATACGTTTTTGATTGTAGGCGGATACCCGCAGGCTGAGTTTCAGTCGATACGCCATATTGCGCACAACCGTAATATTGGTGCGAAGCATCAGTGCAATCTGCTCCGTCGTAAGAACACCTGCATTTTCATGCAGGACGGCCAGACTTTCTTTATTCCACCGGAATGCCATATAGCGTTTCTCTCTGTATCGCGTTCATCGGGCGGCCATGCGCGCAAACGTCGCATCTAACTCAGATGATTTCCGCATCCCCTGGTGTAATTCCAGCACGCGACCTTCCCTGTCAATCAACACAGAGGTTGGCGTACCGATAACCTGATATCGCTCCTGGGAAATCTTAAGCTGATCGCGAAGTACCGGGTAAGAAACCTGATGTTTCGCCAGTAAGCCATCTATTTTAACCGTCGCCGGATCGGTATTCACTGCCACCACCACAACCTTATCACCCCACTTTTTACTTAGCGCTTCCAGCGCGTCCATTTCGGCAAGACAGCCACCGCAACTCGCCGACCAAAAGTTTAGATAAACAGCCTTTCCACGCCAGCGTTCAAGCCCGGCCTCTCCGCCCTGCAAGTCGAATGTTGCCAGCGCCGGGGCTTGCTGTCCAACCGCCAACTTCTCTTCCTTACATCCACTAATCAGAACCAAAGTGGCGAGAGTTAATATGTTAATCCAGCGCATTTTGATTAGCCTCCTCACCCAAATATTTGCCATGTTGCAGACGGATAATACGATCGGCAAACAACCCAAGCGCCGGGTTATGTGTCACCATCACAATCGTACGCCCCTGACGATGCAGATCTGTGAGTAGATCGAGCACCCGCTGTTCATTCTCTTCATCAAGGTTACCCGTGGGTTCATCGGCAAAAATTACCGGCGGTTCATTGACCAGAGCGCGGGCAATGCACACCCGTTGCTGTTCCCCTCCGGAAAGTTGACTCGGCAGGTGCGTTACCCGGTGTCCAAGCCCCACCTGTTCCAGAACCTTTCTGGCAGCAGCTTCATCCACAACGCTGTGGTAGTGCTGTGCCAACATGATATTCTCCAGCGCGGTTAAAAACGGGATCAGATGAAACTGCTGGAACACCAGCCCTATTTTTTCTGCGCGAAAACGGCGGCGCCCCTCTTCATCCAGTGCGGCAGCATCTATCCCATCTAAAAATACCTGACCTTCTGTTGCAGTATCCAGGCAAGTCAGAATATTCATCAGTGTCGTTTTCCCTGAACCTGAGGCGCCCATAATAGCGACAAACTCGCCCTGCACTATTTGCAGGTTGATATTATCTAAGGCGGTAACATCGCCGAACCGTTTATATAAATGGCGGGTTTCTATTGCCATTGACGGGGTCTGCATAACGGACATGGCGTTACTCTCCTTTCAACACTTTTGCGGGTTCGACGCTGACCGCACGACGGACCGGGACAATCGCCGCCAGAATGGCGACCAGTAAAGATAATGTCAGGGTGACCGGCAGCACTGGCCAGCGTAGTGAAATAGCGGCATTAAATACGGTCAGCCCAAGCAATTGGGCTAACACGTATCCTAATATCCACCCACAAACCACTGCTGCCAGCACGATAATGCAGGTTTCCAGAAGGATTTGCCGGACAATATCGCCGTTGCTGGCTCCCAACGCTTTTTGCAGCGCAAACTCCCGGGCTCGCTCACCAACAATGGCCATCAACGTGGTATTCACACACAAAGATGACAGTGCAAGGATCACGACCGAAACCAGCCCCATTAAGCCTTTTATCTTATCCAGCACCTGTCCTTCTGAAGCAGAGACTTTCCGGATTGGGCGTATTTCCAGGTCCGGGTATTGAACCTGTAAACGGCTGGCAAAGTTTTCCACCTGGCCGACATCATTACTGACACTCATGAGTCCATGGCTGATTTTATCGGGCTGATGCAGCCACGCCTGCGCCACATCAAGACTCACAATCAACATGTTATCTGTCGCATCACCGGCTTCAACAATGCCTTTAATCTGTAAGTTTTTACGCTGATTGTGATCCACCAGAATAATGCTATCGCCCGGCTGGACATTAAGGCGCTCTGCCAGTTTGACGCCTATCATCGCATTGCGATCGTCGAAACTGACACCAATCCAACTCCCTTGAACCTGCCAGTACGGCACCAGCTTTTGTAAGGATTCAAACCACACGCCGACAATCACCACCTTTTCCAGCTCGGTGCGCGCCATACCGTATAGCCATGGGCTGGCTCCATGAACCAGGCCTTGTGGCGCCTGATCTAAAATGGTCTGCTGCTCTTGCTGCGGCATACTGGAGCCATGGCTTGGCCCGATATAGAAATTTGCGCCAAAAGTTCGTAATTCCTCACTCATTTTGGTATTGATGTCGAACCACACCGCTGACAGCGCGGTCACAATGGTCGCCCCCACCATCAATGCGGCAAATACCACGCTAACCCGCTGAAAGCGCAGACGCAGCGCCCGCCATACCAGTAACCAGAGCATTGTCCGTTTAGCGGCCATACAGCACCTCCACAGGATACAAGCGGGCAATACGCCGAGCCGGGAACCAGGTGCCAATCAGGGCAATCAGGACCGCAATCACCAGTACACATGGCACCACAATCCAGGCAAAATTCAGTGGTGCAGCAAATAGCATCAAGCCAATCGCTTTCGCCATTCCCCAACCAGCTATACATCCCAATGCTCCTCCGGCCAGTCCACTGGAAGCGGCTTCAAGATAGAACAGCAGCATGATTTGCCATTGATGCGCGCCAAGCGCCTTCATCAGGCCGATCTCTTTAGCGCGTTCCATAATGGTGCTGGTCATCAGGGACGCAATTCCCATCGCCGAAGCCGCCAGTGCTGCGACGGTCACGACCGCCATCAGCAACTGAATTTTATCGATAACGACCCCTTCGGATGCAGCAACCTGCCACACTGGACGGACTTCTGCACCAGAAATAGCCTCCTCCAGTTGATGTGCAATGGACGAGACATAGGCCGTGCAGTACCAAAGGTCGTATTCTTCAGCATTCAATGCGTCAAGATTTTCACGCGCCCGACGCGACAGCTCATTTTCCGGTACCGTCAGCGCCGAGACACGAATAGCCTGCACTTTACCGGGTAAACCAAGCAGCGCTTGCGCCGTGCGCAACGGCATAACCAGTTGGTTATCCTCATCCCCGCCGCTAGAGAGGATTCCGCTGACGGTCACGTTCAACGCTGTTTTACTGGTACGAATTACCAGTTGATCGCCTGGCTTCCAGCCCGTTTGTCGTGCCAACGCATGGCCAACCAATGTTTGAGGGACATCACCAACAGGCTCCTGTGGCCATTGACCAGTAACCTGCCAGAACGGGCTTACCATTTTCTGCCCCGTTTCAAACCCTTCTTCATCTGGAATATCCACCGGCTGACTGAAGAAGGTGCCAAGAATACGTATTTTTTTGCCGTCGATGTCGATATCACCGCCGAGCATAGGAGCAAAGCCGACAATGTTGTTACGCCAGAAAATATCCTTGATGTTTGGTAGTTCCACTTCATCCAGGAAATCCTGTTCTGAGAGTGGATTACTGTTTTCACTGAAAAGCGCAGGCAGTGCCGCCTGCCCGGCTGGTTCAATCAAAATATTGGCACCATAAGACTTCAGCTCTCTGGACATTTTATCGCCAATATCAATCGACACCGCCAGCAGTGCGGAGATCAGGCTGGAAGCAAGAAAGACGGTTACAATAGCCAGCCCCTTGCGCCGGAGATTGCGCCCCCAGGATTGTCGTAACATTCGCCACAACATTGTTACTCCTCCCTCAATTCGGCAGAAACGAACTGTTCCGGTGTTTTACGGAAGCGGTCGTAATTTGCCTCAGATGAGAAGAACCAGGTTTTGCCGCCATAGCTGTATTTGTAGTCAGCAGAGGTATTTGTCAACGTGGAGCCGTCAACCGGGTCGGTCACCTTGATGGTCATTACCGTCGAGAAATAATTCACGCCAGCAGCCAGTTCTTTACCCGGGATCACCAGCTCTTTCTCATCATTACGCCAGTTTTCAATCGGCACCGGATTGCAACCACCAGGTTTACCAATCGAAGGAATGAAAATGTGTACCCCGCAGGCCACGCAAATAACCTGATTCCCTTCCATCACGTAGCCCTGATCGCCACACAGCAAACAGGCATCAAAAACCACACCCAAACGCAACTTGTCGGGATAACGGTTAATCACGAAAAAACGTACAGCTTTACCATCATCTGCTACCCAGACAAAGCGGTGCAATTTGCCATCACGGAGTTGTTCTATTGGCAGATGAACCATGCCATCACTGGCAAGTTGTACCGGAATTGCCTCTGACAATTGCAGAGGCTGAGAGGCGACTTTTTCCCACCAAAGCTGTCCGGCGATCACGACCCCCGCACACCCTAGCGTCACCAGCCAAAGACGAAACGCATTTCGACGATGCGCCAACGCCAGTCGATGTGCTATCGGCTCATCGGCTTCACGCGTCTGTCGGATAGCGCGAAGCAGCGCCGGTATCCAACACAGCGCCAGAACAAGTAACAGAGCGGCCCCCAACCAGTTATACATCGCCGCGTTGTTTGTCACTTTGGCCACGAAGCTCAATAGCGATTTCGCCAGCGGCAGTACCTGCAGTTTCATTAATAACAGCAACAGATTGCCGCTTAAGGGCAGCCAAATCATTACCATCAGAATCAGGGTTAACGGCCAGTAAAGTCCACGAATCCGACGCAATAGCATGGCGCAAAGCACTCCCGCCAGGCAGAGAATCGCAAATGCCAATAGCATTGCCGTCAAATTCAACAGCAGATCGGTATTGAGTACATGGGTGCTGGTTAATCCGCCGAGATTAGGATCCAGTGCCCAGTGTCGGGCAGCGCCAAACACCAGAATCCCCTGCCACAGGTAGCGAATGCGGTTTGATACCCACCAGAAGCTCAACACAAACAACAGCGTAATCATCACTTCTGTACCGACCAGCAGTAATTGCACTGGCTGCGAACCACGGAGGGTGAGCCCCACCAACACACCAACGATTAAGCCTGTGAGTAAGGTCCAGACAAGTGGGCGCAAAGAAGGGGGATCGTTGCGACTCCAGAGAACCCCGGAGAGCAACGCAACGCAGAAAAAAACCTGTAGTGTCGTGACAAAAAAATAACTCATAACATCGACTCTGTACGGCGGATTGAATGATGTAACTATCCAGATATATCGATAATTTAGAGCCTGCCCATCAGAGGGAATAGTTTGCAGTCAGGTTGGATGTGGGCAGCGCAAAACAAATCATAGGTACACCTCGTACATAGGATTGGGAGCACTGCCCGGCCCAACATGGCAAATAAAGCAGCCTGATGGGAAAAGCGCTTAGTTCAGGCCGACGTATTTAAATTCATAGCTCACATCAAATGGTTTCCACCAGCGGCCAACGCCTGTTTCACTGTCTGTATGACGATGCATTCCCGCTTTTGACGGCGGCTCGATGTGGTAGGTCACTTTATAGTTACCCACCCCCATCATCTTGATGTTAGCGCCGTAATGAGGGCCATCGCTGGCGACCATCGGCATGAAAGTACCTTCTTGTTTTTCACCTGTATCACTGTTAATTAAGGTGTAACTGATGGTCAGATAAGGGATCCACTCGCCTGCGCCAAAACCATTTTTACTGCCTTCTACTGCATGAATATCCGCCTCAAGGTGAATATCGGCTTTTGCTGCCGGTAACCCCATGCCGCGCGGTTCCATATCGATTGGCTGCAGATACACAGCGGCCAGTTCCATCTCATTCATGGTGACAGGCTCGCCCGCCGGATACTCCTTAAAGGCAAACGCGGCCGGAGCAGTGAAAATACCCGCCATCACTGCACTGGCAATCAGGGTTTTCTTCATGGTCATCAGACATATCCTCTCGTCTTAAATAACAGCTATAGATTATTTTTTATCGTTTCCCCTGGAACAGAGCTTTTCCGCCGCATCACCCACAGCGCCACCAGCGCCGCAAGCAGTAATACAATCTGCGGTAATAACGTTTCCACGTAGGGATAAATTCCCAACCAGCTGATTTCAGGCATGCCGTTAATCAACGTTGGCTGGAACAGTTTGCCTTCCACCAGTTCCAGAACCCCTTTGCCCGCAAATACAAAAGCCATCAGGTACATAAAACTGCCGGTAAACATAAAGAATGGCTTCAACGGCAGACGTACGACCGAGTAGCGCATGAGGAGCCAGGCGGCCAGCAGGACAACACAGCCGATAGCAAAACCTGCTGCAATCGCCATATGGCCAGAAATATCATTCGCGTCCCCGACCAGGGCATAGTAAAACAGCACCGTTTCCGCCCCTTCACGGTAAACAGCCAGGAAGCTTGTCAGCCAGAGTCCAACCAGTGAACCGCGGGAAAGTGAGTGAGACAGCTTTCCTTCCAGCCAGGCTTTCCAATGGCGTGCCTCGACTTTTGACAGTAACCAGTAGCTCATAAAGAACAGCATAACGACGGCAATCAGCATCGTTACGCCTTCCAGCAATTCACGACTGGCACCGGAATTAGTGAACAGGAGCTGGAATATCGCAGCGGTAATGACGCTTGCGATTAGCGCGACAACCACCGACTGGCGAATCAGCGGCAACTTATCCTGGTGATTGTTTTTCACCATATAAGCTACGATGGCCGCCACGATAAGCAGTGCCTCCAGACCTTCGCGGACAATGATCATCAGGCTATAGAGCAGCAGACTCCACTGGGTCTCTTCTCCTTCCCCCAACATCGCCACCGCTTTTTGTAAGTCCTGCTCCAGCGCGCTGGCTTCGGCGTTGAGTCTTTCCACTGGCTGACCAGCTTTCATCAGACTAACCAGACGCGTAAAGTAAGCCTCCAGCGAGGTCTTAAACGCCGAATCGCGAGAGCCAATCTTGTTTTCCATACCGCTGGCTTCAAAGCGGTCAAAATAACTATCTTGAACATCCAGAATGGCATTCTTCGCATCGCCCTGCTGATAGCGGGCAATCGCGTCCTGAATACTTTGATGGATACCTAAAGACACGGCAGTCCAGTCTGCGCGAGCTTTGTCATCCTCAGCCACTGGAGCACTTCCCGTATTTTGTTCCGCTGTAACCTGCTGTTCGTCACGGGTAGTGGGCAGGCCTGGCAGAAGATCCTCAATATCCTGTACCAAAGTAGTGACCTGATATGAAACATCATTCAGGCGATCCGGCTGCGCGGTGAGCGCAATCAGCGCAGAAAATTGCTGATTGATCGCAGCTGCGTCTTTTGCCGATCGATTCTGTCTGACCGACATTTCCATCTCTGAGTTTTTGAAACCCTGATAGTGCGCTTGCTGGACGTTCTGGCTGGCTACGCTTAAATTCCCAGCCTGATAGTTATTTACCGCCTGGGCCAACAAATCGTCGATAATGCGAAAACTCTCTTGCCAGTGTACGGCGATATCCGTTCTGGAAAACGCATTGTGCTGCTCTTCGGCAACCAGACGATGCCCGCCATCTAACACGGGTTCAACTTCACGCAACGAAGCTTTAAGCCAGTCAATTTTGGCCTGCACGTCTGAGAAAGATTTTTTTTCGCCAATCATGCGTCGGATCTCACCAAAAGCGCTTTCCATCTCATAACTTTTGCTGGCGGAAATGTTGATTCGAATAGGACCTTCAAGGTTTTCAAATACCTCAAAGTAGGCCATTTGCACCGTGCGTCGCGCCTCATCTGTTTGCTGTTGAGAGTAAAGTTCTGCCGTTTTATCAAGACGTTGCTCAATATCCTCAATAAACGGCGCATAGTTTGTAGCAGCCCATACGTGAAGGCTTACAAACAAGCTACAGAAAGTGGTCAGCAGGAAAAAACTGAACTTACGCACGGCACGCATCCCGTAAAATACAAATGATAATTATTATCATTACCGATTTTTGATTGTGCTGTACATGACCTGGATCATAAAAATGTCAACAGGTGACAAGTTATGTAAATTTATTTCATGAAAATGTGATGAATACAGAATTGAGACAGTCTGGATTTATTGATGCAGACGTTAAGACAGGAGTGTTTATAGACTCTAAGGAATAGAACTCGCCCAATACTCGCTGACGCAAATCAAGTCGACAGCGAGCATGAGGACAAATATTATTTAATACAAAAAATAATTAGGGCGCTATTATATCAGGATCACGAGTAATCCGTTGCAGAAAACGGCCATAGCCCTGCTCGCCTGTCCAGTAGTTGATACTGTTCTCTACCCCCATCGATGTCAGAGTTGCACCAGAAATACCATCTACCGTATATTCATCGATATTTCCCGGTTTTTCCTGAGTTATTCTCAGCACTGGCTTCCCGTTATTATCAACCACTTTTTTACCCGGCCACTGCTTACGCCAGCTCTCATCTTCCACTCTGGCACCCAAAAATGGAGTTTCCCGCTGTTGGTAGTAATACAGGTTTTTAACCGTACGTCCGTCTGGGTCAAGGGCCAGAAAGGCATGCATCATCGACTTCGCGCCCTTACCGAAAATGGGTAGTATAATTTGTTGAATTTTATTGTTTTTATTCTTGACCAGATAAACATCTGCAATTGCACAGCGCTGATAAATCTTCGCGGGATCATGTTCCGGAGCGAGCTTTTTACATTCCTGCGTCACGGCATCGTCTGCCACCCATTCACCAGAATCCAGATTTACCTTACGCGACAAAATATAACGTTGAAATAAATTTTTTATTGTTTTTTCATCCTGCACGTCTGATTTCAGCAGACCCGCGGCATGCAGAATAGCAGCATGTTTCTCTTCACTGGTTGGTTCAGTTAGTTCCCCCTGATACATCATAAAAAAGGCAATAGCAGCAATAAAAATAAGGACACAAAACACCATCATTGATGCAACAATAATTTTACCCTTGCCCATTATTCTATAATCCCTGTAAGAAATAAGATATTTAAAACACCATCAGATATGCCATTACCTTTGTAGATTTGCAACTACAGAAAAAATCAAAAATATATAGCCATTAGTATATGGCTTAGGGATTTAATATCAGAACAACCTGTTTTTATTACCTTTTTATCGTAAGAAAATGCCGGGTTCCCCCGGCATAAATATCAGAACGTTGTTGCCCACCACAGCCGAAGTTTCATGCCCCAGTAGCTGGTCCAGCCGCTGGTTGTTGATACCACCCGGCCCTGGGACATCACCACCAACGTGGGCGTAACGCTGATCGCCCAACTACGGGAGATTGCCCCGTTAGCATCATTGATGACCGGAAAGTCCACGCCTTTACGCGACAGCCAGTGCGAGACTTCCGCTTCACTCCCGGAGCGTAGCGCAATGGTCATCACGTTTTTCCCTTCCGAGCGCAGCCTGGCGACTTCCGGCGTCGTGAAGCGGCATACGCCGCACCAGCTCGCCCAGAAATAAAGCAGCACCGGCTCGTCTTTGCTGAGTGCCGCCAGCGTGACGGTTTCACCATCCAGCGTTTGTAAAGGCGTGCTGTCAAAAGAGGCAGGTAGCTGCGGCGCGCGCCAGGCATCCATCAGCAGCATCACCCCCGCTAACAGCGCCAGTAAGATCAGTCCTTCGCGCAGCCAGCGGCGCAATTTACTGAGCATTGGCCGCCGCCAGTTTTTCTTTTACCACTTCCTCAAGGGTTTCCCACGGCACCGCACCAGGAATAAGTTCATCACCAATAATCGTTGCGGGGGTTCCCTGCACTCCCACCAGTCGCGCCAGTTGCAGGTTAGTGCTCAGCGTTTCAGCACTTTGGGCGTCCAGCGTAACCGGACTGGCCCCCGATTTTTCCTGCGCCTGTTTAATACTGACGTCGGTATGATACCCCTTCTTCTGCATCAGTTTTTCATGTAGCGCCAGAAACTGCTGCGGATGCTGATGCCAGGTGGTCAGCACGGTCCGCGCCGCCAGTTCCGAACTTTCCCCTTTAAACGGCAGCGGTTTAATCACCACCGCCACATCAGGATATTTCTGCACTATTTTTTCCAGCATGGGATCTAACTGTTTACAGTATGGACAGTTGTAATCAGTGAAGTTTATCAGGGTCAGTTTCGCCTGCCTGGCGCCAATCCGCGGGCTATTGGGATCGTTAAACAGGGCTTCCTGAATTAATGCTTCAATTTGCTTTTCCTGTTCCGGGGTAAACGGTGCAGGCTCTTTCGCTACGCTGACGGCTGAAAACAGGGTTAACAGCAGAACAATCATCATCTTCATGGGGTGACTCCTTTGGCATCGTTCAACATTTGCAGTACCGCATCGCGGGTTAACAACGTGGGCAACGCCTGACCTTCCGGCAGACCGGGGCCATAAATTTGGTTATACGGCACAGCAACCTGGCCGCGTTTTTTCAGAAATTCGGTGATAGCTTCAGATGGCAGCGTCCAGTCGCCGCGTAACGCCACCACGTCCGGCTGTTGCAAAGCGGCCTGGACGTCATCTTTATGCAATACGTTGTATTTATTTACTTTACAGGTGATGCACCAGTCAGCAGTGACGTCAATGAATACACGCTTATGTTGCGCCAGCGCATTCTCAATCGCCTGCTCGCTGAGCGGTTGCCAGTTCACGCTTTCTTTCGCGCTACCTTGTCCACCAAGCCCTATATGTGGGAGCAGCAACGTCGCAAGCCAGATAGCCGACCCCAGCATCATCATGCCGAGAAGACGCCGCAAAATATTCATCCAGCGTCCTGGACGCGGCAAACGCAGCGCCAGACCGGGACGCAGAGCCACCAGCAGCCACGGCAAGCTCATCCCCAGCCCAAGGGCGAAAAACAGCCCCCACAATGTCGGCAGCGAAGCGGTCAATGCCACCGCCACCGCCGTGCCCAGAAACGGGGCGCTGCACGGCGTAGCAAGCAAAGTCGCAAATGCGCCTTGCCAGAAATGTCCCGACAAACCATTGCAGCCGTGAGTCGCCAGCGTGGTGGTCATCGCCGACGGCAGACGGAATTCGAACCACCCGAACAAGCTGGCGCTGAACGTCAGCATCACCAACACCATGACGCCAATAAACCACGGATTCTGAAACTGAATCCCCCAGCCAAGTGCCTGATTAGTTAAACGCAGCACCGTCATCAATAGCGCCAGGGCCATAAACGAGACCAGAATTCCGGCTACCGATGCGAGGAACTGACGGCGGATCTGGTGACGTTTTTTTTCCTCGACCAGCAAAATAGAGCCCAGCTTCATACCCAGAACCGGTAACACACAGGGCATCAGATTGAGGATTAAGCCGCCCAACAGCGCCATTAGCACCACCTGCCACAACGGGAGCGAGGCGTTTTCAATAACTGGGGCTTCGCCAATCACAAGACGACTTTCCTGGGCAACGCCGTTATCTGCCAGCACCAGCGTGACCGACTTCCCGCGTAAATCCGGCGCGCCTTCCCCCCAACCATCATGAACAGGTACCGTGGCGCGTAACGTCTCTCCTGCAACGTGAATTTGCGGCATGCCAAAATCCGCATCATCAACGGCGTCCAGATATAGCCCTGGTGCATTCCAGCCTCCCGCGCGATGAGCCTCGACGACCAATTCTCCGGCCCTTGCTCCGGCGTGCAGAGTATCGGTCAGACCGCTGGCAAGCGGGATCTGCCCCATCGCCTGAGCATAGTCATGCGCAAAAGTCGGATCCTGAGCTGTGGGCGTCACGGAAAAAGGAAAATCCGTCAACAGGCAAACGTTGCTACAGGTGGATAGCGTCAAAACGCCACTAAGCGTGGCCGGCGATCTACCGCGCACAACCATCGGGAACGTCACCTTATCGTGATAACCCTGGGTAGTGATATTGGCGACCTGAAAGCGCGCAGGGGTTGGCCAAAACCAGTCGACCGTTGGCATTTCGTCTTTCCAGGCGATAGCAGGCGCGACGCCGCCCTCGCCCGGCGAACGCCAGTAGGTTTTCCAGCCGTCCTCCAGTTTGACATCCAGTAACAGACGCGTTTCACCGCCTGTGGACGTATCTGCGCGTAGCCGCACGCTGGCGTGATCGTTATCGGGTGAACGTAGCCAGCCGGGTTGAACCGCCCAGGATACGGGCAGCCATAGCAATAACAGACAGAGCAGCGCCTGTCTGAAAACAGTCATCATAGTTTTTCTCCGTGAATAATTATTTAACAGTCAGCAACGGCTGTTCTGTCATTCACGGAAGACGCAAAATCGCAGATGTACCCTGAGAGTGGGCGGCGAGATGGCTCGCGGAGGGAAAAAAGGCAAACGAAACGCCCGCACTGGCGCCAACAGCGACAGCAGCAGACACAGAACCAGAATAGCGCCTTCAAACAGTACAGGAGGCGCGGCCAGTAATGACTTTGCGCTCAGTTCACAAGGGGTAACGGGTGAAGTCTCGTCGGTCTGCGCTTGTGCGCTGACAACAACGCTTGTGGCAACGGTGTCCATTTGCAACGCGTGCAGGCCCGCCATGCGTTGTGCGGTACAAACCATCACCACAACACATGCCAGACAGAGGAACCACCATCCCATCCGTTGACGTTTCGCCATTACACCCTCGCTAATTGATGCGAGTTATCTTAACCACTCGCCAGGTTTTGGCAACCTTTCCGCTGTAAAGTTATGTCCTGCTATCTGCTGGATATACCGCGATTTTAATCAGATTGAGGTCGGGCTCCCTGACATAAACCGAGCGAATGGGTCCCGTCGCACCGTTTTGTCTGACACTTGCCCTATTCGTTCACGCGCGACAAGAGAAAGAAACTTTTAGAGGACGTTGGCAGAACATAGCGCATCGTCTTGCAGCTCACCTTTATAAAAGAAATGAGAATTAATCATATTTTTATGTTTGGTTATTACAATATAACATTGCCGAAATAAACGAGAAAATATCACGGAAGTTATCATTCACTATTTACGAAGAGTGCCAAAAGATATTTCCGTGACACTACATAAATAACGTCCCAACACGTATTACTGCGTAAATGAAAGTAAGTGTCAGCGCATTTTAATGGGATTATCGTATTATAGACTGACGCAGTGCATGGCGTATTCATTAGCAGTTAATTTGTTTATTAAATGTTATTTAGAGTATATGGAAATGAAAAAATATTTATTACCCCTGATTGGGTTACTTTTTACAGTTAGCGCTCAGGCAGCATCATTTACCGACGGCAAAGAGTATATCTCGCTGGAAAAACCCGTCGTTTCAGCCCCGGCGGCGCTGAAGTTTTTCTCATTCTATTGCCCTTCCTGTTATCAGTACGATGAAGTTTTTGAAATCACTGATAACGTAAAAAAAGTCTTGCCTGCTGATGTCAAACTCACGGAATACCACGTCGACTTTTTAGGCCCTCTGGGGCAGGACATGACGCACGCCTGGTCCGTCGCCATGCTGTTGAACGTACAAGATAAAGTTAAACCGATGCTTTTTGATGCTGTTCAGAAAAAACAAACCATTAAAACAGCGGACGATATTCGTAATGTATTTATCAGCGCAGGCGTCAGCGCCAGTGATTATGATGCCGCATGGAATAGTTTTGCCGTGAAATCATTGACTGCCAAACAGCAAGAAATGGCTAAAGCGGTAGATTTAACCGGCGTACCCGCCATTTTTATCAACGGTAAATATATGATCAATCCGAAAGGACTGAAATCTGATGATCTTAACGCGTTCGTACAAAACTATGCTGATACGGTCCGCTTCCTGATAACCAAATCCTGATGTTCAGCTAATCTCACTATTCGCACCACACAACAGACGCCATAACGTCAAAAGCGCTGTTGGTGGTGCGCATCCGCATCGTTTATAGCAATATCCCTCCTTCACGGTTGGCATTCGCCGTTATCAGGATTACCCTAAACTAAGCGGTGATACCAGTTGTCACGGTTCACCTTCTGCAAGTGTTGATTTACACGAGAGAACGCTATGGAATTAAAGGATTATTACGCCATTATGGGCGTGAAACCGACAGACGATCTCAAGACAATCAAGACCGCCTATCGTCGACTCGCCCGTAAATACCATCCTGATGTCAGTAAAGAGACTGACGCGGAGGCCCGGTTTAAAGAGGTTGCTGAAGCCTGGGAGGTACTGAGTGATGAGCAGCGACGCGCCGAGTACGACCAGTTGTGGCAGCACCGCAACGATCCACAGTTCAGCCGTCAATTCCAGCAAGGAGAGAATCAAAGCTACAGCGCCGAAGATTTCGACGATATCTTCTCTTCCATTTTTGGTCAGCGTGCGCACCAGTCGCGCCAGCGCCCTGCCAGCCGCGGGCACGACATCGAAATTGAAGTTGCCGTATTCCTCGAAGAAACGCTTACTGAGCATAGCCGCACGATCAGTTACAACCTGCCGGTCTACAATGCATTCGGCATGGTTGAACGTGAAATTCCCAAAACACTGAATGTGAAAATTCCGGCTGGCGTCGGTAACGGTCAGCGTATCCGTCTGAAAGGCCAGGGCACCCCCGGCGAAAACGGTGGGCCGAACGGTGATTTGTGGCTGGTGATTCATATTGCGCCGCATCCACTGTTCGATATCGTTAATCAGGATCTGGAAGTGGTCGTTCCCCTGGCACCATGGGAAGCCGCGTTAGGGGCGAAAGTCACCGTTCCGACGCTAAAAGAGAGCATCCTGCTGACCATTCCCGCGGGAAGCCAGGCCGGACAGCGACTACGCATTAAGGGCAAGGGTCTGGTAAGTAAAAAACATACCGGCGATTTGTATGCGGTGATCAAAATAGTCATGCCGCCGAAACCTGACGATGCCAGCGCCGCCCTGTGGCAACAGCTGGCGGATGCACATAAGACCTTTGATCCGCGCAAAGAGTGGGGGAAAGCATAATGGCTAACGTCACCGTCACCTTTACCATTACCGAATTTTGTCTGTACACCGGTGTATCAGAAGAGGAGCTCCATGAGATTGTCGGCTTAGGGGTAATTGAGCCTCATGAAGACAAGACGTTTGACGACCATGCGCTGACCGTAATGCGTCGCGCGGTGCGCCTGCGTCAGGAGCTGGAACTTGACTGGCCGGGAATTGCCGTTGCGCTAACGTTGCTGGAAGAGAATGCACAGTTACGACAGGAAAACCGCCTGCTGCGCCAGCGGCTGTCTCGCTTTATCAGCCATCCTTAGTGTGTCAGGGCCAGCAGCGTGCTGGTCCTTTTATTATCTCCAACCCGCTCTTAATGACATTGCTCAGCAGATGGCATACAGTCAGCGATAGGAATTTTCTCAAACAATAAGACGTTGAGCCATGCAGCTTAAGCCCCTCACTAAAGGTCGTTTTCACAATATCTGGCAACAGGATGATGCCTTAATTGAGAAGATATTTCAGGAGCTACTCTCTGAAACGCAGATTATCCAGGAAGATGAGTATCTATACCGTCAGGGACAGGTAGTCGATCGACTGATTATGGTGCAATCAGGGCGAATTTCTCTACGGTATAGCGCGGAGAATGGTCGCCGTTTTCAGTTGGGCGCAATGGAATGTGATGAGCAATTGTTTGGTGAAATGGAGTTTTTTACCGGGTATCGCTGCCAGCTTGACATCGTAGCTGAAGAACCGCTTACCGTGGCGGTGTGCACCTGTGATCGTCTGGAAGAAGCGCTGAACCAGCATCCCAGGCTGGCGATATTTTTCGCCAGCGCAATGGCCGTTGATTATCAGGATATGCTAGAAATCTTCCTGCATCGGATGCTCTACCCTATCGTTCATAACGTGGCGTATGACCTGTATCGCCAGCATCAGAACAAGCAGCCAATGGATGGTTTTGATAAAAAATACCAGGAAGCTGAGCGATTCGGCACCACTGACCGGGTTTATCGGCGGGCAGTTAAAGCGCTGACGGATGCCGGGCTGGTAACGCGTACGAAGCAAGGACTGGAAATTAAGGATCTGGATGGGCTGCGTAAATTTCTCGGCAACGACATCATTGACTGACACACCAACTCTCGCAAACAGAGCATTGGTGTGTCATTTCGGTGCAATCAGAACTTGTAGGTGAGGTTGAAATAGTGGCCTAGCCCGGTGGTACGCCCTGCTCCTCCGTGGTTTTCCATCAGTGCCATGTTGCGGAAGTACTTCAAGCCATAACCTACCGCATAATGCTCTGAATGCCAGTAGATGCCGTTATACCATTCAATCGCGTTATTGCTGTATAACGGTTGATTAGCAATCTTATTAGCGGCGAACTGGTAGTCAAAGTAACCCTGATAGTTCAAGTAACTGCCGTTGGAAAAGGTATAGAACGGCGTCGACCAGTTGGTCGAGAACATGTAGCCATCCCACTTGCCTTCGTTATCCGCACCGTAGTTTTCACGAACATAGTGCGCATAGATGTTCATTCCCACCAGACCAAACCACGGCACCTTAACATCCGTGCCCAGACCGACGTAATGCTCAAATAATTCCCGGTCACCAATGTTATTTACCGTTGCGATATAGAATTCATTAAACGGACCAACGGATAAATCTTTATTAAAAATGGCGTCCAGGGAAAAACGCGGAGATATCTTGGCAAAAAAGTTATCACCACCATGACGATCGTCCTGCTCGCGATCCAAAATATCAAAGAAATCCACATAACCGTACAGATCGATAATTCCGGAACGCGCGCCAAACTCCAGTTCCAGATAGGTGTCATTACGAATGCCATAAGGCACTTTCGCATCCACACTTTGCATTAAGTTCATCTGCATCCAGTTAAAATCATTTTTGCGGATGTTGCCATCGGTATAATCAGCCGCAAGCGCTTGCGTACAGCACATCGCAATTACCGCACCCAGAACTGTTTTTTTCATCATTGATTTATTTTTCTTCAGCATTTTCAATTCCTTTGAGCAAGGTTGAGTGTCGCCCCACCAAATAAATGGCGTGACGACTGGCTATCTAATTAAAAAGGTAAGCGTTATTACTGTGTTTAATTACGTTTAAGTTTCAATGTACCCATCAACATGATAAAGATGATTAAATACAACACCGGTATTGCGTACATAATTTTCTGTAATCCCATAGTTTTTTCCATTAGCGCACTGATCGCCGGACTAAACATCGCCCCGGCACTGCCGCTAATTAAAATATAAGATACGTTCTGGCTACTCGCGCGCTTCACGAAAGAAACACCGTAGGCAATAAAGGAGTTATACAATGCTGCGCAGACAAATCCGTAACTGTAAGCCAGATAATCAAGCCCGGAGATTTTTTCCTTCGTGACAATAATGGTTGTAATTACGCAAGCCAGCAGAATAATACTTAGCAGGAAATAATGTATTTTCACTCGGGAAACAATAACGGTTGAGACTAACGCGCCGACCAGCGCAGCCCCCCAATATTGCGTAATAATATTTCCTGCTTCTTCAAAGGGAATACCAAATTTGTTCTTCACAAACAATGGTGCCCAGGTCAGGAAGGTATACAGCGCCAGCATGCCTAAAAACAGACCTATACCGCCGCTGATAATCCCTGGGTTCCACTCCGATTTCGCCACGTCCGCGCTATCCGCTGCAGGAGCCGTTTCACAGGCGGAAAAACGGGTGAGAGCCACAACGCCCAGCGTGAGTAGAGCCACCATACCTACGCTCAGATAGCTATAACTCCACGACATATTGTGCGTCAGGGCGAAGGTAGTGATCAGCGGAAAAACTACGCCCGCAACGTTAAAGGTGGCATCCTGCACCACCAGCATCGTACTTTGAATGCGATCCTGCCAAACTGATACCACGATCGTTCCCGCTACGCACAGACCAATCCCGCCGCAGAAACCCACCAGGGTCATGGCGACCATCACCGGCCATAATCCTGGGCTTAAGTGCATTGCCAGAGCGCAGAGGAACACTATCGAATAGATAATGAACGTCATACGCTTAACACCGATTTTCTCAATCAAGAAAAAGGCGGCGACGGTTCCGGCTAATGCTCCACCGTTAAGCAACGAAAATATCGAAGCAACGGTATTCACATCGGCACTGTAGCGTAGTGCAATCGGTTCAATCAGCATGCCAAACTGACTGGCAAACCCCGCCATAATAAAATTTGCCAGAAAACTAATCAGCGTAAGTGCTATTTTATTCTTCATATAATGCCATCTCTGATTGGTTCATCTAAATGCTGATGCTAAGCCGTAATAGCTGTATTCAGCGCCAGCTCTATCATATTTTTAAACGTTAACTGCCGTTCTTCTGCCGTCGTTTCTTCTCCTGTCAGGCAATGATCGGATACGGTTAATATAGCCAACGCTTCAATATTAAACTGATGCGCTAAAGCGTATAACCCTGCCACTTCCATATCCACACCCAGCACACCAAACTTTTCCAGTGCCGGTATTAAATTTTCGTCAGGATCGTAATAAAGATCACCACTGAAGACATTGCCGACTTTAATATCGATGCCAGACTTCTGTGCCAATGTCCACGCCTGCTGCAATAATGGAAAATGAGCAGATGCCGCCATTGCGTAGCCCGCGCTACGTTTTAAATTCGTGACAGAATCGGTTCCAGCGGCGACGGCAAGAATAATATCTCGCATTTTGACATGATGTTGTGTTGCCCCCAGGCTACCAACACGAATAATTCTCTGCACACCAAAATCATGTACCAGCTCATGGGCATAAAGCGTCATTGAAGGAATGCCCATTCCATGCCCCATCACCGAAACAGGTTGCCCAAAATATAAACCGGTATAGCCTAACATATTGCGTACATTGGTGACTTCGCGGTAATCAATAAGATAATTTTCGGCAATAAACTTAGCGCGGAGCGGATCGCCCGGCATAATTACGGTTGGCGCAAAATCACCCGCTTTGGCATTAATATGTGCAGTCATAACAATTCCTGAATTATGGGTATTGAAGATATGCAGGGATTGTAACCAGACGTTTGCAGAGGATTGAGGACAAAAGTCCTGCTCAGAGGATCGGCCTCTCAATTTTGAGAGTTAGTGGTGCAGGTAAGAGGAAAACGGCATCCCCGCCGCGCAGACAGGGAAAACGCCGGGGCTGTCAGAAGTTATCCTTCTGCCCGAACAACAGTACGGTGTAACGCGTATTCACTTTGCCGCTACGCTTACCATCTGGTGCGAAATAGCGATCGTTCCGATACTGGCGCTCGGTGGTGTCGCCAAACGAGTCGCCACGAAAGGTAAAGGCAGTGGAGTCAAACTCTCCGGCAGCAGCCTGCCTGCCCCCTTGCCTCTTCCCAGGATACTTTGTGGTTAACGCCAGCGACAGCCCGTGCTCGTCGGCACAGAGAGTTTTGTCGCATAGCACACCCGGTGCCGGGCTGCCTGGTCCGATCGTTGCTGCGTATGCTGTCAATGGTAAGACGCTCAACGCCAACAATCGCATAGTAAACTAAAGAGTTGTGAATATTTCGGTAAGATTGAATTTTTTATATATCTTTTGTTGAATACTACCATTTGATATCAACTTATTCATTTCAGTGACGAAATTTATGATATCGTCGCACTTGCTGTTATCAGGCAAATCGGTGTAATTATAGTTCCACCATTTTATTTTTAACAACTCTTCGATAATACCTGACTCAAATCTGTATTTGATAATTTTTGCTGGAACCCCTGCGACAATAGCATATGGAGGCACATCTTTAGTAACCACAGAATTTGCAGCAACAACAGCGCCATCGCCAATTGAAATCCCCCCCTTTAAAACAACATCATTACCAATCCAGACATCATTGCCAATCGTTAAATCCTTAGGTTTAGTGATAAATGGTTTCAACGTCCAGTTTTGTCCAAACTCGCTGGCAGCATATTTATCAAACTCGCCATTATAAGTAAGCATATGAGTAGTAAAACGATTCATTGGATGGTTCCCACCCATGATTTTTACATTTGATGCAATGCTACAAAATCTGCCGATTCGTACATTACCCGGCAATTGACAGGTTGGAAATGAGAATGCGCCTACGCTGGAAAAACTTTTTACTGGCATTGTTGAATATTGCTCAGCAATAACATCAGCTTCAATTCTAATTTTGTCACCTTTAGATAATAGTAGCAAATTCCTTTCTTTATAAACTTTCTTCCCCCTGTGATTTAAAAAGATATTGTTATCCATGCAAAACTCATAATGTTTTCTGGTCCATCTAAAAACAAAAGTATCACTTGCATCTTCTGAAAAATTATAGAGTCTGGCTTTCATATTGTCATTATCTGCTTTTACTTAAGAATGTAAGATTAGATTAAAGATACTCTAAACCCTAACCTTAATCAACTATAACAACATGAAATAGTTAACATTATAAATTCGCTTGCAAGGATATTTTATTGTTAGCACATAGTTGTTAATATATGTTCTGTAGTATTTTATTTAGAATTTTAATATAGACATGCACTGAAAAGTCGCTTTCAGAAGAAAATGTAAGAGGTTTCCAATAAGAGCCAGATGTATGATATATGAGAATTCTGCGAGTTATATTTTTAAATAGCGCAGGGAAAGCGTTATGCCGCAAAAAAAGCGCCCATAATGAAATGTGGCGCTTATCGTATCAAGTCCGTTACTGATGAGCCGCCAGAATGTAACCTTTACGCACGCTTTGCCAGCCGAGGTGGTCAAACACGATGCCTCCTGCCGTTGACCCAAGGGCGATTGAGAGCAGAATCACCGCGACCATTAGCCCGTCTCGGCTTCGGCGTTGTCGGGCAGCGTACGCGCAATCCATGTCCACCACCTGGTTGGCGCGGCGGTTGCAAGCATGCCCCAGAGGCCTGCCAGCCCCTCCGTCACGCCTAAATCGCGGGCAATCGGCGTGAGCAGGCTGACGGGCATAAATTCAGAAGCAATCAGCACAAACACGCACAGGGTCATGGCAAAAATACCGCCCCAGTATGCGCGCTGATGAGGATGTGATGGTGTTTGGTTTAGCGTCGACATAGTGAAATTTCACGAAGATCAGGATAAAAGCCACCCGCCAGAGGCCGGTGGCTTTGCATCAATTCAGGAGAGGGTTTATTTCAGTTTGGTCTGGAAAAATTGTTCGAACTTCGCGAAAGGTATTTTTCCGGCCACGTTATCGTAGAGGTCCACATGATTTGCCCCTGGCACCACTACCAGTTCTTTGTCTTTACTGCCAATCGCCTTGAAAGCATCTTCAGCAAAATAGCGTGAATGCGCTTTCTCACCGGTCACAATAAGCGTTGGGATGGTGATTTCACTGGCGTAGCTCAGCAGCGGCATATTCATAAACGACAGTGGCATCGTTGCCGTCCACGCCCCGGTCGAGTTAACGGAACGCTCGTGGAAGCCGCGCGGCATGCGATAGTAATCGAAGAACTCTTTCAGTATCGGATGCGGATTTGCCGGCAGCGTTTCTGGCAGAACGCGCTCGCCCGCGCTGGCCTTGCCGTTGCTGTCGACGTTAATATCATGAGCACCGTGTGCGAACGTGCCGCTCTGCGCATCCTTCCAGCGCTGTTCATTCAGATATTGCAGAACAGCACGACGGTCGGCGGTGGAATAACGGTCTTTGCCATCCCCCACACCATGGCCCATCGCCCGGCTCATGTCGTACATCACGCTGGTAGCCACCGCTTTAACGCGGGTATCCATCGCGGCATCGTTCAGCGCCATGCCGCCCCAGCCACAAATACCGAGCAGCCCGATACGGTTGCGATCCACCTCTTTTTGCAGCCCTAAGAAATCCACCGCCGCGCTGAAATCTTCAGTGTTGATATCCGGTGAGGCGACGTTTCGCGGATAGCCGCCGCTTTCCCCCGTGTAAGAGGGATCGAATGCCAGGGTAACAAATCCTTGTTCCGCCAGCGTCTGCGCATACAG
>NZ_JAOWDP010000055.1:0-19839 GCF_030334595.1 Citrobacter sp. Ce104
GGGTAATGACTCCAACTTATTGATAGTGTTTTATGTTCAGATAATGCCCGATGACTTTGTCATGCAGCTCCACCGATTTTGAGAACGACAGCGACTTCCGTCCCAGCCGTGCCAGGTGCTGCCTCAGATTCAGGTTATGCCGCTCAATTCGCTGCGTATATCGCTTGCTGATTACGTGCAGCTTTCCCTTCAGGCGGGATTCATACAGCGGCCAGCCATCCGTCATCCATATCACCACGTCAAAGGGTGACAGCAGGCTCATAAGACGCCCCAGCGTCGCCATAGTGCGTTCACCGAATACGTGCGCAACAACCGTCTTCCGGAGCCTGTCATACGCGTAAAACAGCCAGCGCTGGCGCGATTTAGCCCCGACATAGCCCCACTGTTCGTCCATTTCCGCGCAGACGATGACGTCACTGCCCGGCTGTATGCGCGAGGTTACCGACTGCGGCCTGAGTTTTTTAAGTGACGTAAAATCGTGTTGAGGCCAACGCCCATAATGCGGGCGGTTGCCCGGCATCCAACACCATTCATGGCCATATCAATGATTTTCTGGTGCGTACCGGGTTGAGAAGCGGTGTAAGTGAACTGCAGTTGCCATGTTTTACGGCAGTGAGAGCAGAGATAGCGCTGATGTCCGGCAGTGCTTTTGCCGTTACGCACCACCCCGTCAGTAGCTGAACAGGAGGGACAGCTGATAGAAACAGAAGCCACTGGAGCACCTCAAAAACACCATCATACACTAAATCAGTAAGTTGGCAGCATCACCCTATTGTTGACCACTACACATCTATTTTATAGGTAACCCCTTAAAAGATTTAATCTCCTTGATACTGAAACTGGTATTCATCTCCTTTATATTCCCAATTTTTCGTATCCTTATCATTGATACGTTGTGAAAATCATCCATATCTTTTACTACAAGATGCAGAAGATAGTCGTATCTCCCGGAAATATTATGACAGGCAATTACATTATCAATCTTCATTATTTCTGCCTCAAAATGTTGCATGCACTCCTCGGAATGAAGATCTAATGTAATATTCATGAATGCATAAAAATTGTATCCAAGGCTTTTCGGTTCGATAAAAGCCCGATAGTTTTTTATCACTTCCTGCTCTAAAAACTTTAGCCGTTTCCAGCAGGCTGGAGGGGAAAGAAAAACACGCTTGGCAATCTCAGCGTTGTTCAGCCTGCCATCTTCCTGCAAGAGCTTTAAAATCTGCATATCAACTTTGTCAAGCTTTACCATGTTCAACCTCCTGTGATAGCAATCATATTCGTAATTTTATGAAATAAAATTAACCAAATCAACAAAAACAAGAAATAAGATAAGCCATAAATTGTAAAAATAGTTAATTTTTAAAAAGATAATTAATATGCTTGCCGGGTATAATCATTTATGAAGTGCAAACCTCTGTAAATAATTACCATAAAATATCCTCACACAGGAATATACCTATGACCATATTGGAACAGAACATCGACAGGGCCTCATTGTCACCAGAAGAGTGGAAAAAACTAACCCGATTTGACAGTACAGATGTAGGATGGATTATTATAAGCATAGGTATGGCTATCGGCGCCGGGATTGTGTTTTTACCGGTCCAGGTGGGGCTTATTGGATTGTGGGTATTCCTGCTTTCTTCCATCATTGGTTATCCGGCCATGTACCTGTTTCAAAGATTGTTTATCAATACGCTGGCAGATTCGCGAGAGTGTAAAGACTATCCCGGTGTTATCGAGGGCTATCTGGGAAAAAACTGGGGAATGCTCCTCGGTCTGCTCTACTTTCTCATGCTGGTCATCTGGATATTCGCCTACCCTACGGCGTTGACTAACGATACAGCGTCGTATTTACACACGTTTGGCTTAACTGAGGGTCTTTTATCAGAGAACCCTTTCTATGGCCTAATTCTTATTACATTTCTTGTGCTTATTGCTTCACGTAGTGAAGAACTCTTGTTCAGGATTTCCTCTTTCATGGTGTTATCAAAACTGGTGGTAGTGCTTATCCTGGGGTTGATGATGGTCAGCATGTGGGACCTCTCCAAAAACATCGGTTCATTCCCTTCTTTTAGTATTTTAATCAAAAACGCCATTATCACCTTGCCATTTACGTTGACATCAATCCTGTTTATTCAGTCTTTGAGTCCGATGGTAATTTCATATCGTGCAAAAAACAAATCTATAGAAGTGGCAAGATATAAAGCGCTAAGAGCAATGAATATCGCTTTTGGTACACTGTTCATCGTTGTTTTCTTTTATGCATTATCATTCACTTTCGCCCTCGGTCACGATGAAGCTGTCAAAGCCTACGAACAAAATATTTCAGCACTGGCTATTGCCGCACAGTTTATTGAAGGAGATGCAGCAAAGTATGTGACGCCAGTTGGTGTTGCATTGAATATCTTTGCCCTGATGACTGCCTTCTTCGGCGTTTACCTCGGGTTCAAAGAGGCTGTACAGGGACTGGCGATGAACGCATTGACCCGTTTTATACCCTCAGAGAAAATCAATAAAAAAGCGCTTAACGTTGGTATTGTCATTTTCACTATCGTCATCGCCTGGGGGGCAATCGTTCTGAACCTGCCGGTTCTGCTATTCACCTCAATCTGCAGCCCCATTTTCGGCATCGTTGGTTGCTTAATCCCTGCTTATTTGGTTTACAAGGTACCCTCCCTTCACCGATATAAGGGGGGTTCTCTGTATCTGATCATCTTTACTGGCATCCTGCTCTGTATTTCTCCGTTCCTGAAATTCATTTAATCAAACATATCTGTCCAAAGAAGGTTAAATTATGAAGTACAATTTTGATGAAATTATCAACAGAAAAAATACTGATGCCCTGAACTACGATGGGTGGAGACAATATATATTCAAGGCCGACAAGAATGCCCACTTTGACTTTAAGGACGATGAATTTGTCAGAATGTGGGTTGCTGATATGGATTTTGCGACACCTCCGGAAATCCTTGCAGCGATTCAGGAGAGGCTTGATAAAAAAATACTCGGTTACACAAAAGTTTACGATGATGAGTACTATCATATTTTCCACAACTGGTGCCAGAGACGCTATGACTGGAATATAGATACCACAGAGATCGTGCTTTCACCGGGCATTATCCCTGCACTTAACCGTCTGGTACCGTTACTGACACAACAGGATGAAAGTGTGTTGATCAATACACCATCCTATACGCCGTTTAAGCAGGCTGGAGACTATAGCTATCGTCGAGTGATCTGTTCTGATTTGCTGGAACAGGACAATGAATACGTTATCGACTTCAACGATATGGAGAAAAAACTAACCGATCCTTCTCTAAATATTAAGCTGTTCATTTTATCCAATCCGCAAAATCCAACCGGGAAGGTCTGGTCAGAACAAGAATTAATGAGAATGGGGCAGTTGTGCCTTAAAAACAATGTCTGGATCATTTCAGACGAAATACATTGTGATTTACTGAGAGATGGGGTCAATCATATCCCGATGGCAAAACTGTTCCCAGACACTGATAAGATCATCACCTGTATGGCACCAAGCAAAACCTTTAATCTTGCCGGAAATCTGATGTCCCATATTTTTATTAAAAATGAAAAGGTCAGAAAAGAATGGTTACGTCTTTATGATGAGTTTCTTTCACCACTGAGTCTGGCTGCGACCAAAGCTGCCTGGTCCCGGTGCGACGAGTGGCTGGAACAATTAAAACACTATCTTGATGATAACTTCAGACTGGTAGAAAAATTTACCCAGGAGCACTTTCCTGACGCAAACTTTAAAATTCCCGATGCAACTTATCTGGCATGGATAAATATTGAGAAATACCTGCCACCGCAGGTAGACAGACAACAGCTTTCTCTCTATTTCGCCAACCAGACGGGAATACTGCTTGAAGGCGGGAACATGTTTGTAAGCAATGGAGAGGGTTACATCCGGATTAATCTTGCCTGTCCACGCGCCGTGATACAAGAAGGATTAGAGAGAATAAGAAAAGCACTGAAATAGTAAATCCCTGAAAATTTCAGCCTGATCATTCAAAAGGTCGCAGTTTAAACAATGCGACCTTTATACCGGATAATTTAGCATGTTGAATCGATTTTCGGAGACTCTCTATCGCGCTGGACGGCTCTGCATGTACATTGTCGCCTGAAAAATAATATCAGGGATATAAATAGCCTGTTAATACATCGTTTCCTCTCTTCATGACACTCTGACTCATCAATATAGTGTCACAGCATTGTGAGGGCACTGGACAACGCATTCGCCACAACCATCACAGCGTTCGTTGTCAGCCGACACCAGTCCAGACTCATTAATAAAGCAAGCCTGTCGTGGGCATACATCCACGCACTGTTTACACTGTCTGACAGGATTCACACAGGCAGAGTTACAGAACACCGGGCGCAGTCCGGTATCAAAACGAGACTGCACGCGTAGCGCGTCACTCGAACATGCTGCGATACACAAACCACAGCCATCACAACTGGCATATTCAATCATCAGTTGCGGGTAACCGTCTTCATGTCTGGACAGGACTCCCATTGGGCAGACATCAATGCACTGACTACATTGGGTACACTGGGTAATGAACTCCGCATCAGGAACCGCCCCTGGCGGCAGCGAATGTCCCAGCCGGGTAGACAGTACTTCTGGCGTTGTGTGCTTTGCCGCGCTGACAAATGCACGAAACAGTCCGCGCCGACTGACGTGCCGGTGAGCCATCAATTCATGATAATATTTCTCTGATTTGTTCATCCGAAATACAGCCGCTTCACCGCAGGTTGCAACGCCCGTTGCTGTTGCAAATCCTGCAAATAGCGCGAGGTCACGGCGGCAAGGCGAGCATAGAACGGACTCACCCTGTTGCCCTGCAGACGTTCAAGATAGCGATATCCCCACGGTAACAAATAAACCTCTAACAGCTGATTAACTGCTGCATCTTTTCCAGCATCAAGTATCGCACTGCAGGCTAACAACATCAGCCCAAACTGATCTTCCGGCTCATTTTGACCCGAATTAAAAGTCATTCCCTGAGACTGCAGAAACGCCCGGTACTCAGCGGTGGTATTGCCCATTAGCAGGTTATCGCGTTCCAGCCAGACAGATCCCCAGGGTGGCACGGGCATTTCGCCCTGTCCTTCAAACAGCACGGAGAATTGCCATGCCAGTTCATCATTATCGGGAAACGGCCAGTCTGCGCACAGTGAAGCTGTCCCCGCAGGGTCGCGCCATGGGTACAGTTCCGACAGAGTGGGCAGACAGTCGAAAAGTGCTTTCACCTCTGGTCGTTCCGGAGAGTAGTAAAACAGTGCACCGAGGATCCTCGGTAATACAATATTGGGGGACATCCTGAATTCTCCTGAAAACAGAGCGGCTACAGCCGCTCACAGATTACATCGGCAACGTCCACAGATTGTAGAATGCGATCCTACCCACCAGTTCCGCAGCGATAACCACCAGTGACGTGGTCGCCAGAACGGCCACATTAGTTTTGAGTCGTACCCAGGCCAACACACCGACAATGCCGACAGCCAGCAGTACAACCTGAGCAGTGAACCAACTGGATTGAGCCGCAGTTAGCACCCCATCAGCATCCATAAGCGTCAAAATATAACCTGGACGCAGGCAGAAGCTGACCAGAATCGCCAGCACGCTCACCAGCAACCCCAGGCGCAGACCAAACAGTCCGGCCAGAATGCCGCCACCGATCATCGGAGTCAGGACCATCATCACCGTAGTGTAAGATGTCCGCCAGGTGACCACCGTCGGCAACTGATAGATTTGCGGGATGGCGAAGATAAAAACCACCCCCACCGCAGCCGCCAGCCACACCAGTCCTTTACATAACGAAGCTGCTCCACGATTGAGAAGCAACCCCAGTGCGCCCAGCCCGCCAAGTGTCGCAAACACCGCCGATAACACGATTTCGTTGCTCATCGGTGAATGGCCCACTCGCAGCAACATATTCAATGCTCGTAAAGGCTGGCCTACATGGAAAATGCCCAGCAACACCCCAACGCCAAACAGACACATCGCAGAGAAAAGACCAACGGCCATACGCTGCCTGTCAACCTGCCCCAGGGTGCCGCCAATCAGCAACAGAATAAACGCGCCAACTGCGCTCTGAGTAAAGACGGTAAAAAAGACCAGAGGTAACTCATGCATTGCGCACCTCACTCATGTTCACGATGGCCCCTTCCTTGTCTCCCGTCGGGCGGGCCTTCGGATGGGGTTTAATAATAAGGTTAGGATGAGTAAACGATGCGGCGGGTAACGGCGCGATTTCATTCTCAGTGCCATATTTCTTCCGTAACTCATCGATCGGCCCGAAATCCAGCGCGCGCTGTGGACAAGAGTCCACACAAATTGGTCGCAGATTTTTCTCCAGTCGATCAAGGCAACCATCGCACTTACGCATCACTTTAGCCTGAGCATCAAATTGTGGCGCGCCATACGGGCAGCGCATTTCGCAATAACGGCATCCGACACAAATATTGTCATCGACCAGCACCAGTCCGTCCTCTTCACGTTTGTGCATCGCTCCGGTAGGACATCCAGAGACACAAACCGGTTCATCACAGTGGTTACAGGCAATAGAGAGGTAGTAGGTAAAAGTGTCGTTGTGCCAGCTTTCTCCTTCTTTCACCCAACTTCCGCCGCCATATTCATATACCCGACGGAATTTCGGTCCCACGTCCAGATCTTTATTATCCTTGCAACTAACCTGGCAGGTTTTACAACCTGAGCAACGCGAGGAGTCAACATAAAAGCCATACTGTTTCATTGCGGATCACTCCTTAAGCGCGTTTGATTTCAACCAGGTTGGTATGTTGCGGGTTCCCTTTTGCCAGCGGCGACGGCAGGTGGCTGGTCAACGTGTTAATACATCCGCCCACGTCCACACCGTTGCTGTCCAGTCGGGTCCACGCGCCTTGCGGCATTGCCACCACGCCCGGCAGAATGCGCTGTGTCACCTTGCAGGGGATCTCCACCACACCGCGATCGTTGAATACATGGATCATATCGCCTGATTTCAACTGACGCGTGTTGGCGTCTATCGGGTTGATCCAGACTTCATCCGGTACCGCTTCATGCAGCATCAGCACACTGGCATATGTTGAGTGCGTGTGACCTTTGGTGTGAAAACCGCTCATCTGTAGCGGATATTTTGCTGTCAGACTCTTGTTCAGATGGGACTCTGTCACTACACAAAATTCAGGAACAGCCGGAATGCGATCTCCTTCCGGTAGTGTCCAGGCTTTAGCCAGTTCCGCCAGAGTGTGCGAGTAAATCTCAATCTTCCCGGAAGGTGTCGTCAGTGGACTGGCAATCGGATCATGGCGGAAATCAGCAAGGATAATACTGTCCTCATCACGAGTACTTTGCTGATCGATAACCCCCATATTCATTGCAACTTCCCATTCAGGCAAATATGATCGCTTCTCTTTAACTTGTCCGTAATGCTTCGCCATCCACTCTGCCTGGGTACGCCCCTCAGTAAAACGCTCTCTCACCCCAAGATGCCCCGCAATATCTGCACAGATATCATAGGTACTGCGTACTTCCCACATCGGTGTGATCGTTTTTTGCATTGCAATCATGTAATGATGAGAACCGGCTGCATAGGAACTGTCCACCAGATCCTCGGCTTCTAAGTAGCTAGTTTCTGGAAGAAGGATATCGGCAAAGCGGGCACTGGCAGTCATATGGTTATCAATAACCACGATAGTTTCGCACAGGCTGTCATCTTCAAGTATTTTGCGTGTACGATTGATATTTCCATGTTGATTCAGAAGTGCATTCCCGGCCTGGTTGAAGAACAGTTTAATACCAGTTTTCAGTTTATCCGCGCCTTTGACCCCCATAGTGGTGGCTGTCATTTTTTCCGGACTTTGAATCGCATCTGTCCACAGATAGCAGGGGATTGACACCTTAACGGAATTTTCACCAATCGGCAGAGCAGGAACACCATAAGGTGTTCCGTATGTCCAGTTCCCATTGTTGGTTCCTGGCAATCCAAAATGACCCGTCAGGGCAGGAAGTATCTGAACCGCTCTGGAAGTCTGTTCACCATTCGCATGACGCTGTGGTCCCCATCCCTGAGCAATGAAACAGGCCCGAGCTCCGGCCATTTCACGTGCCAACTGGCGAATACGAATTGCCGGGATGCCACAGATATCTGCCGCCCATTCAGGTGTTTTTTCGACGCCGTCATCGCCGTTACCCAGAACATAGTCTTTATAACTGGCGTTTGGTTTCGCTGCTTCTGGAAGGGTGCTACGATCATAACCGACACAATAAGTATTGACTCGTTCTTCGTCGATCAGATTTTCTTTTATCAACGTGTGTGCAATAGCTGCTACCAGTGCAGCATCGGTTGTAGGGCGAATTGGTAACCATTCAGCATGTTCTGTAACAACAGAGTCTGTATAGCGCGGATCGATAATAATCACCCGGGCGCCTGATATTTCCAGCGCACGGCGCAGTTCTTCAACTTGCCCACCACCGGACATCCGAGTCTCAGATAAATTCAGACCAAAAAAAACCACAAGGTCAGAATGCGCAATCTGGCTAAAATGACTGGCAAACTGTACTCCTGTAGCACCATACGTGTAAGATGTGGCGGTAAAGTTTTGAGCGTTTGAGTAATTATTGTAATACTGCAGAAAACCGCCATTCAGGTTCAATAACCTCTTCCATGCGGGGGTTCCTTGATTATGATAATACGCGCCAGATTGATAATTAAAATAGATTGCTTCATTTCCATATTTTTCAGAAACGCGCTTTAATTCAGCGGCAATAAAGGCTGTGGCCTCATCCCATGAAATGCGTTTAAATTTCCCTTCTCCGCGTTTACCAACGCGTTTCATCGGATATTTAATCCGGTCAGGGCTGTAAACTCGCCAGCGGCTGGAACGACCTCGCAGACAAGGACGGATTTGGTGTTCACCGAATACCGAATCATCCTTAGCATCTTCCGGTTCAATTCGCACAATCCGATCATCTTTAACTATGACTTTCAGTGCACAGCGGCTGCCACAGTTTACTAAGCAGGCACTATGTCTTATGGTTTCAATTCCCTCCTTTCCCGTAGCCGATGTAGTATCAGCTGCATTGAGAGTAAACGGCAGGGTCAGTGTGCTTGATGCTGCAACCGCAGCACTAATTTTGGTGGTGTTCACAATAACCTGTCTGCGGGACAGGTCCTGTTGTAATAGCTCATTAATTATTGTTTTCATGTAATTCCCATAACCTCTGAAATAGCTTCCTGTATATAGCATTACATTGGGTTATAAGAGTGTTATTGACAACAATCAATTAATACACAATCACGAAGATATAATTTTTATTACTGAGAAAGACAGACCGGTAACTTTCAAAGAAGTTGTCGTATGTTCATACTACCCAGCGTTCTTTTTTCGGGTTTAGCGATACAGTTTCTATCTGTGACCAGTTTCGAGTTTGTTGTGACCAGCGATCCGGATTCGTTTTCTCGCTGTTTCGTAGATAATTTTACGGCGGGCGAGGATCCCTATATTCTCCCCTCGATGTTATTCATCCGGTGTTACATACCTTATTCCGGTAAGGCGATGCTGGATGTTGTACCACGCAACCGAACCCATTGCGCGGCCATTGAGGGCAGTATTGCAGCATTCTGTAGAAGGGGTCAGTTTGGAGATCGGAAATTTTTGGGCACTGTTGCAAAGTTAGCGATGAGGCAGCCTTTTGTCTTATTCAAAGGCCTTACATTTCAAAAACTCTGCTTACCAGGCGCATTTCGCCCAGGGGATCACCATAATAAAATGCTGAGGCCTGGCCTTTGCGTAGTGCACGCATCACCTCAATACCTTTGATGGTGGCGTAAGCCGTCTTCATGGATTTAAATCCCAGCGTGGCGCCGATTATCCGTTTCAGTTTGCCATGATCGCATTCAATCACGTTGTTCCGGTACTTAATCTGTCGGTGTTCAACGTCAGACGGGCACCGGCCTTCGCGTTTGAGCAGAGCAAGCGCGCGACCATAGGCGGGCGCTTTATCCGTGTTGATGAATCGCGGGATCTGCCACTTCTTCACGTTGTTGAGGATTTTACCCAGAAACCGGTATGCAGCTTTGCTGTTACGACGGGAGGAGAGATAAAAATCGACAGTGCGGCCCCGGCTGTCGACGGCCCGGTACAGATACGCCCAGCGGCCATTGACCTTCACGTAGGTTTCATCCATGTGCCACGGGCAAAGATCGGAAGGGTTACGCCAGTACCAGCGCAGCCGTTTTTCCATTTCAGGCGCATAACGCTGAACCCAGCGGTAAATCGTGGAGTGATCGACATTCACTCCGCGTTCAACCAGCATCTCCTGCAGCTCACGGTAACTGATGCCGTATTTGCAGTACCAGCGTACGGCCCACAGAATGATGTCACGCTGAAAATGCCGGCCTTTGAATGGGTTCATGTGCAGCTCCATCAGCAAAAGGGGATGATAAGTTTATCACCACCGACTATTTGCAACAGTGCCCTATTTTTTATAAAAGAGTAGACAAAAGAGGTTCGCGATATTAATCTACCAACTAGATGATTGGTACTGATTACACCAGCTATACCTTTTATCAAGAAATTACAGGAGCCATTATGTCTACTACCGTTAAACCTTCTGCAGACGCAGCTGCGATCCACAATACCCGTGAAGCAGTTCGCAGCCAGCCTGGCCTGGGTAACCTGACTTTCCAGATGAAAGCCCGTTCCAGCGGCGGATTAACCGTTCGCACAGAGACCGGCGCCACAATCCAGAACGGCGTTATCGATACCAGCCGTGTGGGGAAATTTTCTAATATCGGTGATGAACCCGCAGGTTTACTCGGCACCGATACCGGCATGAGCCCGACTGAATACATCATGCAGGCGCTGGCTGGCTGTTATACCGCCACCCTTACCATGATGGCTGCTGAAAAAGGGATCGACCTGGACGGTATCGAGCTGGATCTTAATTTCGATATCAACCTCAACGGCTTCCTTGGGCTGGACAGCAACGTGCGTAAAGGTGCGAAATCTATTCGCGTCGATGTTCACCTTACGAGCAAGACCGCCAGTCGCGAGGAGTTAGAAGCGCTGGTCAGCGAAATGCAAAAGAATTCGCCAATCCACGATACTCTGGCTAATCCGGTTGAAATGATTACACGCCTGGCGTGATGTCAGAGATGTAATGCTGCCATTCAGAATGCAGGATGGCAGTGACGTTCAGTTCTGCACGATACTGAGTCAGTGATACAACTTGCTACGGAAAAATAGCAACAATATAATCTATCAACTAGTAGATTATATGGAGTAATTATGACAACCATGACACGGGAACGGCTGCTCAGCGAAGCAGAACACCTGATGCGCGAAAAAGGGTATTCAGCATTCAGCTATGCTGATTTATCAAAAATAGTGGGTATCACCAAGGCCAGTATTCATCACCATTTCCCGACCAAAGATATTCTGGGTGAGCAGGTGGTAATACAGGCGTTCTCTGATACACAACGCGTATTTGAGCAGATAGAGGCGACTGAGAAAAGCGCGGAGAGAAGAATTGCGGCTTACATCGATATCTTCGCGCAAAGCCATAAAGCTTCGCTACTGCCACTGTGTTGTGCGTTGTCAGCAGAGACCGCCAATCTGCCTCAGGCAATTACTGTACAGACATCACTTTATTTCGATATGCAAATCGAGTGGCTCACAAAAGTCGTCAGGGCGGGCATGGAGTCAGGTGAGTTTTCATCCCATGCCGAACCATCAGATATTGCTTTGATGATCATTAATGTCTGTGAAGGCTCAAGCGTAGTGGCGCATGCAACGGCCAGACCCGAAGTCTTCGCCAACAGCCTTAAGTATATAAAACTGCTTCTTAATACCCCTCATTCAGGAGAATGACACTATGCTGGACTGGAACAACTATCGCTCAGAGTTAATGCAACGTTTAGGCGAGTTGGGCAAACTGACCCCCGAGACCATGAAAGGCGTGGTTGCCCTGGGCAACGCAGGTAACAAAACTGACCTTTTGGGCGCAAAAGTGCGTGAACTCATTGCCCTGGCGTGCGCAGTCACAACCCGCTGCGACGGCTGTATTGCTTTTCACGCCGACGCAGCTGTGAAAGCCGGTGCAACCGACGCTGAAATTGCTGAAGCGCTGGGCGTGGCGATTAACCTCAACGCTGGCGCGGCGGTCATTTATTCAGCCCGCACTCTGGATGCCGTCGGTCAGGCACGCGGTTAAGCATTAATAAATTCCACGTTAAAAGGGCATTACTGCCCTTTTTTTATGTCCGCAATAGCCTGAGCATATACCGATGCAGGTTTCACACCCGGTATGCGTTTAACTAATTGCCCTTCATGAAATATCAGCACAGACGGCAGCCCCCAGATCTCGTATTTGGTTGTCAGCACCGGCGCCTGATCTACATTGACTTTCCCCACCTGAATATCTCTATCGAGCCGGTCTGCAAACTGACTGAACATTTCTTCGCTGGCCTGACAGGGCGGACACCAGGGTGCAGAGAAACGTACCACCGATATTCCTTTGTACTGCTCTATCTGGCGGAAATTATCTTCGTTATAAGCTGTTAATGTACGCATGGTGATGACCTCGCAAAATGAGTGACAATTCAGAAATGGCTGCGTTATGACAAAAAAATACGACACACCCATTGACCTACCTACTAGATGGTTGGTATATTGCCACCCATCAGATGTTTATGCAACTCCAGTGCGCGACGTCCAGTCGATGATACTGCCGGGCTGTGCAAATCCCTGCCGGGATACTCCTTTTTGTTTTTTGTGAGGTATACGATGAGTAAGCTTTTCACCCCCTACAATCTGTCTGGCCTGGCGTTAAAAAACCGTGTAGTCATGGCACCGATGACCCGCACCCGCACCATGAATGACGTGCCGGATGAGGTCGTGGCTTTGTACTATGCACAGCGTGCTTCTGCTGGCCTGCTCATCACCGAAGGGATGCCGGTTTCAGAAGAAGGCCGGGGTTACCTTTATACCCCTGGTATCTACAACGACGAACACGTCCAGGGCTGGCGTAAGGTGACACAAGCGGTTCACGCCAAAGGTGGCCGTATTTTCGCGCAGCTCTGGCACGTCGGCCGTATGTCTCACGTCTCTCTTCAGCCAGGCCACATAGCGCCGGTTTCAGCGGGCACCGTTCAGGCGGTCAATACCACCGTTTTTGCGCTGACCGAATCCGGAGAACCTGGCCCGGTTGTACCAAGCCAGCCACGCGCGCTGGAAACGCATGAAGTTAAACGCATCACTGCAGACTTCGTGCACTCCGCACGCCTGGCGATGGAAGCCGGCTTTGACGGCGTGGAAATCATGGCGGCAAACGGATTCATCTTTGACCAGTTCCTCAGTAGCGAACTGAACACCCGCACCGACGAATACGGCGGCTCGGTGGAAAATCGTCAGCGTTTCCTGCTGGAGACCATTGACGCCGTGGCGGAAGCCGTGGGTAACAGCCACGTTGCCGTGCGCCTGTCACCGTTCGGCCGCATTTATGACCTCGCGCCGTATGAAGGTGAAGAGCAAACCTGGTCAGCCATCACCGACGCGCTCGGTCAGCGGGAACTGGCCTACGTACACCTTTACTATCAGCCGGTGTACACCAAAGCGCCACTTCCGGAAGGCTTCCGCCGCCGTTTTCGCAACACGTTTAAAGGCACCATCATCGCTGCCGGCGGTTTTACCCGTGATATCGCAGAGCAGGCTCTGGAAGATGATGAGCTGGATCTGGTGGCATTTGGTGTGCCCTACATCGCTAACCCGGATCTGGTTGAAAGAATGCAAAACGGCTGGCCACTGGCAGAAAGTGACCGCGCCACCTACTACGGCGTCAGTGGTTCCCCGGAAAAAGGCTATACCGATTACCCGGTCTGGCAGGCGCAATAAATCCCATACGGTCGCGGTTCTCTGATAAGTGAGATCCGACCGCCCAACGTCTTTGAGGAATCATTATGCAAACGCTGAAACCCACCCTTACCATCGATATCTGGTCAGATTTGGTCTGCCCGTGGTGCTGGATTGCTAAAAAAAGATTTGAACAGGGTCTGAATCGCTTTGAATTTCGCGACCAGGTGGTGATCCGCCATCACAGCTACCGTCTGGCCGGTGGTACTCCCGCGATGCCTTTTAAGGATGCCATCGTTAAAAAGCTGGGCAGTCAGCATTCAGCGGAGCTGATGATGAATCAGGTGGGCACCGCCGGTAAATCTGAAGGTCTGATCTACAACTTCGACGGCATGATGTTTGGTGATACAGAAGATGCACACACCCTGCTGGTTGCCGCGCGTAAGGCCGGAATTGCGGACGCGGTGGAAGAACGTTTTTATCATGGCAGTATCACCGAAGGTCGCTCTCTCTTTGACCGTCAGCAGCTCGTTGCCATGGCCGTAGAAGCCGGTATGCCGAAAGCTGACGCTGAAGCCGCCCTGGAAAATGACGATTTTCGCGCCACCGTTTCCGACGATGAAGCCCACGCACAGTCTATTGGCCTCAGCGGCGTTCCGGTTTTTGTGATGAACGAAAAATATGCCATCAGCGGGGCTCAGGCAGCAGATAACTTTTTGAATGCCCTGCGTCAGGTCTGGGATGAACAGCAAACCGAATTTTCAGCCACTGCGGGTCAGACCTGCGGAACGGATGGCTGCAGTATTTAATCCGTCAACCGCCGGCAGTTTCACGCTGCCGGCAACGTCTTACCCACCAGTAATGGAGTCAGAAAATGAACACTTTTTTCAAAGGTAAAAAACTGCTCGTCGTCGGCGGTACCAGCGGCATGGGCCTGGCCGTGGCACGCATGGTACTGGAAGCGGGCGGCAGTGTCGTGCTGACCGGGAATAAAAAAGACAAAGCCGAAGCGGTGCAAAAAGAACTGAGCCCTCTGGGACCGGTTGCGGTCATCGCGGCGAACCTGATGACCGAAGAAGGTATGGAAACTATCCGTCAGGAAATTAATGCTCACCATCGCGATATCAGCCTGATGGTGAATGCCGCCGGTATCTTCATGCCCAAAGGATTTACCGAGCACAGCTTTGCCGATTATGACATGTATCTTTCGCTGAACCGAGCCACGTTCTTTATTACACAGGATGTCGTGAAGAACATGCTCGCCGCGAAGCTCGAAGGGTCTATCGTCAACGTCGGTTCGATTGGTGCTCAGGCTGCACTGGGTGACTCGCCGGCCTCGGCCTATTCAATGGCAAAAGCGGGTCTGCATGCCCTGACGCGTAATCTGGCGATTGAGCTGGCCAGCGCGGGTATTCGTGTCAACGCGGTGTCTCCCGGGATTGTTCATACGCCGATATACGAAGGCTTCATGGACAAAGCGGATATCGCAGATGCTATGAAGTCGCTGAACGATTTCCACCCGCTGGGACGCGTCGGAACTGCCGAAGATGTGGCAAACACTATTCTCTTCCTGTTGTCTGACAAAACCTCATGGGTGACGGGCGCTATCTGGGATGTCGATGCGGGCATCATGGCGGTCAGACGATAACCCAGTGACGCTGGCATAAGCCGCCCCTTAAGGGCGGCATTTTTTTGTCGCCAGACATGTCATCAGCAGGCTTCACTAAGAATATTCACGACCTGTTCATCCGTGCCTTTTGTGTTCCCGGCACAGGGTGTTATGCCGGGTTCTGACGACATCCTGACAGGACAAAACGGCCAGAGAGAAAGGGGTTATACACGATGAGGAGCCGGTAACGGAGAGTGATTCCCCTTTAAATAATCCGTGGATCACCATCGCAAACTGTACGGCACCAAAAAGTAACAGCGCACCTGCCCCGGTATCGAGATGGATATAGGCGACAGAGAAGAGCACTGCGTACACCATGAGGTAAAATCCGCTCAGCGGACGCCACAGCGATAATGTAGTTTTTGCGTGATAAAACAAGAAAGGTGACAGGACGAGTGCACCACTGGCCAGCCTGAGGCTGCTGAATGAAAGGGGATCAATGTGGCCTCCCTGCAGGGCCAGACGGCACAGAATAGAGTTTGCAGCAAACGCCAGCATTGCCAGGGATATTTTAAGAATGAGCGCGCAATTGGCCATTCAGTGAGACCTCATAAAATTCTTGTAAGCTACCATCTAGTTGGTAGCATAGCGTAAGTGATCACCGAACAGGAAGCAATAATCAGCTTTCAAACTGGAAGGTGAGGACAGGCATTCGGAATGAATTCTGTTTCACATCCCCAGTAGAGGAAGGAAAACGCGTAATGCCAGATGCAGAGCAGAAGATTATTTTTCCCTGCGATCAAACATATGAAATCAGTTTAAGACCTGGAATATCCTATGAAAAAACTAAAATTTACGTTCAAAAATGCGGCTGGTGAAGAACTGGCCGGATTGCTTGAACTTCCTGAAAATCCTAAAGCGTTTGCGCTGTTAGCTCATTGTTTTACGTGTGGCAAAGACCTCAAAGGCGCGGCGCGTATTGCGCGGAAACTGACAGAGAATGCTATCGCCGTTCTCCGGTTTGATTTTACTGGTCTGGGAAACAGCGAAGGGGATTTTTCCAACACCAACTTCTCATCCAATATTTCGGACCTGCTTTGCGCGGTAGATTATCTCCGCCGACAGTACGAAGCGCCTTCTTTGCTCATCGGCCATAGCCTGGGGGGATCGGCCATTCTGTCTATTGCCGGCGAAGTTCCTGAGGCAAAGGCCGTTGTCACCATAGGATCACCCGGAGAACTGACACACGTAAAACGTCTTTTTAAGGATGATGTTGAAAACATTAACCAGCATGGAGCCTATCCCGTTGAGCTGGCCGGGCGGGTATTTACCTTAAAGAAACAGATGCTGGACAATATTCAGGAACACAAAATCGCTCATAAGGTGTTCGCCATGAACAAGCCTCTGCTTATTTTTCATGCGACTGAAGATGATACTGTGTTAATTGAGCAGGCCGAAAAAATATTCAAAGCAGCAAAGCATCCCAAGAGTTTCATTTCGTTGGGTAAGGCGGATCACCTTCTGACTCATGCTCAGGATGCTGAATACGTTGCCGATATCATTATATCGTGGGGCGAATGTTACCTATAAACAGAGTAAATGCGTTCAAACTCGTAGCGCAGAGGGCGATTTTCTGCAGAGATCGGACGCTGTTTATGCTGGACTGATTTTGCGATAAAGGCTTAGGCCGATGCATACAGGCGGGGCTGAATAAGGGTGAGGCCCTTGGGCGAGCATCCTTCATGCACCGGCTGAATGAAATCAGGGATCTGGGGGTGGGAGGATCAGTGTTACCACGCCACCGGCGCTGACACTACATACGGCGGCGATAACACTCTGGAATACGGTTTATATAGAAAGAACCATTGAGCCGCTTAAGCAAAAAGGAGTCCCTGTTAATGAACTGCTGGTCTCTCATCCTTCTCCACTGCTGTACAAAATATAGTCTTAGCGTGGGATAATTAATGAGATGGTCACTCCCTCCTTCCCGGTACTATGCTGAGGATAGGCTTTCATTCGGAGAACTATCATGGAAAACATTGCGCTCATTGGTATCGATCTGGGTAAAAACTCTTTCCATATTCATTGCCAAGATCGTCGCGGCAAGGCTGTTTACCGTAAAAAATTTACACGGCCAAAGTTAATCGAATTTTTGGCGACATGCCCCGCTACAACCATCGCAATGGAAGCCTGTGGTGGCTCTCACTTTATGGCACGCAAGTTGGAAGAGTTGGGGCATTTTCCTAAGCTGATATCACCACAATTTGTCCGTCCATTCGTTAAAAGTAACAAAAACGACTTTGTCGACGCCGAAGCTATTTGTGAAGCTGCATCGCGTCCGTCTATGCGTTTTGTACAGCCCAGAACTGAATCTCAGCAGGCAATGCGTGCGCTGCATCGTGTCCGTGAATCCTTGGTTCAGGATAAGGTAAAAACAACCAATCAGATGCATGCTTTTCTGCTGGAATTTGGCATCAGCGTTCCACGAGGAGCTGCCGTTATTAGCCGACTGAGTACCCTTCTTGAGGACAATAGTTTGCCTCTATACCTCAGCCAGTTATTGCTGAAATTACAACAGCATTATCACTATCTTGTTGAGCAGATTAAAGATTTGGAATCCCAGTTGAAACGAAAGTTGGACGAAGATGAGATTGGACAGCGCTTGCTGAGCATTCCCTGCGTCGGAACACTGACAGCGAGTACTATTTCAACTGAGATTGGCGACGGGAAGCAGTACGCCAGCAGTCGTGACTTTGCGGCGGCAACAGGGCTAGTGCCTCGACAGTACAGCACGGGAGGTCGGACGACATTGCTGGGAATTAGTAAGCGAGGTAACAAAAAGATCCGAACTTTGTTGGTTCAATGTGCCAGGGTATTCATACAAAAACTGGAACACCAGTCTGGCAAATTGGCCGATTGGGTCAGGGATCTACTGTGTAGGAAAAGCAACTTTGTCGTCACTTGTGCTCTGGCAAACAAGCTGGCCAGAATAGCCTGGGCCCTAACGGCACGACAGCAAACTTATGTAGCATAACGGCAGAAATACACCGGTTTAAAGAATCACTGATCTGGTTTTGCGAATACTGATATTGATGATACTAACGGCCCACCGGCCTGTTGAGGAACCTGTAAAACGGAAAGGCTCATTGAAGCCGTATATTTTCTGGAGGTTCATCAGGCGCGGAACTCATCGAGGCGCGGGAATAAAATCCCATTCAGACGCCGGATAGATTCAAGCAAGCCAATTTATCGTCAAAATCGGTGTTGCAAAAACGGGAGTGACCATAGATTCCGTTTTCTGAGACGTCCCCAGTATGGCAACCACGATCAGTCTGCTGGAGCCGGTTATAGCCGCACTGCTGGCCGTTGTGCTCGTCGGTGAAAGGCTGCCGCCTTCCGGATGGGCAGGCGTCGGACTGATAGTTGCGTGTCTGGGGCTCATCACCGTTCCGGCTGGAAAGTTACGTTTCAGTCTGTTCCGGCAACGGAAAGAAAACTTTGAAATCGCAAAAAGGAAAGAATTATGAAAGATAAAGCGTCATTTGACTCATTTTCGGCTCTCGATATGCGTGCCGGGTAATGACTCCAACTTATTGATAGTGTTTTATGTTCAGATAATGCCCGATGACTTTGTCATGCAGCTCCACCGATTTTGAGAACGACAGCGACTTCCGTCCCAGCCGTGCCAGGTGCTGCCTCAGATTCAGGTTATGCCGCTCAATTCGCTGCGTATATCGCTTGCTGATTACGTGCAGCTTTCCCTTCAGGCGGGATTCATACAGCGGCCAGCCATCCGTCATCCATATCACCACGTCAAAGGGTGACAGCAGGCTCATAAGACGCCCCAGCGTCGCCATAGTGCGTTCACCGAATACGTGCGCAACAACCGTCTTCCGGAGCCTGTCATACGCGTAAAACAGCCAGCGCTGGCGCGATTTAGCCCCGACATAGCCCCACTGTTCGTCCATTTCCGCGCAGACGATGACGTCACTGCCCGGCTGTATGCGCGAGGTTACCGACTGCGGCCTGAGTTTTTTAAGTGACGTAAAATCGTGTTGAGGCCAACGCCCATAATGCGGGCGGTTGCCCGGCATCCAACACCATTCATGGCCATATCAATGATTTTCTGGTGCGTACCGGGTTGAGAAGCGGTGTAAGTGAACTGCAGTTGCCATGTTTTACGGCAGTGAGAGCAGAGATAGCGCTGATGTCCGGCAGTGCTTTTGCCGTTACGCACCACCCCGTCAGTAGCTGAACAGGAGGGACAGCTGATAGAAACAGAAGCCACTGGAGCACCTCAAAAACACCATCATACACTAAATCAGTAAGTTGGCAGCATCACC
>NZ_JAOWDP010000056.1:0-75253 GCF_030334595.1 Citrobacter sp. Ce104
AACCTGCTGATGAAAAACGATAATGTTCTGGGACAGACCAGCGAACTGCGTCTGGCCGCTGATACCGGTTTTGACATGAACGGTTATAGCCAGACTGTCGGTAAGCTGACGGCGGCGGCTGACTCACTGCTGAACATCAATGGCGGTAGCCTGACCCTGGCGCAGGGCGGAACAGCCGACGGGATATTGACCGGAAGCGGCGCGCTGAACATCAATGGCGACACGCTGACCATCACCGGTGAAAACAGCACGCTGACGGCAAAAACGACCATTGCAGAAGGCGCGCGCGTGCTGATGAACACCACGCTGGGCCTTGGCACCGGCGATATTGTGGCGGCGGGAACGCTGACGATGAGCAAGGCCGCAGGCGCGCTTTACAACAGCATCAGCGATGCCGGACGGGTTGAACTCAGCGAAAGCGATGTCGCGCTGGTGGGCAACAACAGCGCCTTTACGGGGCAATTTGCTGTGGATGCGGATTCCCGGCTCACCGTGTTTACTGCAGAAAATCTGGGCAGCGCAGAGGTGAGCAACAGCGGTTCACTGGTGCTGAACAGTAATACCGACTGGCAGCTTAATAACGATGTTTATGGTAGCGGGGACGTGACCAAGCTGGGAGCCGGCTCCATTACCGTCGGCGATAACGCCGCCTGGACGGGCAAAACGGAGATTGAGCAGGGCGGCCTGGTACTGGGGGACGGCACATCTCCGGTCACGCTGGCCAGTAGCGAAGTCAACATTGCGGCTGCGGGGATGCTCTCGGGCACGGGGGGCGTTGCAGGTCATGTGAATAACGCCGGTGTGCTGCAGGTGGGAACCGGGACCGGCGACAACCTCCTGTTCACGGTGGGGGGCGACCTGGTTAACAGCGGTACCCTCGCAACCGGTGTGAATGGTCAGCAGGCCGGTAACCAGCTGGTGGTCAATGGCAATTATACGGGGAATGGTGGGCATCTTTCCCTGAATACCGCGCTGGGGGATGACAATTCCGTTACGGATAAGCTGGTGGTGAAAGGCGATACCAGTGGCACCACCTCCGTCAGCGTCACCAACGCCGGTGGGAAAGGGGCCGCCACGATTGATGGGATCGAAGTTATTCATGTTGATGGCGCATCGGACGGTGAGTTCACCCAGGCTGGCCGTATTGTGGCAGGGGCATATGACTACAGCCTTGGGCGCGGTCAGGATGAGAACAGCGGCAACTGGTATCTGACCAGCGGCAAAACCAATCCGGATCCCGAACCAAATCCGGATCCGGATCCCGATAAAGATCTGCGCCCGGAAGGCGGCAGCTACACGGCTAACCTGGCGGCAGCCAACAACATGTTCGTCACCCGTTTGTACGATCGCCTGGGCGAAACGCAGTATACCGATGCCCTGACCGGCGAGCAGAAAGTCACCAGTATGTGGATGCGCCACGTTGGCGGGCACAACAACTGGCGTGACGGCAGCGGCCAGCTGAAAACCCAGAGCAACCGTTATGTATTGCAGCTGGGAGGCGACATTGCGCAATGGAGCCAGAACGGACTTGACCGCTGGCACCTGGGCGTGATGGCGGGCTACGGGAACGACCACAGTAACACCCGGTCATCACGCACGGGTTATCGTTCCCGGGGTTCAGTCAATGGCTACAGTACCGGCGTGTATGCCACATGGTATGCCAATGATGCGTCGCATAACGGCGCCTGGCTGGACAGCTGGGCTCAGTACAGCTGGTTTGATAACAATGTTAAAGGCGATGATCTGCAGGGCGAGTCATATAAATCGAAAGGGGTGACCGCCTCGCTGGAAATGGGATATGCCCAGAAAATGGGCGAATTTGCCGGCAGTCATGGCACGCTGAATGAATGGTACATCCAGCCTCAGGCGCAGGCGGTCTGGATGGGCGTGAAGGCGGACGATCATCAGGAAAGCAACGGCACCCGTATCACCAGCAACGGTAACGGCAATGTACAGACCCGGCTGGGCCTGAAAACCTGGATTAAGAGCCATCATCAGATGGATAACGGTAAAGAGCGTGAATTCCAGCCGTTTGCCGAACTGAACTGGCTGCACAATTCACGAGATTTCAGTACGACCATGGACGGCGTGAATGTTCGTCAGGACGGGGCGAAAAATATCGCCGAAGTAAAAGTGGGTGTGGAAGGACAGGTGAGTCCGCGTCTTAATCTGTGGGGCAACATCGGGGTCCAGGCTGGCGACAAAGGCTATAACGACAGCGCTGCGATGGTCGGTGTGAAATGGAACTTCTAAGCTGATTCTGCCGGGCAAGTTCAGCCAGACTGGCATATGTCAGTCTGGTTATTTCCTCCTGAAATAACATCTAAAAAGCGTCCTTCAGGGCGCTTTGTTCAACAACACGAGTTAATCATGTCTGTAACCAAGAAAATCACACCTATCATGCTGGTGTTGCTTTTTCTTCTGGCCGGTGTGCTGACGTCATGGCAGCAATGGGATAGAGAGGGACAACTTGTCAGGGAACACGCGATAAATAGCCTGATCGAAGAAATCGACACGATATTTGACGACGTAAATACCTTGGCTGTGTTGGCCAGCGCAAATATCCAGGAAAATTGCACCGACGATCTGCTACGAAAATTGCGTCTTCTTACGGCATCTGGCGAGAAGATTCGTTCAGTCAGTATTATCAGGAATGGTGAGTGGAACTGTTCTTCTCTCGAAGGCAGAGAATCGCCGGGGATTGTTTCCAGAGGAACGACCACACACTCACTGATGATTGAACAGATTTATCGGCTGAAGACGGAGATGTATATCCTCTATTTTCCGTTTCAGGGGCAGGTGGTGGCGGTTGCGGTATATAAAGCGGCGATCGATAAAATTCTCATGGATTTTGCCCGTAAAGCAAAAATTGATGTGCATTTTTTATTGTATCCAACAAAACATCCTTTCGTGCAGATGGCCTCACAAAACTATCCTTTCTGGATTGTGACGGATTCACAGGATGGCATTGCAGATTATGTGCGAGATAACCATTATCTTCTTATTTTATTTGTTCTACTGTCGTTGCTGTTATATTTCCACTTACGCCGGGTGCAGCGGATTTCACCGATAAAAATACTGCAGCGTGCGATTCATAATGATGAATTTGTTCCATTTTATCAGCCCGTCGTCGAACTCGCTTCCGGAAAAATCGTCGGGGCTGAAGTTCTCGCTCGCTGGAATCACCCTGAGCAGGGAATTATTCCCCCTAACGAATTTATCCACACGGCTGAACATAGCGGCTTGATCAATGCGCTGACGCTGAAACTTTTGACGCAGGTAGAGACTGATATGCGGTGCCTCAGGGATCATTGCGATATACCTTTTCACATCGGTATTAACATACCTCCATTGTCACTGGAAGATAATGAATTTACCGATGCCACCATCGCCTTTATTCGGCGGATGAACTTGTTTCATATTGGCGTGATGCTGGAAATCACCGAGCGACAGCAGAATCTGATCCGTGAAAGTGTGCTGAAGCGCTTGAAGGAGGCGGGAGCGGCACTAGCCCTGGATGACTTTGGGACCGGGTATTCTAACTATGCTGCGCTGCAACGTATTTCGCCGCGATTTTTGAAAGTTGATAAGATGTTTATCGATTCATTGGGTAAAGGTGGCGTGAGTGATAGCATTATCAGCAACATTGTTCACCTCTCTGAACTGGCCAGGATCCCATTGGTAGCGGAAGGGATAGAAAGTGAAGAACAGATGGAAAGGCTGCGACGGATGGACGTTAACTTTGGTCAGGGATACCTGTTCAGTAAACCAGTACCCTTTAATGCGTTTCTGCATTTATTATAAGAATAGCTGATAATAAAAAACCGCTTTCGCGGTTTTTTATTATTCAATGTTTAGAAGATTACTCGCTGACTTTTTTCTCAACGGAGGCAGCACCTTCTTTGGTCTTATTCCAGCCTTTCTCGGTACCCTCTTTTGTTGCATTCCAGCCTTTTTCAGTACCTTCTTTGGTTGTATTCCAGGCTTTTTGTGAACCTTCACTTACTTTGCTGCTCAGGTCATCTTGTTTGCCTTCAGCAGCATGTTTGGCTTTTAATTTTTGCTCTTCGCCCTGATTCTGCGCCTGATGCAGCTTTTCTTTTGCGGTATTGGCGTTTTCGTGTGCGGCAGCTACATCATTATCAGTTGCGTGTGTCGTGGCGGCAATAACGGGAGAAGCCAGCAGAATTGCAGATAATGCGATAATTGTCTTTTTCATAATATCCTCGCTTAGCGTTATAAGTTATTAGCGTGGTTAAGCATGGCATACAAACGAAGCGCTGGCTTTAGGAAAAAACTGTAAGTGCGGATAACGCTATTTTTCCACTTTTGCAGTGTGAGAAATTAATACGGTTACGTTGTCTTGGGGGAAATCCACATTTAATATTGGGTTAAATAACGAGTTATCATCATTATTTAGCATGGGCCTGCATCATGATGCTGCCTGATATTTATTTGGGGCTGAAATTCGCTTATCAGAAGTGAAGTTGAATTTTAATCACACGTTCACACGTGAAACTATACGTGTACCCATTTCTCTGGATTTGACCAGTGCTACTGGCAATACAGACACAAAAAAGCCCTCAGCTTGCGCTGAGGGCTTTTCACCGGTGTTTGGGCTGGCGTCCTTGTAATTGGTGGGGGAGGTGGTTGAGTTTGTTGGATATTTTGATTTTTTGCGGGGAAGGGAAGGCGCAAAAAGAGTGGCGATGATGTTGATATGGAAAGGATTTTTGTATCTGTTTGATTTTTAAGTTGATTGTTGAGGGCTGGGTTTTGCGTGTTGGTTGAGGCCTTGGTGGACGTTATATGCTTGTCGTTCGTTTCTTCAAGTGAACGTTTCTGTCGGATAATTCACTCTCTTGAATTTTCCAGACTGTAGACCATGCTCATCTAATACACGTGAAAAACAATAGCGTCATCTATCGCATAAGGAGATACGGGTAGATGGCCTTTGGTATAGCCAATGATGTCCCTTTAACAATAAGAGATCACCATGCTTGACCTCCGTCCTAATTGCGAATGCTGTGATAAAGATCTGTCACCTGAATCAAAGGAGGCATACATCTGTTCATTCGAATGCACGTTTTGCGCCGATTGCGTGACCCAACGGCTTAACGGCCATTTGTAGTGGTTTACTGAATTTGGCCACTACATATATTGTGTCGCCCGTAAAGCCGGGAGGCACTACATATTGATTATCCACAGATTCGGGGGATAAGCCTGTGGGCTATGGACAAAAGCTCCTATACGCACAGGCTGAGTGAAGCACTGAAGGCTGTAACAGAAGATGTAGACGTACCGTGGAATGAATTTTAAACTAGGTGCTTAAATTATACCTATTACTCTGGACAAATTACATGGCAAACCAAAAACCAGAAAACGAACCCGGTAATCAATCTAAACCAGCAAACAGACGTGATGGACATGTTAGTCCAAGTACGAAGGGAAAAGTATACATTCAAAAGGAAAAGAATAGTGGTGTCAGTAGTATCTGCCCAAGCATTAAGCGAAACGAAAAAATTTCTTTTGATTCTGCTGATAAATTAGCTGAGGAAATTGCTGCACTCAGAGATAAAAAATCATGAGTGAGCCAATTACATCAACAGCAGAGATTGTAAGCTCTTCAGGATTTACTTTGAAGGATTACATGTACGCAGCAGGTGTCTGCATATCAGTATTTTCAGCAGGGGTGGCGTGGGTAAGTGTCAGGCGTACACTCAAACGCGATCTCAATTCATTAGGTGATTCAGAAATTAAGATTTTTGAACTTGTTTCGAAGGCTGAATCTGAAGTTGTTAAGTTTAATGTAAAAATAAAAAGAGAAATAGACAGTAAAGGCAGTGAGTTTGAATTTTCGAATGCAGACAGAATTGAACTTGACTGCTTGGTAGAAAGCTTATTGAATATTTATGATATTGCATGTCAGCGTTACCAAGATAGTAAAATAGATAAGAGGCGATTTGTGAAAACATATAAAGCAAGAATAGGGCAGTTGTTTTCAAATAGCCTCTACAAACCATATTTAAGTTCCAATGATTTTCAGTACAGCGCTCTTAAAAATACCCATAGACAGCTTAACGATCTCGAAATGAAACGTGATGATGCTGTGGTTAATATTGATGAATCACCAGAGCAAAAAATAATGAGTCCCAAAAGTCAGGGGAATGTTAGACTCTTAATTAATTCTATTGCGCTATTGATGTTAGCGATGGTTTTTATCTTGGATAAAAGTGACATTCAAAGTAAAGGTGCTTGGATATCAGTTATTAACTCAACTTGTGTAGCATCTATATATCTATTATTTATTTACTATCGCTATGCATCCTTTCCAGAAAATCAAAAGAAGTTGAAAGCTAAAGTGGATTCTTTCGCTAATTTTCTGGCGTTAATTGCTATAGTTATAACTTTTATCACAGTGGTCGTTACTGAAAGAGCTAATTCTTTATATGTTGTACTGGCAGAGAATGGCGGGGCATCAATCCTTTTTGGAGTTATAATTGGTGTGTTATCCTCAAGAGTGCTGTTCCCTTTTTGGGATCTATATTCTAAATACCGAAAGGTTTGATAGATACTTTTCTGAAGACAATAACCGAAACACAGCAAACCACACTTTTATTGGTGGCATTGTTTGTATTGATATTGCATCTGAACAAACGAATGTAATAAGGACAGCAGCTGGCTTAATCAGTTTCTTTAGACAGAACCACCTGTATGTCTAACGACGCGGAAATTAAACGAGGGGCGTAAAAAAGGCCGCTGGCGCGGCCTTGATGAAATATTATGGCGTTGTCGGTGGTGTCCATCCGGCCTTTATTGCTGCCACCTGCCACTGTGGAATTCCTGCCGTGACATGCTGCTGACAGTAATTGTATAGCTGCCTGTATACCGTTACTGCCGAGGGATTCATCCGTACTTTCTGGCTGGCTCTACCACCGCTGAATAGCGGTGCTCTGCTCTTGCATCAGGGATGAAATTACCGCCCGCAGACCTGCTTCGAGGTTCGGATCGACAGGAGGTAAATCCAGAATCGCCTGTAGATTAGTAATATGTTCTTGTATTGTTCTGGCTCCGTCCATCACCTTCATTACGTCAGCGTACATTTTATTATTTCCTGATTAACCAGTGGGATAGCCAGATAATACCAGGCCAGATCTGACCTTGCCAATAGAACTGGATAGAATGTAACTTCTGTCCATTCCCCCTGAATGTAGCATTACGCAGACACTCCCTAACCTGGTCCCCGTTGATTAATACGCGGGGAACAGGTTAGCAATTTCTCCATCGACTTTGAGAACGACTGCATACTTCCGCTCCTCGCTCACAGCGGACCTTCAGCTTAGGTAACTTGTTCGCTTCTTGCCTGAAGCGGACATTGCTAAACTCAACGAGATATATGCAACCTGAATACGGAGCTCTTGATGGTCACTACACATGTTTTCATCGCGGTCAGTCTTGATGGTTATATCGCCCGACAGGATGGCAATATTGACTGGCTGTTGAAGCGCGATGACCCGACTGAAGATCATGGCTATGCCGCATTCATCGCGGACAAAGATTGGATCATTATGGGGCGAGGTAGTTATGAGAAGGTGCTGACTTTTGACGAATGGCCTTATGATCGACCCGTGCTGGTACTTTCCCGGCAGCTAACCAATACCCCGGTGCCTGAGGCGCTGAAGGGCAAAGTGCAGTTTTCATGCCGCACGCCTAGGGAGGCTCTTGCTGACCTGATGGAGAAGAACGTGCACCGGGTCTATATCGATGGTGGGCAGTTAATACAGTCGTTCCTGCGCGAAGGTCTGGTCGCCGATATCGTTATCACTACCGTTCCTGTCCTGCTCGGTTCGGGAAAACCGCTGTTCGGAGCATTACCCCATGATATCGATTTGACGCTATTATCCAGCCGCAGCTTCCCTTCGGGTCTGGTGCAGTCGCACTATCGGCTGACGTCATAAGTTGAATCTAAGCGTAGTGGCGACCTCCGCTAAAGCGAGAAAACACCCAATTGCCAACTGTGCTGTTTTACTTCTACGACTTTACTTCAGTCCACTGAAAAGCAGTGCATCATAAACGGGTCTACAAACCTGAAGTCTGGCTCGTGTCGATATCTTCGATGATGGCTGTCCTTGTAATTGGTGGGGAGGTGGTTGAGTTTGTTGGGGATTTTGATTTTTTGCGCGAAGGGAAGGCGCAAAAAGAGTGGCAATTATGTTGATATGGGAGGGGGTATCTATTTGATTTTTAAGTTGATTATTGGGAGCGGGATTTTGCGTGTTGGTTGAGTCTCAGGTGGACATTATAGGCTTATTGCTTATAACAGATCTGACAGATCTTTTATCCAGGTGGCTTTATATTGATAGCGGGCGTAACGAATATCTCAGTACATTAATAAACAGGGGGCAGTTTAGGAGTACAGGCGAGAATATTTTTATCTTTTTTAAAAGATACAAGCCTTGATGATTTAAAAAACTATAGTAATCTGTTATCTTATAAAAATCACTTATATTAACAATTTGAGGTGTACCCATGTCTAGCGTACTGTCAAATTCAGCGATTATTTCCGCGCTGGTCTCAGCTATAGTTACGTTATTAATATTTTTATTAAAAGCAATCATAAGTTATTTTAGGGAGCGAAGTTTTCACGAATATAAAATAAGAATAGAAAATGAGTATGAACAACGAAAAAAAATCAAAGAGGCTATTTCTAAATATAAGACCCCTTTATTAGACTCTGCAGAGAGTCTAAACCATCGCTTGTGGAATTTTTCAAAAAACTGTAATGAAGCATGGCACATTCCTCATGGTGACAACAATATAAACAACATGTATTATCTGCAATCATTTTGTTTTAGACTGCTTTCGTTCCTCGCATGGTGCAAGATATTTGAAAGAGAGTTAATTTATTTGGATAGTACACTCTCAGTGAAAGATGATCTCGATTTCGTTAAGTACATCAGAACAATGCAAAATATTTTTTCTGATGCTTCTATTTTTAATGGGCTAGATTACGATCCTACATATGCAGTTGACCACTTTTTTAAAGATCATCTTTCAAGTATGGTTGATTTTATGATTAATGATAAAAGTGTTATTTCATTTTCTGAGTTTATGAAGTGTGATACTGAAAAATACATTGCCATTAGCAATTACATTTCATCAATAACCAAAGAGCGACATTGCAATAAATGGTATTTATTAAACAACTTCCATTTTGTATTAATGGCATTTTTATCAAGATATGGATATGACTTTCAAATTACGGATAGAGCGAAATTAATTAAATTTAAGATGTCTCAGCCTGAAAACATACTTTCTGGAAATCTAAATGAAATCATTATCAGAGGAAAACTTCATAAGTGTAAAAAAATGAAGGAAGCGATAGAAGTGTTATTATCTGATTGATTGCGTACTATTACTAATAGTACGCATTTGCACATTGTCCAACTTGTGGTGTTAAGAGGTTGACCAACTGACGTAGCAGACAGGCACAACCCTTGAAGATCATGGATCGTCGCGGATGCAGTCCCAGGGCTGCGACAGTTATCGTAAAAAAGGACTGTTGATGCCATGGCCGGGCGGTGTTTCATTCATAATCCCTTGATAAAAAATAATAATAGTTATTATGTAGTAATGTGAACATTTATGAACCGTTAACAGTATTTTTAGTATATGACCATGTTCAAAAATCCGTGTAAGCTGAACGTATATGAAAGCAGAGAGGAAGCCTAATATGAAACAACGTACTACTCAGAGTGTCACCGTCACGCTGGAACGCGATCTGATCGCCGCCGCCCGTGCTGCTGGGGTGAATATGAGCCAGACTCTGGCTGTAGCCCTTGATGCTGAACTGAAAAAGCACGCGGCCACTCGCTGGAAAGCAGAAAATCTTGAAGGACTGGAAGCGCTTAACCGCTTCCATGATGAGCATGGGTATTTCAGTGATGACTACAGGACGTTCTAAATCATGCAATTCACCATTTATCGCAATCCCGGTAGAAGCACGCTATATCCGCTACTCATAGATGTGACAAGCGATATCATTGGTGCGTTGAATACACGTATTGTGATCCCTTTGCTACCTCTGGAGCGTTATCCTAACCCTGAGGTTCGTCCGGCGCGATTAAATCCCGTACTGGAACTGATTGATGGTAAGCAGTACGCCTTAATGACGCATGAACTGGCGAGCATCCCGTTAAAGGCCCTGGGCACTGAGTTTTGTGATGGCAGTATGTATCGTCACACTGTAAAGGGGGCTCTGGATTTCATTCTGGATGGTATCTGAGATAATTATCAGTATCCACGGCCAAGCGATTCCCATCCCCAAATAATTTCGTTCCCTCCCTTACCCTTAAAGGCCTTTAAAGGCCCTTTAGCGAGCTTTTGCGGGCGTGCATTATTCGAGCCAAAGTTGGCTAAAATCCGGCCATCCTAGCGTATTTAAATCCCGCCAGGTAAATGACTTCTCGGTCGCAAATTCCATCCAGTGATGCAGCAAAGGAATGACATATCGCTGGTGGGTCATTTCATGGAAAAAGGCGGCAATGGTGGCGAACGCCTGCTCATCGTCGCTGTTCAGAATCGTCGGCAACAGGGCGTTCAGGTTCCGTCGCTGGGCTTCAGGCAGCCGCGTAAACAGCGTGGTGGAAGCCAGCCATTCCAGAAACGCCGGAACCGAAAGGGTATCGAGCATAAAGTTGCTGAGCCAGATATCCGCGGGAGGGCGCGGCTGGCTGTTAAAGTTGTCAAATGCGTCGATCCGTATTTCGGCGCGAATATGCCAGCGCTCAAGCAGGATGCGAATCGCCCCGGCAAGCTCCACTAGTTCCGGTTGCTGAAAGGTGCTGATGATAACCGGCTGACGCAGGTTAAACGGCGCGGTGACCCCGCCAAAATCCACCGGGCGGTGATTCCACTGCGGCAGCATACCCTGAGCAACGGAGAGGATGCGTGCATATTCGTCGGGAAGCTGCGTCTGGCTGAGGAGTTCGACAGGTTGCAGCAGGTAATTGATAAACCGTCTTCCGGCCTCATCCGCAAAGGCACCGTCACCGTCGAGCAGTACAAAGCAGCAGCCCTGCTCCAGACTACGCTCGTTGAGCGGGCGGTCATCCTGCGCCTCCTCACCCCGCAGCAGGGGAATAAAGCTCATGCTGATGTGCTCCGGAGCCCAGGTGAAAATGGTTATCTCATCCAGTCCGGGCCGCGCCTGGTGCCAGTGTTGATTGCGCCGCAGGACCATAAAGTTGTCGCTGTGCTCCTGCAGGTGGAAAGCGCCGGTACAGCGCATGTGGCCTTGCTGGTAATCAAACAGCATCGTTGGCTGGGTGGCGAGCAGGCAGTCGAGCCGCCTGACCGGGTGATGCGTTTCAATCACCTGATGCCAGGGGGCGTCAGCGGTGATGGCTTTGATTGGGCTGAAAAGCGGCGCGAACTGCGGGCTCTGGCTGGCGGCTAGCAGGCAGCGCTGAACGGCGCTGGCATTCAGTTCGCTGCCATCGGCAAAGCGGGCGGTGGATTTCAGCCAGAACTCCCAGCGGGTAAAGTCCTCGTTGTGGGTCCAGTAGTGGGCTATATCGGGGACGATCCTGCCCTGAACGGCGTCATAGCGCGTCAGCCCGCTCAGGCACTGGCGCAGGAGATGGCGTTCGGTCCGTCGCAGGGGAACGAGCGGGTTAAGCGGATCCAGATTGCGATAGTAGGGGATGCGTACCCGCGTTTCGCTGCTTTTATCCTGTACCCCAAAGCGCCACAGGCTCAGGCGATCCAGCAGATACTTGTCGTTGCCGATAAACCGCAGCACGTTGCCGTAATCCTGCTTCTCCAGCAGCTTATTGACGTTCTGGCTGAACAGCTTTTCCGGTGAGGTTAACAGGTGGAGCCGTGAGCGCTTGCCGCGCCCGCGCTGCGGCTGCCAGTCGAGCCATTTTTCCTGATGCATCTTTTTCAGCGCAATACGGCAATTACGCACTGAACAGCCGAAGATGGCGGCGATCTCCTGCATCTGTAATTCGTGCGTCTGGCCTGCGCCGTAGCGGGCGTGCAGCCTGCGAAAATGTGCCTCGAAGATACTCATATGATGGCCTCCCGCCGAACGCGATTTCCTCTTTTATCCCTTTCTGACGGTTTCCGGCGTGATTGCCCTCATAAATTTTCCGGTTTTAAGCGAAAACCGGAAATAACTTTCGTCGTCGGTTGCTGTTTTTTTAATCATCTCAGGTTCGGATACTGAAGGTGTTCGGAGCAGAACCTGCTGTTGTGCGAATCCCTGCCATAAAGACGCGCTCAGGAGATCGAGATGAAAAGATTCAACCTTCTGCAAATGTTACAAAGCATCGGGCGATCGCTCATGATCCCCATTGCCATGCTGCCTGCCGCCGGTATTTTGCTGGCCTTCGGCGTCAGCTTTCAGGATCCCAATATTGTCGCCAGCCTGCCGTTTCTCGGCGCTGACTGGCTGGTTCACGTGCTGAAGCTGATGGCGGAAGCGGGCAGCGCGATTTTCGCTAACCTGCCGCTGCTGTTTGCGGTCGGCGTGGCGGTGGGACTCAGTGACGACCAGGGGATTGCCGGGTTGTCGGCGATCGCCGGGTTTCTGATTATGAACGTCACCATCGGCCAGTTTCTGGGGATCACGCCCGAGTCGGTGGCGCAGGTGCGTGACTACACGATGGTGCTGGGCATCCCTTCGCTCCAGACCGGCGTGTTTGGTGGCATCATTATCGGGATTATCGCTGCCTGGCTGTATAAACGCTATTACCGCATCCAGCTTCCGTCATGGCTGGAGTTCTTTTCCGGCAAGCGCTTCGTGCCGATAGTCACTTCCTTCGCCGCGCTGTTTGTCGGGCTGGTGATGGCAGTGGTCTGGCCGCCGGTTCAGCATTTGATTAATGGCCTGTCGAATACCATGACGGTGCAGGGACCGGGCGTGTCCGCCTTCCTGTTCGGTTTTGTCGAGCGGCTGCTGATCCCGTTTGGTCTTAACCATGTCTGGTGGCCGACGTTCTGGCTGCAGTTTGGCGAGTACGTGAACAAAGCCGGGCAGGTGGTGCATGGCGACCAGCTTATCTTCTTTGCCCAGTTGAAAGATCAGGTGCCGATTACCGCCGGAACCTTTATGGCCGGGCTGACGCCGATCAAGATGTTCTGCATTCCGGCGATTGCGTTGGCGATCTACCGCTGCGCCAGCCCGGAAAACAAAGCGCGGGTGAAGGGGATTATGCTCTCTGGCGCGATCACTTCCATCGTCTGCGGTATCACCGAGCCGATTGAGTTCTCCTTCCTGTTTGTTGCGCCCGTGCTGTATGGCATTCACGCCGTCATGGCGGGGCTGGTGTTCCTGCTGATGGAGTGGTTCAGCGTGCATATCGGGCTCTCTTTCTCTGGCGGGCTTATTGACTATCTGTTCTTTGGCGTCCTGCCGCGTGCGCCTCACTGGTACATGGTGTTCCCGGTCGGGCTGGTGATGGGGGCGCTGTACTATGCCCTGTTTACCTTTGCTATTCGCCGCTGGAATTTGCTGACGCCGGGGCGTGAAGTTGAAGAAAACGCGGTGGCGCAGGAAAGCGAACAAAACGACCTGGTCAGCGGCATCATTCTGGCCTATGGCGGGCTAGGGAATATGACCAGCATCGAAGCCTGCATGTCGCGTCTGCGCATTGACGTGACGGATAAATCGCTGGTGGACAAAGCGCTGCTGAAACAGCTTGGCGCGGCGGGCGTCGTCGAGGTCGGGAACAACATTCAAAGCGTCTTTGGCATGAAATCCGATCGGCTGAAAGAGGCGATCCGCGCAGCTAACGCGTATACACAGGAGGCAAAATGAAACAGCTACACCACAGCGGCCTGCCGCTGTATCTCGATGACGATGGCGTGATGGCGCTGAAACCGCCGCTGAACTATCTCGGCTTTGGCCGCAAAAGCGCCGGGCAGATGGCGGTGGTCTTACCGGAGTTCACCGAAGCGCTGCGTGATGAACCGGCTTACGATGTTTATCGCGGGCTCAGCTTTGCGGAGGATCAGGAACGGCTTGCTGCAGACCAGTACCAGTATGACATCACCATCATCATGCCGGGAACGATCGGCAAGGAGCGCAAGAAAACCAGCGGTCACTATCACGGCTATAACGACACGCGGCGCAACACCCATCCGGAAGTGTATGAGGTGATTAAGGGCACTGCGGCGTATATCCTGCAAAAGTCGCCGGATTTTGCCGTTGAGCCAAAAGATCTGCTGGTGGACGATCTTATCGTGGCGGTGGTGAAGGAGGGACAGAGCATTATCGTGCCGCCGAATTACGGTCACTGCTCCATCAATATCGGCGACGGGCCGCTGGTGTTCAGCAATCTTGCGTATAAACCCTGTGCGGTTCACTATGACACGGTGCAGTTTTATCACGGTATGGCCTGCTACATCGTGGAGGAGAACGGGCAGCTCTGCGTGCGCAAAAATCATTACTACCCGCATATTCCGCACATCAAATTCGCCACCGTCAAAGAGAACCCGCATCTTGGCATCACCTTTGATACGCCGCTTTACAAGCGCTACCGCGCCGCACCGGAACGTTTCCATTTTCTGGGGCATGTCGATAACTATGTCCGGGAAATCATGGGGATGCTCGAGTATCAGGATGATTTATTCCCGCTCAGTCAGGAGGACGCATGATGGAAATGCAATCTGTTGCAGGCGTCGCCTGTAGCGACCTGCATCAGGCGATGTCGCGGATTGACGGTGCTGCGCTGGCGCGTCTGGAGCAGGCCATCGCTGAAGCAAACGCGATATTTGTTTTTGGTGCAGGGCGTTCGCTGTTAATGCTGAAAGCTTTTGCGATGCGCCTGATGCATATCGGCCTGAAGGTGCATGTTGTCGGCGATGTGGTCACGCCTGCGCTGCAAAAAGGCGACCTGCTGCTGCTGGCCAGCGCATCGGGCGAAACGGCTTCGCTGGTGAATGTGGCTACGAAAGCGAAACAACTGGGCGGCACAGTGGCCCTGCTGACCATTTTCCCCGAGTCCACGCTGGGGAAACTGGCTGACGTAGTGGTCAGGATCCCGGCCTATACCGACAAACTGCCGGATGGACCGGATAACGTGAAAGGCATTCTGCCCGGCGGCAGCCTGTTTGAAGAGGCGGTCATGGTGCTGGGCGATGCCATGATTGTGAATCTGGCGCAGTCGACGGGATATCGCTTAACCAAAGGCTTTGCGCTGCACGCCAACCTCGAATAGTCATTCGACACAAGGAAACCAACATGAAATTACAGCTTGCCCTGGACGAGTTAACCCTGCCTGAAGCGCTGGTATTTATCGATAAGGTGGTTGATGACGTTGATATTATTGAGGTGGGCACGCCTTTTCTTATTCGGGAAGGCGTGAAGGCGGTTAAAGCCATTAAAGAAAAATATCCACATAAGGAAGTACTGGCGGATGCGAAAATTATGGATGGCGGCCATTTTGAATCGCAGCTGCTTTTCGACGCCGGGGCAGATTATGTCACGGTGTTAGGCGTCACCGATGTGCTAACAATCCAGTCCTGCATTCGCGCAGCGAAGGAGGCTGGAAAGCAGGTGGTGGTGGATATGATCTGCGTCGACGATCTCCCCGCGCGGGTTCGCCTGCTGGAGGAGGCGGGCGCGGATATGCTGGCGGTACACACCGGCACCGACCAGCAGGCGGCGGGGCGCAAGCCGATAGATGATTTGATAACGATGCTGAAGGCGCGCCGGAAATCCCGGATTGCCGTAGCAGGTGGCATCACCAGCCTGACGGTAAAGGACTATGCGCTGTTAGGACCGGATGTGGTGATTGTGGGATCAGCGATCACGCATGCAGCGGATCCTGCTGATGAAGCGAGGAAGATTTCGCAGGTGTTGTTGCAGTATCACTGAGATGAAGGCGCAGGTGACTCTGCGCCTGATTTCACACTTTTAAAGTTATGAGCCGGAGGTTGTCGAAACTATTAAGCAGGTTCTTCCAGATCGAACCTAACAACGTAAGCACAAGGGGTCATTTCACTATTAGTGTAAAGATCTTGAGCATGTTTTACATATAGATTGCATGGCTCTCCATCTTTCCCATACTGTACAAGATAAAAATAATAGTTTTTACGGTGGTTACTTAAATTAGAAACGGTGAGTTCATTTCCTGAGAGGAAAAAACGGAATGCTCCCTCTTTTCCATCTCGGCCAATTGATTTAACTTCGATGTATCGCTCATCACCTGGGGCATTAAAAGAAAGAAAGTCGTAACCATAAGTTGGACGATTACGGCGATCATCTATTTCCTCAGCTAGTTTTGAATAGCCGAGACCGATTAGGCGGTTTTTTTCCCAGTTTAATGCATATTCTTCGCTTTTTTTGCCTATTAAATCACGATTGTCCGTTATTTCTTCGAAATTGACTTCGGGATGGTTTCTTTTTTGTGGTTTTTTAACTATCACAGCAGGAGCGCTGCTAAGATCCTTACGTATGAACTGGGCATAAAGGAAGGACATATATTTTGGATTGCTCCAGTTTCGGGTGATTTTATGCCCTAGTTTTTTCTTGAATAACAAATGTTGATATTTACTAATAAACTGTTGCTCTTTTATACCCATTTCCAAAGCAATTTCTTTAAGATGATCTTTGCTGCAAATGTTTATAAAGTGTTCTGGAAAGTAAAGGCTCAATATTTTAGCCTTAAACATTTGGGATAGGGGGTTCTCGTCAATCGCTCTAAAATCTAATTCTTTCCCTGACTGTATTAGGTCTAGTAAAGCGTCTTTAACATTAGCGAAAACTTCTTTATTAGTACTATCATCATCGCCAAATTTCTGAGTAAAACGATAGCGGACGGTTGGATCTGATTTTGATTTTCCATAATAAATACCAAATTTGAGCGCCGTCGCACCTTGCATATTTGCCCATGTTCTGGTTTTTACTTCAACACAAGCACAAAATGAGGCCGTGCCTTTGCCGATGACATAGTCATCAAGCGTCATTTTTTTTAGGCGATTAAGGGGGTAAAGTTGCAGAAATTGTCCGCGTGCACTTAAGGCATTATCTTCTTTGGCTGTATCGTAATCTTTTTCAAAAAGACGAAGAATATCATTAAAATTTGTAGGGAGGGACATAATAGCTCTTCTTAAAATGGTTTTTAAAGGGACATTATGAAACTCCAGCATTATAATTTGCTTGGGACTTTTTTGAAATACTTGTTGACTATTATTGGCGCAATAAACATAGATGAGAGGTTTAGCATGATACTATTGGCAGGAAGGTGAAAAAGGTCATAGCCATAAAATACCTCTATTCACCTTAATGACTAAAAAACATACAATCGTGTGTGGGGTTTTGTTGCGGCAGGATGGAAAACATTAATATATCTGCGGGCCAAAGCCTGACGAGTGAATAGACCAGTGAGTAGAATTAGCAAAATCATATGGAACTGGCACAGGGAGCTACCCTGCGCCGTTTGTTTAAACATCTTCAGGTTTCCCGCTCTCCAGACTGCGGTGCACCGCCTCGCAAATCCGGCTTACCGCCAGCCCGTCTTCGGCGGTGACCGGGTACGGCGCTTTATGTCTGACCGCCCGCACAAAATCATTGATCGGATCGATACCAAAACCGCTGGCGACACCGTTGCGGTAGTTGATGAAATAGCTGTTGGGCGTGAGCGTCATGCCCGGCGTGGTGATTTCCAGCCCCCGATGCTGCGAGGTGCTGCGGATATAAGTGGCCTCGCAGAGGATATCGATACGCCCGTCGTTGTCCTTCGGAAACCCCTCCGGCAGCACCCACGAGTTTTCCACCACCCACGAACTGCCGTCGGCCATTGTCAGCAGGCTCTGCACGCTATCAAAGGTGTCGAGGCCGCATTCAACCATCAGCCGCTTCTGCCCGACGGCATACACTGACACCACTTCCTGACCGGAAAGGTGGCACACCAGGTCAAAGCAGTGAGAACCGAGGAACCACACCGGGGAGCTTGCGCCCGCCCAGTCCAGCCACTCCGTCGGCACGCTGATGACATCATCCATACTGATATGCCCGCGCAGGATGCGCCCGGCCTCCGGCTTCTCCAGTTCAGCCTTAATGCGCATTACTGCCGGGTCCCAGCGCTTGTGGAAATCGACGCCGACCAGCAGGTCCTGCTGCCGCGCCGTCTCCACGATAAGCTCACACTCGCGTACTGAGGTGGCGAGCGGTTTCTCCGCCAGCACATGTTTGCCGTGTCGCAGGGCGGTGAGGATGGATTCGGTGTGGTACGGGTCCGGCGTCGCCACCGAGACCACGTCAATGGCTTCCTCCTGCAGCAGGATATCCAGCCGGGTATAGCCGATGACGCCGTAGGTCATGGCGAGGTCGTCGCAGCGTTCTGTGTCGGTGTCGCAGATGGCGACCAGTACCGTATCCGGGTTATGGCGGTACGCATTCATATGGTGTTTACCGTAGATACCCGCGCCGACCACGGCGGCTCTGATTTTGTTCATCATTGAGTCCTCAGAATAAGCCCAGGGAAAACAGCCAGCCGACTATTACCGCAAGCGGCCCGGTTAATTGACGCGAGAGCAGAAAGGCGGGGACGCCCTTCGCAATGGTCTCCGGCTTTGCCTCCTGCATGGAAAGGCCTACCGGCACAAAGTCGCAGCCGACCTGCACGTTGATGGCAAACAGGGCGGGCAGGGCGAAGGCCGGAGATATCGCCCCTGCGCCAATCTGTGTGCCTATCATCACGCCAATCACCTGCGAGATGGCCGCGCCCGGCCCGAGCACCGGGGAGAGGAACGGAATGCCACAGATGAGCGACAGCAGCACCAGTCCCCACAGCGAGTTCGCCAGCGGCGTCAGGGCATGGGCAATCAGGCTGCCGAGCGCGGTCTCCTGCACCAGCGCAATCAGCAATGAGACAAAGGCCATAAACGGGATAACGTTACGCAGCGACACGTCCACCGCCTCACGGCTGGCGGCGAACAGCAGGGCGATAACGTGGCCGACGGCTGTACCTGTCTTTTCAACCATGCGTACCAGTTTTTCCGCGCCACGTGCAGGTGGTGGCGTGCTGATAACCCGTGGTGCAGCGACAGGCACGGACTCCGGTTCACCGTCCGGGGCTTCGGCGGTATCCACCAGAACCAGTTGCTCCATCGTCACGCCGGAGACGTAATTCTCCTCGCTAATAAACTGCGCCAGCGGCCCGGCGCGCCAGGTAGGCAGCACGTTGATGGTCGGAATACCTTTCTGCGGGTACAGGCCGCAGCGCAGGGACCCGGCGCAGTTAATCACCACGCACAGGATGTCGTTATCCGGCGGAATATCGGCAAAGCCGTTCACGATTTCCGATTCGGTCAGTGCGCCAATTTCAATGGCTACGGGATGGATTTCGCGCCCGGTGAGTGACAGCACCTTCTTGCCACTGGCGACGGGCAGCCACAGCCCCTTACCGTAGCCTCCGGGGCCGGGAGGAATGAGCACCGTGTTCATGGGCGTCCCTCCGCAATCACCAGTTCCCCGTGCAGGGCTGAGAGCAATGGCACCGGGCCGGAGAGATGGACCACGCCGGGATGGAAGGCATTCAGGCTGCCGTCAAATTTCATCGTCAGATGGCCGAGCTCAAATAGCGACTGCTGTGCTTCTCTGCCCACAGCCGTAATGAGGTAGCTGTATCCGGCCAGCAGCAGGGTATCGCCCGGCAGAATAAACAGATTCTCTTCCCGCATGCCCGGCTCCAGTGACAGGGAGTAGTCCAGACAGTCCTTCGGCCCGTTGCTGTCGAAGGTGATGAGCATTTTGTCGGTGAGGCCGTCGGCGACAAACAGGCCGATGGCGACGATACGCGCGCAGTAGGTCATCATGGTTCGTTCCCCTGTTTGCTGAGCCGCAGGAACAGGTACTCGGTGATAATTCCACGTATCAGGCCAATCAGCATGGCGGCAGCGATATAGCGCAGCGCCAGCGAGGTGACGGGCAGGCCGAGCGCCTTAATCCCGGCGGCGACGCCGAGCCAGACGAACAGCTCCGACGGCACCACGTGGGGAAACAGGCTGGTGAGCGGATGGGCGGTAGTGCCGAGCGCATCCTCATAGCCGGGCTTGCTCTTCTCAGGTAAGAGTTTCCCGAGCGTCAGCGCGCCGGGGCTGCTCATAAAGAACCAGCCGAGTACCGGCAATACGCCGTAGGTGAGAATGCGTGAGCGACCGAGCAGGGCGGCGACTTTCTCCATCCGTACGGTGCCGACCAGCTTCATCAGGAAGTTGATGGCCAGCAACAGGCAGATGAGCATCGGGATAAGTCCGGTCATCATGTCGAGGAAGATTTTGCCTGCGGCCTGGAACAGGTGGATAAAGCCTTCAGCCAGGGAGACCAGAAACATGGCGGCCTCCTGTCATCAGAGTGATGGTGGTTTCAGTGTGCATAAACAACTCTCCTGTCAGGTGTCGTTGGTTAATGCGTCCTGCCACTCACAGCGCGGGTCGTTATGTCCCGGAGTTATCGGTTGTTGTCATGGGATGAAGCGGTTTACGGGGTTCACGTTTGTTACTGGAATTGAGGTAACGGCCGGGCCAGATTTCTGACGGATGCACGTCGAGCGCGATGGCAATCAGCCACTCGCCTTTCGGCCACGGGCGCGTAAGGGTATTCGACAGCGTTGACGAGGCCAGTCCCGCTTCCCGCGACAGTTTCGCCAGACTGGTACCGCGCTTGTGTAAGGCGGCAACGATGTCGGCGGGGTGCCAGTCTTTTTTAGCCATTTCGTTTACCTCTCTCAGGTTTAAAACCAGTCAAGACAATCCCTTACCTGTTCTTTAGGAAGTCTAAAGATAACTCATCTTAAGGAATGCTAAAGATGCTGTCAATATAACCACTAACAGGACAGGGTTATGGTTCCGAAGCGTCTTAGGATTGCGAGAGAGTTAGCCGATATGTCACAAGAGGAATTGGCTATTGCAGCAGGCATTTCAGAAGAAACGGGCTATTCGCGAATGTCCCATTACGAAAATGGTAGGCATAAACCTAAATTCGAACTGGTTTGTCGATTTGCTGAAGTTCTCAATATGCCTGAAGGTTACTTCTACACGCTGGATGACAGCTTTGCTGATGCAATGCTGAAGCTATATGGGGGAAAACGGGTAAAGTGGAAAAGGTGCTTATAAGTTAATTGGTCGTGTTAGTACATCCCTTTGATGTTATGGTTTCTATCTTTATGAAGTCTAAAGATAAAAGAACTTGAGCAATGCTAAAGATTACCGTGAAATCCTTACAGGACACACGGTATGATCCCCAAGAGACTAAAAGAAGCTCGTTTGCGAGCAAAGCTGACCCAGGAAAAGCTTGGTGTACTCGCTGGTATAGAAGAGGCTACAGCTTACTCACGTTTGTCACACTATGAGAATGGTACGCATAAGCCGACATTTGAGTTGGTGTGTGAGTTTGCACGAGTACTGGATGTACCAGAATGCTATTTTTATACTGTTGATGATATCTTAGCTGAAGAAATTTTAAAACTTTACAATGAGTTATGTACTAAAAAAAATTGTTGATTTTATAACGGATTTATTCATTTATTGATGAGGTATATATGGAGAAAATAGAAAAACTATTCTCAGATGATGAGTTTTCGTATATTTACATATTACCAGTTGAGTACCTTGATATTAACGATGTCTTTTTTTTGGGGAATGTTTCTATTTATCCAAAGGGATATTTTAAATTGTCAAAAGGATTTGATAATGTGTACTATGACTCCAATGAGCAAAAAGAAGAAGTAGAAGGTTACTTATCTGAGATTTCAAATTGTGTTACTATTGTCGTAAAAGATTGTTCGTATTCTGAGTATCCCGGAAATATTGGTTCAGATAAAGAGATTCTACGTAAAGCAATAAATAAAACACGGGGGATTGTAGATTTTATAAGGTTGAGGTTTTGTGATGTTAATGATAAAAAGACGATGATAGGTCGTGTAGGACAATTGAAAAATGGAAATACTCTTTTAGCAATGGTATCCCAGCATGGACTATTTTCGAGAATTGTTAAATCTGATATTTATGGAAATGTACTAAGTTCTACGAAAGGAGTAACGATTGATGATATGACATTTCTACGCGATTTATCTATTTTTAAACCAGATATTAATATAACGGGGAATGTAGCGATACGGTCGTTGCATTTATTTTCCAATGCATTGGAAAATACTGGGAACACAGATAAATTTATAGAGTTTATGAGGTTGTTTGAATTTATTGCATATCCGCTAACTTATGAACAATTTAAAAAAGTACGTACAAAGATAGCCCAGCATCTTGTAGTTAATAGTTATGATGAAACGAGACTGGCAGAAGAGTTCAAACTTTACACAAGTGGTGACAATAATGATGGTTATCGTACGCAAATTATTCATGTAGGTAAGCAGTTAGAGGACATCCTTACTGATGATGAAATAAGTTCATTGCTAGGGCGGTTGCAATATTACATTATTAAATGCATCGATGATTTACTGACTAATTATAATAAAACATGGGATGAGTTGGACTCTTTTCGCGAAAATAAGATGCGACTTGCGCGAAAAAATAAATCAAACGAAATGTTTTATTTACCATCTCGTTCAATTGTTTTGGTTGATTATGATTTTATTATTAATGAAATAGAGGAAAGTAAAGTATCGTACAGGGAAATTTATAAGGATAAAGAGTTTAAAAATCCTGGCGTATATGACATTGTATATAGATGTCATGAAAATTTACGAATTTTAAATGGAGGCTTTGAACACGATTTTATTATTTATTCATGTGGTTTTACTTGTGAAAAAAGAGAGATTCAGTTTGAATCTGGGGGGCGTAAATTTTCTGGTTTTATTAAGACCTTTGTTTCAGAGGATGAGAAATACAAAGTAATAAATCATGATTCTACTGTTTTTTTCAAAGACACCCAGTCGGAGCAATCATTGATTAAAAATCAGATTGGTTTCGTTATGAATGATGAGAGATTATCGTCAGCAATACAAGATGAAATATCGTCAGAAAGAAGAACTGTCAGTTTTATTAAAAATCACAATCATTCGAATATAACTAGAGTATCTTATGTTAATTCTGGTCTGGTAAGTGGGGTTTTAATAGGTTTAAAAATCTCAGAGCTTTAATTAGTTGACATATTTGATGTGATTTATAGTTAGGGATGTATTTCATGTTCATTTAAGGGCAAGTCCGTTCCCCTTATTCTCCCTTCCTTTCACCCTTTGCTTTTGCAGTCCCTTTTCGCCATTTTCATTCCTTCTGTTTTTGAGGTGGTACAGGTGGTACAGGTGGGACAAGTGGTACAACCGCGCCAGCCGTGGCTTTGCGCTGTACCACCTGAAAAATGCCAGTCTGAAAAGTGGGACAGATTCAGCAGCGGCTGTCCCACCCTGTACCACTTTTATTAAACCAAATTCTGTAATGTGGGACGCTGTAATCCGCGCCAGCCCTGCGTGTGCCACTTGTCCCACCCTGTACCACCTTTTTTTAAGACACGCGAGACTGTACTCAGATACTGAGGATGCGGGAGGTGAGCCGGTAGACCCTGGCTTTGCCGATCTCCGGCAGGCGAACCTGCGACTGGTATTTCCCGTCGCTGCCGGGCAGCAGGCATTCTGCTTCCTGGCATAATCTCGCCGCTCTGGCGGGACTGAAGCCCCGGCACATTTCCCGCCAGCCCTCCGGCAGGATGTGAAACAGTGTGTGCTCTTCACCCGTCAGCGGATCTTTTTCCACCCGGCGAAAGCCCACCATATTCAGCGGGCGGTCCGGGCCATCCCACGAGGCAAAGCGGCTGTACTGGTGTGCGGTGATGAACCGCTTGATCTGCGCCAGCACGCCTTCATCCTCCTGGTTAGCAATATGGCCGCGTTCGTTCAGCCAGGCGTGCAGGCAGATCTGCACCGCATCATACGCCGTGCCTTCCTGCCAGCCCGTGATACCCTGCAGCGTCGCCATCTCTCCGGCCACCGCCAGCAGCGCAAAGCGGGCCACGATGCGCTGCACCTGGTTTCCGGCGTTGTCCGGCATCAGGGCGGTCTGGTAGCGGCGAAGTAACTCTCTCGCCAGCGTGGTGCTGGCGTCCAGGTCGCTTGTGAGGAAGATCAGCCAGGCACGAAAAGCGGTGCCGTGGAAGCGGGCCACCTGGTCGCAGAGGGTATCGGCGAACTGCTGACCGCTGGCAAAGCCGTGTAGCTGCTCAAACGCGCCATGCTGTCCGGTGTCGCTGGGGATTTGTACCATGCGCACGTCCATTCCGGCGTAGAGGCGCTCCCCGGCGCGTTCGGTATGTTCCGCCAACGACAGCTCCCCGGTGGAGAACAGCAGCAGCGTCCAGTGCCTGCGGTTACGCACTTCGCCATCGGTACGGGCGCGCCCCTTGCCCTGGCCGTTTGCCAGCATATAGGCAATCATCCCGGCTTCACGCGGGTCCACTTCGCGCAGTTCATCGAGCGGCAGCAGGGCGTCGTTATGGCGGCTGGCAATTCCCTCCAGTGCATTCCCGGTGGCCCGCCAGGAGTGCCAGTAATTGGTGCCGCCACAGACGGAGGCGGCCACCTTCATCACTGTGGTTTTGCCGTCGGTGGACTCACCGCGCAGGTGAAAGCCTCCGCCGCCCGTTCCGGTCAGGCGCAGCAGTGGGGCGGCGAGCGCACAGCAGATGGCAAAGACCAGTCGTGAGTTGCCTGCACAGAGTGCGGCGACCTGCTCCTGCCACTCTGCCAGCGTCCCTGCCTGCGCAAAGCCGCCGGTCAGGTAGTGGCTGCCCTGGAGAATGACGTTGTCTCCACCCGGACCGATAACCTCATCCGGCAGCACATACACGCCGTTATGCCAGCCGGTTTTCTCCACGCAGGTGACCCGGCGTCCGGGGAGTGACCGCGAGATGTACTCGCATAACAGGCTGCGCAGGGCCGGGCGGGTGGAAATGTAGGTCAGGCCGTTCTCCAGCAGGATGCGCCGCAGCTCCTCGCCGTTGCCGCTGAGCATCGCCATCGGCATGGCCCAGCGTCGCAACTGCCCGGTGGTGGTGTGCCATTCCAGCAGGCGGCCATAGCTGCCGTCATGGCTGTCGCAGGTGATGGCGGTGACGCGCAGAGGGGAACAGATGCGCTGGGGCTGGACGTCGCTTTCACCGTCGCGGCGTTCGGTGAGCTTGTCAAACCACAGCGCTTCTTCATCGAGGCGGAAGTGATCCGGCAGGATGTCGGAAGGCCTTTTCTGCCTCAGGCGTTCAAGCTGTCCGGTCCAGTTCTCCAGCAACTCACCGTCAGGGGTCATCAGCCGGGCCATCTGCACACCTGCGTGTGCCAGTTTTACGGCGATTTTAAGCAGCTCCTCTTCACGGATATCGCCAGTGCGGAATACCCGGACGTAGAGCGTGTCGGGCCTGATAATGGTCAGGTTATCCAGATCGGCCAGTTCATCCGGACCGAGCACCACAGGAGGAATATCATCTTCCCGGTCGGGATCTTTTCGCCACACGCGTGAGGTCTCCCATGCCAGACTTCCGGCAAGGATCACTACTTCGAGCGTGCGGTCGTGAGACTGCTTGTTGAGGAAGGGGGCACGTTTCATGATGGGGTATCGGTCGGCTCATCCCTGAGCGTGGATTAACGGATGGCGGTGCGGCGCTGTTGCCACTGGCGGATTTCAGCGGCATCGAAAACCACCAGTCGGGAAGAGAGGTGGACGGGGCGGGGAAAGTCGGTGTCTTTAATCAGGCGGTAAACCGACGATTCGCTCATCGCCAGAAACTGGACCACCTGCCGCATACGCACGTAGCCGCTTTCGGGAAAAGCATCGTTACTGTCAGCACGGGTTTTCATGATTACACCTCACGGGAACAGAGTGTCGAGGCGGTTATAGCGCGGAAGGAAAGGGGACGATATAGGTCCGGGTGAAAAAGTGGAGTCCGGGTAGAAAGTAATGAGTCCGGGAAAAATTTATTTTCTGTTAAATTTAGAAGGGGAAAGTAATTATTTGAAAATAAACGATTATATTACTTAGATATCAATCTGGGTAAGATAAATTTAGAATAATGGATGGCAAGATACGACTGAGAACGTTTTATAATGTCTTTCGTCTCAACGAGAATAAAACTAAATCTTTGTGTAACATAGTAGATCAGGGCCAGTGAGCCGAATTCTAGAACATTATCCACCTTCATTTAAAAAGTTGATGCGAAATGGAACTTGGGCGAGCACTAAAGAATCAGAGTAATTTTCAGTCAGTTGACTCACAATAGATTAATTATATTGAACGACAATTATAAACTTCATAGCACAATAACGTGTAGTTATCGGTATAATTTTATGTTGAAAACGATTTCCCATTGTATTGATATTGCCAGCCGATTTTTCTGAAATTAAGCATAGGCTGGCACACGTGTAATTTTATTAGATTCATCTATTTAGTAGAATAAGCTGATGTGATATTACCTCTAATTAACAAGTTTTCCATTGGTTGTGAAATGATTTTTATCATTATGTTATAGTTTCAGTAAGTTTAGGCGTTTGAATCTATCAAAGAGTTCAAGTAATTTACTAATCTCGTCTTTATGTTCATCTGTACCAAATTTATTAGAATACATCAGTTGTGATTGTCTATTTAATAATAAATTAAAAATTCGTGAGGCTTTTTCTTTTACAATCCTTCGTTTTCTAATATATACTCGATTAGTACGATTTAATAGCATTTTACGTATCATATATTCCCCGGGACCGTTGCTGCTTATAGAATTAACCAATCCATTATCATCTACTCTTATGTATCTAGTAATATCATCCTTAAAACGATCTACATATCCTAAACCGGATAAGTGTGTTACACCATCAATTGTATCTGTACATCCTTTCCAGTCATTCGTTTTTAATACATTACATTTTTGGCATGAAAGATGAAGGTTGAAAGGATGGGTTTTCAATACTCCATTAAATTTGCCTGAAAAAATATCCGTAGGTCTAAAGTGGTCTAAGGAAAAACGCTCACCACCACATTCATCAATATGAGCATCACAATAGACGCATCTAAACTGGCAATCCTTACTAATATTGATATAATTTTTTTCACAGTTATAAGTGGCGTAGAACTCGCCTTCTTTTTTATAGTAGGCAGAAATATCTTGTCTGACTAATACGGGATAAAAAAAACTATTTATCATTATCGTCACTCAACTCTAAAAAGATTTTATCTAATTCATCTGATGCCGCATTTAACTCACTAAGAGATTCATCACTAATAATTCCCTCACTAAAAGTGTTTTTTACTCTAGAAAGGTCTAAGGCTTTGAATTCTTCTAACTCTTTTTCAGATAAACTAGAAAAGATTGATTTTTCAAGGAGAAACTCAAATCTTTTTGCTTGCTGAGATTTAATATCTTTATATGTATTAATATGACGTAAAAAACGCTTAATTAGATTTGCTCCATCCTCTTCTAGATCCCAATCATTTTTATCAATCACAAATTCTATATCGCCAAGATATTTTTCAATCTCATCTGCAAAACTGGTTAAAATGTAAACTGGTATTTTTGAATCAAAGATCCTGATTCTTTCAGCTAATTCAACGCCTGAATATGAAGCTACTCCAGAGTGTTTGAGTTTTTCATCAATAAAATAAGTTACCTTATCAGGTATGTTATTTAATACATTAATCATGTCATCTAGCGAAGGCTCGACATCTAAACATAAAATGTTAAACTCTTCTGAAAACATAATGCTCATAGAGAGTTCATATGTTGCTCTTACATCAATGTCATCATCAATAAAAATAATAGTGTTCATCTATTTATCCTGCAAAACTTCTATATAAAAACCAGCCCCACCTAAATCTGAATGTTGTTGAGCAGTTATTGTCCCTGACGGCATATGATCTTCCACCTGATTTTTAATTATAGATAGTCCCATACCTGTTCCTATAGAATTACCTCTCCTATCCGTTTTACGACTATGCATTGGCAGGAAAATTGTATTTTCTTGGCCAGTTTCTAAACCACATCCTGAGTCCATAAAAGCTAGCCTAAGTCTTGTACCACCAACTCGCTCAAATATGATTTTAATTTGTCTTTTGTCTCTTTGCGTATCCTCTAATGCCCAAGTAGCATTGGTTATTAAATTGATTGCTATACTCTCCCAATCAATCTCAAATGAACGAACGTTAAAATCTTCCTCTGCTATTTTAACAAATTCTATATTATATTGAATTCCCATTTTTGAAAAGGATGCAGACATCATGTCAAAAATATATTTAAAAATCTTAGGAACATTGACTTTTGAACGTGTTCTTTTATCTGGCTTAATATTATTAATAGCTAATCTCGAAAATGTGTCAACATATTGTGCTCCTGTAATCATTAGATCGGTTAAGCTGATTAGTTGGTTGTAGTTTATAGGTTGGTTTGCTGTTCGTGCAGTCTGAATCACCGTTTTGAGTGTTTTGGCGTTATTTAATGCTAATGATGAATGTGTGCGAATCTCATGCCCAAAACTGACTGTTAATACCCCTAAAGAAGCTAGGTTTGAAAGGGTGTCTTTTTCACCCTCTAATTTTTTACGTTCTTTTTCCAAATACGAATAATAATCATCAAGTGCTTTTTGATGAGATACTTTCGCTCTCTCTAGTTCACGTAATTTTTGATTTAGGATCTGAGCTGGGGGGACTTTTTTTCCTTTCCTTTTAGTTTTTTTGGAAAAGGCTTTAATTTCATCGATCGCCCCTTTTAAGTCAGAATCTTTCTCTTTTATAATCCGTTCTAATTCTGCTGCAAGATCTGTATCATCATCAGCTTGGGCATCTTTTGTTGCAAGAACTTCAAACGAAGAAATAACTTTCAGTATAAAATTACGTAATTGAAGATAGGCTTCATTTTCAACGATACCTTCTCTATTCGCCTGATCATTAAGAATAGCATTAGTAGTCTTAGAAATACTCACTGCTCCAATGATTTGATTGGGCGCGATTCGCCAACCACCTTGTTTTATACCTCCTGGACTCGAAGCTTTTCGATATCCTAAATCTAACCAATCTCCCTTTCCAGTTGGTTCACCATATGGTCGGACACGAAAATCATCACGGTATATACGAACACCTCTATTCAGTTCCATAAATTTAGACCAGTTTCTCGCAGACATATCAATCTTAGAAAGAAACTCTTTTTTTCTAACCATATAATGGAATTCAAATTTTAATGGTCCAAATAACGGCTTATCACCTTGTTTTGATATCCAGTATTTCCATGGGATGGGTATTTGCTCTATTAACTCACCAGTTGCATTGTTTTTGAACGATAGTTTGACTTTATTATTTGAATCTATAACAGCCTTTACTTCCCAACTAGCCGCTTTAAGAAGTTCTTGAGTATCAACAACCTCTTTGGGAAATGCAATGTTATTTATTGTTCTATGAATAGTAATGGAAAAATCATTATTAGATCTATAAGGAGAAATTAATAGCCTTAATTCTTGCTTTAAATCTTCAATAAAATCTGGGCACCAATAATCCTTGAGTCCAATTAATACCATATAAGTACCAGAATCATCGACTGAAGAAAATATATCTCCATATTTACCCGATAATGGTAAATCCTGCTCATAAATGTCATGTTGAATATCAGAAATAGAAGCATTCGTTTCTTCATATTTTCTCCAATCAACAATTAATTGAATTACTGAGTTACTACCTTTCTTTTTAGTATATAAAACAACTTTTTTACTCAGCCTGTCCAGGCCAAGTCTTCCCAAGCCCTTTGCACCTGTTAGTACTCGTTTCTTATTTATTGAAAGTTCTACGCCATTTTTAAAATCTGTTCCAATCTTTAGCCAGTGATCATAGATTGTCTCTGCATCCATCCCATTTCCATCATCTCTAATAACTAATGTGGAAAGTGCCGGAGATTCCCTTAAAAAGAATTCAACATGAACGCTTTCAGCATCTGCATCATATCCATTTTTAATAAGTTCTGACACAGCAACAGTTGAGCTTGAAATACTTTCTCGGCCAAGTTGCATTGGAACTCGAGCCGAAAGATCAAATGGTTTCTTACCTAGATATCTACGTGCCATGATTTATGGACCTTCAACAAATGGAATATCTTTTATCACACCAACTGTCAAATGACGTAATCGTATACGCTCATTCAGAAAGTCGTTCGTTTGTTGACTCTGTAGGACCCTCATTAATTTTTTACATGTATTTACTTTACCATCCTTAGGTGTGACTACAATCATATGATTTTCTATTGCCACTGGTTCGTTTAAGTTTATCAGCGTGGCTGATGCTCTACTCCGATCTGACGGGCTAGAAGTTCTTTTAATTACAACGAAAGGGGGGGTGAAAACCTTTCCAGAAAATCTTCTTCGTTCTACTGCTAATTTTACAGTTTCCCACTTAGGGCAATTTTTAGGGTAAAAATATGCATATTCAGTCCCTTCTTCAGGATCACGGTATGCTACTAGTGGCCCAGTCGTAACATTGAAGTAGTCTGCTATAACCGAATTTTGATTCATAGCACTATGCCATTGTATTTCTTCTACGTTGCTCTGAATCATCCCCGATAATAAGAATACATCAACATCAGTTTTTCTGTTAAATCTTCCCCAAATCTCAACATTTGCATTTACTGAACTTGAAATAAACTTTCTGAACTCACTGTATCTGCTACCAGAACGAAGAACATCCGGTAATATGGCACTTATTAGACATTTTTTGGGCAGCAATCGCACGTACTTATCAAATAAAATACCAGCGGCATTCACATTTCCCTCTTTCCAATAATTTTCTTTTGGAGAAGACCAAATGGTAAAAGGGGGATTCATAATAACATGAGTTACATTTTGAATTTCTTCAGCTTTAATTGTCAAAGCATCTTTTACATGAATATGAGAAAGTAATTCAAAAGCTTCTTGCATATCACAATTTTGTTCAACGCCCCTATTTATAGCCTCAATTACAATACGAATTTTTGCTGCTTCAATAAAATGTTGATGAATATCAAATCCCCAAAGTACTTTTCCCCATTGATTCAAAGTATCGTATAGAGTTGCTTCTACACCGAGTTTTCTAGATGCTTCAATAAGTAAATTACCGGCACCACAGGTTGGATCCAAAACTATTGATCTATGTGTAATTGGCTTATTGAAAGATGATATTGCTTTTGATGCTAAAGTCTGGCCAGTAAAGAAACTTCCAGCGTCACGCATTTCATCAATGGATAGCAATTTTCTAAGTACTGTATCTATATCATCTAGATCAACTGAGTTCCTCAATTGTTCTTTATCTGAAGAGCGTAGAAATTCGCGCATTGCAACATTATGTGAAGTCAGGGTATTCATAGTGACAGTTCTGCAGAAGTTTTTCCTATGATATCATGTGGGAAAATTTTTTTCCACATAGCCATTGTGTTTAACTATTTGATATATATGAATTTTATTTATAGTCGTTGAGTTTTTTTCTGCAGGGTATTTGAGGTCTATGTTGCTGAGGTTATCAGGTAAACGTTTCACGCTGAAGAGCAAGAGTAATCATTCATTTTTCTCCAAGCCAAATAGCGGTTTGAACATTTTATGGACAAATGCCTTCTAGCCAGTATAGGTCAGATAAATGGGAGCTGTATCAGTTGATAAAGATCAAAATTACCTGAATCTGCTGAGGTTTTAAATGGGTGCAAAACCTTGTAAGTTCAAATTAGTGTGCCTGTTAGAGTCGCTACTTATGGTAAATATAATAGATGTCTACTCATCCTTTTCCCTTCCCATCCTCAAAACCTCATAAAATGTTCCTCTCCCAAGCCCATCCGACGGCAATTCCTGCTCCTGAGCCAGAACCTTCAGCTTTTGAAGTATCCTATCCGAAGCCGGTTTATCAGACGTACCGTACCGTCCGTCAGTCTCCTCAACCAGAAGCTGAACCAGCAGCCAGCAGAGTCGGGCAGTATTCTCCCGTGCCTTGTCGCGCTTATGTATCCCACGCTGGGAAGGTTGTATGGATGCAGTGAGATCCGGCAGCGCATCGTCACCGAGCGTCTTCAGCCACTTGCGGCCATGGCTATTACGCGACAGTTTCATTACCGCCTTCAGGCTGCGGTCTTTCACTTCTGGTGGTGTTAGTTCGTCATCAATAAGCCGCCAGGCCAGGGCAAACATCTCATCGGCATAGAACATGCGCTTGTTCGCCGGAGCACTGACCATGCCAGTGGCTTTGATGGTGCGGCTGATGGCGTCGTGCAGAATACGGTAATTTTCCTGATGTTCTTCCGGCAGGGCGTTTGCAGGTTGTGAAGCATCGAGGCCGAGAAGCAGAAGGGCGAGATGCCGCGCTTCCAGCAGCGGCATATCACATTCCCGTTCAAACCGATTCTGACGAATGGGACTGGTCACATTATTCTCCTTCCACGATTTGCAGCGGTTCTTCTGCACCGAGCAGCGCCTGCCGTCTGGCGGCATCAACGTAGTTTCCCCACCACTGCATCAGCGGTCGCCTTTGTTCCAGGTAGTCGCTGCGGTTATAGGCCGCTTCGATCTCGTCTTCTTTCTGGTGCGCCAGCGCAGACTCTAGGACTTCACGGGGGAAATGACCTGCTCCCGCCGTTCTGGCAATGCTGCGCATGCCGTGGGCGACCAGTTCACCGCCAAACCCCATACGGATAAGCGCGGCGTTCGCGGTCTGCTGGTGCATATGCTCCAGTGGTTTGCGGATGCTGGGGAACACCCACGGACGATGGCGGCTGACGGGCTCCATGATCTGAAGAACGCGCAGCGCCTGTTTGCTGAGAGGCACCGTGTGCGAACGATTCATCTTCATAAAGGTATCGGGGATGCGCCATTCCGCTTTTTTCATGTCGATGTCGCACCAGCGGGCGCTGACGGCTTCGCCGGGACGTACCCAGGTCAGTAGCTCCCATTCAATCAGACAGCGGGTTTCCTTGCGGATAGAGGCGTTCTGTAGTGCCAGCATTAGCCTGCCCAGTTCACAGGGGTGAAGGGCGGGCATATTCTGCTTTTTCGGTTTCTTGAAGCGGGCGACCAGGTTGTCAGCCGGATTGAACTCGATGAGCTCTTCGGAGATGGCAAAGCGAAAGATTTCATTGAGTCGTGAGATAACCCGCCGCAGCGTTTCGAGGATGCCCTGTTCTTCCAGCGGTGTAAGGTGTTCCTTGAGCATTTTGGGACGGATCTCGGTAACGGGTGTATTACCCAGAGAAGGGAAGACGTGCATCTCCAGCGAACGCCAGACATCTTTGGCGTGATCTTCGCTAAGATCGCTGGTCCGTTTCTTCTCTTTGAGCCACTGTTCCGCAACTTTTTCCAGCGTGCATTCATTCTGGAGTCGTTGCTCCTCTGCAACCTGCTCCAGATGGGCCTGCGGGTCGATGCCCTGCACAAGTAAACGCCGGTATTGCAACCTGAAATCTCGCGCCATGGCGAGGGTGACTACCGGGTAGGGGCCAATGCTGATTTTGGTCCGTTTTTTCAGCGCCGGGGGAGTGTATTCGAAGTACCAGATCTTTCTGCCGGATGGCTTAATCAACAACGCCAGTCCGTCGCCATCGCGCAGCATATACTCGGTCTTCTGCGGCTTGGCGGCAGCGATCTCGGTATTGGTTAGGGATTTCAATACCTTAGGCATGTTTTTGCACCTTGTTTTTTTAGCGTTCTGGCAACGCGGTGCAAAACAAGATACATAATGCTCAAGATTCATACAGAGATCATGACCACACATGCAACAAAAAAGCCTGCAACTCGTTGAAGTTACAGGCTTTTTTAAGGTTCATGATGCATCATGAATGAATGTTTGGTGGAGCTGGCGGGAGTTGAACCCGCGTCCGAAATTCCTACATCCTCGGTACTACATGCTTAGTCAGTCTTTACATTCGCCTGGCACCTGCGGACAGACACGCCACTACCAGACTAGCCTGATTAGTTTTAACGCTTCAACCCCAGGCAGGGCCTCCACGCGATCTCTTTTGGGTTTGACCTCTCTTTGATCCCCGTCTTAAGAGCGGAAGCTAGGGAGAGAGGGCTCAGAGCAGGTTATTAAGCTGCTAAAGCGTAGTTTTCGTCGTTTGCGACTATTTTTTTGCGGCTTTTTACGAGGCCAACCGCCCCTCGGCATGCACCTTGGGTTTCGCGAATCCCGTCGAATCCAGAATCAGCCCCAATGTGTTAGAGCAAGTATAACAGACTTGTGACACGCGTGACCAGCCCCCGCAACCCCTAATCCTCAAGGATTTATCGTTCGCGCAGCGCTTCTTTTGCGCGATTAAACGGTTTGATTAAATAGTCGACGATGGTTTTTTCACCTGTTTTTATATCCACTGTGGCAATCATGCCTGGTACGATGGAGAAATGGCGCCCCAGTTTGTTCTGCAAGAAGTCCTGATGGGTGCGGATAAACACGCGGTAGTAGAAGATTTCTGGTTTCACTTTGTCCTGAATGGTGTCCGGGGAGATGGTTTCGACTACCCCTTCCAGACCGCCGTAAATGGCGTAGTCATAGGCGGTTATCTTTACCAGCGCCCGCTGACCGGGGTGGATGAACGCGATATCGCGCGGCGACAGGCGGGTTTCTATCAGCAGATGGTCGTCAAGCGGCACAATCTCCATCATCTCGCCATTAGGCGGGATTACGCCGCCAATGGTGGTGACCTGGATGTTTTTCACGATACCGCGCATCGGCGCGCGAACGGTCAGACGGGTGACGGAATCCTCGCGTCCTTTCAAAATAGCCGCCAGCATGTCCACTTCGGCGTTAGCTTTTGACAGCGCTTCCCGCGCCTGCACGAAATATTGCGAGCGCAGGTCGGTGATTTTTAATCCCAGATCGCTTTTTTGTCGTTGCAGGCGCAGCACTTCTACGTGGCTGGCCGCGCCGCTTTTCTCCAGCCGTTGGGTGATGGCCAGCTCTTTATTGACCGAGACCAGCGCATCCTGCAGTTCCGCCATTGAATCCGCAAGCTGCGCGCGGCGGCTTTTATACAGGCGAGTTTCGGAGGCGATGAGATCCGGCCAGGCGCGCAGTGAATCGGGAAAGACCAGCGGCAGATCGTTAACTTCGGCATTAAGCCTTGCGCTGGAAGCCAGTGAGGCGCGGTAACGGGCGGCGCTCTCCCCAACGTTGGACTCAGAACGGGTGGGGTCGAGGCGCGCCACAATTTGATTGGCCTGCACTTTATCGCCCTCGCGAACCGTAAGCTCGGCGAGAATGCCGCCATCCAGCGACTGCAAGATCTGCTCTCGCGAGCTGGGTATTACTTTCCCGCTGCCGGTTGAGACTTCATCCAGCTTGCCGAAATATGCCCAGATACCCAGGACGGCAAACAGCAGCGTGCTGAGCAGAATAATGCGGCTGGCCCCGGAAAAACGGTGCTCGCGACGGATATCAAGGTCATCCATGGCGGCGTCATGCGGATTGGTTTTCATTTTTCCACTCCCGACCGTGAGTTGGGGCGGGTGCCCGGCTCGCATTCAACGCCTGCGCTTTCGGGGCATCCATGACCAGTTGGCCTTCTTTTAACACCACCACGCGCTCGACCAGTTCCAGGACCGGTACGCGATGGGTGGCGACAATCAGTGTGCGGTTGCCCAGCCACTGGTTCAGGCGCTGAATAAACTCCCGCTCGGTATGTTCATCCAGCGAGGCGCTGGGCTCATCGAGCAGCACGATATTGGGCGATCGCAGCAGCATTCTTGCCAGCAGGATCGACTGCCGTTGTCCACCGGACAAACCGTTGCCGCCCTCCATAATGGGATGCGCCAGCCCTTTGGCGAGTTGTTTAACGAAAGCCGCCGCGCCGCTGACCTCCAGCGCTTCGAAGATCTGCGCGTCGCTGGCGTGCGGTGCGCCGAGGGTCAGATTCTCGCGCAGGGTGCCGAAAAACAGCCGTGCGTTCTGGCTAAGAAAGCCGATGTTGCGGCGTAAATCAGCCATATCGATCTGCGCCAGACTCAGGTTGTCGAGTCGGACATCGCCCTGGATAATCTCCACTCCGCCCGCCATGGCCTGTAGCAGGGTTGATTTTCCGGCACCGTTACGCCCGAGGATCGCCACCCGTTCGCCGGGCATGACCTCCAGACGCGAGATGCGCAGTGGAACGCGCTGATCGTCGCTGTGGTAGCGAAAGTGCGCGTTTTCAAACAGATAATGACCGTGAAAAATCTCCTGATGCACCCGGTCTTCATCGTACTGCGTTTCGGTGGGAAGCTGCATGATGCTGTCTAACCCCATCTTCGCGGCCTTGACCTGTTGCCAGCGCGCCAGCACGCCGCACAGATTAGCCATCGGGGCAATCATTCTGGAACCGAGCATCGAAGCGGCCACCACCGCCCCGGTGGTCATGGTGCCTTCAATGACCATCGGCGCGCCGAACATAATGATGGCGGCGTAGACCAGGCTTTGTACCGACATACCCCAACCAATCAGCCCCTGAGTCAGCCTGCGCGTGCGCAGCCCGGACTCTCCGGTAATGCGGATGTAGCTGTTCCACTGCTGTAAAAAGCGGTTTTCCGCCTGCATCAGCTTGATGTCTTCCAGCCCCTGAACGCTTTCGACCAACACTGCGTTGCGCAGGGTGGATTCATGGGCAGCCTGGTTGGCGAGCACCGCCAGCTTCTTCTGTAATAGCAAACCGGGCAGGATCATCAGCAGGGCTGCGACGGGAGCTATCCATGCCAGCGGCGGGGCGATAAAGGCCAGCACCACGATAAACAAAAAGAAAAACGGCAGATCGACAATGGTCGACATGGTCGAAGAGGTGATCATCTCGCGAACCTGTTCCAGCTCGCGCAGTTGAGAAATGAAGCTCCCCGTCGAACGGGGAACGGCGCTGTTGCGCAGCCTCAGCGCGTGGCTGAACACGCGATCGGAAATGCGCATATCGGCGCGTTTGCCGAGCAGGTCCATTATGTGGGTACGCGCTTCGCGCAGCAAAAAGCCAAACAGCACCGCGACCAGAACGCCGGTGGAGAGAACATACAGCGTTGGATAAGACTGGGCAGGGATCACCCGGTCATAGACCTGCATGGAGAAGATAATCCCGGCGAGCGACAGAACGTTAATCAAAAAGGCGGCAATCATGACCGGCAGGTAAGGGCGGATGTCCTTTAACACCAGTTCGCGCATCCAGTCGGGCTTGAAGCGCGAAATATAGCGGTCGACCCGACTGTCCTTCAGCGCCGACAGCGGGCGCAGCGCGGTAATGCTCACGATCTCCGGCAGAAGTTCTGCAATCGTTAACCGGTTACGCTGGCCTTCTTCGGCGATGATAAAAACATCTAACGTATCTTCACCGTTGAAATGTTCTATCACCATCAGTTGGCCGTCGCGTAGCTCCGCGACTACCGGCAGACGCCACTGACCGAACGCCTGCGTGGCGGTATCCAGCGCATGAAATGATAGTCCCGCCTGACGCGCCAGTTGCGACAGGGCCGTGGCCCGACTTTTTCCCGCAAACCATGGGGCGTTGGCCTGGATTGCGCCGGGCGAACAGGTAACGCGATAGTGGTTGGCAATATGCGTCATCGCCTGCGCCCACTGGCTCAGGGCGTGTTCGCCAATCGTATCTTCCGCATGTGAATCGAGGTCGCTCATAGCTTGATCTCCACCGATTGAATACTGCGGTTATTTAAGGCGAACGCCTGGCGAAGAGAGCCCGTGTTATAGAGGCAGTTCAACTGGAGCTGGCGCAGCTGGTTTTGGGTCTGGAGTTCAGCAAAACGGGCCTGATATACCTCCTGCTCGGCGTTAAGCACGTCGAGCAGCGGACGCGAGCCGAGGTCCAGATACTGCTGCTGATAAAGCTCACGCGTTTGTTCACTCAGCCGCTGCTGGCGACGCAGAATCTGCAGAGCGGTGGCGAGGCTCAACGCCTGGCTACGGGACTCCAGTAATTTCTGCCGTACTTCGAGTCGGGTGCGCTGGATGGAATACTGTGCAGACTCTACCGCGTGACTGGCGGCGTTGCGTCTGGCGGTGAGTCCGCCACCCTGATACAGCGGCATCTCGACCTTTACCCACGTGGAGTACTGGGTTTTGTCGAGCACCTCATGGCTGGGGTATTTGTCGTTGAGATAGTGCTGAACCGACGGCTCAAGAGAGATAGTGGGCGTCATCTGCGCGTTGGCGTAATCGAGGTTTGCCTGCGCCACATTTGCCTGCGCCCAGGCCGCCAGCACCGCAGGAACCAGTTTATCTTCCGGTTTGACCACATCGCAGCTGCTGTCCAGTTTGACCGGAAATTCGTTGCTGATGCCGTTAAGCGAGTTCCAGCCGAGGTAACTCATCAGAGTGGCCTTGCTGCTGTCGAGATTGGCCTGATACTGCGCCAACTGAGAACGCGCGGACTCGATGCGCGCATCGGTTTGCACCACGTCGGACAGCGAGGTTGCCCCTTCATCATTGCGTTGTCGGGTCAGTCGACCAATGCCGTTTAAGGCAGTGAGCTGCTCTTCGGCGGCATCCACCATTTGCTGCCACGTCTGCACCTGGACTATCGCATTGGCGGTTGCGTGGGCGATGGTATCAATGCTGAGTAATACATTCGCCTGCTGTTGTGCGGCTCCGGCGGTTTCGGCGCGAACCTGGCTTGCCACTTTGCCGAAGTCGTACAGCATTTGTGACACCGAAATAACCAGCGCCGGGCTAAAGCCGTGGTCGGTGTAGGTATTGCTGTAACCGTTGTTCATTCCGGCAGAAACTTGCGGGTAATATTTCGATTTCGCCACGTCGATCTGCTCGTTTTGTGAGAGCAGTTTGCCGATTGATTCACGAATAGAAGGATGCCAGCTCACGGCGCGACTTACCGCGTCGTTGAGCGTCAGGCTGCCGGGGGCGGCAGTGCTCAGCGGCAGATCGGCAACCGCACCGTCCAGCGAGGGAAGCATCTGGCTGGTAGCCAGTCCTTCCGGCGTAATAATTTGCGGTTCATCTTCGGCATTCACCCGCAGGGTACAGAGCGTTAATGCCAGCAGCAGGGCAACAGGCGCGACATTTCTCATAGTTTATCCCTTACAAAATACGGCAGCGACGACTGTTATTGCCCCGGACGTCATGGCATCCGGGGCTGTAGTTATGGCGCTTTAACGCATTGCGTTAACGTCAGGGCACAATGTGATTTTGTTGCACCAGCTCATCGAGCGTGGTGTGTACGTTCTCCAGCGTTATGAGATTGGTTGAGTGATAAGTGTTGCCCGTACCGTCGCGGTCGATAGCAATCACCGTGTTGTTACCGCTGGTGGTCACGGTGAGGTAGTTGCCGAGCGTAGCGTTCTGCCCGTTCCAGCCCACCAGCAGGTCGCCGATATCGATTTTGTCGCCCTGGGCCAGCGAGAAGTTGGTCCAGGTGTCCGCTGTTCCGTTACCGCCGGTAGCGTCGTTGGCATTGAGCAGGTGATAAATCAGCGTATCGCCGTAGGCGCTGCCAGTCAGGCGATCGGCATCGACGGTACTCACCACTTGCGGATTCATATTGATGGTCAGCGTAGCGGTATCGGTATGGCCATTCTGGTCGTTAAGGGTGTAGGTAAATGTCTCTTTGGTGACGATGGTGGAGAGCGAGACATCGCTGTTGAGGGCATAGGTGTAATGACCATCAATGCCAATGGTCAGTTTGCCGTACAACCCGTTAATGATGGCGCTGGTCGTGCTGCTCAGCGGATCCAGCGTGGCGGCGCTGCCGCCAGTGCCATTCACCGTTAGCAAGGTATGCACGCTGGCAATATGGTCTCCGTCATAAATATTGCCGGTGACGCTGTTCGCTGTGGAAGTCTCGAAGTTTTGCAGGTCGATTATCGTGCCTTTCACGCTGGGGGTGATGGTGATATTCCCCAGCCCCAGAGCCCCGACGCTGCCGGTATAGTCGAGGCGATAGTTGCCGGGGTGCAGTACTACCCCGCTGAGGGCAATATCGATATTGCCGCCAATCAGCAATCCGCCATTGAATGAGTTACCGGCAATCTTGACGTTGTTGCTGTCATACAGCGCCCAGGTGACGGTCAGTCCGCCCAGCGTCAGACCTGAAGCGACGTTAAAATGCAGTATGGCGTTTTGCACCGCCGTTCCCGTCGCGACTTCAATGACGCCAGTACCATTTTGTGAGGTGGGTGAAAGGAGTTGGGCGCTCCAGCTGGCGTTCCCAACGCTGTTGTCGGTAAACGACCTGGATGTATCGGCCTGGGTGGTGACCGCCATCTGGCTGCTGATGTCGTTTACGGCATCCAGCGCCTGTGGGGTTGCCGTAATGTTCAGCGACGCGCTGCCGGTATCGCCATTTGGCGCTCTGACCTTATACACGAAGCTGTCCGGCGTGTTGATACCGTCTGCGCCCAGTCCGCTTCTCAGCGTGTAGGTGTAGTTCCCTCTCGCATCGATAGTCAGCGTGCCGTACTGCCCGTTAATGGTGGTAATGCCGGTGCTGCTAACGGCGACACCATTCACTTCGGTAATAACGGTATTGGCCGGAGCCGAATCGTTGACCAGCAGGTTTCCATTGGTTGTCGCTGTCAGACTGTCGACGGCGTAGGTGTGATCCGCCTTAATATCCAGGGTGTAACCGGTCAGCAGCGTCAGACCGCCGGAGGCGTTAAGCAGGAACAGATAGTCACCGCCCGGCAGGGTGATGGTGTAGTCCGTTGAGCTACCACCTAACAGCGCCGTGACCCAGTTAGGTTTCACGCGGAACTGTTCATACTGCTGAATAGACTCGTTGAAGCGATAAACATAGAGATCAAAACCGCCCACCGTGACGCCGAGCACGCTGGCCTTGACGGTTAGCGTGCGGGTTGCGCCGTCATCTACGTTAAATTTGATCGGATTGGTTAAACCGTTAACCAGGCTGACATCCAGCACATTACCCAGTCCGACGTTGGCGAGCGTGAACCCGGTTTGCTGTGATGTGCCATGATCAACTGCGATGACCTGCGTCCCGTAAGTCAGCGCAGCTACATCGTCTGCCGCGGTTACCGTACTGGTGGTTGGAGCCTGACCGAGCGTTACCACCAGTTTTGCCGAGGAGTGATCGCTGCCATGCGTCAGCGTGTAGGTGAAACTTTCAGAACGACCATACACCGAGATTGACGTATTGGTCAGGGTATAGGTGTAGCTACCGTTCTGATTGATATGCAGAATACCGTATTTCCCTTGCACATCAATGCCGCCCGTCGGGATGTTCACAACGTTGCCGTTGCCGTCGGTGATGGCGGTGACCAGCGTGCCGGAAGGCGCGTTATCCTGCCCGTTGGCGGGATCGGTATCGGTGATGATATTCCCGGATTCCGTGGTACCACCGATGATGGTCCCTGCGCTGGCTTTTACCACTGAGACATCAAGGCTGGTGTATGCCCCGGTTGCCAGCAGGTTGGTGTTGTAGCTGACCACGCGGTAATCACCGCCAGTCAGCCCGCTGTAATTGAGCGTTACGCCCGAGGCGCCCAGGGTGAGCAGGCTGGCGAAGTCTGGTTTCCCGGTATCCACCACTGTCACCCAGGCATTCAGCCCGGTGTCAAAGCGCTGGATAACGACTTCAAGCGTGTTCAGCAGTGACAGCACCACGCCGGTCGCAGCGGCATTGATTGTAATGGATCCGCTGCCGCCAGAAGCGATGCTGAAATTCACGCTTGCCGTATCGTTCCCCAGTACGTTGGCGACATTCCCCAGCGCATTGACCAACAGGAAGCCATAATCGCTTTGATGCTCGGTGCTGACGGTCACATCGGTTTGTAGCGGCAGGCTGGTGACATTGTCTTCCGCCAGCAGCGGCAATACCGGTGCGAGAGCGCTTGTCGGCGATGAAGTATTTCCCGCCGCATCGGTCGCCGTGGCGGACAGCGACTGTCCTTCAATCTGGCGAACCGGCAGGTTTACGCTGTAGACACCGCTGCTGTTGGCGATTGCCGTCACGCTGGTGCCGCCGGGCAGAGAAATGGTGACCGTGCTTCCCGCTTCGGCGACGCCGCTGACGGTACCGCCATCGGCGCTGATCAGTATTGTTGGCGCGAGCGGTGGCGTGATGTCCACAATCACGCTGAACGAACCGGACAACCCACTTGCGCCGTTGGCGTTGGTTGCAGTGGCGGTAAACGCGTGGTTACCTTCACTGAGCGCGCCGGATGGGGTAAAGCTCCACAGCCCGTTACCGTCTGCGGTTGTGGTGCCCATTAGTACGCCGTTGTTGAACAGGCTGACGATGGCGTTAGCCTGCGCTGTTCCGCTAAGGGTTGGCAGGGTGTCATTGGTGGTTTTGCCCGCCGCGACCGGCCCCGTGATCGTGCCGACGTCATCGAACACGCTGGCAATAACAGGCGCAGGCGGTACGCCGGTAAACGGTGCCAGCACGTTACCCGCCGTGCCGATGTTGCCTGCGGCATCTTGTGCGCTAACCAGCAGCGTTTGCCCACTGATTTGCGGTGGGTTCAGCGTGAAGGTGAAATTACCGGAGGCATTGGCGGTTGCCGTGCCGAGCACCGTTCCGCCGCTGGAGGTAATAATGACCGTGCTGTTTGGCTCGGCAACGCCGGTGAGCGCGGTGCCGTTGGCGTTTACCGCCAGCCCGGTTGGGATCCCCGGGGCAACGGTATCGACCACGATCGCGGCCGCAGACGACATGCCACTGGTATTACCCGCACTGTCCGTTGCGGTGATGGTAAAGGAATGGGTGCCTTGCGCCAGCGCGGTAGCCGGGGTGTAGTTCCAGTTGCCGCTACCATCCGCCGTCACGCTGGTGACAAAACTGCCGTTATCATAAATATCAACCCGCGCGTTGGCTTCCGTGATGCCGTTTAACGTTGGGCGCGCGTCGTTAGTTGGCTGATTGCTGCCAATCGGCCCGGTATTTGGCCCAAAATCATCAATAATGCTGCTGATCGAAGGCTGCGTCGGCGCCGTGGTGTCGACCACCACGCTAAAGCCTGGCGTCGCGCCGCTGGTGTTGCCCGCCGCATCGGTGGCGGTGATGGTGAAGGTGTGCGATCCATTCGCCAGCGGTGTGGTTGGGGTAAACGACCAACTGTTATTGCTTTGCACCACAGCGGTACCCAGCAGGGTGCTTCCGTCGTAGATGCTGACGGTGCTGCCTGCCTCGGCGGTGCCGTTCAGCGTCGGGCGCGCATCGTTGGTCAACTGTCCGTTGCTGAGCGCCGCATTGAACACGCCGCCTGCGATATCATCCACTACAGAGACCAGCAGTGGGACGGATGGCGCAATGGTGTCGACATTAATAGTAAACCCGCCTGAGACAGGACTCACGTTCCCGGCAGCGTCGGTGGCGATGGCGGTAAACACATGCTGGCCGTTGCCAAGTGTGGTGGTCAGATATTCCCAGGTGCCGTCTATCGTCGCAGTCACCGTTGCCAGCAGCGTGCCATTATCGTAGATGGCTACCCGGGCACCGGCTTCCGCTGAGCCGTTGAGTACGGGGCGGGTGTCGTTGGTAAAGGCTCCGTTCGACAGCGTTCCGGTTCCCGGCAACACGTCATCAAAAGCCTGGATAATCGTTGGCGCAAGCGGGGCGACGGTATCAACAACGATGTTAAATCCTGCAGACGTTGGGCTGATATTTCCGGCCGCATCGGTGGCTGTTACCGTCAGCGCGTGGTTACCGTTGCCAAGTTGGGTTCCAGGCGTGAAGCTCCAGGCGCCCGTACCATCCGCGGAAGTAAAGCCGATTAACGATCCGTTATCGTAAATTCTCACCGTGGAATTGGCTTCCGCCGTACCGCTAAGCGTCGGAAGTGGATCGTTCGTGGCCTGACCGTTATTCAGATTACCGATCAGCGGACCGACATCATCTGCAACCTGAGTAATCACCGGTGCTGTCGGTGCCAGAGTATCGACGGTGTAGGTAAAGCCGCCAGAAGGCAGACTGGTATTGCCAGCGCTATCTGTAGCCGTGACGGTCAGAGTATGCAGGCCGTTACCTAATGCCGCGGAGGGCGTAAAACTCCAGGTTCCGCCTGCGCCGACGATGGTGGTGCCAATGGGTTGACCATCGCTCAGCACGGTAATGGTCGCGCCAATTTCACCGGTACCGCTGAGCGCCGGGCGACTTTCGTTGCTGATTTGCCCGTTGGAGATAGGCCCGGTTGTCGGCGCGGTATTGTCCTGAACGGTCAGAATTACCGGTGCTGATGGGGCAATTGAATCGACCAGAACGCTGAACGAGGCGGAGGCTCCACTGGTGTTGCCAGCCGCGTCCGTCGCCGTCACGGTAAAGATATTTTCGCCCTGAGCCAGCGCGCTGGTAGGGGTGAAGCTCCAGCTACCGGAGCCATCGGCATTTGCGGTGCCGATGATCGTACCATTACTGCGAATAGTGACAATGGCATTGGGTTCGGTAGTGCCATTCAGCGTGGGTTGGGCATCATTGGTCAGTTGGCCGTTGGTCAGCAGAGTGCTTCCCGGTTGATCGTCGATAACTGACACAATCGTTGGCACTACTGGTGGGAGTGTGTCGACCAACAGTGAGAATGGCGCTGTTGCCGGACTGACGTTACCAGCAGCGTCCGTGACCGTGGCGGTCAACGCGTGATTGCCCTCGCCGAGCGCCGGAGAAGGCGTAAAGCTCCAGATGCCGCTTCCGTCGCTGGTGGTTGTGCCAATCACCGTGCCGTTATCGCGGATGGTGACTACGCTATTGGCTTCGGTGGTACCTGCCAGGGTTGGCGTATTATCGTTGGTTGCCTGCCCGGAAATGAGCGTGGACGTTACACCTACATCATCGGTTACTGACACAATGATCGGCGCCGAAGGCAGGCCCGTATCAACCGTAATCGGGTAGGGGGCAGATGCAACTCCCTGGTTCCCGGCGGCGTCGGTGGCGCGCACGGTAAAGGTGTGAGTACCGTCGCTCAGGGCATTCTGCGGGGTAAAGCTCCAGTTTCCGCTGCTGTTTACGGTCGTGGTTCCGATGGACACGCCGCCGTCATAAACCGTAATGGTCGCCCCAATTTCGCCAGTACCACTCAACGTAGGACGCGTGTCGTTGGTGCTTTGTCCACTGCCGACATTGCCCGTCACCGGAGCCACGTCATCAGTAACGGCGGTGATGTCTGGCGCGAGCGGCGCGGTGGTATCGATGGTAATGGCATAGTTTGGCGACAGGCCGCTGGTGTCAGCGCCCACCGTTTGAGAGACCGCGTAGTTCCAGGTCGTGCCGTCCGCCAGCGCGCTGGGGATGGTGTAGCTCCAGGCACCGGTACTCGCGTCAGCCGGGACGGTGATCAGCAGAATTCCGTTTTGGTAGATATGTACATCAGCGCCGGCTGTTGCCACGCCTTGTAAGGTTGGCTGCGTGTCATTGGTCGTTTTTCCGTTACCAATTTCAGTTAAACCGGAAGGAACATCGTCGATGATTTGCAAAGTCGGTGGGTGTGGAAGGCCCGAGATAGAGGCGGTAAACGATGTTTCTCCGCTTTGGTTGCCCGCCTGATCCTGAGCGATCGCGTTCAATGTTTCACCCGCCGTCTGAGCCGGTGAAATCGTGACGGTGTAAGCGCCGGTAATGCTGTCAGCAACGGCCTGGCCGAGGACCGTGGTGCCATTTCTGATGATGACGGTGCTGCCCGGTTCGGCTGTCCCGTTCACCAGCGTACCGTTATTATCTATGATGGTTACGATGGGGGCAGGTGGCGCTTGCGTATCGGTTGTTATAATTACCGGGTTGCCCGCCGGGAGGCTATTACCTGCCGCATCCTGTGCGCCAAAAGTCAGCGTATGTTGCACATTTGCAGAAAGCGGAACGTCCACGCTCCATTTACCATCGGCTCCTACCGTGATGTTTAGCGGGATGAGATTGCCATTATCATAGATTAGGATCGTACTGCCCGGAGTTCCCGTTCCGCTGACGGTGGGGGAGAGATCGTCCGTCACGCTTCCATTGCCGAGTGTACCGGTAATCACGCCGACGTTATCTGCAATATCCGTCACCTGCGGGGCGGTAAGCGGTGTCGAATTCACCGTAAACGAAATGCTGTTTGAGGTGCCGCTGGGGTTGCCTGCAGCATCGGTGGCGACTGCCGTCAGCGTGTAGGTGCCGTTGGGCAGCGCCGTCGTCGGTGTGATGCTCCACAAACCATTTACTACGGTAGTAGTGCCTATGACGGTAGTGCCGTTATACAGCGTAATGATCGAGCCGCTCTCCCCGGTTCCGCGCACGGTTGGCGTACTGTCATCGGTTGTGCCGTTTGCTGGGATATCTCCCAGAACAGTGCCTGCGTTGTCATTTGCAGCAGAGATTGTAGGTGTTGCCGGCGGCGTAATATCAATGTTCAGGGTGACGGCAGTCGACGGCTGGCTGACGTTGCCTGCCGGATCGGTTGCGGTGATGGTGACCTGATAACTGTCCGGGTTAATAGCCGTGGTCGGCGTAAAGCTCCATGTGCCGTCCGCACCAACCTTGGTGGTGCCCAGCGGCGTAGCGTTGCCATCGAGATACACCGAAATAACATCACCTGCTGTACCGGTACCGCTAAAGGTTGGCGTGGTGTCATTAGTGTTGCCATTCGTCACGACACCCGTAACCGGAGCCACATCGTCGGTAATGATGGGCGCGCCAGGCTGTGCGGGAGGCGTATTGTCTACCGTCAGGGTAAAGCTTGCCGACGGGATCCCGGTGTTGCCCGCAACGTCAGTCGCTGTGGCGGTGAATTGATGCGGTCCTTCAGGAAGCGCATTTGGCGGCGTAAATGTCCATGTACCATCAGGCTGGACGATGGTGTTACCCAACGTTGTGCCGTTATCTGCAACGGTGATGGTAGCTCCCGGCTCGCCAGTCCCCGATAGAACAGGGGTGGTACTTTTCGTACTGCCGCCGTTTGCCAGGGGGAGAGTGGCGCTGCCTATCAGTCCCTCCCCGGCGACGATAACCGGTGCGGCTGGCGGCGTGGTATCGATGGTTAACGTAAAGCTCCCGGCGTTGCTGGCGTTGCCTGCAACGTCCGTTCCGATAGCGGATAAATTGTGTAAGCCTTCGCTGAGCGGTTGGCTGAGTTGAATACTCCAGGTGCCTCCGGGTAAAACAGTCGTGCTTCCAATTGGCGTAGCCCCATCATAGATGGTGACTGTAGAACCGGCTGTTCCGGTACCTTTCAGCACTGGCAAGGTATCGTTTGAACGGCTTCCGGTAGGTAGATCGATAGGCGCATTCCCAACGTCGTCGGTCACAGCCAAAATGACAGGATCGCCTGGCGGTTGGGTATCTACGGTAACGCTGACCACTGTGGGTGAGGTGGTGACATTACCGGCGGCATCGGTTGCCGATACCGTAAACTGATGGGTGCGATCGCTGAGCACCTGATTTACCGGAACGGTATAGCTCCAGGTACCCGAGTTGTCGACAAGAATTACCGTCAACAGCTGAATGCCATCGTACAGGCTCACCAGTGAACCTGGTTCACCAGTACCCGAGATGGTTGGCGTATTGTCGTTGGTGATCCAACCGTTGTTTGCCACACTACCCGTAATGCTGCCAACATCATCGTTAACCAACGTTATCACTGGAACTGTGGGTGCAATGGTATCGACAATAATTTTCCAGCTTGCCGCGCTGCTGGCGTTATTCGCGGCGTCTGTGGCGGTCACCGTGAAGATGTGAGCGCCCTCGCCCAGCGCCGAGGCTGGCGTATAGTCCCAGTTACCGTTGATATCAGCGGTAACGGTCGTCAGCAGGATGCCGTTATCGTAAATTTTGACCTGAGAACCTGCTTCGGCGGTGCCTTCCAGTTTAGGTTTGCTGTCGTTAGTGACGTCGCCGTTATCGAGAGGGCCCTGGTACATGGGCTGGTCATCCGTCACGGCGGTAATGATGGGTGTTCCGGGGGCTGTGATATCCGGCGCCAGCGCGGAAGTCGGCTGACTCTCGTTATTGCTGCTGTCCGTTGCGGTGACGTTTACCGTTTCGCCGTTCTTTTGCGATGGCGTAATCGACACGGCGAAGTTGCCGCCGCTGTCAGCCTGGCCTACGCCAATCTGATTACCGTTGCTGTCTTTGACGGTGACGGTGCTTCCTGCTTCAGCTTGTCCACTCACAGACCCGCCGTCACCGGCGACGATAACGCCAGTAGGCGCATCAGGTGCCGTGGTATCCGGTGCGGTAATCGCGCTGTTGCCGCTGGTATTGCCAGCCGCATCCGTCGCGTTGGCGACAAGATGTTCTCCGTTGGTCTGCGGCGGAAGCAGCGTGGCGGTGAAACTTCCGTTCGGGCCGGCGGTTGTCGTTCCAATAATTGTGCCATCTGGGCCCAGAATATGTACCGTGCTATTGGATTCTGCGGTGCCGGTAACCTGATCGCCAGTGGGATTTATCAGCAAGTTAGCCGGCGGCTGCGGGGCCGTGATGTCTGGCGCAAGTGCAGTTTCCGGTGGGCTTGGGTTTCCGGCTGGATCGGTGGCGATAGCGGTAATGGTTTCGCCATTGGTCTGTGGCGGGTTAATGGTAATGGTAAATGCGCCATCCGTTCCGGCGACGCCGCTGCCGATCTGAACATTATTGCCGTCGGTAATAACCACGGTATTGCCCGGCTCAGTTGTCCCGGTGACGACGCTACCATCAGCGGAAACGCTGACATCGTCCGGCGCTGGCGGTGGCAGAGTGTCAATGCTGATATTAAATGCCGCCGACATACCTCCTGTCCCTGACTGGTTTGTCGCCGTGGCGCTGAAGGCGTGTGGGCCGTCAGGCAAGAGCGTAGCGGAGGTCCAGGTCCAGTTGCCGCTGGTATCGGCAAGCACGCTTACAACAAACACCCCGTTGTTATAAATATTAACCGTGCTGTTGGCATCAGCAGTACCCGAGAGCGTAGGCGTTGGGTCGTTAGTGGCCTGATTATTGTTCAATGGTCCGGTTGAAGGGGCAACATCATCCATAATGCTGACGATAACGGGTACGCCCGGGTAGCCAGAGTTGGTGGCATTGAAGGACGTGTCTGGCCCGACGTTGCCTGCCTGGTCCTGAATCTTCGCGATCAGGGCTTCACCGTGCGTCTGTGAGGGAGAAATCGCGATCGAGAAATTACCGGTTTGATCAACGGTGGTTGAACCTAAAACCTGATTATTGCTGCCGATAATAATGACCAGGCTTCCCGCTTCCGCGCTCCCGGTCACCGTTGTACCTTCCGGATTAACGGAGGAAATGACCGCGGCGGCAGGCGGGGTAGTATCAACTTTGAATGTCGGCACGCTCGTTTCCGCGCTGACGTTACCCGCGGCGTCAGTTTGCGTCAGCGTCAGATTGTGAACGCCGTCGCTGAGCGGCGTGTCCGGTGTAAACGTCCAGTTACCATCGTCATCCACCTGAACCATGCCAATCAGAATGCCATTATCAGAAATGCTGATAAAACTACCTGCCTCGCCTGTGCCTGTGAGAGTTGGCGTGGCATCGTCGGTTATGCCGTTATTGGCGATAAGTCCGGTGATGGAACCAACATTGTCGATTTCCTGCGTGACAACAGGGGCATCGGGGGCAAGCGTATCGACAATAATCTCCCAACTGTCCGACATGCCGCTGCTGCCCGTACCGTCTGATGCACTGACGGTAAACTGGTGGGTACCGTCTGCGAGCGGAGATGATGGCGTAAACGACCAGTTGCCGTTGGCATCAATAGTGACCTGACCTATTTCGACGCCGTTATCAAAAATATGCAATGTGGCATTTGCGGGACCGGTGCCCTGCAGAGTGGGCGTATTATCGTTGGTGGATTCCTGCTGATTAACAGGACCAGTAATCAGCTCCTGGTTATCGATTACGCTGGTAATAACGGGTACGTCAGGCATGTTAGGGGTTGTCGTTGGCGGTGTGCCGCCATCGGCGTCGCCACTACCGTTCCCACCGTTACCTTCACCATTACCTTCACCATTGCCGTTACCTTCACCGTTGCCGTTGCCGTTGCCGTTCCCACCACTACCGTTCCCGGCGTTATTATCACTTCCTCCACCGCCGCCGCCGCCACCACCACCCGCAGCAAGGCCAATTCCGCCCGCGACCGCGATCCCGCCAAGAACCCACGGCCAGACGGCGCCGCCTTCATGGCTACCTTCGGCCGTCATCAGCGGAGTGAGATCGTCCAGATGCTGGAAATGGAATGCCCCGTCAGTATCCTGAACCCACCATAGCGCGCCATTGCTGTCTTCCAGAACAAGCTGGTTTTGCGCATCACCTTTTCCGACATAGAAGTTTTTAATGGTGATGGTTTCACCTGAGCGGAGTGTGACAACCAAGTCCTGATTAACGCGTGTCAGTTGGCTCACCTCCTCACGTGACACCGACAGTTTCACGATAGAAGGCGAACTGAGCGTAACTTCAGAGGATTCAACATTTGTGGAAACGCCAGTTAATTTTGATACAACGGCGAGTAGACGCATATGTTCACTCCTGATGGCATGCCGGGAGTATTAATCCGCAACAGCGCGTTGGGAAAATGAGCAGACAGGGGCCCGTTCATCATAAAGATGAATTTACACATGTAATTTCATTGATTAGGTCAAGCAGATGTTATTTTATTGATTAATTACGTTCGGGCCCTTTGGGTTGAATAGTTCTTTCGTATTAGATGATATAGTCAGAAAGAAAGTATTCTGCAACTTATCCATATTAAAAAAGTATTTAGTGATTTGAAAAGGATACTTTCCAGTATGCTTTTAACGATCTAAGCTATTATAACATATTGTATTTTATGGTTTTTATTTTAGCGTGAATACGCATTAATATAATAAACACCAGTAATAATAGTGTTATTAAATAAGTAAAAATATGAGCGTAATGGTCTTGAACTTTTATTTTATTAGACTATGGACTGCTATCGTAACGTCAGGGAGGTTTATTTCATACCTGAACGATTCAGCACAAATAAACTATAAACCTGGTGAATGTATTGGGTGGGTTTCAATAACTAAAAAATAAGAACCAGCCTCAGAATGAGAGACTGGTCACAGGGAAGTTTCGTTTAGCGGCCAGCATTTTTCATAATACGCGCTTTATCTACCTGCCATTCGCGTTCTTTCACATCGGAACGCTTATCGTGCTGTTTCTTACCTTTCGCGACGCCAATTTTCACTTTGCACCAGGCGTTTTTCCAGTACAGCGAAAGCGCAACGACGGTATAACCATCACGATTCATACGACCATACAGAGAGTCGAGCTCACGCTGGTTTAACAACAGCTTACGGGTACGGGTGGGATCGCAGACCACGTGTGTTGAGGCCACCGCCATCGGCGTGAAGTTGGCGCCAAACAGGAACGCTTCGCCGTCTTTGAGAATGACATAGCTGTCGCCGATGTTAGCTTTACCCGCGCGCAGGGATTTGACTTCCCAACCTTGCAGGGCGAGTCCAGCTTCGAACTCTTCTTCAATAAAGTATTCGTGTCGTGCGCGCTTGTTCAGCGCGATTGTGGCTGAGCCAGGTTTGTGTGCTTTTTTCTTCGTCATAATGCCGCTCAGTATAGGTAATCTGGAATCGAAAAACACCCCATTTCATCCAGCGGGGCGCAAGGCGCTATCTTAGCACGAGTTAGGCTATAGCGTTTTTTTTAGCAGGTGATAAATGGTATTATTTGTGTGATTGATATTGATGGGAATTGTTATGCCTCAGATTAGCCGGACCGCTTTAGTACCTTACAGTGCGGAACAGATGTATCAGTTAGTGAATGATGTTAAATCCTATCCCCAGTTTTTGCCGGGTTGCACTGGTAGCCGCGTCCTGGAGTCGACTCCGGGACAAATGACGGCCGCTGTGGATGTTTCGAAAGCAGGGATTAGCAAAACATTCACCACGCGCAATCAACTGACCAGTAACCAGAGCATCCTGATGCATCTGGTCGATGGACCGTTCAAGAAACTGATTGGCGGCTGGAAGTTTACGCCACTGAGTCATGAAGCGTGTCGTATTGAATTTCATCTCGATTTTGAGTTTACCAATAAGTTAATCGAGCTGGCGTTTGGCCGTATCTTTAAAGAACTGGCTTCAAATATGGTGCAAGCCTTCACGGTTCGCGCGAAAGAGGTTTACAGTGTCAGCGTCGGCTAAAATTGTCGTTGAAGTGGCATACGCGCTGCCTGAGAAACAGTATTTACAGCGCGTAACGCTGCAGCAGGGTGCAACAGTGGAAGAGGCTATCCGCGCTTCCGGGCTGCTGGAGTTACGAACCGATATCGATCTCAGTAAAAACAAAGTGGGTATCTACAGCCGTCCGGTAAAGCTTGCTGATGTTCTGCATGACGGCGATCGGGTGGAAATTTACCGGCCACTGATTGCTGATCCAAAAGAGCTGCGCAGACAGCGAGCAGAGAAATCCGCTAAAAAATAACAGACAATAAAAAAGGTGCTCATTGAGCACCTTTTTTTGATCTTCAAACCTACTTGTTGTCGGTCAGAGCGGGTTTGTTATCAATGTTGGTCAATACGCCGCTGCTGTTAAAGGTCAGCGTCAGCGTTTGCTGGGTTACGCCTTCATGTCCAGGCTGCTGACGGAACACATAAAACCAGGTGTTAGTGCCAAAAGGATCGGACATCATTGGTGTACCCAGGGCATAAGCAACCTGTTGTTGCGTCATACCCGTGCGCACTTTGGCGACATCGGTCGGTGTCAGATAATTCCCCTGGTTGATGTCAGGGCGGTAAACCACTCGCTCCAGAGTGGAACAGCCTGCAGTCAACATCAGTAGTACTGCTGCAGCAGCAGTCAGCGTTTTACAGCGCATAGTGATTTGATTCCTTTTCGGGCCCGAGCAGTACGCGGCTCATATGTAATATGCCGATGATAATAGACCTTTCACCACTTTAAAACCTTTTGCTGTCGGGTCGGTCGGCGATTTTATGTTGAACTCAGACCTTCACAAGGTAAAAAAGTTTATGCCGCCAGCAGTTCTTTTGCATTTGCGAGGGTATTGCGCGTCACTTCGCTACCGCCAAGCAGGCGGGCTAATTCCTGCAGGCGAGCGCGTTTATCAAGCGGCTGCATGTGTGTTTCCGTCATCGCGCCATCCGTTTCTTTACTGACGTAGAAGTGTTGGTGACCACAGCCAGCAACCTGCGGCAGGTGAGTCACACACATTACCTGAGTTGACTCGCCTAACTGACGCAGCATTTTGCCCACCACCGCAGCAGTTGGGCCGCTGATACCCACGTCCACTTCATCGAAAATCAGCGCCGGAGTTTCCATTTTACGTGCGGTAATGACCTGAATCGCCAGCGCAATACGCGACAGCTCCCCGCCGGAAGCCACTTTCGCAATTGGCTGTAACGGCTGACCCGGGTTAGTCGTCACTTTAAACTCAACGCGATCGGCTCCGTCTGCGCTCAGATGGTGCTCCTCAAATTTCACATCAATGCAAAAGACACCGTGCGGCATCGAGAGAGTATGCATGCTCTCTGTAATAAGTTGTCCCAGCTCCTGAGCATAATGTTGGCGCTGCTGGTGCAGCATTTTTGCCGTTTCCAATGCCTGCAAATGGTGATTGTTCACCGCCAGGGTTAAAGTTTCGAGCGAGTCGGCCTGATCGTCCAGTTGCTGTTGTTCATCCAGCAATGACTGATAGAACTGTGGCAGCGCTTCAGGGGCAACATGATGCTTACGCGCCAGCGAGATTTGTTTAGAAATGCGCTGCTCAAGTTCGAACAAACGATTAGGGTCTAAATCCAGACGATCGCAATAGTGGCGCAGCTCGTCGCTGGCTTCGCTGAGCTGGATAGTGGCCTCTTCCAGCATATCCAGAATACCGGAAAGCTTGCCGTCCATGCCTGCCAGTTCAGTAACCAGGTGCTTTGCGGTGTACAGTTGGCTTTGCAAATTGATGTCTTCACCATCCGCCAGGATAGCCAGCGCCTGCTGGCTGGTGGTGAGCAATTGCCCGCTGTTAGCCAGACGCTTGTACTCTTCATCAATTTGCTCAAACTCGCCTGGCTGCGGGTTGAATTCGTTCAGTTCCTTTAACTGGTATTGCAACAGTTCCGCCCGGGCTGCGCGTTCCTGACTTTGTTGTTGATGATGCGCCAGGTCACGACAGCTTTGGTGCCACAACTGGTAGCGCGCAGCCATTTCTTGAGTCAGGGACGCCTCATTGGCGTAACCGTCCAGCAGGGATTTTTGGTGTTCTGATTTTGTCAGGAGCTGATGTGCATGCTGGCCGTGGATTTGAATAAGTAACTGGCCCAGTTCGCGCAACTGCGACAATGGAACGGCGGTACCGTTAATGAAGCCACGGGAGCGGCCGTCGCTGCTGATAACGCGACGCAGTAGACACTCACGGCCTTCCTCAAGCTGGTTCTCTTCCAGCCAACGCAGAGCAGCGGGGGTATCTTTTAAGGCAAAACGGGCGCAGAGGTCGGCTCGCGTGGCGCCTGCACGCACCATGTCGGCGTCTGCGCGTCCGCCCAGACATAAACCGAGAGCATCAATGGCAATGGATTTACCCGCACCGGTCTCACCGGTAATAACGGTCATTCCGTTCTGGAAATCGATCTCAAGTTCACGAACGATAGCGAAATTGCTGATGGTCAGTTGTGCCAACATAGCTGTTTTCCTGTATGAAAAACCATAACTGTAATTACATACAGTATAAACTGGTTTTTTATACAGTAAAGAGGTTAGCGTTAAATTAGAATAATTTTTTTGACCAGCCTAGTTTCGTACTTAATGTGTTGAAATAGCTGTAATCTTTTGGATGTATCAGGTTCAGATGATAATCACAGCGGCGAATCAATACGTCTTCACCTTCCTGTATAGGCAGGGCTATTTGGCTGTCACAGCTGATCTCGAGATCATTCCGGCGATGAGAAAAACGCAGGCGTATAGTGCTGCTACTGTTGATCACCAACGGTCGCGCGGAAAGCGTATGCGGAAACATCGGAACCAGCGTAATGGCATCCAGAGAAGGTGTCAGAATTGGGCCTCCGGCAGAGAGCGAGTAGGCGGTAGAGCCAGTTGGTGTGGAGATAATCAACCCATCTGAACGTTGAGAGAAGGCAAAGATTTCATCGATATAGACTTCGAATTCAATCATGTGCGCCACTTTCCCGGGGTGCAGCACAACTTCATTGATCGCAGTGCTAATGCGCTTCTGGCAATCCTGTTGGCATACCTGGGCTTCGAGTAAAAAGCGCTTTTCGCTGATGTAGTGGCCTTCCAGCACGTCAGCTAGCTGCTGTTGGGCATTGTCTGGGTCAAGGTCAGTCAGGAAACCAAGGTTGCCGCGGTTAATGCCAATAACCTTGATGTCATAACGTGCCAGAGTGCGTGCGGCGCCCAGCATATTGCCGTCGCCGCCGACGACCACGGCGAGGTCTGCCTGCTGGCCAATCTCTGCGAGCGTACCGGTTTTCACATTTTTCAGCTGTAGCTCGTGGGCGATTTGTTGCTCAACGATAACCTCATAACCTTTGGCGCACAGCCAGCGGTAGAGCATTTCATGTGTGGTCAGTGCAGTGGGGTGACGTGGATGCCCCACAATGCCAATACACTTGAAATGTTTGTTCATTTTCTCGAGGTCCTTGTAACGAAGATTAGTGACAATGTGAGTACTTCCCTTGAATCCCTGAATCTGATCCCCATAATAAGCCAAGTTAGCGAGATGAATGCGAAAAAAACGCGGAGAAATTCATGAGTAGTAAAGAACAGAAAACGCCTGAGGGGCAAGCCCCGGAAGAAATTATCATGGATCAGCACGAAGAAGTTGAGGCGGTTGAATCAGACGCTTCTGCTGAGCAGGTGGATCCGCGCGATGAAAAAATTGCGAATCTTGAAGCTCAGCTTGCTGAAGCCGAAACTCGCGAGCGCGACAGCGTGTTGCGTATCAAAGCGGAAATGGAAAACCTGCGTCGTCGTACTGAACTTGACGTAGAAAAAGCGCATAAGTTTGCGCTGGAAAAATTTGTCAACGAACTGCTGCCGGTGCTGGATAGTCTGGACCGTGCGCTGGAAGTGGCGGACAAAGATAATGACGCTATGGCGGCGATGGTTGAAGGTATTGAGCTGACCCGTAAGTCAATGCTGGATGTCGTGGCGAAGTTTGGCGTACAGGTGGTTGCGGATATCGATGTGCCGATGGACCCGAATGTGCACCAGGCAATTGCAATGGTCGAGTCTGACGAAGTTGCTGCCGGTAATGTGCTGATGGTAATGCAAAAAGGCTATACCCTGAACGGACGTACCATCCGCGCCGCGATGGTCTCTGTGGCGAAAGCCAAAGGCTAATCAGCCTTCAGGTCGGGTAATGCTCACGCGCTACCCGGCCTGAATTACGCTCACTGGTCCGACACGCTTTCTCGTAGCGGCTTGACCGGCAATACCTGCACCTGTTTAATCATATTGTCCTGCACGTCGAGAATATCGATATCGTACTGCCCAATACGCACACGCGTGCCGGCCACCGGGATCTCTTCCAGCGCTTCAAGAATAATACCGTTTACGGTACGTGCGTCATCTTCCGGCAGATGCCAGTTAAACGCCTTATTGATTTCACGAACGTTGGCGCTGCCGTCAATGATCACCGAGCCATCATTCTGTGGCGTTACCTCTTCGGCAAGCGTGGGTGACATTGAGGTGGTGAAATCGCCGACAATTTCTTCCAGAATATCCTCGACCGTGACCAGCCCCTGAATATCGCCATATTCATTGACGACCAATCCCACTTTCTTCTTATTTCGCTGAAACTTAATGAGCTGGGTGCTGAGCGGCGTGCCTTCCGGTACGTAATATATCTCGTCGGCGGCGCGTAACATGGTCTCTTTAGTGAACTCTTTTTTCTCGGCCATCAATCGCCAGGCTTCACGTACGCGCAGCATGCTGATGGCGTCGTCCAGCGAGTCGCGATACAGCACAATACGGCCGTGCGGAGAGTGCGAAAGCTGACGCACGATTGACTTCCAGTCATCGTTAATATCAATGCCGATGATTTCGTTACGCGGGATCATGATGTCATCGACGCTGACTTTTTCCAGATCCAGCACTGACAGCAGCATATCCTGGTTACGGCGTGAGATTTGCGAGCGCGATTCATTCACCAGCGTTCGCAGCTCATCTTTACTCAGCGAACCGCTCACTACGATATCCGTTTTGATGCCCATCATGCGCATCAGCAGCCGCGTGATGGTGTTGAGTAGCCATACCAGGGGCATCATCAGAATCTGCAGGGGAGCCAACAGGACGCTGCTTGGATAGGCGACTTTTTCCGGATACAGCGCGGCGATGGTCTTTGGTAATACTTCGGCAAAAACCAGTACTACAAACGTCAGTACCCCGGTGGCAATGGCGACGCCTGCATCGCCATACAGGCGCATACCGACAATGGTGCCGAGCGCGGAGGCCAGAATATTCACCAGATTATTACCGATGAGCACCAGGCTTATCAGGCGATCCGGCTTGCGAAGTAACTTTTCAACGCGTTTTGCCTGACGATTTCCCTGCTTGGCCCGATGACGTAGACGGTAGCGATTCAGGGTCATCATTCCGGTTTCAGAACCGGAAAAATAGGCGGAAATGACCACCATGATGAGAAGCGTGACAATGAGCGTGGTGGTGGAGATGTGTTCCACGTAGGGTTCCTTAAAGATTTAACTCACGAACTGCTGCAGTATACGGCTGCCGAAATAGGCCAGCGTCAGAATGACTGCGCCTGCGACGTTAAACCATACGACGCGACGTCCGCGCCAGCCTTCATGGTAATGCCCCCACAACAGAACGATATAGACAAACCATGCCACGATAGAGAGAACGGCTTTATCAATGTTCTCGGTACTGAACAGGTTATGCATGTAAAACAGGCCAGTGCACAGGGTGAGCGTCAGCAGAACCACGCCAATTTGGGTGATATGAAACATTTTCCGCTCAATACTCATCAGCGGCGGCATCTCATTGCTGAAGGCCAGTTTTTTGTTTTTCAGTTGGTAATCGATCCATGCCAGCTGTAGCGCATAGAGCGCGGCGATAATCAGCGTGGCGTAAGCGAACAACGATAGCCCGATGTGAATCATCATGCCCGGCGTAGCCTCGAGATGAGTGATGAACTCGTTAGGCATAAACGTGGCGAAGGCCAGGTTTATCAGCGCAAAGGCGTAGACAATGGGCAGCAATAGCCAGCCACGATTACGGGAAGCGACGATGGTCATTACCGTACAAATCATCAGGCTAACCAGCGAGCCGACGTTCAACAGACTCAGGTTTTGTCCGCTTTCACCGCCGGGCAGAATACGCGCTTCCAGGGCGATAGCATGGCTTACCAGCGCGACGGCCGCAGAGAAAATAGCCATACGCCGCCAGCCGCTGTTTTTTTGCAGCAGAGCGGGAATAATCAGCGCGAGGCTGACTGAGTAGGCGACAAGGGCAAGCAGAGCAAAAACGGGCATATAGGTGTCGACAGTTGGCCAGTGATAAAGAAAAGCAGTATAGCGTTACGTGACCGCTGCTCCAACCGTTGCATAACAACAAAGGCGGCTTCATGTTATACTGCGACAAATTTCTGTTGATGTGTCGCTGTCGCGACCGACCGTTTCCACCCCAGGCGAGAGACAATGTTTGATAATTTAACCGATCGTTTGTCGCGCACGCTGCGCAATATCAGTGGCCGTGGACGCCTTACTGAAGACAACGTTAAAGAGACGCTGCGCGAAGTGCGCATGGCGCTGCTGGAGGCTGACGTAGCGCTGCCAGTAGTGCGTGAGTTTATCAATCGCGTAAAAGAGAAAGCGGTTGGTCATGAAGTTAACAAAAGCCTGACGCCGGGTCAGGAGTTCGTCAAGATTGTCCGTAACGAACTGGTTGCGGCAATGGGCGAAGAAAACCAGACCCTGAATCTGGCAGCGCAGCCACCAGCCGTGGTACTGATGGCGGGCCTGCAGGGTGCGGGTAAAACGACCAGCGTCGGTAAGCTGGGTAAATTCCTGCGCGAGAAGCACAAGAAGAAAGTGCTGGTGGTCTCCGCGGACGTGTATCGCCCGGCGGCGATCAAACAGCTGGAAACGCTGGCCGAGCAGGTTGGTGTCGACTTCTTCCCGTCAGATGTCGGTCAGAAGCCGGTCGATATCGTTAACGCCGCGCTGAAAGAAGCCAAACTCAAATTCTACGATGTGCTGCTGGTGGATACCGCCGGTCGTCTGCACGTTGATGAAGCGATGATGGACGAAATCAAACAGGTCCACGCTTCGATCAAGCCGGTAGAAACGCTGTTTGTGGTCGACGCGATGACCGGTCAGGATGCCGCGAATACGGCAAAAGCCTTTAACGAAGCGCTGCCGTTAACCGGTGTGGTGCTGACTAAAGTTGATGGTGATGCCCGTGGCGGTGCGGCGCTCTCTATTCGTCATATCACCGGCAAGCCGATTAAATTCCTCGGCGTCGGCGAGAAAACCGAAGCGCTGGAGCCGTTCCACCCGGACAGGATTGCTTCACGTATTCTCGGCATGGGCGACGTGCTGTCGCTGATCGAAGATATCGAAAGCAAGGTTGACCGCGCGCAGGCAGAGAAATTAGCCAGCAAGCTGAAAAAAGGCGATGGCTTCGATCTCAACGATTTCCTTGAGCAGCTCAACCAGATGAAAAACATGGGCGGCATGGCAAGCCTGATGGGCAAGCTGCCGGGCATGGGTCAGATTCCTGACAACGTGAAATCGCAGATGGACGATAAAGTGCTGGTGCGTATGGAAGCCATCATCAACTCGATGACGATGAAAGAACGCGCTAAGCCGGAAATCATCAAAGGTTCCCGTAAACGCCGTATTGCTGCCGGTTGCGGTATGCAGGTACAGGACGTAAACCGCCTTCTGAAACAGTTCGACGACATGCAGCGCATGATGAAGAAAATGAAGAAAGGCGGAATGGCGAAGATGATGCGTGGTATGAAGGGGATGATGCCACCAGGCTTCCCAGGCCGCTAATCGGCCTGGCTTGTTTGCCATTTCGGCACCGGGGTGTGCTCGCCATCCTCACGTACTGCGTGTACGCTCCGGTGGCTGCGCGCACGCCGGCACCGAACTGACGGCACCGCCAACGGCCTTTTATAGCAGAGTTATCAACTGCTGATTGCATTTTCCCCAGAAATCAGTAAAATTTTCGGGCTTTTAATATGACACCCGGGCTCCGTTCCTCGATGGGGCCTGGGTGTTTTATTCACACAAGAGGATGTTATGGTTACTATTCGTTTAGCTCGTCACGGCGCTAAAAAGCGTCCGTTCTACCAGGTTGTTGTTACCGACAGCCGTAATGCACGCAACGGTCGCTTCATCGAGCGCGTTGGCTTCTTTAACCCAATCGCTAGCGAAAAAGAAGAAGGCACTCGCCTGGATCTGGATCGCATCGCTCACTGGGTTGGCCAGGGCGCGACTATTTCTGATCGCGTAGCTACGCTGATCAAAGCAGCAAACAAAGCAGCTTAATCTGTCACGGTGGTCATGATGAGCAAGCAACTCGCCGCACAGGCTCCTGTAGAACCCATCGTTTTGGGGAAAATGGGGTCTTCTTACGGTATCCGTGGTTGGCTCAGAGTGTTTTCTTCCACTGAAGACGCCGAAAGCATTTTTGACTATCAGCCCTGGTTTATCCAGAAGGCGGGTCAGTGGCAGCAAGTACAGCTGGAAAGCTGGAAGCACCACAATCAGGATCTGATCATCAAGCTGAAAGGCGTTGACGATCGTGATTCGGCGAATCTACTGACTAATTGCGAAATTGTCGTGGATTCCTCGCAGTTGCCAGCGCTGGAAGATGGTTCCTATTACTGGAAAGACCTTATGGGCTGCCAGGTAGTGACCACTGAAGGCTACGATCTCGGTAAAGTCGTCGATATGATGGAAACCGGTTCGAATGACGTCATCGTCATCAAGGCAAACCTGAAAGATGCGTTTGGTATCAAGGAACGTCTTGTACCGTTCCTCGATGGGCAGGTTATCAAGAAAGTCGATCTCGCTACTCGTACTATCGAAGTAGATTGGGATCCTGGTTTTTAAACCACCGGATAAACGGTAAAAGTCGGCGTTATGGGGATTGGCTTGTGTTTATAGGTATCGTTAGCCTGTTTCCAGAAATGTTCCGCGCAATTACCGATTACGGGGTAACTGGCCGGGCAGTAAAAAATGGCCTGCTGAACATCCAGAGCTGGAGTCCTCGTGACTTTACTCATGACCGGCACCGTACCGTGGACGATCGTCCTTACGGCGGCGGACCGGGGATGTTAATGATGGTGCAACCTTTACGGGACGCCATTCATGCAGCAAAAGCTGCGGCTGGTGAAGGCGCAAAGGTGATTTATCTTTCACCTCAGGGACGCAAGCTTGATCAAGCGGGCGTTAGCGAACTGGCCACGAATCAAAAGCTGATTCTGGTATGTGGTCGCTATGAAGGAATAGATGAGCGCGTGATTCAAACCGAAATTGACGAAGAATGGTCAATCGGCGATTACGTACTCAGCGGTGGTGAGTTACCGGCAATGACGCTGATCGACTCCGTTTCCCGGTTTATTCCGGGAGTTCTGGGTCATGAGGCTTCGGCAATCGAAGATTCGTTTGCTGATGGGTTGCTGGATTGCCCGCACTATACCCGACCTGAAGTGTTAGAGCAGATGGAAGTACCGGCGGTGTTACTGTCGGGGAACCACGCTGAGATACGTCGCTGGCGTTTGAAGCAGTCGTTGGGCCGGACCTGGCTTAGAAGACCTGAACTTCTGGAAAACCTGGCTCTGACTGAAGAGCAAGCAAGGTTGCTGGCGGAGTTCAAAAAGGAACACGCGCAACAGCAACATAAACATGATGGGCAGGCGTAAGCCCCCAATATCAGTTTACCCAGGATAAGAGATTAAATTATGAGCAACATTATTAAGCAACTTGAACAAGAACAGATGAAGCAGGACGTACCTTCCTTCCGTCCGGGTGATACCGTGGAAGTGAAAGTATGGGTTGTTGAAGGTTCCAAAAAACGTCTGCAGGCATTCGAGGGCGTGGTTATCGCTATTCGTAACCGCGGTCTGCACTCTGCATTCACTGTTCGTAAAATTTCCAACGGCGAAGGCGTTGAGCGTGTCTTCCAGACTCACTCTCCGGTAGTTGACAGCATTGCTGTTAAACGTCGTGGTGCTGTTCGTAAAGCTAAACTGTACTACCTGCGTGAGCGCACTGGTAAGTCTGCTCGTATCAAAGAGCGTCTTAACTAAGATTCGCGCAAGCGACATCCTGTTAGAAAAGGGCTGGCCGAAAGGCTGGCCCTTTTTTTATCCCGACATTTACTCTTTTGTTCTTTATGGCAACGGAATGACTGCGCGGTGCGCAGCCAGTGGGGAGTGATTATGGTGTCGCGATCACGACCGCAACGCGGCGGTTTTCAGCACGACCTTTTGAGGTCTGGTTACTGGCGATCGGGTATTTCTTCCCGAGGCCCTGGGTTGTCAGGTTGGTGCGGGGGATGTTGGCGCCCTTTGCCCAGGCATCGGCAACCACATTCGCGCGTTTGAGCGACAGCGCTTCGTTGTAGCTGTCTTCGCCGTAGTTATCGGTATGACCATCCAGGCGCGCATGGTTAAGCCCGGTAGCAGCCAGTTTGGATGCCATTTCCTGGATCTGCTTTTCGCTCTCAGGACGGAGCTTATAGTCGTTTTTGTCAAACAGAATGTTGTCAGACAGGCCAAGAGACCAGTCTCCGGAAGCTTCGGTAAATCCGTACGATTTCATGGCTGCAATTTGCTCTGGGGTAAATTTTCCCTGAGGTGCCTGACAGCCCGCCAAAATCAGTAAAAGCAGAAGAAGCGGCGACAATAGACGTTTTAGCATGTGTGTAATTCCTTATTTTTTAATAATGCGTTCAGCACGCAAATTTTTGGCCTGATACATATTTTGATCGGCAAGTTCTTGTAATTTCTCGGCAGAGGCGTGTTCCCACGTCAGCGCAAAACCAATGCTGAGTGTCATGCTTGCCAGATGACCATTATGCAGGTCAAAAGGTCGGTTAAACTCTTGTGACAGTGCCGCGCAGATCCGCTGAACTTCGTATTCAGAGTGAACGCTGTAAAGCACCATAGCGAACTCATCGCCGCCAAGCCTGTATGGGTGATGTCGAGTTCCACCAAACTCGGACAGCCTTTTTGCCACTTCAATCAGGACCCGATCCCCCGCTGCGTGGCCCCAGGTATCATTTATAAATTTAAAATTATCACCATCAAGAAATAACAATGCGGAACTGCTGTGCGCGGCATCGTCATTCATCAGGGCGTTAATACTGCTGCGAAATGCGGCGCGATTCGCCAGGCCCGTCAAAGGATCGTGTAGAGCGGTACGCAAAAGCTGGGCGTTTTTTGCCTGCAGTCGCAGCTGCCACTCTTCCATCTCGTCCAGCAGACTATTAAAGTCCTGGGCAAAAAGATGAAACTCTTCAATGCGCTCTTCTGAAACGCGTCGTGAAAAATTACGGTTGGTACGAACATCATGTACCACCTCGGTGATATTTTGCAGAGCTTCCACGACGCCATTATGTAAATAGCGAGTGAGCATTAATGCAATGCCAGATGCTAACAGAATGCACCCGGTAAGAACGGCCAGTGACAAATAAATGAAATGACTGATAACGCTATCGCGCGCAGTCAATCGTACTTCGCCGATGACGTTGCCATTATGCAAGATCGGCTGAGTAACCGGTTGTGGGAACAGCCAGTGGCTGATCATACCACTGATTTTTTCGGTCGTATCCTGCGCGTTATAGCGCCAGGTGGCGATTACCTTCTGGTTTTTATTACGTACTTCTGCAACGGAAAATTGCCCCTGTTGGCCCAGCGCCGCCAGCGTTTCAGTTGCCGCGACACCATCAGAAAAGACGAGCGCTGCTTCAAGCGTGCGGGTCATGGTTGCTGCGGTCAGATCCAGGTTCTTTTGCGCATACTGCCTCAGTGCCAGCACGGAAGATATGCTGAGCAGCAGCCAGATCAGCGTCATGGTTACCAGAACGCTGATTATGCTGATACGCCGCAATGTCCGCTTAAACGTCGGGCGTGTTATGGGAGAATGGTCCTTATCCATGCTTATTATTCCGTGCAAGCATCAATACGTCTGGACTGACCCTTACGCCGCTGCGTGAAAGGGAATCCATATTTACGGAAAATCTCACATCTTCATCTTTAATTATGAGGCAAAAAGCGCTGCCAATAACGCATTCGGGATTCTGTTCAGCAATTAATAGCAATGCCTTAGACGGATATTTATTCTTTAATTCCACCTGATAAGTAGGGGATTCTTTTCCAAAATAAAAACCGTCACACTGCGAAACTAATATTTCTTGTTCCGTACGAATGATGACGGGAAGATAGGGTAATGCACCAGCACTGGTATCTTTCAGTACACTGGAAAAACGCGATGAAGAGAAAATACACAGTTTGGGGGGCCCGGACAGTGCGGGCCAACGTGTATAACTGACGATGCCGGAAACCATAGCGCGTACAGATTTCGCTTCTTCCGTAACGCTTTGGGCGTACAGCGGTAATCCGGTCAGGAGCAGTGCCAGTAGAAGTATGAGTCGGTAAGAATAGCTCATGAATAGTTACCTACCAGCGTTTGCCGTAAAACGTCGAAATACATTCAAGATTGTTTAGGACAAAATAACATTATTTTCCTAAGCCGTCATTATGCCAGGGATAAAGCTACAGATTATTTAAGTAAAATCTTAGTGAGTAATAAAATATAACCTATTGTTTAGTTTAATCTTATTGAGGCAGCACCTTCGGTTGCCCCTTTTTGCCAGGCGCTGTGTAACTGGTCAACATTTTCGACCGTATCACAACTTGCGGGAAAGGTTTTCCCGGTCAAACCCCTGGCATAAACAAAATCCTGCTGGCAGGTTTTACGTTGTCCCTCGGCGTAACCCTTAAGATATTTCGTACGATCGACTTCAGGGTCATTGTAGTTGTCGGCAAGAGTTTCATTATCTTTAACGGCATACCCCGAAATGGCATCTTGTATCCCGGCATCGTACCAGTCGGTACCCGTCCAGGTTGGGGCGTGGGTATAGGGATCTATCTGGCATCCGCTAATAAATAATAGAAATAAGGTGCTGATGAATTGCTTCATTGCCTGTACTCCTTCGTTTTTGTAAGCATAGCGGATCTGAATATTGGTTGGTGTAAATTTAAGTGTACATTCATGATGGCTGATTTTGGCTTTAAATTGCATGTTGTAAATTAAAATTTACGGATTGTGGATTGAAATCTTTACCCATTATGTTATCGTTATCTCCTCCTCGCTGAGGATCAACTATCGCAAACGAGCTAAACAGGATCACCATCATGCAAAAAGACGCGCTGAACAACGTACATATTACCGACGAACAGGTTCTGATGACTCCGGAGCAGCTGAAAGCTGAATTCCCGTTGAGCCAGGCGCAAGAAGCGCAAATCTCCCAGTCGCGTAAAACCATTTCAGATATTATCTCCGGTCGCGATCCGCGTCTGTTGGTGGTATGTGGCCCGTGCTCCATTCACGATCCTGAAATGGCTATTGAGTACGCTCGTCGATTTAAAGCCCTTGCCGCAGAGGTCAGCGATAGCCTCTACCTGGTGATGCGCGTCTATTTTGAAAAACCCCGTACCACCGTCGGCTGGAAAGGGTTAATTAACGATCCTCATATGGATGGCTCTTTTGATGTTGAAGCAGGCCTGAAAATTGCGCGTCAGCTGCTGCTTGAACTGGTGAATATGGGACTACCGCTGGCAACTGAAGCGCTTGATCCAAATAGCCCGCAATACCTGGGCGATCTGTTTAGCTGGTCCGCAATCGGTGCCCGAACCACGGAATCGCAGACCCACCGCGAAATGGCTTCCGGTCTTTCGATGCCGGTTGGCTTTAAGAACGGTACCGACGGTAGCCTGGCGACCGCTATTAACGCCATGCGCGCGGCGGCACAGTCACACCGCTTTGTTGGTATTAACCAGGCCGGGCAGGTTGCGCTGCTGCAAACTCAGGGAAATCCAGACGGTCACGTGATCCTGCGCGGGGGTAAAGCGCCGAACTACAGCCCGGCAGATGTCGCCCAGTGCGAAAAAGAGATGGAGCAGGCGGGACTACGACCTTCTCTGATGGTAGATTGCAGTCATGGTAATTCCAATAAAGATTACCGCCGTCAGCCTGCCGTGGCTGAATCCGTGATTGCACAAATCAAAGATGGCAATCGCTCGATCATTGGGTTGATGATTGAAAGTAATATTCACGAAGGCAACCAGTCCTCTGAACAGCCGCGCAGCGAAATGAAATACGGCGTGTCCGTAACCGATGCCTGCATTAGCTGGGAAATGACGGATGCGCTACTGCGTGAAATTAGCCAGGATTTAAACGGCCAGCTGTCGGCGCGTGTAGCATAAGAGGTTGGTTATGGTTGCTGAATTGACCGCATTACGCGATCAAATTGATGAAGTCGACAAGGCGCTGCTGGATTTACTGGCACGCCGCCTGGAGCTGGTTGCCGAAGTCGGTGAAGTAAAAAGCCGCTTTGGACTGCCAATCTACGTGCCGGAACGGGAAGCCTCTATGCTGGCCTCCCGCCGGGCGGAAGCGGAAGCACTTGGCGTGCCGCCGGACCTGATTGAAGATGTGCTGCGCCGTGTTATGCGCGAATCTTATTCCAGTGAGAACGATAAAGGGTTTAAAACGCTCTGTCCTTCTCTGCGACCGGTGGTGATTGTCGGCGGCGGCGGTCAGATGGGGCGTCTGTTTGAAAAAATGCTCACCCTGTCAGGTTATCAGGTACGGATCCTGGAACAGCAGGACTGGGATCGCGCGCCGGAGATTGTCTCTGATGCCGGCATGGTGATCGTCAGTGTGCCGATCCACGTCACCGAGCAGGTGATCGCCAAATTACCGCGTCTGCCGTCCGACTGTATTCTGGTGGATCTGGCTTCGGTGAAAAACGGTCCTTTGCAGGCGATGCTGGCGGCCCACGACGGCCCGGTGGTGGGATTACACCCAATGTTTGGTCCGGACAGCGGCAGTCTGGCCAAGCAGGTCGTTGTCTGGTGTGACGGACGCCAGCCGGAAGCTTATCAGTGGTTTCTGGAACAGATTCAGGTGTGGGGGGCGCGTCTGCATCGGATCAGCGCCGTTGAACATGACCAGAATATGGCGTTTATTCAGGCATTGCGTCACTTTGCGACCTTTGCTTATGGTCTGCATTTAGCGGAAGAGAATGTTCAGCTTGAGCAGTTGCTGGCGCTATCTTCTCCGATTTACCGCCTTGAGCTGGCGATGGTCGGACGTTTGTTTGCCCAGGATCCGCAGCTTTATGCCGATATCATTATGTCGTCTGAGAGCAACCTTGCGCTGATCAAACGCTACTACCAACGTTTTGGCGAGGCGATCGGTTTACTGGAGCAGGGCGATAAGCAAGCGTTTATCGACAGCTTCCGTAAGGTGGAGCATTGGTTCGGCGATTATGCGAAACGCTTCCAGAGTGAAAGCCGTACTTTGTTGCGCCAGGCGAATGACAGTCGTCCTTAAGTAAGATATCGGATGGCGGCTTCGCCTTATCTGGCCTACAAAAGTCGCATGAATTGTAGGCCGGATAAGCGTAGCGCCATCCGGAAAATTAAGATTGTCAGCTCGGATCCACCGGCACCACGTTCTCGCTCGGATAGCAGCCCAGTACTTTCATCGAACGCGTAATCTCACCCAACTCCTTCAACGCTTTTTGCATCTGCGGGGATTCCAGGTTGGCCTGGATATCAAGATAAAACATCTCTTCCCACGGATTGCCGTGAATTGGGCGTGACTCCAGTTTAGTCATAATCAGATTATGGTTACGCAGTACCAGCAGCGCTTCAACCAGCGCACCGGCTTGTTGTCCTGTCGCCATCAGCAGCGTTGTTTTTGCCGGAACCTGGTCGGAAACATTGATTGCTTTGCGCGCCAGCACCACGAAGCGGGTGATGTTTTGCGTCTGGTTAGCTTCAATGTGTTCAAGCACCTGCAAACCATACAGTACGCCTCCGGCTTCGCTCCCCAGCGCCGCCACGCGGGGTGAGTTAGCCTGCGCAACTTTTTCCATCGCCGCAGAGGTGCTTTCGGTGTACTCAATCTTCCAGTGTGGGTAACGACCGAGGAACTTACTGCACTGCTGGAACGGCTGCGGATGGCTATATACCGTTTCAATGGTCTCGAGATCCGTCGTGCCAGACACCAGGACACAGTGGTCTATCGTAATGGTCATTTCGCCAACGATAGACAGGCTGGTGTGCTGTAGTAGGTCGTAAACGTCGTTAATCCCACCGGAACTGGTGTTTTCAATCGGAACCACTGCGTAGTCAGCTTGTCCGGTTTCGACCTGATTAAAGATATCGGCAAATTTCGCGCAGCCGCTTTCAATAAATTGCTCAAAATGACGGGCAGCATACTGACGTGCGGCGAGATGGGAATATGACCCTTTTGGTCCGAGGAAAGCTACGCGCGCCGAGTGCGGGTTAATTTTGTTCAGATGCTGCTGCAGCAGTGCCTGTTGAGTCAGGACGGAGTCTTCGATGATGAGCTGGAACAGGCGAGTAATGTAGTGAGCATCGAGATGATGTGCTTTGCCAAGCTGAATGAGTCGGTCCAACAGATCACGTTCACGGTCGATATCACGAACCGGACGATGAGAAAGCAGTTTAGCTTTGCCAACTTCTACGGCCAGTCCACGTCGCTCAGCCAGCAGGGCCAGTAATTTTTCATCCAGCGTGCTGATCTTATCGCGCAGCGCCAGCAATGGGTTTTCCGATGTCATAGTGTTGCCTTTCTTGTTATCAATAAAAAAGGCCCCCCGTTTTGGGAGGCCTTATTGTTCGTCTTCGCATTCTTTATCACACGACGAAACGCCTCCCATTCAGGGGAAGGTAAAAAAGAATGCGAAGAAGAACGGGATAAGTTTCATGTAATTTTCCTTTGGCTACGTCAGTAAAGTACCCGTACTGTTTTCACCCTGTCAACAAAAAACGCGCCCGAAGGCGCGTTGGCGATACACTCAATGTAAGGGACTACTCTTCTTCTGCTTCGACGAAGTTGGCGTCTTTGACTGAAGTTGTGGCACGACGGGCTTCGCCTTTGTGCTGCACTTTATTGAGCTGCCGTTCCAGCTTGTTGATCAAATCGTTAATTGCGGTGTACATATCCTCGTGTTTTGCGCTGGCGACCAGATGTCCGTTCGGTGTATTGATGGTGGCATCAGCAATGAAACCCTGTGGCTCCTTAGACAGAATGATATGTGGATTAATCAGATGAGTTTGCCATTTTTCTAGTTTGGCGAGACGGTCTGCGACATGCTGGCGAATTGCCGGAGTAATTTCCATTTGTTTACTGGTAATGTTCATTGTCATAAATTTTACCTCTTGTCTTTCCCGTCTTGGTGATTCCAGCATACCGTTCCTAATGTCAAAATGTGTGATCTAAATCACATTATTTTGTCGCTTTTTGTCAAGAAAACCTTTTTGTGAGGCATCGCAGGAACAAGCGATTTTTTACTTGAGGAATACCTGAAAGCAGGCCATATTTGATGAGATGCGTCGAAGCTAAACCGCTTCAGTGATGACGTTAATGGATAAAAAAACGGCAGCCGTTGGGCTGCCGTTTTGCATTCTGAGGTAAATCAGGTGTTGCTGCTGTTGGCGGCAATAATTTTTGCTACTTTTTCTGCCTGCGCATTCATCTGCATCTGGCGATAAGCGTTTTCCATCAACGGCAGAGCATTACGTGTTGCCTGAGTATCAGGGAAGTCACGCAGCATGCCTTCCACACGGTTTACCACGGCAACCCATGCACCGCGGGCAGTGTAATATTCCGCAACGGAATATTCATACTTCGCCAGACGATCTTTCAGGAACACCAGACGTTTAGTGGCGTCAGTGGTGTACTGGCTGTTCGGATAGCCACGTACCAGCTTGGAAAAGTCATTAAACGCAGCTCGGGCATGTTGCGGATCGCGATCGCTGCGATCAACACCAAAGAATCCTTGCAGTGCGCTATCATCCAACGCCATATTGGTCAGGCCACGCATATACATGACATAATCAATGTTAGGGTGTGTCGGGTTAAGACGGATAAAACGATCGATGGCAGCCTGAGCAAGTGGCAGATCGGCGTTTTTGTAGTAGGCGTAGATGAGATCTAATTGCACCTGCTGAGAATACGGTCCAAATGGATAACGGTTATCCAACGCTTCCAATTGCGTTATTGCCTGTTTCCAGTTACCGTCCTGCAGCTTTTGCTGAGCAGTCGCGTAGATTTCATTTGGCGGATTATCGGGCACCTCTTCCTTTGAACCAGAGCAACCCGCCAAAAACAGGCTCAACGTGGCTGCTGCCACCAGATATTTCATGCGCGTCATGACGTTTTGACTTTCCTCAAAATGTTTTACGGGAGATTCTCTGTTCCTGCTCCCGGTTAAGACCAGCTACAATAGCACACTATATTAAACGGCAAAGCCGTAAAACCCAACGTTAAACGAAGAAGCAGTTTATGGCACAACGAGTAGAACTCACCGCAACAGTCTCCGAAAATCAGCTCGGTCAACGCTTAGATCAGGCTTTGGCCGAATTGTTCCCTGATTATTCGCGATCGCGCATAAAAGAATGGATCCTCGACCAGCGCGTACTGGTAAATGGCAATCTTTGCGATAAACCGAAAGAAAAAGTGTTGGGCGGAGAGCGCGTCTCCATCAATGCAGAAATTGATGAAGAGGTTCGTTTTGAGCCTCAGGATATCCCACTGGATATCGTTTATGAAGATGACGATATTCTTGTCATCAACAAACCCCGTGACCTCGTAGTGCATCCGGGCGCCGGGAATCCTGATGGTACGGTATTGAATGCGTTGCTGCATTACTATCCGCCAATCGCGGATGTTCCTCGTGCGGGTATCGTACATCGTCTGGATAAAGACACGACCGGATTAATGGTGGTGGCAAAGACCGTTCCGGCGCAAACACGTCTGGTGGAGTCGCTGCAGCTGCGTGAAATCACTCGTGAGTACGAAGCCGTGGCGATTGGTCACATGACGGCAGGCGGAACCGTTGAGGAACCGATTAGCCGTCACCCGACCAAACGTACGCACATGGCGGTGCATCCAATGGGTAAACCGGCGGTGACGCACTATCGCATTATGGAACACTTCCGTGTGCACACGCGTCTGCGGTTGCGTCTGGAAACCGGACGTACGCACCAGATCCGCGTGCATATGGCGCATATCACCCATCCGCTGGTGGGCGATCAGGTCTACGGCGGCCGTCCGCGTCCACCGAAAGGCGCTTCAGACGAATTTATCTCCGTGCTGCGTAAATTTGACCGTCAGGCGCTGCACGCGACTATGCTGCGCCTGTATCACCCAATTTCCGGTATCGAAATGGAATGGCACGCGCCTATACCACAAGATATGGTGCAATTGATTGCAGTGATGCGCGCTGATTTCGAAGAACATAAGGATGATATTGCCTGGCTATGAGTAAGCTAATTGTCCCGCAGTGGCCGATACCGCAAGGTGTTGCGGCGTGTAGTTCTACCCGTATTGGCGGTGTCAGTATGCCGCCTTACGATTCGCTGAATCTGGGCGCCCATTGCGGCGATAACCCGGAGCATGTTGAAGAGAACCGCAAACGACTGTTTACTGCGGGCAATCTGCCGTCAAAGCCTGTCTGGCTGGAGCAGGTCCACGGTAAGGATGTCCTGAAACTGACCGGCGGGCCTTACGCCTCCAAACGTGCAGATGCTTCATACAGCAACACGCCGGGCACCGTCTGTGCGGTGATGACGGCCGATTGTCTGCCGGTGCTGTTTTGTAATCGCGCGGGAACGGAAGTCGCGGCGGCACATGCGGGTTGGCGCGGATTATGCGCCGGCGTACTGGAAGAGACGGTAGCGTGTTTTGCCGATAAACCTGAAAACATTATTGCCTGGTTAGGCCCGGCGATTGGCCCGAACGCGTTTGAAGTGGGGCCAGAAGTTCGCGCAGCGTTCATGGCGAAAGATCCGCAAGCGGACCTTGCATTTGTACCGCATGGCGACAAATACCTGGCGAATATTTATCAGCTTGCGCGCCAGCGGCTGGCAAATGTCGGCGTAGAGAACGTCCACGGCGGCGACCGCTGCACCTTCAGCGAAAGTGAGACGTTCTTCTCTTATCGTCGCGACAATACCACGGGTCGTATGGCAAGTTTTATTTGGCTGATATAACCTAAAGAATCAAGACGATCCGGTACGCGTAATTTTCTTTTCACATAATTCAGGTCATTCACCTTGAATAATTGAGGGATGACCTCATTTAATCTCCAGTAGCAATTTTGGCCTGTTATGGGAGGAGTTATGCGTCTGGATCGTCTTACTAATAAATTCCAGCTTGCTCTTGCCGATGCCCAGTCACTCGCATTGGGGCACGACAATCAATTCATCGAACCACTTCATCTAATGAGCGCCTTGCTGAATCAGGAAGGGGGATCGGTACGTCCTTTATTAACGTCTGCCGGCATTAATGCTGGCCAGTTACGTACAGCCATTGACCAGGCGTTGAGCCGGTTGCCGCAGGTAGAAGGTACCGGCGGTGACGTTCAGCCTTCTCAGGAGCTGGTGCGTGTACTGAATCTTTGCGACAAGCTGGCGCAAAAACGTGGGGACAACTTTATTTCGTCAGAACTGTTCGTTCTGGCGGCGCTTGAGTCACGCGGTACGCTGACCGACTTATTAAAATCAGCAGGTGCTTCGACCGCCAATATCACTCAGGCAATTGAACAAATGCGTGGAGGTGAAAGCGTGAATGACCAGGGGGCTGAAGACCAACGTCAGGCCTTGAAAAAATATACCGTCGATCTGACCGAACGTGCCGAACAGGGCAAACTCGATCCGGTAATCGGGCGTGATGAAGAAATTCGCCGCACCATACAGGTGCTGCAACGTCGTACTAAAAATAACCCGGTGTTAATCGGGGAACCCGGTGTCGGTAAAACCGCCATCGTGGAAGGTCTGGCCCAACGTATCATCAATGGTGAAGTGCCGGAAGGCTTAAAAGGTCGCCGTGTGCTGGCGTTGGATATGGGCGCGCTGGTGGCTGGGGCTAAATATCGTGGTGAGTTTGAAGAACGCTTAAAAGGTGTGCTGAACGATCTCTCGAAACAGGAAGGCAATGTCATTCTGTTTATTGATGAGCTGCATACCATGGTAGGTGCAGGTAAAGCCGATGGCGCCATGGACGCCGGGAACATGCTGAAACCGGCGCTGGCGCGTGGGGAACTGCACTGCGTAGGCGCAACAACTCTCGACGAATATCGCCAGTACATCGAAAAAGATGCGGCGCTGGAACGTCGTTTCCAGAAAGTGTTTGTGGCTGAGCCAAGCGTTGAAGATACCATCGCGATTCTGCGCGGCCTGAAAGAGCGTTATGAGCTGCACCACCATGTGCAGATTACTGACCCGGCGATTGTTGCGGCAGCAACGCTGTCTCACCGCTACATTGCCGATCGTCAGTTGCCGGATAAAGCTATCGACCTTATTGATGAGGCGGCATCCAGCATTCGTATGCAGATTGACTCCAAGCCGGAGGAACTCGACAGGCTCGACCGCCGTATTATCCAGCTCAAACTGGAACAGCAGGCATTAATGAAAGAGTCTGATGAGGCGAGTAAAAAACGTCTCGATATGCTCAACGAAGAGCTGGACGACAAAGAGCGCCAGTATTCTGAGTTGGAAGAAGAGTGGAAAGCTGAAAAAGCATCCCTCTCGGGAACGCAAACTATCAAGGCTGAGCTGGAGCAGGCAAAAATTGCCATCGAACAGGCGCGTCGCGTCGGCGACCTGGCGCGGATGTCTGAATTGCAGTATGGCAAAATTCCTGAACTGGAAAAACAGCTGGAAGCAGCCACCCAGTCTGAAGGCAAAACCATGCGTCTGCTGCGTAACAAAGTCACGGACGCAGAAATTGCGGAAGTGCTGGCGCGCTGGACCGGGATCCCTGTTGCTCGCATGCTGGAAGGCGAACGGGAAAAACTGTTGCGTATGGAGCAGGAGCTGCACAGCCGCGTGATTGGCCAGAATGAAGCGGTGGAAGCCGTTTCTAACGCCATCCGTCGTAGCCGCGCGGGCTTGTCCGATCCGAATCGTCCGATTGGCTCATTCCTGTTCCTTGGCCCAACCGGTGTCGGTAAAACTGAGCTGTGCAAAGCGCTGGCAAACTTTATGTTCGACAGTGATGATGCAATGGTGCGTATCGATATGTCCGAGTTTATGGAGAAACACTCGGTGTCTCGTCTGGTTGGCGCGCCTCCGGGATATGTCGGTTATGAAGAGGGGGGGTACCTGACGGAAGCGGTACGTCGTCGTCCTTACTCTGTCATCCTGCTGGATGAAGTGGAGAAAGCGCACCCGGATGTATTCAACATTCTGTTGCAGGTGCTTGATGATGGTCGTCTGACTGACGGGCAGGGGAGAACGGTTGATTTCCGTAATACGGTTGTCATCATGACCTCGAACCTGGGGTCGGATCTGATTCAGGAACGCTTTGGTGAGCTGGATTACGGCCACATGAAGGATATGGTGCTGGGCGTCGTGAGCCATAACTTCCGCCCGGAATTCATCAACCGTATAGATGAGGTTGTTGTATTCCATCCGTTGGGTGAGCAGCACATTGCTTCTATTGCTCAGATCCAACTGCAGCGTCTGTACAAACGTCTGGAAGAGCGTGGCTATGAAATCCATATCTCTGACGAGGCGCTTAAGCTACTGAGTGCGAATGGTTACGATCCGGTGTATGGCGCACGTCCATTAAAACGCGCTATCCAACAACAGATCGAAAACCCTCTGGCGCAGCAAATCCTGTCTGGTGAGCTGATTCCAGGCAAAACGATTCGCCTGGAAGTGAATGACGATCGTATTGTGGCAGTGCAGTAAGTCACAAAACGACAATAAACGAGCCCTACGGGGCTCGTTTGTGTTTAAAAACCAGGCGAAAATTGAACTATTGGTTGAAAAGTAATCGCTTGATAAGTTTTTTGTATTTTTAACTTGTCAGCCTGAAATAACTCCCTATAATGCGCCTCCACTGACACGGAACAACGGATTACAAGCCGCCGGGTCAGCGGGGAAAGGCGATAATAATCGCTTGACTCTGTAGCGGGATGGCGTATTATGCACACCCCGCGCCGCTGAGAAAAGGCGAAGCGGCACTGCTCTTTAACAATTTATCAGACAATCTGTGTGGGCACTCGAAGATACGGATTCTTAACGTCGCAAGACGAAAAATGAATACCAAGTCTCCTGAGTGAACATACGTAATTCATTACGAAGTTTAATTCACGAGCATCAAACTTAAATTGAAGAGTTTGATCATGGCTCAG
>NZ_JAOWDP010000057.1:0-84403 GCF_030334595.1 Citrobacter sp. Ce104
GGCCTGCCAGCCCCTCCGTCACGCCTAAATCGCGGGCAATCGGCGTGAGCAGGCTGACGGGCATAAATTCAGAAGCAATCAGCACAAACACGCACAGGGTCATGGCAAAAATACCGCCCCAGTATGCGCGCTGATGAGGATGTGATGGTGTTTGGTTTAGCGTCGACATAGTGAAATTTCACGAAGATCAGGATAAAAGCCACCCGCCAGAGGCCGGTGGCTTTGCATCAATTCAGGAGAGGGTTTATTTCAGTTTGGTCTGGAAAAATTGTTCGAACTTCGCGAAAGGTATTTTTCCGGCCACGTTATCGTAGAGGTCCACATGATTTGCCCCTGGCACCACTACCAGTTCTTTGTCTTTACTGCCAATCGCCTTGAAAGCATCTTCAGCAAAATAGCGTGAATGCGCTTTCTCACCGGTCACAATAAGCGTTGGGATGGTGATTTCACTGGCGTAGCTCAGCAGCGGCATATTCATAAACGACAGTGGCATCGTTGCCGTCCACGCCCCGGTCGAGTTAACGGAACGCTCGTGGAAGCCGCGCGGCATGCGATAGTAATCGAAGAACTCTTTCAGTATCGGATGCGGATTTGCCGGCAGCGTTTCTGGCAGAACGCGCTCGCCCGCGCTGGCCTTGCCGTTGCTGTCGACGTTAATATCATGAGCACCGTGTGCGAACGTGCCGCTCTGCGCATCCTTCCAGCGCTGTTCATTCAGATATTGCAGAACAGCACGACGGTCGGCGGTGGAATAACGGTCTTTGCCATCCCCCACACCATGGCCCATCGCCCGGCTCATGTCGTACATCACGCTGGTAGCCACCGCTTTAACGCGGGTATCCATCGCGGCATCGTTCAGCGCCATGCCGCCCCAGCCACAAATACCGAGCAGCCCGATACGGTTGCGATCCACCTCTTTTTGCAGCCCTAAGAAATCCACCGCCGCGCTGAAATCTTCAGTGTTGATATCCGGTGAGGCGACGTTTCGCGGATAGCCGCCGCTTTCCCCCGTGTAAGAGGGATCGAATGCCAGGGTAACAAATCCTTGTTCCGCCAGCGTCTGCGCATACAGGCCGCTGGATTGCTCTTTCACCGCGCCAAATGGCCCACTGACCGCAATCGCCGCCAGCTTGCGATCGCCACGGTCTTTAGGCAGGTAAAGATCGCCCACTAAGGTGATGCCATATCGGTTCGGGAACGAGACTTTACGATGTTCGACTTTCTGGCTCTCGGCGAACGTTTTATCCCATTTATCTGTCATGGACACAGGGGCATTAGGATTGGTTGAATCAGCATAACTCATTGTCGTGACTCCACTTAATGATGCGAATAACAGCATGGCCGGCATCGCGGTTTTTAGCGTTAGGGTGAAGGCTTTCATAAAAATCCCCATAAAAAACAACAGAGAGATACAGGTTTCCGACGGACAACGCTGCGGTGCTTTGCTTTGATGGGGTCATTATAGTGAGCAGAATTAGTGCTGATTAGGGGGCGATTACTGCTAAGATTGATACCATATTGTTATAAATCAATACTGAATTTGCTGTCATTCCGGGGGGATTTTTCAATGGCGAAAAGGGAGAACTACAACGAGCTGTACCTGTTTATGCAGGTGGTGCGAGAAGGCTGCTTTACCGCAGCGGCTCAGCGGCTGGGGCTTGCTCAGTCAGGAGTCAGCCGTTCTGTTCGCGAGCTTGAAGAAAGGCTGGGCGTCCAGCTGCTGGTGCGTACCACGCGTAAACTATCGCTGACGCAAGCAGGCGAGCAGCTCTACCAGAAGACGGCATCTGGATTTGATACGTTAGATCTTGGGCTTGCCACGCTGGCGCACTATCGAGAGACGCCCTCCGGTACGGTACGTATCAATGCCAGCCAGCACGCCATTGATAAATGCCTGCTGCCAAAGCTGGCGGTATTTAAACAGCGCTATCCTGATATCAGACTGGAACTGATGAATGAGAGCCGGTTCGTCGATATCATCGAAGAGCGATTCGATGCTGGTGTCCGTCTGGGGCCTGAAGTCGGCCAGGGCATGGTCGCGGTGCGCATCACGCCCGATATGGAGATGGCGATTGTGGGGACTCCGGAACATTTTCGTCGCTACGCTTTTCCGCAAACCCCGACAGATTTAAAGACGCATCCCTGTATCGCCTATCAATTTGCCGACGGCAGCGTATACCAGTGGGAACTCACTCAGGATGATAAAAAAATCACTCATCAACCCGAAGGGCAATGGGCCTTATCCGACAGCTATATGGAAGCAGAGGCCGCCCGACTGGGCCTCGGATTGGCCTATGTTCCTGTTGAACTGGTCGCGCATGATTTAGAAAGCGGTAAGCTTATCAGGGTGTTGCAGCGTTACAGCCTGCGAATGGAAGGATTGTTTCTCTATTATCCCCATCGCAACGTCTCTCCCGCCCTGCGGATGGTCATTGATACATTGAAAATCTGAACGTTAACAACGCCCGACTCTTCACTGTGCAAAATTGTGTCAGGTAGTCCCTCTGCTTTCAATTCCAAGGTCTGCTTTGAGCTGAAGAGCGGACTTATCCGTACAAGGCCTACCATCCAGAAATGGAAGTTCCCCCAAAAGGAAAACACTCGCAAACCTTCTAGACAACCTTTTCCCGAGCATTTAGCCTGAATTAAAATTTTAATATCTGTCAGGCTAGTTCATTATGAAAAATGATATCAGAACCCTCGACCTTAACCTTCTTAAGGCCCTTGATGCATTACTGGATGAGGGAAGCGTGACTCGGGCTGCACAGCGCCTCTCACTGACGCAGCCTGCCGTCAGTGGTATGCTTATTCGCTTGCGTGATTACTTTGACGATCCACTCTTTGTTCGCACCAGCCACGGTATGGTCCCCACAATGCGGGCCAACGAACTTTCTACGCCGGTAAAACAAATCCTCACCGATATCGCTATCCTGCTGAAACCAAAGAAATTTGATCCCGTGACGGTGGAACTGACTTATACCATCGTCGCAACGGACTATGCACTTAAGGCTGTTGTCGTTCCGTTGATGGCTGAGCTAAAACAACGTGCACCGTATATTAAAATCGCCGTGCGGCCCGTGGACAATGAGCGAATGTATCAGCAGTTATCTCGGGGTGAAGTTGATCTGGCTTTGATAACACCGCAAACAACCCCCGAAGACCTGCATGGAAGAGCGCTCTATGAAGAAGATTATGTCTGCGTAGCACGACGTCATCATCCTCTGGCAGCGAGTTCAGAAATGACGCTCGAACAATTTTGCAAACAGGAACATATTCTGGTGTCTTCAGAAGGTAACTTCACCGGTGTTACAGATGAAGCACTGGCTAAGCTCAGTCTGACACGACGAGTAGGCATGTCAGTTAATAGTTTTCAGGTGATACCTGATATATTACAAGTGACTGATATGATTGCAGTTGTACCTCACCGCATGGTCCTGACTAACAACGATCTCATCATTCTCCCTTTGCCCCTGAAAGTACCCGGCTTTACCAAGAGCATGGCCTGGCATGAGCGAACCCATCGTGACCCAAGTCATCAGTGGATTCGTGCTTTATGCGCAGAAGTAAGCCAACATCCCGCGTCCTGATATAATTTATCTTATTAAGAATATAAGTAATGACAATTCGCCTTATAACTCCATTGCACCAATAATCACTGTCATCACGTTACTGCCGTAATGACACACGCAGTGCACTCAACTATAGCAATTGGAGAAATTTATGAACGCGATTAACTGGCCAGAAGGCTTTGTTCCGGGTTTTACCGATAACTTTGTTTCTAATGAAATGATCATCTCAGGTCTGAACGTCAATGATGTCTGGCCGCTCCTGAGTCAGCCATTGCTATGGCCGGAATACTATAAAAATTCCGCCGATGTGCGCTTTTATGACAACAAAGGTCCAGAATTGGAAAATGGGGTTCGCTTCTACTTCAGCACGTTTGGTTTCCCAGTTGAAGCTCAGGTTGTGGAGTTTGTTCCACCTGCTGAAGGTAAACCTGCTCGTCTGGCATGGCACGGATGGGCCGGTGAAAAAGATACCGCTCAACGACTCGATGTCCATCATGCGTGGCTACTGGAGGATCTTTCCGGTCACAGGGTCCGTATCCTAACGCAGGAAACACAGAACGGAGTCCCGGCAAAAGATCTGGCAAATACCCGCCCGAACCCAATGCTTAATGGTCATCAGGAATGGCTTGACGGCCTGATTCGAGCAGCAAAGAAATAATAAACCGCTTTCCACAGTCATATCACTGAGGCTGCACTTCCCCGCAGCCTCAAGAATATTTGCCCGTTTGCTATTGCACTTGATTACAGGTAAATCATGTAACCCCCGCAAGTGACACCGCGCGGCCATATCTGTAATGTCCCCTTCTGGCACAAAGCCGACCTTCCCTCCCCCGTCTAAATTAATGAGCCCACCTAATAAACCCTAGCTAATTACCCCATCTAATCGAATAAATCAGTTTGCGTTATGCTTTTCCAACACAACAGCTGAAGGATAACGTCATGCAAACTGTAAAACTGAACAACGGGATTGAAATGCCCCTGCTGGGCTTCGGTGTCTTTCAGATGACGGATGCCGCTGAATGCGAAAGAGCCGTTATTGATGCCATCGATACTGGATACCGTCTGATCGATACCGCCGCGTCTTACCAGAATGAAACCCAGGTCGGGAACGCGCTGAAACAGACCGGCATCGCCCGTGATGAACTGTTTGTCACCACCAAACTGTGGCTTCAGGATACTAATTATGAAGGCGCGAAAGCCCAGTTCGAACGCTCTCTGAACCGACTGCAGCTTGATTACGTTGACCTGTATCTGATTCACCAGCCTTACGGCGATGTCCATGGGGCATGGCGTGCGATGGAAGAACTGCAGCAGGCTGGCAAAATCCGCGCCATTGGCGTTAGCAATTTCCATCCTGACCGACTGGCCGATCTTATCGCCTTTAACAAAGTGGCCCCTGCGGTGAACCAGATTGAAGTTAACCCCTTCAACCAACAGTTGCATGCGGTTCCATGGAATCAAAGCCGCGGCATTCAGCCGGAAGCCTGGGCACCGTTTGCAGAAGGTAAAAACGGCCTGTTCCAGCACCCGGTGTTGACGGCAATTGGCCAGAAGTACGGCAAAAGCGTGGGCCAGGTTGTGCTGCGTTGGATCTTCCAGCGAGGCATCGTTTCGCTGGCGAAATCGGTGCGCAAAGAACGCATGGCAGAGAACATCAACATTCTCGATTTTGAACTCAGCGCTGGAGATATGCTGCAGATTACCGCTATCGACACCGCAACGAGTGCATTCTTTTCCCATCGCGATCCTGCCAGAGTTGAATGGCTGGCTGGCCGTAAGCTTGATGTTTAAGTCGCGATAAAAGAGGTATTCATACAATGCAAAAACGTTATCTGGGTCAATCCCGACTCGAAGTCTCCGCGCTTGGGCTCGGTTGCATGGGCTTAAGCCACGGCTACGGCCCGGCGACCGATACCCGGCAGGCTATCGAACTCATTCGTGCAGCGGTTGAACGTGGCGTCACCTTCTTCGATACCGCTGAAGTGTATGGCCCCTTTCTTAATGAAGAGGTGGTAGGCGTTGCCTTAAAACCGTTTCGTGACCGTGTGGTTATCGCCACTAAATTTGGTTTTACTTTTGGCGACGACAACAAGCAGCAGATTTTAAACAGCCGTCCGGAGCATATCCGTGAAGCCGTTGAAGGATCATTACGCCGTCTTAAGACTGATGTCATTGACCTGCTGTATCAACACCGTGTCGATCCGGATGTCCCCATTGAAGATGTTGCGGGTACGGTAAAAGACCTGATCGCTGAAGGCAAAGTTAAACATTTCGGTCTGTCCGAAGCAGGTGCGCAAACCATTCGCCGCGCGCATGCCGTACAACCGGTCACTGCGCTGCAAAGCGAATACTCGATGTGGTGGCGTGAGCCTGAGAAGGAGATTCTGCCGTTACTGGAGGAACTGGGTATTGGTTTTGTGCCCTTCAGCCCATTAGGCAAAGGCTTCCTGACGGGATCAATTAAGCCAGGAACCACTTTTGGCAAGGATGATTACAGAAGCCAAGTGCCGCGTTTCGCCGAGCAGGCGATTGAAGCCAATGAAAAGCTGGTCTCATTGCTGGGGGAACTGGCGGCAGAGAAAGGCGTGACGTCTGCACAAATCGCGCTGGCATGGCTGCTGGCACAAAAGCCGTGGATTGCTCCTATTCCTGGTACCACCAAACTGCACCGGCTGGAGGAAAACCTGGGGGTTGCCGACATCATCCTTTCGCAGAATGACTCACGGCAGATAACCCAGGCGCTTGAAACGATTAAAATCGTCGGCGAACGTTACTCTCCTGAGCATCAGGCTCGCGTAGGCCGTTAATACCCGGACGGGTCTACGGACCCGTTATTCCGAGTAGCGAAGTGCATCGATCATCAGCGCAAAAGCGGGCGGATGCTGCTTACGGCTCGGGTAATAAAGATAATATCCGGGGAAAGACGGACACCAGTCCTGCAGAACCTGAATAAGCTCTCCTGACTTTATATCATCCTGCACCCTGTTTTCAGGTATGCAGGCGATACCAAAACCGGATAACGCCGCATCAATCCTTTCCGCCTGCAGATTAAACGTGACCTGCCCTTCCACTCTGACCCGTAACGGTTTCCCATCCTTCTCAAACTCCCAGTGGTAAAGCCCACCGGCCGTCGGCAGGCGCATATTGATGCACCGGTGATTTTGTAGCTCGTGCGGCGTTTCAGGGGCAGGATTTGCAGCGAAATAAGACGGCGCTCCTACAACAGCCATTCTCATGTCAGGGCCAATCCTTACCGCAATCATGTCCTTATCCACACTTTCGCCCAAGCGGATCCCGGCATCAAAACGCCCCTCAACAATATCAACAAAGCCGTTATCCACCACCAGTTCGAGATTGATTTCCGGGTATTCCCTGAGGAAGGGTTTTAGCTTCGGCCATACCAGACTTCGCGCGGCATGCTCCCCGGCAGATAAACGGATATTGCCGGAGGCGGTGCCGTTCAGTTGAACCAGTGATTCCAGCTCCTGCTCAAGATCGGCAATACGCGGTTCAAGGCAGGCAATGATTCTCTCACCGGCTTCCGTAGGGGCAACGCTTCGTGTCGTACGGGTCAGAAGGCGGATATTCAGCCTTTCCTCCAGGGCCTTCATCGCGTGGCTGAGTGCAGACTGAGAAACGCCCAGTTTACCCGCTGCTTTGGTAAAACTTCGCTCCCTTGCCACCACAAGAAAGATTTGCAGTTCATTGAAGTTTTCTTTCAGCATGGGCGATTTCCTTATGGCGGCATTCCCTTCATCGCACACTCATGAAGGGTGTTCATAGACACAATCATTTTAGCCCTATTACTGACCATAATGATAATTGATATTCTGACTGTATCGAAAATAAGTCTGAATTATCAGTAGGTTTATCATGAGAATACTCGTTGCAGGGGCGACAGGAAGTATTGGCCTTCATGTCGTCAATACCGCTATCAAAATGGGCCATCAGCCTGTAGCGCTGATCCGAAATAAGCGCAAAGTGAAATCGCTTCCTCGGGGAACAGATATTTTTTACGGCGATGTTTCAATGCCTGAAACACTCACCGAATTACCGAAAGATATTGATGCCATCATCTTTACGCTCGGTTCCGATGGCCAGGGGCGTATAGGTGCCAGAGCGATAGACTACGGCGGAGTACGTAATATTTTACGCATATTTAAGGATACGCCTGTTCGTATCGGCCTGATGACCACGATTGGCGTGACTGAACGGCTCAGCACCTGGAATCAACGCACTGAGGTTCATGACTGGAAAAGACGTGCCGAGCGTCTGGTCAGGGCCACTGGTCACCCCTATACCATCGTCAGGCCCGGCTGGTTTGATTACAACAATGATGAACACCGAATCGTTATGCTTCAGGGAGATCGTCGCCATGCAGGAACACCGGAAGATGGTGTGATATCCCGCGAGCAAATCGCCGAGGTTCTGGTCAGTGCCCTGACCCACGACGAGGCAAAAAATAAAACGTTCGAGCTGATGGCTGAACGAGGTGAAGCACAACAGGATCTTACCCCACTGTTTGCAGGCCTGCGGGCTGATGATCCGCAAAAAAATGATGGGGTTCTGGACATAGACAATATGCCTCTGCGTGAAGAACCTGAGTGCATTATTAACGAGCTGAACCTGTACAGGTAAAAAAATACCGCTCAGCTCGTTAAGATTATCGATGCTCAGGCATGTTCCAGCCAGTTGCGGAATACCTGCGCTCGCAGTATTCCCTGAAAATCAATCAGCCCAGAACAACCAAGTTTCTTGATCAGATTCTGCCTGGCCTGGTAAATCGTTTTTAAGTGTAGATTTAACAAGGCGGATATCTCAAAAATAGTTCGACCTTCTCCTAACTGCGTTAAAATATATTTATCTCGTGCGGTCAAAGAGATACATGCTTTCGATTGATTCTCGTGCTCACCACCAGCACGAGTGATATCAATAATAAATTGTTTAATTGAGCCAACGCCAATATCCACTGGAAGTCTGTAAAGTGAAATATCATTGAGATACTGATACTGATGACCATCAATCAACAGTACCAAACGATGCGTATTCAGATCATATTTTTGCTTTTTTACCGCATCAAAGTGATTGGCGGTGAAGAAAACAAGACGCGTCTGGTCATCTTCGAAAAATATATCGGCAAGAATATTCTTTAACCCTTGCCTGATAAAAATATCATCAAGCCATAACTCTGCGTTTCCAACTTGTTCCTGAACGATGTTCATCATTATGGCCTCAATGAAAAATCACAATAAACCTAACCGTGTTGTACTACTTTGTCGGGTTGAAGATGAGCCAAAATCTGTGTATAGAGATCGGTTAAAATCGCATTCTTCTCATTCTTCAACTGAATACTAAAAGCCTGAACAAGAACATCATTATTGATATAACCTTGTTTTAACATTACCTTACGCTCTATATCTTTATACAACGCACAGCAAAAAATAAAGCTTTCCGGAATAGAATTGGCCATATCAACCCCCATAAAATGTAGTCATAAAAATGAGAGGGTGCTATGTATAGTCTTAATCAAAAAAAATGCTCAGCATGAATGCTTTAAGCATATAACAAAGGTACTGTACATATTATATTAATATGAAAACTTATTAGACATCGTCAGCTGTGTAACGCAACACTATTTCCAGGGTTTTTCTGATAACATCTGCCTGGACAACGTCAACTGTTGACTCCAGAGAACCAATCAGGCTTAAAATGATATTTTTATTATTAACATTATCACCAGCCAGAATTACATTTGTTACCGCCTGCCCCAATACCACAGACTCATCTGCTAATAGCTCACCTGCATTATGGAAGTAACTTGATAAAGCTTTATCCGTCATTACACTGTGGACATTAATTTCATGAAGCATGGTAACCTCGCTTGTATAGTCTGGAAGATTATCTTTAATGTAATTTAGGGTTTTTGCTGGCACTGAAAGCACTCTCATCTCTGGTTTTATCCGGTTTTCTGCTTATCTTTCCCGGATTAATGTTTGTGAAATCATTGATAACGCTGTCAATTAATTGCTTGCGTGCGCTATCCATTTCACTGGCCTGCATAAGTCGCAGTTGCTTAATCACTGCAGCTAACGAAACGTCTGTATGCATTCGCAAAATTTCTAGCACAGCCAAACCTGTAATTTCATGTTTCAAGCGTTCACTGTCAGTTTTATTCATAACGACGTCAGTATTTACTCCGATTCTGTATGTCAGACTTCCTTTTATTCAAAAAGCAAGCCAATTAACGCATTGTAATGTTTCTGTTCGTTCTCCCCTGATGCTTTTTCAAGACGGCTCAGAAGCTTGGTGCAAAGTGATTTGCGGTTCAGATTTCGCCCATCTTTGAGTATCTCAGTGACGATTTCTCCCAATGTTTCCTGTTGGGTTGGCAGATGCGCCTTTGCAAAGTAACGAGAAATCGCGCTTGCAGAATCAGTGCGAACGGTATGCTGCTGCATGTCATGCTCCTGTAACAAAATGCTGGTGAATATTAAGTTTTATAACAGTAGCAAAGTTGTACCAAAAATGTGTACAACGCAGCTCGTTAATTTTTAGCAATAAGTGCTAAGTCAACATAATCAATGAGTTGCATAAATATCAATCTACATGAAATCAAATTCAATTGTACAACACACATCGTTTAACGAATGAATTTGATCCGTTTAGGTGTCTTTGTTTGTAAAAATAAAGTTAGAATAATGTATTAAAATCAGGACATAAGCTGGTTTGTCTGATACTGTCCATACCTCTTCCCCCCATGATCCCGGACTGTCCATGCTCACGACCATTATTTACCGTAGCCATCTACGTGATGACGCCCCCCTCAGAGCGCTTGAGGATATGGTGACAGCTGCAAATCTCAAAAACAGGCGATCTGATGTTACGGGGATTTTACTTTTTAACGGTCGCCACTTTTTCCAACTGCTTGAAGGCCCTGAGGAGCAGGTAAAGGAGATTTATCGTTGTATATGTAACGATCCACGGCACCACAATATCGTTGAGCTGATGTGTGATTACGCGCCTGCGAGAAGATTCGGAAAGGTGGGGATGGAGTTATTTGATTTACAAAAACATGAACGCAATGACGTCCTGCAAGCGGTACTTAACAAGGGAACATCTAAATTTCAGCTCACGTATGATGACAGGGCATTACAGTTTTTCCGCACATTTGTCCTTGCGACGGAAAAATCGAGCTATTTTGAAATACCTGCGCCTGATTACTGGAGTTTTGTTGCCGACGACTCTTGTACTCTCCTGGATGAAAGCACACTCCCGTCCGATATCGATTTCAGCTTTGCTTTTCAACCAATTATCGATCCTATGTCGCAACGCGTCATTGCCCTTGAAGCACTTATTCGTGGTAGAGACGGTGAAACGCCCGCAACTTATTTTGACAACTTAAATCCTGAGGAACTGTATACCGCGGATCTGCAGAGCAAAAAGACTGCTTTTGCAATGGCAAGCGCGCTGGGACTTAACGACAAAATGCTTTCAGTCAATCTGCTCCCCATGACCCTGGTAAATAAACCCGATGCAGTCAGCTTTCTGATAAACGAAATCGCGGCGCACGGACTGGTGCCTGAACAAATCATTGTAGAGTTTACCGAAAGCGAAGTTATTTCTCGTTTTGATACGTTCGCGCAGGCAGTGAAGTCACTCAAGGCTGCGGGGATCTGTGTAGCGATAGATCATTTTGGGGCAGGTTTTGCCGGGCTTCAGCTTCTGTCTCGTTTTCAACCCGACCGAATAAAGATAAGCCGCGAGCTCATCACGGATGTGCATAAAAGTGGACCAAGACAGGCCATCATTCAGGCAATTATCAAATGCTGCACTTCGCTGGAAATCATGATTTCCGCAGTCGGCGTTGAAAAACCTGAAGAGTGGATGTGGCTTGAGTCCGCAGGTATTGAAATCTTCCAGGGTAACCTTTTTGCACAAGCCTGCCTGAATGGTACGCCGTCTGTTGCATGGCCAGAGAAAAAATGATTTCTCAGCATCAGAACACCTAAGGCATTGTTAGCAAACAATAATTCCCATCCCCTCTCTCATGCTGAACTTAAAAATTCAGCATTTCACCCTGCGTGATAGTAAAGTAAATCTTAATTTTGCTAGAATTCTCTGTATGTTTTGTACAATTTGATGCATCTTGTACAAAGTAACAGGAACCGCATATCGGTGACGGAGAATCAGGAGTGTCTGGGGGAACTATGGCTTATTACAGCATTGGAGATGTCGCAGAACGTTGCGGGATAAATCCTGTCACCCTCCGGGCATGGCAACGACGTTACGGCTTACTCAAACCTCAACGCAGCGAAGGTGGCCACCGTCTCTTTGATGAAGAAGATATTCAACGTATTGAAGAAATAAAACGTTGGATTAACAGTGGCACACCCGTTGGCAAAGTAAAAGCATTACTGGAAACCAGTACCCGTCAAACTGACGACGACTGGAATCAATTGCAAGAAGAGATGATGAGTATTCTTCGCATGGCGCATCCACCGAAGCTGCGAGCCAAAATTATCGCACTTGGTCGCGTCCATCCCGTAGATGCACTGATTGATCACGTTTATCTTCCCGTACGTCAACGGCTAATGCTTGATCATAATACATCCCGCATTATGAACAGTATGCTTGATGGCGCGTTGATTGAATATGTTGCCACACTGCTGTCTGAAACGCGGCGCAAGTCAGGGAAAGATGCCATCCTGATGGCCTGGGATGTTGAAGACAGAACCCGTCTGTGGCTCGAAGCCTGGCGCTTATCGCAATCTGGCTGGCATATTGCCGTTCTTGCTGAACCCATTGAATCGCCAAGACCAGAACTTTTCCCAGGGCAGACGCTTTTTGTCTGGACCGGTATTACGCCAACCCGCAGACAAAATGAGCTGCTACAACACTGGAATGAGCAAGGTTATAAAGTCGTTTTCCACAGCCCATAACCAACAGGTAATACGGTACTGAATTAAGGAAGATAAAACCTACGATTCTCATATTTTGGGTGGTCATTTGAGTACCATCCACTGAATATGCTGCCCCCTGGCCTTTTGACTAAACACCCGGCATAGCATAAAAACCAAACAACATACTCACCCGTTGGTATTATTTTTTTGTAGACGCCATCACCTTTTTCCTAAGTAAAATTCATTAGATCAACTGGCGTACGCCTAATACTTATTCTAGGGTTAAATTATGTCTTCTTGTGCCACATTATTGTTTTTCTAAAGTAATAAATGTGGTTATTTGAAAAAGGTAAAGGATATGGCTCTAGTCTTAGACAAACGCTTAATTCTTTGTTGCTGCGCCTTTTCCATTATATCAGTGGCAAATGCAGCAACCGTTAACGGAACATTTCAGGTGCTGATGACGATTCAGAAGGCCTGTACCGTAACTGCTGGTTCGGCTTCAAATATCACGCTTGGTCCGGTGAATACCACTGCGACAAATACCAGTGCAAGCAACACTATTTCAATTAATTGCTCAAAAACCACGCCCTATTTTATCGGCCTGGCACCGTCGGCTGCCAATGGAGGGACGACGACGGGCTCAGGCGCCATGTCCTCTGTGGCTAACGCTGCCACCAATACCGACAAAGTGCCCTATCAGCTAAATCGCACGTCAGCAACAGGTCCGGTGTGGGGTAATACCGCCACCGACACCGCGCCTGGAAATGGCGTAGCGGCGACGGGGACCGGTCTGGCGCAAACCTATACTGTTTATGCCACCGCACCGAGCGCCAACTTCACTCCTGACGACTATGCCGACACGGTAACGGTTAACGTTAACTACTAACTTCAGGAAGCTACATGAAAGTAAAACTGCCTGTTAAGCAGTGTGCCTGCGCATGCCTGTTAGGGATGGTGGCGAGCGTTAACCCCGCCGCCGCCAGCGGGCTGCAAATAGCCCCGGTTACATTAACGTTGCAAGCAACGCAAAATGCCGATGGTATCTGGCTGAGTAACGCAGGTGAAAATGTGCTCAACGCCCAGGTTCGGGTTTTTCGCTGGAGCCAGAGCGCTTATGACGACAAACTTTCTCCCTCTCAGGGGCTGGTCATTAGCCCGCCGATGCTGGCATTAGCCCCTGGAGAACGTCAGTTGATTCGTGTTATTCGCACAAGCCCTCCCTCGGTGCATGCCGAAGACGCTTATCGTTTGTCGATAGATGAGTTGCCGCCTGCAAAAGTAGAAAAAAATAAGCTTCAGTTTGTGCTGCATTATTCCGTTCCCGTTTTCATTCAACCGACATCAGCGGCACAAACGCAGGCAAAACTGCAATGGAAATTACAACAACTGAATGGCAAAAAATTTATTGAAGTCAGCAATCAGGGAAATGGGCATGCGCAATTATCCGCTGCAACATTTATAAGCCCTGACGGTGCTAAAAAAGTCATAACACCCGGACTATTAGGCTACGTTTTACCCGGCTCAACAATGCGCTGGATAGTCTCCCCGTCGGCCAGTAATAATCATTATGGCGGGAAAGTTGAAGTCACAATCAATGGCCAAAAAACAGTACAAGATCTGTAACAGATCCTGGCTTCTGGTGAAATATTGCTTTCTCAATGGAGTATTAATTTCGGGAATGGTTTGCGCACAAACGCTGAATAATAACCAGAACGAAAATAGTGTTATTAATAGCACTTCGCAGATTACGGGGGTCGATTTGTATCTCGACGTCACCTTAAATGGAAATCCCGTTGGGCTGGTACATTTTGGCTACGATAATGGAAAGCTTTATGCGGGAGCAGATACCCTGCGTAAAATGGGGTTCCGCTTTGCTCCAGATGCCACTAACGCCGTCTGCCTGAATGATATCCCCCAGCTAACCATTGACTACAACGTTCAATTGCAAACGCTCTCGCTTACTGTGCCACTCAGTTCACTCGATCTTGCGACCACGCAGCTTAACTCGCCCACTGAAACCTCGCCAACGGCGACAACATCACGCGGGGCGCTCCTCAATTATGATATCTATACCCAACAGGGGGATGAAAGTGCAATCAACACTTTCAGTGAACTTCGCGCCTTCAATGCTGCCGGCGTGCTCAGCACCACCCAGTTGACGCAGTACTCCACCGAGGAATATGCCGATAACAGCTTTGAGCGCCTCGACACCAGTTGGCGTACGTCATTTCCTGATTCGATGTTGGCGCTCACCGTTGGCGATACCCTGACAAGTTCACTCATCTGGTCCCGACCGACGCGTATCGGCGGTATTCAGATAGGAACCGATTTTGGTTTGCAGCCCTATAAGCCAACCACCCCGCTCCCTGCATATCTGGGATCCGCGACGTTGCCGTCAAACGTTGAGCTGTACGTGGACGGCGTCAGGTACTACAACGGAGAAGTCCCCGCAGGTAGTTTTCAGATTAACACCATGCCTAACATCAGCGGCGCGGGAACGGGTCAGGTAATGATGACGGACGCACTGGGCAGAACGAGCGTACAAAATTTCTCGTTCTACAACGATCAGCAACTCCTGCGGGAAGGATTAACTGCCTGGTCGGCTGAATTGGGCACGGTACGCGAAAATTATGGTTACTCCTCTTTTGATTATGCCAGCGCACCGGTATTGAGCGCTACGTGGCGCCGCGGGTTTAGCAATACGTTCACCGCCGGGACTCATACGGAAACCAGCGATGGACTGATTAACGCGGGCTTCAGTAACGACTGGATCCCTGGAACCCGCAGCGGCACGTTTTCGACCTCACTTGCCGCAAGTACCGACTCAGGAAAGAACGGGTTTTTGTACAGTTTTGGTTACCGTTGGTCCGGTGAACGGTTTAATTTCAGTACCAGTACCACAGCAACTTCCGGCGATTATCGCGATGTCGCCACCCATTACGGTGAGCCGCCACCGACGCTTAACAGCAACACAGTCATTGGCTATTCGCTGGAAGCTGCCGGTAATGTCAGCCTGAGCTACCTGCAGTTTCGTTATCCACATGAAAATGCGGTGCGCTACGCCAACGCCAGTTGGTTTAAATCTGTTACAGACAACATCTCACTGAATGCCGGATTCAATCAGAACATTGACGATAACCGCGATCGCAGTCTCTATTTGATGGTGACGATCGCTACCGACAACAATCTGAGCGCCAGCAGCACCCTACAACGTACCAACGATGAAACCGGCTACCAGCTCAACGCCAGCCTGACGCCTCCTGCCGACGGTGGGTGGGGCTGGAATCTGGCCGCCAGTCAGCAGGCTTCCCGGCAAAGTGGCCAGGGCGAAGTGGGATATCTGGGGCGTTATGGTAAAGCGTACGCAGGATTTAGCCGTTTACCCGATAACCATTATGGTTATGCAGGCGCAACCGGATCGCTGGTGGCCATGGGAGGCGGCTTGTTTGCAGCAAGAGAAATCAATAATGGTTTTGCCGTCGTATCAACTGACGGTGTACCTGATGTTCCGGTCAAATTGCAAAATAACCTGATTGGTCGCAGCGACGACCAGGGGCTACTGCTGGTCACGCCCCTCAACAGTTATCAAAAAAACCTGATTAGTATTGACCCAATGGATCTCCCCGCCAATATGCGGATTGCACGCGTTGAGACGAACGCAACGCCTGCCGATCGTTCCGGTACTCTGGTTAGCTTTGGCATCACTCCCGTACGCGCTGCGCAGGTCATCCTCGTCGACAATCAGGGTAAACCAATTCCCGAAGGCAGCATGGCATACGCCGTCAGCACTACGGGCCAGTCGTCTGTCGTTGGTTTTGATGGGATGACCTGGTTCGACACGCTGGAGCAGCACAATACGCTGCGCGTTGATACGGACACCGGCAGTTGTCGCGTGCAATTTGACTATCCCGCGTCAGCAAAAGGGATTGTGCAAATAGGCCCACGGGTTTGCCGATCATACTAACAGGAGTGCGCTCATGAGGTTAAGACATCTGTTACTCATCGCTGCCGTTCTCTTTTTCCCGGCGATCGGTCATGCGGTAACCTGCTCGGTGAGCAACGTGCAGCCCATAAATTTGGGTTCAGTCAATCCGTTGTCTGCGACAGGCGCAACGTCATCAATGACGTTCAATTACACCTGCGCCAAAGAACTTGGCGACACGCTGGCTGGGATCAATCTCTGTTTTAATATTGGCGCCTCAGCTGTCAGTGGCCAGGTTACCCCCCGAAATATGTCGTTAAGCGGTACGCCTGCCAGAACACTGGCATACCAGCTTTACCAGGATGCCGGGCGCACCAGGGTATGGGGGAGCCAGTATCAGTCGGGAACAACTTTTCCCATGGTACAGCTTAGCCTGCTGAATCTGACGCCGGTAACGGGTTCACTGACGGTATCAGCGCAGATCGTCACGCCACAAACTTCAGCCGTCCCCGGAAACTATCAGGATAGCTATACGACGGCGACAGCCCTCGTCACCCTCAATCCCGGATTACTTTTCCCGCCGACCACCTGTGGCGATACCGTTGCCGCCAGGCTTCCTTTCACCGTATCGGCGACTGTCAGCAAGCAGTGTAATATCACCTCTGCAACCGATATTAGCTTTGCACCAACCAGAGCGACCGGGCGTAACCTTACGGCGTCAAATACCGTGGGCGTAGCATGTTCCAATAACACGCCTTACACCATCGGCCTTCAGCCCTCCAACGGCAATACGGCAGGCAGCGGCGTGATGGCGGGCACGGGGTCAAATACGGATAAAGTCCCCTATCAACTTAGTTCGACTCCGGGGCCGTCCGGCACGATCTGGGGCAATACATCACTCAATACCGTCGCGGGCAACGGTACGGGGACAACCACAACCTACCCGGTTTATGCCACCGTTCCCAGCGCGAACTACACACCAGACAACTATGCCGATACTGTCACCATCGCAGTGACCTACTGACGCGCAGCTTAATAGCAATAAAGCAAACACATTTTATTATCATATTATTTACTTTTAGAGGTGCGTCATAAATCTGACAAATTACAATTTTTACGATTCACGCATATTAAGTCATACAAAACGCAAAATAACCGCGATATCGCCACAACCGAAGAATAACTATTCACACTCAAACCAAAGCCCACACTATTCATACCGATAAGTCGTGTTGGCCAGGCAGGCTGTTCCATGAAAAAAATGTTAAATTTAAGTTTATATGGTGAGATTCACTGTATACCACGGCCAAATTAAGAACATATTACTTTTATAACTAAGGTTTATCATGGATAAGTTATCTTACGCTTCAGATAGCAGCACATCTGCCTGGAATACCTACCTGCAACAAATCGAGCGTGTGGCCCCTTACCTGGGCGAACTTTCCCATTGGGTGGATACCCTGCGCCACCCAAAACGCGCGCTGATTGTCGATATCCCGGTGCAGATGGATGACGGCTCTATCCGTCATTTTGAAGGGTATCGCGTGCAACATAACCTCTCCCGCGGTCCGGGCAAAGGCGGTGTGCGTTATCATCCTGATGTTGATCTTAATGAAGTGATGGCCCTGTCCGCATGGATGACCATCAAATGCGCGGCGTTAAACCTGCCGTACGGCGGCGCTAAAGGTGGCGTGCGCGTCGATCCGTTCTCGCTGTCCGAAGGGGAACTGGAGCGTTTAACCCGCCGTTATACCAGTGAAATTGGTATTATCATTGGGCCGCAGAAAGACATTCCTGCGCCGGATGTAGGTACTAACGGAAAGGTCATGGCCTGGATGATGGATACCTACTCCATGAACCACGGCACCACCGTGACCAGCGTGGTCACCGGTAAACCTATTCACCTCGGCGGCTCGTTAGGCCGTGATAAAGCCACCGGTCGCGGCGTTTTCGTCAGCGGTCTGGAAGTCGCTCGTCGTGCGAACATTGAAGTTGAAGGCGCTCGCGTGGCGGTACAAGGTTTCGGTAACGTCGGCAGCGAAGCCGCCCGCTTGTTCGCCGCAGCGGGTGCGCGTGTAGTCGCGATTCAGGATCACACCGCAACGCTGTTTAACTCAACGGGTATTGATATGGCCGCGTTGTCTGCCTGGCAGTTAGAGCACAAGCAGATTGCCGGTTTCCCGGGCGCTGAGACCATCGCCAGCGAAGCCTTCTGGAGCCTGGAGATGGATATTCTGATCCCGGCCGCACTCGAAGGCCAGATCACCCGTCACCGCGCGGAAACGCTGACCTGTAAACTGGTACTCGAAGGTGCCAACGGACCGACCTATCCGGACGCCGACGACGTTCTGGCCAGCCGCGGTATCGTCGTTGTTCCTGACGTTGTTTGTAACGCCGGCGGCGTAACCGTCAGCTACTTCGAATGGGTTCAGGACATGGCAAGCTTCTTCTGGAGCGAAGAAGAGATCAACAATCGCATGGACAAAATCATGACCGATGCGATGGTGCATGTGTGGGAAAAAGCAGCAGAGAAATCCTGCTCCCTGCGTACCGCTGCCTACATTGTTGCCTGTGAACGCATTCTGCTGGCACGAAAAGATCGCGGAATTTATCCGGGCTAAGGCTGGATCTTTTCCTGTGCATAAACCACCTGCCTCGCAGGTGGTTTTTTTTCAGCAAAATCTGGCGTGTAACTGTTCTTCCACCTAACACTGCCCAACATCTCATTTTCGCTGATTTTCGCATCATCACGTTTCAATATGGAACAATAGTTGGTGGTGACGTTTCGTAATGAAACGCTTCGCGCAACAATTTTCTTTTATAAACCCATGTGCAAAATTACCTTATCGGCAGCGAGCGGTCGCCGTGACGTTGTACAAACCGATACCCTACATCAGATGCCTGCCCGAAGCTGGCAGCCATCCAGGACTGTCTGCGGAGCATAAATAATGAAAAAATTGATCAACCGTGTTGAAGACGTACTGAATGAACAACTCGCCGGACTGGCGAAAGCTTACCCCTCCCTGGCACTGCATCAGGACCCCGTGTATGTCACCCGCGCAGATGCGCCGGTGATGGGCAAAGTGGCGCTACTTTCCGGCGGCGGCAGCGGACACGAGCCTATGCATTGCGGCTTCATTGGTCAGGGCATGCTCTCTGGCGCCTGTCCGGGTGAGATTTTTACCTCACCCACGCCGGATAAAATGTTCGAATGCGCTATGCAAATTGATGGCGGCGAAGGCGTGCTGCTGATAATCAAAAATTACACCGGGGACATTCTTAATTTCGAAACCGCTACCGAGCTGCTGCACGAAAGCGGTGTCAAAGTCACCACCATGGTGGTAGATGACGACGTAGCGGTGAAAGACAGTCTGTATACCGCTGGTCGACGTGGTGTGGCCAATACCGTATTGATCGAAAAACTGGTCGGCGCGGCCGCCGAACGCGGTGACTCACTGGAAGCCTGTGCGGCGCTGGGTCGTAAGCTGAACAACCTGGGCCACTCCATTGGCATAGCCATTGGCGCCTGTACCGTTCCGGCCGCCGGACAACCTTCGTTCACGTTGCAGGATAACGAAATGGAGTTTGGCGTAGGTATCCACGGGGAACCGGGCATAGACCGCCGCGCTTTCTCCTCTCTCGATCAGACCGTTGATGAAATGTTCGATACTCTACTTGAAAACGGCAACTACAGCCGTACGCTCCGCCACTGGGACAACGTCCAGGGCGCGTGGCAGGAAGGTAAAGAAAGCAAACGAGCGTTGCAAAGCGGCGATCGCGTCATTGCGCTGGTTAATAATCTCGGCGCGACGCCGCTGTCAGAACTGTTCGGCGTGTATAACCGCCTCGAAAGCCGTTGCCAGGATGCAGGCATCATCATTGAGCGCAACCTGATCGGTTCTTACTGTACCTCTTTGGATATGACCGGCTTCTCAATCACCCTGTTACAGGTGGATGACGAAACGCTGAGCTTATGGGATGCGCCGGTTCACACCCCTGCTCTCAACTGGGGTAAATAAGGAGATTCATGATGTCCCTCAACAGAACGCAAATTGTTAACTGGCTCTATCGTTGCGGTGAGATCTTCACCACCGAAAGTGATTTTCTCACCGGACTTGACCGGGAGATCGGCGATGCCGACCACGGTCTGAACATGCACCGCGGATTTAGCAAAGTAGTCGAAAAGCTGCCGTCCATCGCCGATAAAGACATCGGTTTTATTTTGAAAAACACCGGTATGGTGCTGCTCTCAAGCGTCGGCGGAGCCAGTGGCCCGCTGTTTGGCACCTTTTTTATCCGCGCCGCCCAGGTGACTCAGGCTCATCAAAGCCTGACGCTTGAAGAGCTGTATCAAATGATTCGTGATGGCGCAGAAGGTGTAGTTAGCCGTGGGAAGGCTGAACCTGGCGACAAAACCATGTGCGATGTCTGGCTGCCGGTTGTGGAATCTTTACGCCAGTCCTGCGAACAGAAACTGAGCGTACAGGCGGCGCTGGAAGCGGCAAGCCAGCAAGCGGAAGCCGCAGCGCAAAGCACCATCACCATGCAGGCCCGTAAAGGCCGAGCCAGCTATCTTGGTGAGCGCAGCATTGGGCATCAGGATCCTGGCGCAACGTCCGTAATGTTTATGATGCAAATGCTGGCTCAGGCGTCCAGAGAGTAAGGATAAAGCGATGGTAAACCTGGTTATTGTTTCTCACAGCGCCCAACTGGGCGAAGGCGTCGGCGCGCTGGCCCGGCAGATGTTAATGGGTGATGGTTGCAAAATCGCCATTGCCGCAGGCATTGACGATCCTGAAAATCCGATTGGCACCGATCCGATTAAGGTGATGGAAGCCATCGAGTCCGTGGCCGATACGGATCACGTGCTGGTGATGATGGATATCGGTAGTGCGTTACTGAGTGCGGAAACCGCACTGGAACTGCTCGACCCTAACATTGCCGCCAGAGTGCGGCTGTGTGCCGCGCCGCTGGTTGAAGGCACGTTAGCCGCAACGGTTAGCGCCGCCGCGGGCGCTGACGTCGAGCGGGTCATCCGTGACGCCATGAACGCCCTTGACGCCAAATGTGAGCAACTGGGTTTACCTTCGTCATCCACCGCAAAACCGACATCGGCTGAATTTGCGCCGGATGCAAATGCTCATTCAGTTGCCATTGTGGTGAAAAACCCCAACGGCATCCACGTTCGTCCCGCTTCACGGCTGGTTTCCACACTGTCTGGCTTTAACGCCGACATGTGGCTGGAGAAAAATGGCAAGTGCGTGGTCCCAGATAGCCTGAACCAAATAGCTCTGCTGCAGGTGCGTTGTAACGACACGCTGCGCCTGATTGCCAAGGGTGAACAGGCTGAGGATGCGTTGGCCGCATTTAAACAGCTCGCGGCTGAGAATTTCGGTGAATCGCTTGAGCCCGTACATGCTGATAACGTAGCGACTCACGTCCCCTCACTGGCAACGGGGACGGCATTTTGTTACACGCCGTACTCACCACAGGTAAGCCTGCAGCCTGCAGCATCATTGCAGACTGAGCAGCAGCAATTACGGGCCGCCATTCAAAGCACGCTGAATGACTTAAATGCGTTAACCGCACTTGCCGAAGAGAAATATTCCGCCGATATCGCCGCGATTTTCTCCGGTCACCACACGTTGTTAGACGATCCTGAACTGTTTGATATGGCCTGCGGCGTAATGAGTGAAAAGCAGTGCAGCGCCGCCTGGGCATGGCATCAGGTGTTAAGCGAACTCAGCCAGCAGTATTTACAGCTCGACGATCCCTACCTGCAGGCGCGGTACATCGATATTGAAGATTTATTATCTCGTTCTCTTCAGCATTTGACGGGAGAGACCGAGCAAATTCCCGCGTTCATCCGCCCCACTATTCTGGTCGCTGATGTCATTTATCCGTCTACGGTGCTGCAACTGGATCCGAAGGCCATCAGGGGCGTCTGCCTGCGGGACGGCAGCGAGGCGTCCCACCCGGCGATTATCGCCCGCGCAATGGGTCTGTGCTGGCTGTGCCAGCAGGGTGATGTTGTCGATAGCATCAAGATGGGTGACACTCTGACCCTTGACGGCGTGGCGAAGCGGATAATCCTCGCGGGCTGAGGCCATTTGCACGCCCTTTCCCGATAAAGGGTGTGCATCGTTTCTAATCGCGTCGGGAAATGTCTGTTTATTCGCAAAATGGGGAGCCGATCACGCGCAACGGCCGATCCTGAACTAAGGTTTTCTCATGGTAAATGCCGCTACTTCGGCACACCGCTAAGGAGATTAACCGATGATAACGCCAGCAACTCGCCATCCTGGCCTGCTCTCTGTTGCGATAAAACTGACGCTCGCAAGCACCTTTTTTGCCCTTTCCTCTTTTGCCGCCAACGCCGAGGACGGGCCAGCCGCTACGCCTCAACCGCCTGATATTCTTCTTGGCCCTCTGTTTAACGATGTACAAACGGCCAAACTGTTTCCTGACCAGAAAACCTTTGCAGACGCGGTGCCCAACAGCGATCCATTAATGATCCTTGCCGATTACCGGATGCAGAAAAATCAGTCCGGATTCGACCTACGCCATTTTGTGCAAGTAAATTTCACCTTGCCGAAAGAAGGCGAGAAATACGTCCCCCCGGCAGGGCAATCATTACGCGAACATATTGACGGACTGTGGCCGGTACTCACTCGTTCGACAACCGACGCAGAAAAATGGGACTCGCTGTTGCCGCTCCCGGAGCCATATGTGGTGCCGGGCGGGCGTTTTCGCGAAATCTATTATTGGGACAGCTATTTCACCATGCTGGGGCTTGCCGAGAGCAATCACTGGGATAAGGTCTCCGACATGGTGGCAAACTTCGCTTACGAGATTGATTCCTGGGGACATATTCCTAACGGTAACCGTACCTATTATCTGAGCCGTTCTCAGCCGCCGTTCTTTGCCTTTATGGTTGAACTGCTGGCGCAGCACGACGGGAATGACGCGTTGAAAAAATACCTCCCGCAGATGCTCAAAGAGTACAGCTACTGGATGGAAGGCGTCGAAACGCTCCAGCCCGGTCAGCAAAATAAGCGCGTGGTTAAACTGGATGACGGCACCATTTTGAACCGCTACTGGGATGACCGCGATACGCCAAGGCCAGAGTCCTGGGTGGAAGATATCGCCACTGCCAAAAGCAACCCGAACCGACCAGCCACCGAAATCTACCGCGATCTGCGCTCTGCCGCCGCGTCTGGTTGGGACTTTAGTTCCCGCTGGATGGATAACCCCAATCAGCTTGGCACCCTGCGCACCACCAGCATCGTTCCGGTCGATCTCAATGCGCTGATGTTCAAAATGGAAAAGATGATTGCCCTCGCCAGCAAAGCCGCCGATGATGACGCCAAAGCTGCTCAATATGAAGATTTGGCCAATGCCCGACAAAAAGGGATCGAAAAACACCTGTGGAACGACAAAGAAGGCTGGTATGCCGATTACGATCTGAAGAGCCACAAAGTACGCAACCAACTGACTGCCGCCGCCCTGTTCCCGCTGTATGTTAATGCGGCGGCTAAAGATCGCGCCGGTAAAGTCGCCACGGCAACCCAGGCGCACCTGTTGCAACCTGGCGGTCTGGCTACTACATCGGTGAAAAGCGGCCAGCAGTGGGATGCACCCAACGGCTGGGCCCCGCTCCAGTGGGTCGCAGCATCCGGGTTACAGAATTACGGTCAGGATAACGTCGCCATGGACGTAACCTGGCGATTCCTCACCAATGTTCAGCACACCTACGATCGCGAGAAAAAGCTGGTTGAGAAGTATGACGTGAGCACCACAGGCACAGGCGGTGGTGGCGGTGAATATCCGTTGCAGGATGGTTTCGGCTGGACCAACGGCGTAACGCTGAAAATGCTCGACCTGATTTGCGCCAAAGATAAACCCTGTGACAGCGTACCCGCATCACGACCAACCCCAGCAAGTGCCAGTACTCCCCCAGCCGAACCTAAAAAACAGACTCAACCGACGCCTTAAGGTCATTACCTGAGCCGTTTTACGCCCTGAATCCGCGCTATGCCGCGGATTTTTTCTGTCTTATTTTTCGCCATTTAAGCTGTCTCTATGCCCTCTAGCCCTTATGGGGTATCCGGGGTTTTCATCCGTGAGAATTTGATTCTGAACATGTTTTTATTCGCTGTATATGTAAATATATAGCGAATTTGTAACCTTCAGGATACCGATAATGGCACTGACAAGACGGATGTTTGCCCAGCTTGTGGCATCTGCACTGCTGCTACGCCATCTTCCCGCATTGGCGCAAACGCCGCTAACCGTTGCCGTTGGAGGCACGCCAGGGCCGAATATAATCCAACGCGTGGTCAGCGCGGGGGCGCCCGCCGACATGCTGCTGCTGGCCGTCGCGCCGGAAAAACTGGTAGGGCTTTCCTCCTTTGATTTATCTCGCCAGACCGCCATCCCGTTCCACGATGATATTCGGGCATTGCCGAAACTGGGCAGGCTGGCTGGGCGCGCCAGTATCCTCTCACTTGAAGCGTTACTGGCGCTTAAACCCGACCTGGTTGTTGACTGCGGCAATGCCGATGAAACCTGGCTTTCTCAGGCCAGACAGGTGAGCGCGCAAACGCAAATTCCCTGGCTGTTGATTAACGGTGAACTGCGACGTACCCCGGAACAGCTACTCGCCGCCGGTGAAGCACTGGGAGTCGACTCGCGGGCCAGAGCTCAGGCCAGACTGGCTCGTCGGTTTATTGATGAAGCACTCACGTTTTCCCACTCTTCCGGAGCAAAGCTGCGTTTTTATGCCGCGCGCGGCGCCAGAGGGCTTGAGACAGGGTTACAAGGTTCATTGCATACCGAAGCGGCAGAACTGCTGGGCTTACACAATGTGGCGCAAATCCCTGGGCGACAGGGACTCACGCAGGTTTCAATGGAAAATCTGCTGAGCTGGCAGCCCGATATTATTCTGGTGCAGGATGCGGTGACGGCGCAGTACCTGAGGGAAGATCCGGTCTGGCAAGGGGTTAAAGCGGTTGCCAACCAACGCATTCTGTTTCTCAGCGGTCTACCGTTTGGCTGGCTGGATGCGCCTCCTGGCATCAACCGTTTACTGGGATTACGCCGCCTGCACGCCTGGCTTGATCCGCAGGTTAACGCGAGCTTTAAAGCCGATATGCAGCGCTACAGCGAACTCTTCTGGCATACCACGCTAAGCGATGCACAGTATCAACGTCTGGTGGCTGTCTGATGAAAACATCTACCCTCGGTTTTCTGATGATTGCTGCGGTGGTGCTTTGCGCGAGCGTCGCCGCGGTCTCTGGTGCTTATCGCCTGGATGCACAGCAGGTCGTGAATCTTATTGCCGGTACAGATAGCGTCCCGATGCAGGACAAAATCGTCTTCTGGCAAATCCGTCTGCCGCGCATTCTGGCTGCATTGCTGCTTGGCGCGGCGCTAGCAGGCGCAGGAACCACCTATCAGGGCATGTTCCGCAACCCGCTAGTCTCGCCGGATATCCTCGGCGTGGCGGCGGGTGCCGGTTTAGGTGCCTGTACGGCAATCCTGTTCGGATTACCGATCCTGTTTATTCAACTGTATGCGTTCACGGGCGGTTTATTCGTGGTCGCCGGTGTCTGGTTGATTACCCGGCGAGTCAAGCGCCACGACCCGGTTTTAACGCTGGTTCTGGTCGGGATTGCGCTGGGTACGGTATGTGGCGCGGGGATTTCACTCATCAAAACGCTGGCCGACCCGTATACCCAACTCCCGTCTATCACCTTCTGGCTGCTTGGCGGTTTATCGACGATCACTTTGCACGATCTGTGGTTCTCGGCACCGCTGATCTTCGCAGGACTGGTCCCGCTATTGCTGCTGCGCTGGCGCATGAACCTGCTCACCCTGTCGGATGATGAAGCACGATCGCTTGGGATCAACGTCTCCCGATTGCGACTGGGACTGATCGTCTGCGCAACGTTAATTACCGCCTGTACCGTCGCCATCGCGGGCATCATCGGCTGGATTGGACTGGTTGTGCCGCACATTGGCAGACTCATCAGTGGCAATAACCATCAGCAGTTGCTCCCCGTGTCCATGGGGATCGGCGCCATTTTGCTGCTGCTTACCGATACCCTCGCCCGTACGCTGAGCAGCACGGAAATTCCGCTGGGGATCCTGACTGCATTTATTGGGGCGCCGTTCTTTTTGCTGCTTTTGCTGCGGGGAAACCGGTCATGACGCTATTAATCGTGCGCCACGCGTCGCTGGGGTACCACAGTCAACAGCCTGTGTTACGCGATGTCTCATTTCAGGTTTCGCCCGGCTCCGTCTGTTGTCTGATTGGCGCCAACGGCAGTGGAAAAACGACCCTGATGCGCACCATTCTCGGGGTTCTTCCGCCGCTTCACGGTGACATTCTTCTTGATGGCATCGCGGTGAATCATCTCAACGATCGGCAACGCGCCGCGGCCATCGCCTGGGTTCCTCAGGCGCATGACGGCGCATTTGCCTTCAGCGCGCTGGACATGGTGATGATGGGACTGGCCCCGCAACTGGCGGCATTTGCGGTTCCCGGGGCTAAAGAACATGAAATTGCCCATCAACAGCTGGCGATGCTGGGGATCTCTCACCTGGCGTCTCGACGCTGGAACACACTGAGCGGCGGAGAGCGGCAGTTGGTGTTAATTGCCCGCGCGTTGGCGCAACGTCCGCGCCTTTTATTGCTGGATGAACCTGCTTCCAGTCTGGATTTTGGGCATCAAATCCGCCTGCTCGACACGTTGGTGACGCTGAAAAATTCGGGTATGGCCCTGCTGATGTCGACCCATCACCCGCTGCATGCCCGGGCAATTGCCGACAGCGTGGTACGCGTCGAGCCAGACGGTGAAGTGTCGCAGGGACGTCCTGAATACCAGCTCGCCGCCGATCGTCTGGCTGAATTGTATCGCGTTACACCGTCACAAATTGCTCACCACCTCTTTGGCTCACATAATTAAGGGATAGGAATGCTCATTGACGACATTGATTTTGCCGATCTTTACCGTAAACAGTTACAACTGGCGAACAGAACCGAGAAAAAGCCGGAGCACTGGGATAAACGTGCGGAAAAAATGGCGGAGAATTGCGCCTCATTAACCGACAGCTATCTGCTGCAGCTGTTGGGGAAGATCGACCTGAAAGGCGCAGAGTCGCTGTTTGATATGGGCTGCGGGCCCGGTACGGTCTCGCTGGCGCTGGCTAAAAAGATGCCAATAATTTACGGCGTAGATTACAGTCAGGGAATGCTGAGCGTAGCTGCCCGCCGCGCCGTACAAATGAATGCCCATCACGTACAGTGGGTGCAGCGGGCCTGGGAAGAGCACTGGGATGATTTACCCCAGTGCGATATCGCCGTCGCCTCGCGCTCCACGCTGGTTGCCGATATGCGCCAGGCGATGACCAAACTGAATAATCAGGCCCGGCTGCGGGTTTATACCACTCATCTCGTCAGTTCATCTTTCGTTTCTCCCACCATTCAACGTGCGCTGGGCCGCGAAGTGATTGAGCTTCCCAACTATATCTATGCGCTTAATGTCCTGTATCAGATGGGGATCCACGCGCACGTTGATTTTATCCGCGGACCCAACTGCCAGCAGGACAACAGCACCTGGACACGTTTTCTCGAAAACGTGCGCTGGAGTATGGGGGAGCTCAGCGCCGACGAGATCGAACGTCTGGAAACCTGGTATCAGCGGCAGGATCCTCGCGCGATTGCCCCCGCCAGTCGTGACTGGGCGCTTATCTGGTGGGACAGCGTTCCGCGGGAGGCGCTGAGATGATCTACTTTTCGCAGGCGCAAACCGACGCGCTGCTGCTGGAAGATATTCAGGGCGGGGATCTGACCACCCGCGCGCTGGGTATCGGCGCGCAACCTGGCGTAATGGCGTTTTACCATCGCCAGGGCGGATGCGTTAGCGGCACCGCCGTTGCCAGACAAATGCTCACCTCATTAGGTTTAACCGTCAGCGACGGGGTGGCCGATGGTGAACAGGTCAGCGCCGGACAGCAATTGATTCGCGCGCACGGAAATGCGGCGGCGCTGCACCAGGGTTGGAAAGCGGTACAAAATGTCCTGGAGTGGAGCTGCGGGGTTTCGGGCTATCTTGAGAGCATGTTGAGCCAACTACGCCAACGCTATCCTGATGGGCAGATTGCCTGCACCCGCAAAGCCATTCCCGGCACGCGTTTGTTGGCGACTCAGGCAATACTCGCCGCCGGGGGCATTATCCATCGCGGAGGATGCGCCGAGACGGTACTGTTGTTCGCTAATCACCGCCGTTTTCTTACCAATTCAAACGACTGGACAGGCGCGATTGCGCGCTTACGCAGCCATGCGCCAGAAAAAAAGATCGTCGTCGAAGCGGATACGCCAGCTGAAGCATTAGCCGCGCTACGTGCCGCCCCCGATGTTCTGCAACTCGACAAATTTACCCCTGAGCAGGCAACAGAAATTGCCCGTCTGGCCCCTTCTCTGGCCCCCCATTGCACGCTGGCGCTGACTGGCGGCATTACCCTCGCCTCGCTGGCGAGTTATCTCGACTGTGGCATCAGACTTTTCATCACTTCCGCGCCTTACTACGCTCCGCCTGCGGATATCAAAGTTAGCCTGAGCCCGGACACACGTGGCATATAACATTTATAAATGGACTAAAAGAATGAATTTCAACAAAAGTTGTCTTTACACAGCCCTGTCGTTTGCTTTCGCGCATAGTGCTTTTGCTGGGCAGGAAAGCGAAACCATGACCGTCTGGTCAAGCCCGGCCTCCGCGGCAACCACTACGGTTCTCGGCCAGGAAACGATCCAACAGCTGGATAAACAAAACGTGGCGCAGGCGCTGAGCGTCGTCCCCGGCGTAGTGCTGCAAAAATCAGGCAACCGTAATGAGCAGCAGGTAAAGGTGCGCGGGTTTGACAGCCGTCAGGTTCCCGTCTTTTTTGACGGTGTGCCGGTGTACATCCCCTATGACGGCAACCTCGATTTAGGCCGTTTCCTGACATCCGATATCGCTTCGGTTGAAGTCTCCAAAGGCTACTCGTCTCTGCTACAAGGGCCTAACCAGATGGGCGGCGCCATTAATATCACCACCAAAAAGCCCACCAAACCAATTGAAGGCAGCATTGGTTATCGTCAGGGCTGGAGTCGTAGCAAAGACAACGCCCACGATATGCACGCTTCATTTGGCGCCAGTAACGATCTGGGTTACATCCAGCTCAGCGGCAGCCAGCTGAAGCAGGATTTCCTTGGCTTACCGCACGGCGTGGACAATCCGGTTGCGGGCAGTCACGGCAAGATTGCCAACTCCTCCGCCGATGATAAACGCGGCATCGTGAAGCTGGGCTTTACCCCTCGCGGCGATGATGAGTATGTGCTGACCTATATTAATCAGGACGGTGAAAAAGATAACCCACCGTACGCCGGAACCAGCAGTCAGAAATCACGCTACTGGCAATGGCCGCAGTACGATAAAGAGAGCTATTACTATCAGGGAACTACCCATCTGGGCGACCGTTTTACCCTGAAAAGCCGTCTGTATCGCGATACTTTTGAAAATACGCTGATGATGTATAACTCGCTTGCCGATCTGAAAAATAAGAAAGGCAGCTATAGCCATTATTCGGACTACAGCGATGGGGCTGGCCTGCAGCTCGCTGCGGATATGCGTGAAAACGATCTGCTCTCTTTCGCCGTAAACTGGAAGGATGATGTTCACCGCGAGAAAGGGGCGCCGAATGCGGCTTACGACCGTTACGAAGACCGTACCTGGTCTGTTGCCAGTGAATACCAGTGGGCAGCCGCGGACAATGTCGATGTGGTGGCGGGAATAAGCTATGACTGGCGCGACAGTCTGGAAGGCATGAAACACGAGAAAAACGGCAGCGTCACTCACTACGATGACAACAATCAGTCGGCCTTTAACTGGCAGGTGATGACCAAATACCACTTTGAAAATTCAGACACACTGGCGCTGTCCTACTCTGACAGAACGCGCTTCCCAACGTTGAAAGAGCGCTACACGACCTCAAAACCGGCTTATAACCAGGTGGCGCTGGTCAATCCGCAGCTGAAACCGGAACGCGCCCGCAGCGTAGACCTGACCTGGAATGGTTCACTTAGCCAGAACTGGGGATTTGAAGCCAGCGTCTATTACAACCGCATCAGCGACGCGATTCTGTCGCACAACATTGATGCCGACACCATCCAGAATCAGAACAGTGGTCGGGTGGATTACACCGGCCTTGATGCCGGTGTTAAAGGTAAGGTCTTTGATATGCTGGACGTCGGGCTGAGCTATGGCCTTATCCATGCAGACGTCAAACGCAGCGACATCGGCAAAATAACCGATTTGCCGACGCAAACCCTGACCGCCTGGATGACGCTGAAACCGTGGGATCCGCTGAGCATTACGCTGTCTGAAGAAGCCCGTTCGTCGAGCTATAGCAATAGCGACGGCTCGCAGAAAGCCGCGGGTTTCGCCATTACCCATTTACGCGCTGACTACGCCATCGGTCACGGGTTCAGCGTTAACGCTTCGGTCAATAATCTGTTCGATACGCAGTACGTTTATAGTGAAGGATTTATTGAAGAAGGTCGCAATTACTGGGCGGGGATTGAGTATCAATTCTGATATAGCGATGCAGAGAAACGGCCCCACTCGGAGTAATGCTGTTCAGTTAACGCCTTAGTTTCAGAAAGTATCGCCTGTGTGGGTAGAAGTTATGAATATGCACTCTCAGATAAAGGGTTCCGTTCACCTCATATCCATAGTTTCTCTGAAACGCCGATTTCTGTGAACGTGTAAAGGGCGTTCTTCGCCACGCCCTTTACAATCCCGGCTCCCGGCGGGAAAATCGATGAGTCGTTGACGGCTGACCGGGTCTGTCCGCAGGGATGCGGACAGAGGGGACGGCCTAAGACGAATGACAAAATTGCCAGGAGCAATTTTGAACAGCGCTTGCGCTGGCCCCCAAGGGGTGAGCCCCAAGGATGGGGCGAATAATCGCGCAGCGACGATTTTCCCGCCGGGAGCCTGGGATGCAAGGGAAGTGGCGGCGAGCCTCCCTTGCACGTTCACGGGTGTCTGCGGTTCAGAGAAATGACACCGTTGAGGTGAACGGAACCCTGAGCAAGAATCACATGTTCACCTTACATGCTTAACTGAACGGCATTACCGCTCGGGGGCCGTTCGATTAATCTCGTCGTACAAGCCGGAAGACACCCAGCACGACAATCGCGCCGACCACGGCCACCAGGAAGCTGTGGAGATTAAACCCGCTGACATCGCCGCCGATACCAAACATCGTTGCCAGCCATCCACCGACCACAGCACCGACAACACCCAGAATACAGGTCAGGATAAATCCACCGCCATCGCGCCCCGGCATAATCAGTTTGGCGATAACCCCCGCAATCAGACCAAAAATAATCCAGGCAATAATTCCCATTTTCAGGCCCTCTTTCCAGTGAACGCACGCGCAAGACATTCCTGCGCCAGCCTTTAAAGTATAGGCAAACCATCGCTATATGCTGTTTTCACGCAGACTTAATTCATTGGCGTTGGTAAAAAATTTCATCCATTTGTATTAAGTTCCGTTGATTGATGCCGATAATCCAACGATAAACCAGGCATCCAGGAGTCATTAGGTGTGAGTAACTACAATGAGCAGTTCCTGAAGCAAAATCCGTTAGCGGTGTTAGGCGTACTCCGGGACTTAAATTCGCAGCAGGTTCCGCTGCGTATCTCCTGGGCGGGTGGCCAGTTCATCAGCAAAATATTGGCGGTCAACCCAGACGAACTGATCATGGATTTTGGCAGTCAGGAATACGAAAACCAGGCCGTGCAGCGTGCCAGCCAGATAACAATTATCGCCGAAACGCAGGGAGCCAAAGTGGAGTTCACCCTGCCACAGCTGAAAAAAGGCGAATACCAGCGACTACCCGCATTTATCTCATCGTTACCGCCTTCCCTGTGGTTCGTCCAGCGTCGGGAATATTTCCGCATCGGCGCTCCGCTGCATCCTCCCTATCGTTGTACGGTAAAAATGCCGGACAACAGCACACTCTGTTTTCGCTTATTCGATTTGTCGCTTGGCGGTATGGGCGGGCTGTTAGAAACGCCGAAACCAGAGGGGCTGGTAGAAGGCATGCGCTTCTCGCAGGTTGAACTGAACATGGAGCAATGGGGGGTGTATAACGTTGACGCTCAGCTTATTTCCATTAGCGAACGCAAAGTTATCGACAGTAAAAACGAAACCATTACCACTCCCCGCCTGAGCTTTCGTTTTCTCAACGTCGGCCCGGCGGTGGAGCGGAACTTACAGCGGATTATTTTTTCCCTTGAGCGCGAAGCCCGGGAAAAATCGAACAAAGTGCGCGATTAACATCACCTGAATTACATTACATCCAGCGCCTGCTGAAGCTTCCAGATATAGCGCGGAGCCTGCGGCGCCGGATGATTGTCCGCAACATGTTCAATAAATTCATCCGGACTGAGATCGTTGATCTTATTGATGGCTTTCTTCCTGTCGGAAGAGAACGTTCGCAGCAGTGCCCCCGCGCCGTTGGCGTACGATACCACCAGCGCATATTGCATCACCTGCGGATCTTCGATCCCGGCCAGCGGCCCGGTCTCCAGAATGCTCAGGTAGGCGGCCCCCATCGAGATATTGCGCTCAGGATTTTTCAATTCGCTGGTCGACGGTTCTCCGCTCCATCCCATACGACGATAAACATCGCGTCCTGAAGTAGAGGCTTTTAACTGCATCAGGCCGATCGCATTAGACTTACTGACCGCATTCGGGTTACCGCCTGATTCAATAGCGATGATGGCGGTAATCAATTGTGGACTGACACCCCAGGCCGCACCGGCTTTTTCGCTAATCGGCATCCATTGCATTGCGCGTTTAACCGGAACTTCAGCATTCCACGGCGGATTTTTGTAATCCTGTTTTGAACTACAGCCCGCAAGTAATACAACCAAAAAAGCAAACCATCTCAATTTCACGTCATCTATCCTTATAGCCGGAACCTGTCGCTGAGGTGACAACGACATACCTACGCGGCATGATATACATTTGGTTTTAGTTGTAGCAAGGAAATGCCATGTCCCGGTTTCACTTAATTGCCCCGTCGGGCTACTGTATCAACCAGCAGGCCGCCTTACGCGGGCTTGCGCGTCTTACTGAGGCCGGTCATCAGGTCGACAATTCAGCGGTTATTGCGCGCCGCAGCCAGCGTTTTGCGGGTACAGAAGCAGAGCGTCTGGCTGATGTGAACTCGCTGGTAAATCTGAAAACGCCCGATACCATTGTGATGGCGGTACGCGGCGGCTATGGCGCGAGCCGTTTACTGGAAGATATTGACTGGCAGGCGCTGGCGGACCGCCAGCAACACAACCCGCTGCTGCTGTGCGGGCACAGCGATTTTACGGCGATCCAGTGTGGTCTGCTGGCGCAGGGGAATGTGATTAGCTTCAGCGGCCCGATGCTGGCGGCTAACTTCGGCGCCGAGGAGATGAACGCATTCACCGAGCACCATTTCTGGCAGGCTCTGCGCAATGCCCAATTCACCCTCGAATGGCAGGGTAACGGCCCGGCGTGTGCGACAGAAGGGACGCTATGGGGCGGAAACCTGGCGATGCTTATTTCGCTGATGGGTACGCCGTGGATGCCGGCTATCAAAAACGGCGTTTTGGTGCTGGAAGATATTAACGAGCATCCGTTTCGCATTGAGCGCATGCTGCTGCAACTGTATCACGCGGGAATACTGGCCCAGCAAAACGCCATTATCCTCGGCAGTTTTAGCGGCAGCGCGCCTAATGATTACGACGCAGGTTACAATCTTGATTCAGTTTGTGATTTTCTGCGCGCCAGGCTGGCGGTTCCGTTGATCGACGGCCTTGATTTTGGCCATGAACAACGCACTGTCACCCTGCCTTTGGGAGCCAGAGCGATGCTGAAAAACGATAAAAACGGCACTCAGCTCACTATTAGTGGGCATCCGGTATTAAAATCGTAAAAAAAGCGGTTAAGAGGGCTAAGTAAAACGCTGTTTCTGTCGTTAATATGTTAGGGTTTATTAATACGAAACAGCGTAATTCAGGAGTAACCGAACGTTGGATGCCGCAGCAATTATCAGCCTTTTTATTTTGGGTTCCGTTCTCGTCACCTGCAGTATCTTACTCAGTTCATTTTCATCACGTCTTGGTATCCCTATTCTGGTGATATTTCTCGCTATCGGTATGTTAGCGGGCGTCGACGGCGTGGGCGGTATTCCTTTCGATAATTACCCTTTTGCCTACATGGTGAGTAACCTGGCGCTGGCGGTTATCCTCCTCGACGGCGGGATGCGCACCCAGGCCAGCTCTTTTCGCGTCGCTTTAGGCCCGGCGCTATCGTTGGCAACCGTCGGGGTGCTGATTACCTCCGGACTCACTGGCATGATGGCCGCGTGGCTGTTCCATCTGGATCTTATCGAAGGGCTGCTGATTGGCGCGATTGTGGGTTCAACCGACGCCGCGGCGGTCTTTTCCCTGCTTGGCGGTAAGGGTCTTAACGAACGTGTTGGCTCTACGCTGGAAATTGAATCCGGTAGTAATGATCCGATGGCGGTTTTTTTGACCATCACGCTTATCGCCATGATCCAAAATCACGAGACCGGTTTAAGCTGGATGTTTGCGGTGCATATTATCCAGCAGTTTGGCTTAGGCATCATGCTGGGACTCGGCGGCGGCTATCTGCTCCAGCAAATGATTAACCGTATTTCGCTGCCTGCCGGACTTTATCCGCTACTGGCGTTAAGCGGAGGAATCCTGATCTTTGCCCTGACCACTGCGCTGGAAGGCAGCGGTATTCTGGCCGTTTATCTGTGTGGTTTCCTGCTGGGTAATCGCCCCATCCGCAACCGGTTTGGTATTTTGCAAAACTTCGACGGTCTGGCCTGGCTGGCGCAAATCGCCATGTTCCTGGTGCTCGGACTGCTGGTTACACCGTCTGACCTGCTGCCTATCGCAATCCCTGCGTTAATTTTGTCTGCGTGGATGATATTTGTTGCCCGCCCACTTTCGGTGTTCGCCGGACTGCTGCCATTTCGAGGCTTCAATCTGCGCGAGCGCATTTTCATCAGTTGGGTGGGTCTGCGCGGCGCAGTTCCGATCATCCTCGCCGTCTTCCCAATGATGGCAGGTCTGGAAAACGCGCGCCTGTTCTTTAACGTCGCATTCTTCGTGGTTCTGATCTCGCTGCTGTTTCAGGGTACGTCGCTTTCGTGGGCCGCTAAAAAAGCCAAAGTGGTGGTCCCTCCCGTCGGCTGGCCCGTGTCGCGCATTGGTCTGGATATTCATCCGGATAATCCCTGGGAGCAGTTTGTTTATCAGCTCAGCGCGGATAAGTGGTGTGTGGGCGCCGCGCTGCGCGACCTGCATATGCCGGAAGAAACGCGAATTGCCGCCCTGTTTCGTGACAACGTGCTATTTCACCCCTCCGGCAGTACGCGCCTGCGCGAAGGCGATGTATTGTGTGTTATTGGCCGCGAGCGCGATCTCCCTGCTCTCGGCAAGCTGTTCAGCCAGTCCCCGCCGGTGTCGTTGGACCAGCGCTTCTTCGGTGACTTTATTCTTGAAGCCAGCGCAAAATATGCCGATGTGGCGCTGATTTATGGCCTGGATGATGGCACAGAGTATCGTGATAAGCAGCAAACGCTGGGGGATATTGTCCAGCATCTGCTTGGCGCCGCGCCGGTCGTCGGTGACCAGGTTGAATTCGCTGGCATGATCTGGACGGTTGCCGAGAAAGAAGATAATGCGGTACTGAAGGTCGGTGTTCGCGTTGCTGAAGATGAGGATGAGTAACGCGGATATTTTTTGCCGGGTAGCGGCTGCGCCGTACCCGGCCTACAAAATGAGGCCTGATAAGCGCATCGCTATCAGGCAGTCCTACAAAAGTTACACCGTCACCACCGGCACGCGCAGCGCCAGAGAACACATCAATTCGTAACCTACCGTACCCGCGGCGCTGGCTACATCGTCAATTTTAATCTCTTTGCCCCACAGCTCTACCGGCGTCCCTATCCCCGCCTGCGGACACGGCGTCAGGTCTACCGCCAGCATATCCATTGAGACTGTTCCCACCGTAGTGGTACGTACGCCATCCACCAGCACCGGTGTCCCGCTTGGCGCATGGCGCGGATAACCGTCTGCATAGCCGGTCGCTACAATGCCAATACGCTGCTCGCCGCTGGCGGTGTAGCGTCCTCCGTAACCCACCCGGTCTCCGGCTTTCAGCGTTTGTACGCCGATTATCTCGCTGCTAAGGGTCATCACCGGTTTGAGGCCGGTATTGGCGATGTCCTGCCATTGTCCCGACGGCGATGCGCCATACAAGATAATACCCGGACGAACCCAGTCATAATGTGCTTCAGGGTGCCACAACGTGGCGGCCGAATTGGACAGCGAGCGTCTGCACTCCAGCCCTTCTGTCGCCTGCGCAATACGCGCCATGGCCTCCCGGATACCTTCCGGGTGCTCTGCATCGGCAAAGTGTGACATCAGCGTCATTTCACCAACGTTGGGCATCGCCCGCAGCTGTTGCCAGACCGTAGAAACTCTGTCCGGTAAGAAACCCAGCCGGTTCATGCCGCTGTTCACCTTCAGGTAAACATCCAGCGGCGCGTTGAGGCGCGCATTCTGCAACGCTTTTAGCTGCCAGTTACTGTGTACACAGGTGGTCAGACGATATTTGTCATACACCGTTAAATCTTCGGCGTGGAAAAAACCCTCCAGCATGAGTATCGGGCCTTTCCATCCGCGCTCGCGCAGGGTTATCGCTTCTTCAAGATTGAGCATGGCAAAACCGTCGGTTGTGCCCAGCGCATTCCAGACGCGTTCAATGCCGTGTCCGTACGCATTGGCTTTCACCACCGACCAGACGCGAGCGTCCGGCGCGGCCTGGCGGGTGATGCTCAGGTTTTGTTTCAACGCCTGCAGGTCAATGCTGGCCAGTATCGGGCGAGTCATCTCACGTCCTTATCAGTTATGTGCGCCATGTAAATGCCGTGGGCGAGATGGAGTAAACCCCGGGCTGTAGCGCGCCACGCTCAGATCGTCGTAAGGAATGGCTGGTGTGCGGCCAGAAAGAATGTCGCTCAGCAACTGACCCGAGCCGCAGGCCATAGTCCAGCCCAGCGTACCGTGGCCGGTGTTGAGTAGTAGATTCTTAAAGCGGGTTCGCCCAACCACCGGTGTACCGTCCGGAGTCATCGGACGAAGCCCGGTCCAGAAAGTTGCCTGTTCCACATGACCACCACGCGGGAAGAGATCGCGTACAACCATCTCCAGCGTTTCACGACGAGGTTGTAGCAATTCCGTATTGAAGCCGACAATTTCCGCCATGCCGCCCACACGAATACGGTTATCAAAGCGGGTAATGGCGATTTTGTAAGTCTCATCAAGGATAGTAGAAACCGGCGCGCCGTCATCTTGCGCCACCGGAATGGTCAACGAATAGCCTTTGAGCGGATAGACCGGAATATCAACGATGCCTTTCAGCATCGCCGTAGAGTACGAGCCAAACGCCATTACATAGGCATCTGCTTTGACTATCTCTTCGCCGCACTGAACGCCGTAAATCTGCTCACCATCGCTCAGCAGCTTATCGACCGGCGTATTAAAACGAAACTTAACGCCAGCCTGCTCAGCCATCAGCGCCAGACGCTGGGTAAACAGCTGACAGTCACCCGTTTCATCATTCGGTAAACGCAGACCGCCGGTCAGCTTGTGCGCCACTTCCGCCAGCGCCGGCTCGACTTCAGCCAGGCGGCTTGCTTCCAGCAACTGATAGGGTACGCCAGCGTCTTCGAGCACGGCGATGTCGCGGGTGGCGTTCTCATACTGTTGAGCGGTACGGAAAAGTTGCAGGGTTCCGCCCTGGCGCCCTTCGTACTCAATACCGGTAGAAGCGCGCAGCGCTTTCAGGCAATCACGGCTGTATTCCGCCAGACGCACCATGCGTCCTTTGTTTTCCATGTAATGGCTGGTGTCGCAGTTGCGCAGCATTTGCCACATCCATTTCAACTGGAACTGGGTCCCGTCGAGGCGTACGGCCAGCGGAGCATGACGCTGAAACATCCATTTAATTGCCTTCAGCGGTACACCTGGCGCCGCCCATGGTGCTGCATAACCTGGAGAGATTTGCCCCGCGTTCGCTGCACTGGTTTCCAGTGCCGGACCGGGCTCACGATCAATGACGGTGACATCGTGTCCAGCCTGACTTAAGTACCAGGCGCTAGTCACGCCAACGACACCACTTCCCAGTATGACAACTCGCATAGCCACTCCGTTAACAGTAAAAGAACAATCATCTAATTACATCTTGATAACTCAGTTGAAAATATTATTCAACATATGGCTTTTTTATGGTGACTTATCTCACATATAGCGGTGACAGCGGGGAACTCTCTGCTTTGGCATCTCCTGCTGTGCGCTATTTTTATCCAGCATAAAATTTTGCGACCATACCGTTTTTCGACGCCTCGCTAACGAGAAATCGCAAAGAAAAAATTTCAGCCGCAGCACGTTTTTTAACACCATGATCTATGCTTGAAATGAGGTACTCCAGACAGAGAGTGCCGCCAACAATGAGGGTGCGCGAATGGCTACGATTGATTCCATGAACAAGGACAGCACACGGTTAAGCGATGGACCCGACTGGACGTTTGATCTGCTGGATGTCTATCTGGCGGAAATAGACCGCGTGGCGAAACTCTACAAACTGGATACCTACCCGCACCAAATCGAGGTAATCACCTCCGAACAGATGATGGACGCTTACTCCAGCGTCGGGATGCCAATCAACTATCCACACTGGTCGTTTGGTAAAAAGTTTATCGAAACCGAGCGCTTGTATAAGCATGGTCAGCAGGGGCTGGCCTATGAAATCGTTATCAACTCCAATCCGTGTATCGCGTATCTGATGGAGGAGAACACCATCACCATGCAGGCGCTGGTGATGGCGCATGCCTGCTACGGACATAACTCCTTCTTCAAAAACAACTACCTGTTCCGTAGCTGGACGGATGCCAGTTCCATCGTCGATTACCTGATCTTCGCGCGAAACTATATTACCCAGTGTGAAGAGCGTTATGGCGTGGATGAAGTCGAAAAGCTTCTCGACTCCTGTCACGCGCTGATGAACTACGGCGTGGACCGCTACAAGCGTCCACAAAAAATCTCGCTACAGGAAGAGAAAGCCCGGCAGAAAAGTCGTGAAGAGTATCTGCAAAGTCAGGTGAATATGTTATGGCGCACGCTGCCGAAGAAAGAAGAAGAGAAAACCGTTTCACAAGCCCGGCGTTATCCTTCTGAGCCACAGGAGAACCTGCTGTACTTCATGGAAAAGAACGCCCCACTGCTAGAATCCTGGCAACGCGAAGTCCTGCGTATTGTGCGTAAGGTCAGCCAGTATTTTTACCCGCAGAAACAGACGCAGGTGATGAACGAAGGTTGGGCTACTTTCTGGCATTACACCATCCTGAACCACCTTTATGATGAAGGTAAAGTCACCGAACGGTTTATGCTGGAGTTTTTGCATAGCCATACCAACGTGGTGTTCCAGCCGCCGTACAACAGCCCGTGGTATAGCGGGATAAACCCGTATGCCCTGGGTTTTGCGATGTTCCAGGATATCAAACGTATTTGTCAGTCGCCGACCGAAGAGGACAAATACTGGTTCCCGGATATAGCGGGCTCAGACTGGCTGGAAACTCTGCACTTCGCGATGCGTGATTTCAAAGATGAGAGCTTCATTAGCCAGTTCCTGTCACCGAAGGTTATGCGTGATTTCCGCTTGTTTACCGTACTGGATGACGATCGTCATAATTATCTGGAGATTTCAGCGATCCACAACGAGGAAGGATATCGCGAAATCCGCAACAGGCTGTCGTCGCAATATAACCTGAGCAACCTGGAGCCGAATATTCAAATCTGGAACGTCGATCTGCGCGGCGATCGCTCGCTCACCTTGCGCTATATTCCGCATAACCGCGCTCCGCTGGATAAAGGACGCAAAGAGGTGCTTAAGCATGTGCACCGGCTATGGGGTTTTGACGTGATGCTGGAGCAGCAGAATGAAGATGGTAGCGTGGAGTTGCTGGAGCGTTGCCCGCCGAGGATAAACGGTCTGTAAAAACAAAACCCCTCGAATGAGGGGTTTTTAATTAGCGTCCCTGAATAGCTAAATCGCCCGGCAGGTTCTTCTGCATACGATGCCAAATCTCGCCGCTGTCGTGACCATAGCGACGCACCGTTTCATAAACCTGCTCATGAGCGCCATGCTCGCACAGTTCTGACAGCTTATGGTAGAAGCTCAGCGCCAGCGCGCGCGCTTCCGGATTGGCAAAATAATGGCGGCCAATGCGGGTATATAATCCTTTCATACCATTAAGGATCAAACCGTAAATCGGATTACCGGAGGCAAATGCCAGACCGCGGAAAATGTTATAGTCCAGATCGGCGAACGCATCAGCATGGTCGGCCACCTGATTTGCCGTCGCCAGAACCTCCTGCGCTTTATCAGGATGCTGGCGAAACGCGGTACGAATAAAGATCGTCGAGATGTTGGTACGCACGGACAGCAGATTATCGATAAGCTGCGGAACGCTCTCGTGATCGAGACGCGCCAGCGTTTCAAGGATATTCAGCCCGGAGGTTTCCCAGAAGTTATTCACCTTCGTCGGTTTGCCGTGTTGAATGGTCAACCAACCGTCACGCGCCAGACGCTGTAATACCTCGCGTAACGTGGTACGTGTCACTCCGATCAGTTCAGAGAGTTCACGTTCAGCAGGCAAAATAGTGCCAGGTGGGAAGCGGTTATTCCAGATACTTTCAATGATGTACTCTTCCGCGAACCCAGCCGGGCTTTGCGCCTTAATGACCATAGTAATAATTCCATTACACAGCAAAACATAGTTACAGTTATCATACCAGACGGGTTACATAGCTGATAGCTGACGCAATGAAGAAAAAGTAGATCAAGGCTTCATTTTCCAGATAACGCTAAAGCGCAGCCAGCCTTGCCCGTCGCGTGAATAGCTTGCCTGTACTCCCTCCTCCCGCTAAGCTTTGCGGTCAAACATAAAAATATGATTTCATTTTTAAAGGTAGGGAAATCACCATGGAGCTATCATGGGGTCGCGCTATGTGGCGCAATTTTTTAGGTCAATCACCTGACTGGTACAAACTTGCACTGCTCGTCTTCTTAGTCGTTAACCCGATTATATTTTTTATTAATCCTTTTATTGCGGGCTGGCTGTTGGTGGCCGAGTTCATCTTTACGCTGGCGATGGCGTTAAAATGTTATCCGCTGCTACCAGGTGGGCTGTTAGCTATCGAAGCAGTCATCATCGGTATGACCAGCGCCACGCATGTGCGTGAAGAGGTTGCCGCTAACCTTGAGGTGTTATTGCTGCTGATGTTTATGGTGGCTGGCATCTACTTTATGAAACAGCTGCTGCTGTTTATTTTCACCCGCCTGCTGCTTACGATTCGCTCCAAAACGCTGCTGTCGCTGGCTTTTTGCGTTGCTGCCGCCTTCCTTTCTGCGTTTCTTGATGCGCTGACCGTCGTTGCCGTGGTGATCAGCGTCGCGGTCGGTTTCTATGGTATTTACCATCGCGTCGCCTCTTCCCGCGCGGAAGACAACAACATGCTCGATGACAGCCATATCGATCAGCACAATAAGGTCGTACTGGAGCAGTTTCGTGGTTTTCTGCGTAGCTTGATGATGCACGCGGGCGTCGGTACGGCGTTAGGTGGCGTAATGACGATGGTCGGCGAACCGCAAAACCTGATTATCGCCAAAGCGGCGGGCTGGCATTTTGGTGACTTCTTCCTGCGCATGTCGCCGGTCACCGTACCTGTGCTGATTTGCGGCCTGTTAACCTGTGTGCTGGTCGAGAAATTACGCTGGTTTGGCTATGGCGAAACGCTGCCGGAGACCGTCCGCGATGTCCTGCAACAATTTGACGATCAAAGCCGTCAGCAACGTACTCGTCAGGATAAAATCAAACTGATTGTTCAGGCTATTATCGGCGTCTGGCTGGTGGTTGCTCTGGCTCTGCATCTGGCAGAGGTTGGATTAATTGGCCTGTCCGTCATCATTCTGGCAACGTCGTTGACCGGCGTTACAGACGAACATGCTATTGGCAAAGCGTTTACCGAGTCGCTGCCGTTCACCGCCCTGCTGACCGTGTTCTTCTCTATTGTTGCGGTTATTATCGATCAACAGCTCTTCTCGCCGATCATTCAGTTCGTATTGCAGTCCTCTGAACATGCTCAGTTGACGCTGTTCTATCTCTTTAACGGCCTGCTGTCTTCAATCTCTGATAACGTTTTTGTCGGCACCATCTATATTAACGAAGCCAAAGCAGCGCTGGAACAAGGGACCATCAGCCTCAACCAGTACGAACTGTTAGCGGTAGCGATTAATACCGGGACCAACCTGCCTTCCGTGGCTACACCAAACGGTCAGGCGGCATTCCTGTTCCTGCTGACCTCCGCGCTGGCACCATTGATTCGCCTCTCTTATGGCCGCATGGTGTGGATGGCTCTGCCGTATACTCTCGTCCTGACGCTCGTTGGTCTGCTTTGCGTCGAGTTCACGCTGGTACCGGTGACCGAGTGGATGACTCAAACGGGCTGGTTAGCTACACTTTCATAACAATTAACCGGGCAAATCACTGCCCGGTTTGACTTTTTGCATGATAATTATCCGATTACGCAAATTTTCAATTCCCGCTAGTGGCGCATAAATTGAATTGGTTTAAACTGCGGTCTCTACGCATGTTGCAGGGAAATTATTATGTTGCGATTTTTAAACCAATGCTCCCGAGGTCGTGGAGCATGGTTATTGTTGGCGTTAACCGCCTTTGCGCTGGAACTCGTTGCGCTGTGGTTCCAGCACGTCATGCTGCTAAAACCTTGCGTGTTGTGTATTTACGAACGTAGCGCATTATTCGGCGTGATGGGTGCGGGGCTGGTGGGGGCTATCGCGCCAAAGACACCGCTGCGCTATGTGGCGATGATAATCTGGATTTACAGTGCCTGGCGTGGGCTTCAGTTAGCGTATGAGCACACCATGATTCAGTTGCACCCATCACCGTTCATGACCTGTGATTTTGCAGCCCGCTTCCCGAGCTGGCTGCCGCTGGACAAATGGCTGCCGCAGGTGTTTTTAGCATCCGGTGACTGTGCTGAACGCCAGTGGTCTTTTTTAACCCTGGAAATGCCACAGTGGCTGTTGGGGATCTTCGCCGCTTACCTGGTGGTCGCCGTGCTGGTATTCATAGCACAGCCGTTTAAACCGAAAAAACGTGACCTCTTCGGTCGCTAACAGAGACGCTCCTTCAGGAGCGTTTTTTTTGCCTTAAATCCATTGCCTGCTGGCATCTATAAAATGTATATTAAATACATCTTATAGATGCCACACGAAGGAGATGTCTTATGTCCCATTTACGCATCCCGGCAAACTGGAAAGTGAAACGCTCTACTCCCTTCTTTACCAAAGACAACGTCCCGGCAGCACTTCTTTCTCACCATAACACCGCAGCAGGCGTGTTTGGTCAGCTCTGTGTAATGGAAGGTACGGTAACGTATTATGGCTTTGCCAATGAAGACGCAAAAGAGCCCGAAGTGAAGGTAGTGATTAATGCCGGTCAGTTCGCGACCAGCCCACCGCAGTACTGGCATCGTGTTGAATTAAGCGACGACGCACAATTCAACATTAACTTCTGGGTGGAAGATGACAACCACTCCGATGAGATGTATCAGGCGAAAAAGTCTTAAACCTTAACGCCTGCTAATCGATGGGCGGCTCAGTCCGCCCATGAAGGTTTGTTCAGGATATGATCCTGCCAGTCACGTACTTCCGATTCTTTCACCGCAATATGACGAACTGAGATACGTTCACCGTGCATCGCCGCTTTAGACCCCGTCAGCAACGGATGCCACTCCGGCAGCCCTTTACCTTCCGCGAGCAGACGATACGCGCAGGTCATTGGCAACCATTCAAAAGTCGGCAAATTATCGCGCGTCAGTTTGATGCAGTCAGGCTCGTACTCGAATCGACGTTCGTAATTACGGCACTGACAGGTTTTGATATTGAGTTGCTTACACGCGACGTTGGTAAAGTAGATTTCGTCGGTGTCTTCATCCATCAGCTTATGCAGGCAGCATTGACCACATCCGTCACATAATGACTCCCACTCGGCATCGGTCATTTCATCAAGGGTTTTACTTTGCCAGAAAGGTATGTCGCTCATCAGGGTTTCCGCTATTGCATTAAAGCTGCACCTTATAACCAGTCTGGCACGCTGATGCAAGTTTTGCCGCCCGAAAAGGCGGCAAGCAGAGATTACAGTACGCGGGTCGTCAGCGTTTGACCGTTAAAACTGATCGCCAGTTCATCACCGCTGCTTAATGGCCCCACGCCTGCTGGCGTGCCCGTCAGCACAACATCACCCGCTTTGAGGGTAAAGAAACGACTCATATAGGCAATCAAAGGAACGATTTGATGGATCATATCCGCCGTGGAGCCGTGCTGACGCTGTTCACCGTTGACCGTCAACCCGAGCATCGTATCCTGTGGATCGCCGTTAAATTCCGCTACGGGAATAAATCCTGACAGCGGGCAAGAGTTATCAAAACCCTTCGCTTTTTCCCATGGCTGCCCCGCTTTCTTCATTTTGCCCTGGATATCGCGCAGGGTCAGATCCAGTGCGACGCCATAACCCGCGATGGCTTTGCGCACATGATCTTCCGTCGCCTGTCGCAGGGTCGCGCCAATGAGCACAGCCAGCTCAACTTCATGGTGAACCGACCCCATATCAGATGGGATCACCAGCGGCTGGCGTAAATCGCACAGTGCGGTTTCCGGTTTAATAAACAGCACCGGCTCTTCGGGGGGGGTTCCGCCCATCTCTTTAATATGGTTAGCATAGTTACTTCCTACGCAAACCACCTTACTCACCGGATAATCCAGCAGAGCACCATGCCAGTTGTGATGTTGATACATTACTTTCCCCTAACGTAGTCATAGATTTCAGGTACTGCATCGATGGAACGTGCTGCTGGCGGATGCAGTTTAACGTTTAGCGTCTGGTGTATTTTGTTTTGTCGCAGCCAGATGCTGTTTAAGTAAATCTTCTGGCGGCGGTGGTATTTGTAAATAATAGCCCTGCTCGGCCAGGGCCTGTTTTACTTTTTCAAGATCGGCATTAACCAATTTTTTTCGACCATCAAGCGGTAACATCATTGCCAGCGTCGGCTGACCAAATCCTTTCATCAGTTCTTCAGGAACGCGTGAGAAATCGTCTTTTTTTTCGACATATAAATAGGTCTGGTCACGTTTGCTGCTTCGGTAGATCACACAAAACATATCTTTTACTCTGAATTCACGGAATGGTGGCTTGCCTCAATATAATACTGACTATAACATGCCTTATAGTCTTCGGAATATCACCCCGCGCTGGGGATGATAAATAGCAAATTGAGTAAGGCCAGGATGTCAAACACGCCAATCGAGCTTAAAGGCAGTAGCTTCACCTTATCAGTGGTTCATTTACATGAAGCAGAACCCGAGGTTATTCGTCAGGCGTTGGAAGACAAAATCGCGCAGGCGCCGGCTTTTTTAAAACATGCTCCCGTGGTGGTTAACGTGAGTGGTCTTGAAAGCCCGGTCAACTGGTCAGCGCTGCAGAAAGTTGTTACGTCTACCGGATTGCGCATTATTGGCGTTAGCGGATGCAAAGACGCCAGACTCAAGGCTGAAATCGACGAAATGGGCCTTCCTTTACTGACTGAAGGTAAAGAAAAAGCTATTCGTTCTGCGCCTGTTGAGACCCCGGCTCCCGTTGCTCCGCCGCAAAACGTTACTCCCATCACAAAAACACGATTAATAAATGTGCCGGTTCGTTCCGGTCAGCGCATTTATGCTCCACAATGTGATCTGATTGTTACAAGCCACGTCAGTGCAGGCGCAGAGCTTATCGCTGATGGTAATATTCATGTTTATGGCATGATGAGAGGCCGTGCGCTGGCAGGCGCAAGCGGCGATCGGGAAGCGCAAATTTTTTGTACCCATCTGACGGCAGAACTGGTGTCTATCGCAGGTGTTTATTGGCTGAGTGATAAAATCCCAGCAGAATTTTATGGCAAAGCGGCCCGTCTGCAATTAGCAGAGAACGCTTTGACAGTTCAACCGTTGAATTGATCCCTTTTTAACAAGGAATTTCTATGGCACGCATTATTGTTGTTACTTCGGGTAAAGGGGGCGTTGGCAAAACCACCTCCAGCGCGGCCATCGCTACAGGTTTGGCCCAGAAGGGAAAGAAAACTGTCGTTATTGATTTTGATATCGGCCTGCGTAACCTTGATCTGATTATGGGTTGTGAACGCCGCGTCGTTTATGACTTCGTCAACGTTATTCAGGGCGATGCGTCGTTAAATCAGGCGTTAATCAAAGATAAGCGTACCGAAAATCTCTTTATTCTTCCGGCCTCACAGACTCGCGATAAAGACGCGCTGACGCGTGAAGGCGTCGCGAAAGTTCTGGACGACCTGAAAACGATGGAATTCGACTTCATCGTCTGCGACTCCCCGGCAGGTATTGAAACCGGTGCGCTGATGGCCCTGTATTTTGCCGATGAAGCGATTATCACCACTAACCCGGAAGTTTCCTCTGTACGTGACTCTGACCGTATTCTGGGTATTCTGGCGTCGAAATCTCGTCGTGCGGAAAACGGTGAAGATCCGATTAAAGAGCATTTGTTGCTGACGCGCTACAACCCTGGCCGCGTAAATAAAGGTGACATGCTGAGCATGGAAGACGTACTGGAAATTCTGCGAATCAAGCTGGTTGGCGTGATTCCTGAAGATCAGTCAGTCCTGCGCGCGTCTAACCAGGGTGAGCCGGTTATTCTCGACATCAATGCCGATGCCGGTAAAGCCTATGCTGATACCGTAGACCGTCTGTTGGGAGAAGAACGTCCTTTCCGCTTCATTGAAGAAGAGAAGAAAGGTTTCCTCAAACGCCTGTTCGGAGGATAAGTTATGGCATTACTGGATTTTTTTCTCTCGCGGAAAAAGAGCACAGCGAACATCGCTAAAGAGCGACTGCAGATTATTGTTGCGGAACGCCGTCGTAGTGACGCCGAGCCACATTATTTACCGCAGTTGAGGAAAGATATTCTCGAGGTTATCTGCAAGTATGTACAAATTGATCCTGAAATGGTCACCGTACAGCTTGAGCAAAAAGACGGCGATATTTCTATCCTCGAACTTAACGTGACATTACCTGAAGCCGAAGAATCTAAATAACGGCTTTGCTCAGAGAGTCATCGTTACAAAAAAGGCAGATTATTCTGCCTTTTTTATTTTCTGTTTCTTGCCAGGCTGCTGCACCTTTATTCCAAAGTAAACTTTGGATAGTTTTCGGTAAAATAGCGGCGCAAATACTCAACCGTAATACGGATTTTTGCCGACGTCGCCAGCCGGGAAACATAAACCGCCCAAATATTTGCTGGTTGATAATACTCGGGCAATATGTGTATCAGGTTGCCGCTGGCAATGTTGTCGCAAACGTCCCACCATGACCGCAGAGCTATTCCCTGCCCATCAAGGCACCACTGATGTACCACTTCGCCATGATTTGACGACAAAGGCCCCGTAACTTTAATCGAATGCGCGCCCTCTTTATTGCGCATTTGCCAGATACCAAACGGATGGTCGCGCTCTTTGATGACCAGACAAGGAAAAGTGGAGAGATCGTTGAGTTGCTTCGGCGTCCCATGCTGCCTCACAAATTCCGGCGAGGCGCACAGAATACGGTAGTTAGTCGCCAGCTTGCGGGCAATCAGGTTCGGCGCGATATCATCCCCGATACGAATATCAAGATCGACGCCCTCATTCACCATATCCACCAGGCGGTCTTCAACATCGAACCGCAGTTCTAATTGCGGATACTCTTTTGCCAGCGCAGACAGCGCCGGAGCCACCACCCGGCGGCCAAAACCAAAGCTACTAATAATACGTAGCATCCCCTGCGGGATCTGCCTGGCATCTGATAGCTCATCCATCATCTGATCGACATCCTGCAGGATCCGCTGCGCCCATTCGTAGATCCGCTCCCCCTCTTCCGTGATGGTTACGCGCCGCGTTGTCCGGTGCAGCAGCACTACATTCAGCGTTTGCTCCAGCAGGGCAACGCGCTTACTGATAAAAGCCGGTGAGACGCCCAGCTCTTCGGCAACGGCGGCAAATCCTGCACGACGGGCAACCAGCATAAAGACGCGTAAATCATTTAGCAGCGGCAGATTATTCATGATCTGTGTTTTATGTTTCACCAGTTAGGGGGATTAACTATTAATCAGTCAATTATAGGATAAGGGGAAAGTCAATTTTGATGGCGTACAAGTGAGAGCTGCTATGAAGAAAACCTGGCGTATCGCCGCTATCCCCGGAGATGGCATTGGTAAAGAAGTTCTGCCTGAGGGCATTCATGTGTTGCAGGCAGCCGCCGAGCGTTGGGGGTTGTCGCTCAGCTTTGAGCAAATGGAATGGGCCAGCTGCGAATACTACGCCCATCACGGCAAGATGATGCCGGATGACTGGCATGAGCAGCTGCAATCCTTTGATGCTATCTATTTTGGCGCGGTTGGCTGGCCGGACACCGTGCCTGACCACATCTCATTATGGGGTTCGCTGCTTAAGTTTCGTCGCGAATTCGACCAGTACGTCAACCTGCGCCCGGTGCGCCTGTTTCCGGGCGTCCCTTGCCCACTGGCTGGCAAGCAGCCAGGCGACATTGATTTCTACGTCGTACGCGAAAACACCGAGGGAGAATACTCTGCCCTCGGCGGACGCGTGAGCGAAGGTACCGAACACGAAGTGGTTATCCAGGAATCAGTCTTCACCCGTCGTGGCGTGGATCGTATCTTGCGTTACGCTTTCGAGCTGGCGCAAAAGCGCCCGCGCAAAACCCTGACCTCAGCAACCAAATCCAACGGCCTGGCCATCAGCATGCCTTACTGGGACGAACGCGTGGAAGCAATGGCGGCTAACTATCCCGAGATCCGCTGGGATAAACAGCATATTGATATATTGTGCGCCCGCTTTGTGATGCAGCCGGAGCGTTTTGACGTCGTGGTTGCCTCCAACCTGTTTGGCGACATCCTCTCCGATCTTGGCCCGGCCTGTACCGGAACGATTGGCATTGCGCCTTCTGCCAACTTAAATCCGGAGCGCACCTTCCCGTCGCTGTTCGAGCCGGTACACGGTTCGGCCCCCGATATCTACGGCAAGAATATCGCCAACCCTATTGCGACTATCTGGGCTGGCGCCATGATGCTCGACTTCCTTGGCAACGGTGATGCCAACTATAAAGCCGCCCACGACGGTATTCTGGCGGCAATTGAGCAGGTCATTGCCAGCGGCCCGAAAACGCCAGATATGAAAGGCAACGCCACCACCCAACAGGTTGGTGAAGCCATCGCTCAGGCACTGCGTTAGAGGTCAAACCACGAAATATGAGCCGCGTCACTGACGCGGCTTTTTTATGCGTTTTATGCCGCCAATAACCTGCGCCAATTCACCTTTTATTATTTCCGTTCCGTGTTTTATTGCTTCACGCATCGGGCAATTGTTTAATTCATGTAAAAAACAAATAATAAAATTGTTAAATACAAAATCACTGATTCCCTACAGCATGATAACAACGACAGGCTAATGCCATACGCGGGCAACTGTGCCCAGGAGATCCCATGTTGAGCAACGTAAAGAAAAAAGACATGCCGCTGATAGCCATCAGCCTGGTGGCTATTCTTTTCATCGCCGCCACGCTTAGTCTCTTCCCTCAGCAGTCTGCACAAGTCGCAAATACCCTTTTTAACGGCGTTACCCGGATGCTGGGTTCCGCCGTGCAGATCCTCGTTCTGATGGCGATGGGTCTGGTCGTCTGGCTGGCTACCAGCAAATACGGCAACATTCGTCTGGGTGAAGGGAAAGCGGAATACAGCACGCTGTCCTGGCTGTTTATGTTTATATGTGCCGGATTAGGCTCCTCAACACTCTATTGGGGTGTTGCTGAGTGGGCCTATTATTACCAGACTCCGGGTCTGAATATCGCGCCGCATTCGCAAAAAGCGCTGGAATATAGCTTACCCTACTCCTTTTTCCATTGGGGGATCAGCGCCTGGGCGACTTATACCCTGGCCTCACTAACAATGGCCTACCACTTTCATGTGCGTAAAAACAAAGGGCTGAGCCTGTCCGGAATTATTGCCGCTATCACCGGCGTCCATCCGCAGGGCGTGTGGGGTCGCCTGGTTGATTTGATGTTCCTGATCGCAACAGTTGGCGCGTTAACCATCTCTCTGGTTGTCACCGCCGCCACCTTTACCCGCGGTTTATCTGCCCTCACGGGTTTGCCGGATAACTTCACCATGCAGGCGTTTGTGATCCTGTTCTCTGGCGGCATTTTCTGCATGAGCTCCTGGATTGGCATCAATAACGGTTTGCAACGTCTGAGCAAAATGGTCGGCTGGGGGGCATTCTTACTGCCGCTGCTGGTGCTGATCGTCGGCCCGACCGAATTTATCACCAATAACATCATCAACGCCATTGGTCTGACGACACAAAACTTTTTGCAGATGAGCCTGTTCACCGATCCACTTGGCAACGGTGAGTTCACCCGCAACTGGACGGTGTTCTACTGGCTGTGGTGGATCTCCTACACCCCAGGCGTGGCAATGTTTGTCACTCGCGTATCCCGTGGTCGCAAAATCAAAGAGGTTATCTGGGCGTTAATCCTCGGTAGTACCGTTGGCTGCTGGTTCTTCTTCGGCGTGATGGAAAGCTACTCAATCCACCAGTTTGTGAACGGTGTGATCGACGTACCGCAGGTTATGGCGACACTGGGCGGTGAAACGGCCGTACAGCAAGTGTTGATGTCGTTGCCAGCCGGGAAACTATTCCTGGTGGCGTATCTGGCGATCATGATTATTTTCCTTGCCTCGCACATGGATGCCGTCGCCTATACCATGGCCGCCACCAGCACGCGTAACCTGCAGGAAGGGGAAGATCCGCAGCGTAGCTTACGACTGTTCTGGTGCGTGGTCATCACCCTGATCCCCTTATCGATTTTATTCACCGGCGCATCCCTGGAAACCATGAAGACCACGGTGGTTCTGACCGCACTTCCCTTCCTCGCCATTCTGTTGGTGAAAGTCGGCGGTTTTCTTCGCTGGGTACGGCAGGACTATGCCCACGTTCCTGCGCATCAAATTGAAAGTCATCTTCCCGAAACGCCAGTTAACGCCCCCGTTGCGCCACCGGCCGGGACATTACTCAAAGGCGACAATTAAGCGCCAGTATAAAACCCTCTTACTCACAAATTAAAAGGTATTCCAATGAGCAATCTAAGCCCTGAGTTTATTCTGCCGCAAAATTTCTGTGCCAACCCGCAGGACGCCTGGACTATCCCTGCCCGGTTTTATACCGACCATCAGGCCTTCGAGCACGAACAAGAGAAAGTGTTTGCTAAAAGCTGGATTTGCGTCGCCCACAGTAGCGAGCTGGCAAAGCCCAATGATTATGTTACCCGTGAAGTGATTGGCGAGAACATCGTGCTGGTACGGGGTCGCGATAACGTGCTGCGCGCGTTCTACAACGTTTGTCCGCATCGCGGTCATCAGCTGTTGAGCGGCGAAGGGAAAGCGAAAAATGTAATTACCTGCCCTTACCACGCATGGGCGTTCAAACTTGACGGCAATCTGGCGCATGCGCGTAACTGCGAAAATGTCGCCAACTTCGACAGCGAAAAAGCGCACCTTACCCCTGTACGTCTGGAAGAGTATGCCGGATTCGTGTTTATCAACATGGATCCGAACGCAGGCAGCGTAGAAGAACAACTCCCTGGTCTTGCAGACAAAGTTATCGAAGCCTGCCCTGACGTGCATGACCTGAAACTGGCGGCGCGCTTTACGACCCGTACCCCGGCAAACTGGAAGAATATTGTCGACAACTATCTGGAGTGCTACCACTGCGGCCCGGCCCACCCAGGTTTTTCCGACTCGGTTCAGGTTGACCGTTACTGGCACACCATGCACGGCAACTGGACGCTGCAACACGGTTTCGCCAAACCGTCAGAGCAGTCATTTAAGTTCGAAGAAGGTGTTGATGCCGCCTTCCACGGTTTCTGGCTGTGGCCATGCACCATGCTCAACGTCACGCCAATCAAAGGCATGATGACCGTTATCTACGAATTCCCGGTGGATGCGGAAACCACGCTGCAAAACTATGACATTTACTTCACCAACGAAGAGCTGACCGAAGAGCAGAAACAACTGATCGAATGGTATCGCAACGTCTTTCGTCCTGAAGATTTACGTCTGGTTGAAAGCGTGCAAAAGGGGCTGAAATCGCGCGGGTATCGCGGTCAGGGCCGCATTATGGCGGACACCAGCGGCAGCGGCATCTCCGAGCATGGCATTGCCCATTTCCATAATCTGGTCGCGCAGGTGTTTCAGGAATAACCCGGGGCTGTAACGACAGACACCGGCGCGTCGTTGAACCGCGCCGGACAGATTTTTTAGGGAGTGCCGCAATGTCTGATTATCAAATGCAAGAAGTCCGGGTCAGTCGGATTGAGACCATTACCGCGCAGGTAAAACGCTTCACCCTAATGGCAACCTCAGGCCAGCCGTTGCCTGCGTTTCAGGGTGGCAGCCATATCATCGTGCAGATGCGCGATGGCGAGAACCTATATAGCAATGCGTACTCGCTGATGAGTTCACCCTTCGATACCAGCGCCTGGCAAATCGCCGTACGACTGGAAGAGGCGTCCAAAGGCGGCTCACGATATCTGCATCAAAAGGTGAAACCCGGCGACACGCTCACGATCTCCACGCCAAACAATCTGTTCGCCCTCGCCCCTCAGGCACAACAACATCTGTTGATTGCCGGAGGTATCGGCATCACACCGTTTTTATCGCAGATCCCGGAGCTGGAACACTCTCAGGCAGAATGGCAGCTACATTATTGCTCTCCCAGCCTGGACAACTGCGCATTTCATGACGAACTCCTGCAGTACCCCAGCGCCGATCGCATTCATCTGCACCTCTCAAGCGCAGGCACCCGCCTTGATTTAGCACGCCTGCTGGCCGATGTTGAACCCGGCACGCATATTTATACCTGTGGCCCAGCGGTGCTCAACGATGCCGTCAGAGAAGCGGCTTCCCGCCATGGGCTGGATAGCAATACGCTACATTTCGAACAATTTGCGCTGGAAGATAAAAGCGGCGACGCCTTCACCCTGGTGCTGGCGCGTTCCGGGCGCGAGTTTGTGGTTCCGGAAGAGATGACCATTTTGCAGGTTATCGAAAATAACAAAGCTGCACGCGTTGAGTGTCTGTGCCGGGAAGGCGTGTGCGGCACCTGCGAAACAGCGATTCTTGAAGGGGAAGCGGATCACCGCGATCAATACTTTAGCGACGACGAAAAAGCCAGCCAGCAGAGCATGCTCATTTGCTGCTCTCGCGCCAAAGGTAAGCGCCTGGTACTTGATTTGTAGCGTTCGCAGGCCGGGTCAGCAATGGCGCGACCCGGCGAGTCTGGTGACTTACTGCGGATATTCCTGCAGCAGCGCGTTGAGACGATCGGACATCAGTTCGCCACGCCAGCCGGAAACCAGCTCCGGCAGGGTCTGCTGCGGCTTTAATTTCCAGTGCCAGTTGAGCAACTGGTTGATCTGACGGCGGGAAGCCAACAGTTCGACGCTAAGATTTTGTTCCGCACTCACTTCGGCAACCAGCGTCTTGATGGCTTTGAACGCCTTGCGATATCCTGGCATATCCATCAAATTCAGTAGCGGCTGCGGCAGCGACTCTTCCGGTAAAGCCTGGGCCTTTTCTACCAGCGAGATTAGCGTTTTGCCGTGGAAGCGAATTTCGCTTCCGGAAAGACCCAGGCTATCCAGTTCACCCAGGCTGCCCGGCATATAACGTGCCACCGCCCACAGATGTTCTTCACGCACCACGAAGTTTACCGCCAGATCGCGCTCGCGCGCTTTACGCAGCCGCCAGTCGGCAAGCAGTTGCAGGCAGGCTAACTGACGGGTACGAAGTTGCCAGGCGTTGGTGATGTCGCGCCAGGCATCTTCAGGTGCCAGAATCTCCTGGCGACGCTGTTGCATCAAGCGGCATTCGTCCAGCGCGGCTGGCAGCCAACCGCTGGTTTCAGTTTCAGCCATCAGCTTTGAGGTGATCGGTAACAGATACCAGACGTCAGCCGCCGCATATTCGCACTGACGTTCGGTCAGCGGTCTGGCCAGCCAGTCGGTACGCGACTCGCTTTTGTCGAGCGCCACGCCCGTAAACTCTTCCACCATCGCGGCAAAGCCCCACGACAGCGGACGACCGCAAAAAGCGGCCAGAATTTGTGTATCAATTAACGGCTGCGGAAGTTCGCCAAAAGCGTTGAGAAACACTTCCAGGTCTTCACTGCCCGCATGCAGGAATTTGGTGATGGCGGTATCACGCAGAATATCGCGCAACGGCGACCAGTCGGTGATCCCCTGCGGATCAATCAGAGCAACGTGTTTGCCATCAAACAGCTGGATCAGCCCCAACTGCGGATAATAGGTACGTGTGCGAACAAATTCGGTATCCAGGGCTATCGCCGGAAATTCACGGACGGCTTCGCACAGCGTGGCCAACGCGTCGTCCGTGGTGATCATTTGATAATTCAAATCGTGCTCTCTTAGGTTTACGCCAAAAAAAACGCCGGATTACCCGACGTTTTCTGCTGGCTGACTTAACGCTCAGCCTTTATTGTCCACTTTGGCGCGCGCTTCGTCACGTAATTCTCGTCGCAAAATTTTACCGACGTTAGATTTCGGCAACTCATCGCGAAACTCAACCAGCTTCGGTACTTTATAGCCCGTCAGGTGACGACGACAGAAAGTAACCAGCGCTTCATCGGTTAACGAGGCGTCTTTCTTCACCACGAAAATTTTCACCGCTTCACCGCTGCTGCCGGACGGAACGCCAACTGCAGCTACTTCCTGCACGCCAGGATGTTGCATAACCACGTCTTCAATTTCGTTCGGATAAACGTTAAAGCCGGAGACCAGGATCATATCTTTCTTACGATCGACAATACGCAGGAAGCCTTCGTCATCCATCACCGCAATATCGCCAGTGTGCAGCCAGCCATCTTTGACGATTTCGTCAGTGGCGTCTGGTCGCTGCCAGTAGCCCAGCATCACCTGCGGACCTTTCACGCACAGTTCGCCCGGTTCTCCTGGCGGCACTTCGTTGTCGTCGTCATCCACCAGTTTGACCTCGGTGGAAGGAACCGGTAACCCGATACTGCCGCTATGGTAGTCGATATCGTGAGGGTTGACGCTCACCAGCGGGGCGCACTCCGTCAGACCATAGCCTTCCAGCAGATACTGCCCCGTCAGCTTCACCCAACGTTCAGCTACCGCTTGTTGAACCGGCATGCCGCCGCCTGCTGAAAGGTGCAGTGACGAGAAATCCAGTTGCTGAAACTCTTTGTTATTCAGCAGCGCGTTAAACAGCGTATTGACGCCGGTCATCGCGGTAAACGGATACTTCGCCAGCTCTTTGACCAGTCCTGGGATATCACGCGGGTTAGTAATCAGCAGGTTTTGACCACCCAGCTCAATAAACAGCAGGCAATTCATCGTCAGCGCAAAAATGTGATACAGCGGTAGAGCCGTTACCACCAGTTCTTTGCCCGGATGCAGCAACGGGCCGTATGTGGCGTTAACCTGCTCCAGGTTAGCCAGCATGTTGCGGTGCGTGAGCATCGCGCCTTTCGCCACGCCGGTTGTCCCGCCGGTATATTGCAGGAACGCCAGATCTTCCGACACCACTTCGGGTTTCACATACTGCATGCGATAACCGTTTTGCAGCGCACTGCGAAACGAGATGGCATCCGGCAGGTTATATTTCGGCACCAGCCGTTTGATATACTTGACGACAAAGTTGACCAGCGTCCCTTTTGCGGTCGACAGCTGATCGCCCATACGCGTCAGGATCACGTGTTGTACCGACGTTTTGTCGACCACTTTTTCCAACGTGTGGGCAAAGTTGGACACGATGACAATCGCCGACGCGCCGCTGTCATTAAGCTGATGTTCCAGCTCGCGAGGCGTGTAAAGCGGGTTAACGTTCACGACGATCATGCCGGCACGTAAAATCCCAAACAGTGCGACCGGATATTGCAGCAGGTTCGGCATCATCAGCGCGACGCGATCGCCCTTTTTCAGCCCCAGGCCTTGTTGTAAATAAGCCGCAAATGCCCGGCTCCGCTCTTCAAGCTTGCGGAAGGTCATCACCTCCCCCATGTTTACAAACGCGGGCTGATCGGCATACCGTCTTACTGAGTGTTCAAAGAGTTCCACCAGGGATTGATAACGGTCAGGATTGATCTCCGCAGGAACACCAGCGGGATAACGGTTAAGCCAAACCTTTTTCAATACATCACCTCTAAAATGCGTATTCGTCGTCATCACAACCCCAGGTAATAAACAAACTGTTAACATAATATTAACTCAGCGTACCAGTTTGTTTATTACACAACGACAAGGTTGCGAAGCACGTCACTATTTATTTTTCTTATATCCACGTTAATGCAGAAACAGCGGACGAGCCGCTGTTTCTTTTACCAATAATACAAAGAGTTACTCAGTTACTATGGTCTGAACCTGTGCCGGGCCGGGATTGTACCATCCCCATCCGCCGTAGCCACCGTAAGGCCAGCCACGCGCACCGTAGAACCAGGGGTCGATAGGCTGAGGCGGCATAACAATTTGCTGAGTAATATGCCAGCGTTTATAACCGGTTACCTGCATCAGCATGAATTTATACGGCGTATTACCGATTTTTCCGTCCACCGTACCGCTAATCGGACCGACGACGGTAACCAGTTGCCCGCGAAAGTCCACCGGGTCGAGGAAGCCATTTACATCAGCATATATCCGCCCGCGGGAGGCTTCGCCCAGCACGGGTCGCGCCCCGCTATCAAGAGGAACGGTGGCTATTTCCAGACGAGATTTCCCCTGCTGGTTCTGAATATCCACCACTTTGCCGCCGAAACGCGCCTCCTGACCGACATACAGCTGCGGCGCATTCATTACCCGCACCAGATCCTGCTGCGGCGTTGGGCTCGAACCTTTAATTGCGTCCGGGATGGTGACGCAGCCGCTAAGCATTAACGCTAATGCTCCCGCCAACACACCTTTCAAGAACTGCTTTTGCACCGCCATATTGCGACTCCCTTTTCTTAGCTTCTGCCCCGGCCTGTTCACCATGTTGCGTACTGACGCCTGCGCGAATTAACCGGGGATGTACTACTAAGATTCATTCTTTACCGGGAAGTTTCTTCCACGCGACGGTGTTACGTAAATAAACCGGTTCAGCATGTTCAACCGCCACGGTGTTACCGGCAGCCAGCATTTGCGTGGCAACAGGCAGCATATCTTCAGCCGCTGGAAGCAAAACGTCGCCATCGCGGAGCATCAGACCGCTATCTTTGCCAAGTTCAGGCCACGCAGGCCAGCCCGTGCCGACCGTTACCCACTCGCCAGACAGCTGCAGTAAACGCTCATGCACCTGTTCGGGGGTTAACACCGCTTCGGTTTCTTCTCCGCGCCAGTTTCCGTTGTCATCACGCTGGTATTCAGCCCAGTAGACTTCGCCCATTCGCGCGTCAATTGCAGCCAGTACGCGGGTCGAACCCGACTTACGCCAGGCTCCCTGCGCCATTGTCGCGAGGGTGGAGACGCCGATCATGGGTAAATTCGCGCCTAACGCCAGCCCCTGAGCAATGCCAATCCCAATACGTACGCCGGTGAAACTGCCGGGACCGCGACCAAACGCCAGGGCGTCGATATCGGTTAACGTGAGATCGCCAGCGGCCAGGATTTCCTGGACCATCGGTAAAATTCGTTGGGTGTGTTCTCGTGGGCAAAGCTCGAAATGAGCCTTGACAGTACCGTCATTCCACAGGGCAACAGAGCACGCCTCTGTGGCGGTATCGATAGCCAGAATTCGCATGGGTGTTTGTGATCAGGTCAAATAAATTTGGCGCGCATCTTACCACACTCCGTTACAAATTACTCAGTCGTTGGTATGGCAAGAAAGCGAACAGCGCGAGCAATGTCACGCGTACGCGGCGCAGGAGGAAGGCTCGCCAGGAAGGTGGCGCCGTAAGGCCGCATCACCAGACGATTGTCGCAAATCACCAGCACTCCACGATCGTCGGCGTCACGAATCAAACGGCCTACCCCCTGTTTCAGGGTGATGACCGCATCCGGCAACTGAACGTCTTCAAACGGATCGCCGCCGCGCAAACGACAGTCCTCCATCCGTGCTTTTAACAGCGGGTCGTCCGGCGAGGTGAACGGTAGTTTATCGATAATTACCAGCGACAGCGTATCGCCGCGCACGTCCACGCCTTCCCAGAAGCTGCTGGTGGCAACCAGTAACGCATTACCTGCGCTGACAAATTGCTGTAGCAGTTGTCCTTTGCTGGTTTCGCCCTGCAGCAGTACAGGGAGCGTCATGGTGGCGCGGAATTGTTCAGCCAGATCGCGCATCATCGCGTGTGAGGTACACAGCATAAAGCAGCGACCGTTATTCGCTTCGATAATGGGACGCAGCATGGATGCCAACTGACGCGCAGCCCCCGGCTGATTGGTTTGCGGGAGATTACGCGGCACGCACAGCAGCGCCTGGCGGGTGTAATCAAATGGACTTGGCAGCAGCATCGACTCGGCATCTTCAATACCCAGCCGCGCGGTGAAGTGGTGAAGATCATCGTTTACCGACAGCGTCGCGGAGGTAAAAATCCAGCAGCCCGGCTTTTGTTCCATCACTTCTTTAAATTTATCCGCCACCGTGAGCGGCGTCAGCGCAAGGGTGAAATGGCGGGAGGTGCATTCATACCAGTAGCTGAAGCCCGGCTGGTTGATCTCTTTCAGGCGCTTCAGACGAGCGCGGTAAAGCGTGGCGCGTTCAAACGCGGCATCCAGCAAGGCCGAACGTCCGAGGGACAGTTTCGCCACGTCGTAACACAGCTCCAGCGTGTCATCGAGCAACAAAAACGCGCGTTGTACACGCTGGTCAGCCAACAGTTCCCGCAGGTTTCCGCGATAGCCCGGCTCGCCAAGCTGTAGGCGGAAGTCCTGAGCGCTTTGCGCCAGGCGGTCGGCGCATTTTTGCAGTTGCTGAGTGTCTTTCAGCTCGGTGCGATAGGCAATGGTGATATCTTTCGCCAGATCCAGCAGTTGGCGACTGGAGAGCGATTGACCAAAGTACTGGCTGGCAATATCGGGTAACTGGTGAGCTTCATCGAAGATCATCACCTCCGCTTCAGGGATCAGCTCGCCAAACCCACTCTCCTTCACCACCATGTCAGCGAGAAACAGATGGTGGTTTACCACAACCACATCTGCATCCATTGCTTTTTTGCGCGCTTTAACGACAAAGCACTCTTTATACAGCGGGCAGTCGCTGCCAAGACAATTGTCGTTAGTGCTGGTCACCAGCGGCCAGGCCTGAGAGTCTTCAGCCACGCTAACGCAGGTGCTGATGTCGCCATCAAGGGTTTGATTTGACCATGAGCGCAGAAGGATGACGTCGCTCAAAGTTTGCACCGGCAGGTCGCCGCCCGCCAGCGCCTGTTGTTCGAGACGCTCAAGGCACAGATAATTTGAACGCCCTTTCAGCAGCGCCAGTTTACCGGTGAACTCCAGCGCTTTCGCCACGGTGGGTAAATCCCGGCTGTAAAGCTGATCCTGTAACGCCTTCGAGCCCGTGGAGACAATCACCTTCTTTCCGGCACGCAGCGCAGGGGCAAGATAAGCGTAGGTTTTACCCGTTCCGGTTCCGGCTTCTACAACAAGCGGCTGTGATTTTTCGATGGCATGACTGACTGCGAAAGCCATCTGCCGCTGTGGTTCACGCGGTTTAAAACCGGGTATCGCTTTAGCCAACTGACCGTCTGCTGCAAAATCGTCCGTCACACTGCCCCCTGTTCATTTGAACAGGGATTATGTCAGGCCAGCGGTTCTTTCGCCAGTTGAAGAGGTGACGTGGGCACAACATTATGGCAGTCTTGGCGCAACCCAAAGCTATTTGAAAACCCGTAAATGAGGAATGATTTATGACGATTGTGCGCATTGATGCCGAAGCGCGTTGGTCCGACGTGGTAATCCACAACAACACGCTGTATTACACCGGCGTGCCGGAAAATCTGGATGCAGACGCCTTTGAACAAACGGCAAATACGCTGGCGCAAATTGATGCGGTGCTGGAAAAACAGGGCAGCAACAAGTCACGTATTCTTGATGCCACCCTGTTCCTGGCGGACAAAAACGATTTTGCCGCCATGAACAAAGCCTGGGACGCGTGGGTTGTTGCGGGTCACGCGCCGGTACGTTGTACCGTTCAGGCCGGGTTAATGAACCCGAAATATAAAGTTGAGATCAAGATTATCGCTGCGGTATAAGCGGCGTTACTCGTCTTCATCTTCAAAACGCGCCACAATCCGCTCGCCGGTATGGCTGGCGCGTAACTCTTCAGCAACCAGAGCAATGGCTTGTCCGCTGCTCATCCCCTGCGACATCAGCTCCTGAATACGCTCTACCGCTTTTTGCTGCTGCTCATGACTGAGTGAAGGTAAACCTGCAAACATTGTTAACTCCTGCTAAATTGTCTGCGCTAATTATTTCATGCTACCGCGCAGTTAGCCAGTAGCGTAGCAACGAGTCAGGACTGATGAAGACGTTATCTCCCGCAGTAATCACATTACCCTGGCGTCAGGACGCCGCTGAACGCTATTTTTCGACCTTAAGCCATCTGCCCTGGGCGATGCTGTTACATTCTGGTCACGCCGACCATCCGCATAGCCGCTTTGATATTCTGGTGGCTGACCCAGTCGCCACGTTGGTTACGCAGGCTGAAGAGACCGTTGTGGATGACGGACACGCCACCGTACGCACGCTTGATGATCCGATGACGGTATTGCAGTCAGTTCTTAGCGCTCGCAAGATCACCCCTGATTATCACCCGGACCTGCCGTTTCAGGGCGGCGCGTTAGGCCTGTTTGGCTACGATCTTGGCCGACGCTTTGAATCTCTGCCCGCTATTGCCGGGCGCGATATTGCACTTGCGGATATGGCGATAGGCATTTACGACTGGGCGCTGATTGTCGATCATCAGTTGCAGACCGTATCCCTGCTCAGCCATACCGATGTTGAAGCGCGGCTGCAATGGCTCAACGCGCAACAATCATCAATAGGTGAGCCATTTACATTAACCTCGGCGTGGCAGTCCAATATGAGCCGTGCCCAGTACGGCGTAAAATTCCGCCAGGTACAGCGCTATCTGCACAGCGGCGACTGCTATCAGGTCAACCTTGCCCAACGTTTTCAGGCGCATTATCAGGGCGATGAGTGGCAGGCATTTGTCAGACTCAATCGCGCCAACCGCGCCCCGTTTAGCGCGTTTATTCGTCTTGAGGAAGGCGCAATCCTCAGCCTTTCGCCGGAACGATTTATTCTGCTGGAAAACCAGCACATCCAGACGCGTCCGATTAAAGGCACGCTACCGAGGCTTGAAGATACCGATGCCGATCGAGAGCAGGCCCGGAGGCTGGCGAACTCGCCGAAAGATCGTGCGGAGAACCTGATGATCGTCGATTTGATGCGTAATGATATTGGCCGCGTTGCTGAACCGGGTTCGGTACAGGTTCCTGAGCTGTTTGTGGTCGAACCGTTCCCTGCTGTTCATCATTTGGTCAGCACCATTACTGCGCGTCTGCCAGAGTCATTACACGCCACCGACCTGCTGCGCGCCGCCTTCCCTGGCGGCTCTATTACCGGTGCGCCGAAAGTGCGGGCGATGGAAATTATTGACGAACTGGAGCCGCAAAGACGCAACGCCTGGTGCGGCAGCATTGGTTATCTGAGCTTTTGCGGCAATATGGATACCAGCATCACCATTCGCACGCTGACGGCCACAGACGGACAAATTTATTGTTCCGCTGGCGGTGGCATTGTGGCGGACAGTCAGGAAGACGCGGAGTATCAGGAAACGTTTGATAAAGTGAATCGTATTTTGCACCAACTGGAGAACTGAGACGTGGAATACAGCAGCCTGACGCTTGATGATTTTTTATCGCGCTTCCAACTCCTGCGCCCGCAGGTCAACCATGCCGCGTTAAACCAGCGCCAGGCCGCCGTACTGATCCCTGTCGTACGTCGTGCGCAGCCTGGGTTGCTGTTAACCCAGCGATCCGTTCATCTGCGCAAGCACGCCGGACAGGTCGCCTTTCCCGGCGGCGCGGTGGATAGCAGCGACGCCTCGTTGATTGCCGCCGCCCTTCGCGAAGCGCAGGAAGAAGTGGCGATCCCCCCTTCTTGCGTTGAGGTGATTGGCGTTCTGCCACCGGTCGACAGCGTGACCGGCTTCCAGGTCACACCGGTGGTAGGTATTATCCCGCCAAATTTGCCGTATCGCGCAAGTGAAGACGAAGTTTCCGCCGTGTTCGAAATGCCGCTGGCGCAGGCCCTGCATTTAGGTCGTTATCACCCGTTGGATATCTACCGCCGCGGCGATTCACATCGTGTATGGCTTTCCTGGTATGAGCAATATTTCGTCTGGGGAATGACCGCCGGAATAATTCGTGAGCTGGCGCTGCAAATTGGCGTCAAGCCCTGACTATACTTATCTTTACGCGCTCCATAGACAACTTGAAACTCAGGTCACAACATTAGTAAAACCGCGGTTATCTATTAGTTTAATTCATGTGAATAGTTAAGCCGATCGCCGCGTTCCCTCTTACACTATGCGCAGTTATAACATCGTTACTGGAAACCCCAGTCGCCCTGTAGGAGTATTATCGTGATTAGTCTATTCGACATGTTTAAGGTGGGGATTGGTCCCTCATCTTCCCATACCGTAGGGCCTATGAAGGCGGGTAAACAGTTCGTCGATGACCTGGTCGAAAAAGGATTACTGGACAGCGTTACTCGTGTCGCCGTCGACGTGTATGGTTCATTGTCGCTCACGGGTAAAGGTCACCACACCGATATCGCCATTATTATGGGTCTGGCAGGCAATGAACCTGCTACCGTGGATATTGACAGCATCCCCGGATTTATCCGCGACGTAGAAACGCGTGGACGCCTGCTGCTTGCGCAGGGGCAGCACGAAGTGGATTTCCCGCAGAATGACGGGATGCGTTTTCACAATGGCAACCTGCCGCTGCATGAAAACGGGATGCAGATCCATGCGTACAATGGCGAAACCGTCATTTACAGCAAAACTTACTACTCCATCGGCGGTGGATTCATCGTTGATGAAGAACATTTTGGTCAGGATGCCGCGGGCGAGGTCAGCGTGCCTTATCCGTTCAAATCCGCCACTGAAATGCTGGAATACTGCAACACCACCGGCCTGTCTCTCTCTGGTATGGCGATGCAGAACGAACTTGCTCTGCACAGTAAAAAAGAGATCGAAGAGTACTTTGGCAACGTCTGGCAGACCATGCAGGCCTGTATCGATCGCGGTATGAACACCGAAGGCGTACTGCCGGGTCCACTGCGCGTTCCTCGTCGTGCTTCAGCTTTGCGTCGTATGCTGGTTTCCAGTGATAAGCTGTCCAACGATCCGATGAACGTGATCGACTGGGTGAACATGTTCGCGCTGGCCGTAAACGAAGAAAACGCCGCGGGTGGTCGCGTAGTGACTGCGCCAACTAACGGTGCCTGCGGAATCGTGCCTGCGGTACTGGCCTATTACGATCATTTCATCGAGTCCGTCAGCCCGGATATCTATACCCGTTATTTCCTGGCTGCCGGCGCGATTGGCGCGTTGTACAAAATGAACGCGTCTATCTCCGGTGCAGAAGTGGGTTGCCAGGGTGAAGTGGGCGTAGCCTGCTCCATGGCTGCCGCAGGTCTGGCTGAACTGTTAGGCGCGAGCCCTGAGCAAGTGTGTGTTGCTGCCGAAATCGGTATGGAACATAACCTCGGCTTAACCTGCGATCCGGTTGCCGGCCAGGTACAGGTTCCGTGCATTGAACGTAATGCCATTGCTTCTGTGAAGGCCATCAACGCTGCGCGTATGGCAATGCGCCGTACCAGCGCTCCGCGCGTCTCGCTGGATAAAGTCATTGAGACCATGTACGAAACAGGTAAAGACATGAATGCCAAATACCGCGAAACGTCACGCGGTGGCCTGGCAATCAAAGTTCAGTGTGACTAATACTTAATTTTCGCCCATCTGCGACGGATGGGCGATTTTGCCCCCTCGCCTTCGTCTACTGTAATTTTCCCCACTACACTTGCTCTGTTGCTGTTGGCTTCTGTGACCAACGGCTTATCGGGCGGCCCGCATGCAAACAGCACAACGGATCATCAAAAACTATCGCCGGAATCGCTTAATCGTCTGCACATTATGTGCACTACTGACGCTCATCCTCACATTAGCTGTCCGATTTATTTCGGAGCGTAATTTAAATCATCACAATACCGTCACCTTTGCCAACCACGCCGTTGAAGAGTTGGATGACATACTTTTACCCCTACAGACCGGACGCGATATGCTGTTGCCGTTGATTGGTCTCCCCTGCTCAGTTGCACGTTTACCCCTGAGCAAACATGCTGCCAGGCTACAAACGGTACGCTCTATCAGCCTGATTCAAAGCGGGATCCTTTATTGCTCCAGCATTTTTGGTTATCGCAATGTGCCTGTTCGTCAACTGGAGCCTGAATTACCCAGCCGGGAGCCGCAGCTGCTGCTGTCTACCGACCACTCGCTGATTAAAGGCAGTCCGATTCTGACGCAATGGTATCCATCCTCTGCCGATGGCGAAGATGGCGTACTGGAAATCGTTAATATTGATTTATTATCGTCGATGCTGCTTGAACCCCAGCCGCCGCAAATCACCAATGCCAGCTTAACCGTCGGTAATCGCCATTTGCTATACGGACAAGGTGTTGTCGATACGCTCCCTGAACTGAATAATGAAAAACGCTACCAGCTCTCATCGCAGCATTTCCCCTTTACCATCAGCGTCACCGGTCCTGGCGCCAGCGAACTGGCGATTAAACATCTGCCAACACAGCTTCCGCTGGCAGTGATCCTGAGTTTATTAGTGGGCTACCTGGCATGGCTGGCAACCGCCAGCAGAATGAGCTTCTCCTGGGAGATCAATCTGGCCCTTGCGGCACGGGAATTTGAGCTGTTTTGCCAGCCGCTGCTCAACGCGCAAACCCAGCAATGCATGGGCGTGGAAATCCTTTTACGCTGGAATAACCCGCGCCAGGGTTGGATCTCTCCCGAAGTATTTATTCCCATCGCTGAGGAACACAACCTGATAGTGCCACTTACCCGTCATGTCATCGCAGAAACCATTCAGCAGCGGCACGTTTTCCCGATGAGCAGCCAGTTTCATATTGGAATTAATGTTGCCGCCAGCCATTTTCGTAACGGTACGCTGCTAAAAGATCTCAACCAGTACTGGTTCAGCCAGCACCCTATTCAGCAGTTGGTTATCGAACTCACCGAACGCGATGCGTTACTGGATGTGGATTATCGGGTCGTGCGCGAATTAAATCGGCTGGGCGTAAAGCTGGCAATTGATGATTTCGGCACCGGCAACAGCTCTCTCTCCTGGCTGGAAAAGCTCCGTCCGGATGTGCTGAAGATTGATAAATCATTTACTTCTGCGATTGGAACAGACGCCGTAAATTCAACCGTCACAGACATCATTATCGCGTTGGGTAAAAAACTGAACATTGAACTGGTGGCGGAAGGCGTTGAGACACAGGCGCAGGCACAGCATTTGCGCCGACACGGCGTACATTTATTGCAAGGTTTTTTGTATGCGAAGCCGATGCCGTTGCGCGATTTTCCAAAATGGCTGGCGGGCAGCACGCCGCCGCCCACCCGGCATAACGGGCGGCACAGTATGCCCGTCATGCCGTTTCGCTAAACCCGATTACTCGTCTTCGTCGTGAGCGGGTTGTTCTTTAACAATGCGAACCAAATCCACACGATAGTCATTCGCTTCGACAATCGTAATGCTCAGCGGCGGAACGTCGATAACATCACCTACGCGTGGAATATGGCCGTTAGCCGCAATGACTAAACCTGCCACCGTGGCGATGTCTTCATCTTCATTCACTAACGTATCTACGTCCAGCGCCTGCTGCAACGCATGCAGATCGGTACCGCCTTTCACCAACCAACCACCTGCATCAGCAATAATTTCAGGGGTTTCATCGGCGTCCGGGAATTCACCGGCGATGGCTTCTAATACGTCCAGCGGCGTGACCAGACCCTGTACTACGCCAAACTCGTTAGTGACGATGACAAAGCTGCCGCGGGCACGGCGCAGAACGCCTAACAGATTGATTGGATCCAGCGTTTCCGGGACAACGATAGCCGGAGACGCAGAGGCAATCGCCGCCACATCTACACCGTCTTCCAGCGCCACCAGCAGCTCTTTAGCACGCACAATACCGATGATTTCGTCCAGTTCACCGCGACATACCGGGAACAGGCTGTGAGGTGAAGAAAGCAACTGCTCGCGTATTTCCGCCACGCTCAGGTCGGCATCAACCCAGCTAATTTCACCCCGCGGCGTCATAATGCCACGTAATGAACGCGACGCCAGAGAGAGGACGCCGTTGATCATATAGCGTTCTTCTTCCACAAATGCGCCTTCCGGAACGGGAACCGGCACCGGGTTGTCGGATTCCATCTGCGCGCTGGCCTGGCGTTTACCGCCCATCAGACGCAGGATGGCATCGGCAGTACGCGCACGCAATGGCAGCGTTGACTGGTGACGAATAAAGTTACGACGGGCAATCTGGTTAAACAGCTCAATGATGATCGAGAAACCAATCGCCGCATACAGATAACCTTTCGGAATGTGGAAGCCAAACCCTTCAGCAACCAGGCTCAGACCGATCATCAACAGGAAGCTCAAACACAGCACCACCACCGTCGGGTGTTGGTTCACAAATCGGGTCAGCGGCTTAGAGGCCAACAGCATCACGGCCATGGCAATCACTACTGCCGCCATCATCACTGGCAGATGGTTGACCATACCGACCGCCGTAATCACCGCATCCAGCGAGAACACGGCATCGAGGATGACAATCTGCGTGACGACAACCCAAAAGCTCGCATACCCTTTCGTCTGCCCGGTATCATGTTCACGGTTTTCCAGCCGCTCATGCAGCTCTGTCGTAGCCTTGAACAAGAGGAAGATACCCCCCAGCAGCATAATCAGATCGCGCCCCGAGAACGCATAGTCCATTACCGTAAACAGCGGCTTTGTCAGCGTCACCATCCACGAAATCACGGACAACAAGCCCAGACGCATAATCAGTGCCAGTGACAAACCGATTAAACGCGCTTTATCTCGCTGTTTCGGCGGCAGCTTATCAGCCAGGATCGCAATGAAGACCAGGTTATCAATACCCAGAACAATTTCGAGAACGACAAGCGTGAGCAAACCCACCCAAATCTGCGGGTCCATTAATAATTCCATGACAAGCTCCTGCTTAAGGAATGACCAAACTGCGCGCTGAGGATCTCAGGCGTTAAAGCGATATGCAGAGAAAATTTGTGGCAAAAAGTGCCAATCTGACAGGCTTGATACGGCCTGAAGGTGAAATGACGTCGGTGACGATCCATATGGTGGGCTACTGCCCTATACTCCTGAGTAATTAAACAGATGCTAAACATAACAGAGACAACCGGTTTTTAGCAAAGATTTACCTTCCTTTGCAATAAGTTGTTTCGGAGATATTTTACCCTTCGAAATTTCTTTTCATCGGAAGTTAAATTACGGATCTTCATCACATAAAATATTTTTTTCGATATCTAAAATAATTCACGAAAATCATAGGTTTTTCTTTGTAACCCTTATCTGAATCGATTCGATTGCGGACGACGATTCAAATACATCTTCACGTTGATGTGTTAACGATAATAAAGGAGGTAGCAAGTGACCATTGCTATTGTAATAGGCACACATGGTTGGGCTGCAGAGCAGTTACTTAAGACGGCAGAAATGCTGTTAGGCGAGCAGGAAAACGTCGGCTGGATCGATTTCGTTCCAGGCGAAAATGCCGAAACGCTGATTGAAAAGTACAACGCTCAGTTAGCAAAACTCGATACCAGTAAAGGCGTGCTGTTTCTCGTTGACACATGGGGAGGCAGCCCGTTTAACGCTGCGAGCCGCATTGTCGTCGATAAAGAGCATTACGAAGTTATCGCCGGTGTGAACATTCCCATGCTGGTTGAAACCTTCATGGCGCGTGATGACAACCCGAGCTTCGATGAATTAGTGGCACTGGCCGTTGAAACCGGTAGCGAAGGCGTGAAAGCGCTGAAAGCGAAACCGGTGGAAAAAGCCGCTCCTGCCCCAGTCGCAGCACCTAAAGCAGCAGCCCCCGCGAAACCGATGGGTCCGAACGATTATATGCAGATCGGCCTGGCGCGTATTGATGACCGATTAATCCATGGTCAGGTGGCAACTCGCTGGACCAAAGAAACCAACGTAACACGCATTATCGTCGTCAGTGATGAAGTTGCCGCCGATACCGTGCGTAAAACGCTGCTGACTCAGGTAGCACCTCCGGGTGTGACGGCGCATGTGGTTGATGTCGCGAAAATGATCCGCGTCTACAACAACCCGAAATATGCAGGTGAGCGTGTGATGCTGTTGTTCACCAACCCTACCGACGTAGAACGTATCGTGGAAGGTGGTGTGAAAATTACCTCTGTAAACATTGGCGGTATGGCTTTCCGTCAGGGTAAAACACAGGTAAACAACGCAATTTCTGTCGATGAAAAAGACATCGAAGCCTTCAAGAAACTCAATGAACGCGGTATTGAGCTCGAAGCGCGTAAAGTTTCTACCGATCAGAAACTGAAAATGATGGATTTGATTGCCAAGGCGAAATAACTCCCTGGCATTTACTTAGTTTTCACACTTAAGTCTGTATAGCAATAGGAGAAGTACAATGGAGATTACCACTCTTCAGATTGTGCTGGTGTTCATCGTCGCATGTATCGCGGGTATGGAGTCGGTACTCGATGAATTTCAGTTCCACCGTCCGTTGGTGGCCTGTACGCTGATTGGCGCCGTTCTCGGGGATATGAAAACCGGTATCATCATCGGTGGTACCCTGGAAATGATCGCCCTGGGCTGGATGAACATCGGTGCTGCGGTTGCGCCTGATGCCGCACTGGCCTCAATTATCTCTACCGTTCTGGTTATCGCGGGTCACCAAAGTATCGGTGCCGGTATCGCGCTGGCTATCCCGCTGGCAGCAGCAGGCCAGGTACTGACCATCATCGTTCGTACTATCACCGTAGCATTCCAGCACGCGGCGGATAAGGCGGCAGAAAACGGTAACCTGACGGCGCTCTCCTGGCTGCACGTGTCCTCTCTGTTCCTGCAGGCTATGCGTATCGCTATTCCGGCGGTAATCGTGGCGATTTCTGTTGGTACCAGTGAAGTTCAAAGCATGCTTAACGCCATTCCGGAAGTTGTGACCGGTGGTCTGAACATCGCAGGCGGTATGATCGTCGTGGTCGGCTATGCGATGGTCATCAACATGATGCGCGCAGGCTACCTGATGCCATTCTTCTACCTTGGCTTCGTCACCGCGGCATTTACTAACTTCAACCTGGTTGCTCTGGGTGTGATTGGCGCAGTAATGGCGATCCTCTACATTCAGCTGAGCCCGAAATATAACCGTGTAGCCGGTGCACCTGCTGCTGCGGCTGGCAATAACGATCTCGATAACGAACTGGACTAGCAGGTGAGCGAAATGGTTGATATGACTAAAACTACCACCGAGAAAAAACTCACTCCGAGTGACATTCGTGGCGTGTTCATTCGTTCTAACCTGTTTCAGGGTTCATGGAACTTCGAACGTATGCAGGCGCTGGGTTTCTGTTTCTCCATGGTGCCGGCTATCCGCCGCTTATACCCGGAAAACAACGACGCACGTAAGCAGGCTATTAAGCGTCACCTGGAATTCTTTAACACCCATCCGTACGTAGCCGCTCCAGTACTGGGCGTTACGCTGGCGATGGAAGAACAGCGTGCAAACGGCGCAGAGATTGACGATGGTGCCATCAACGGTATCAAAGTTGGTCTGATGGGGCCGCTGGCAGGCGTGGGTGACCCGATCTTCTGGGGTACCGTTCGTCCGGTATTCGCCGCGCTCGGGGCAGGTATCGCGATGAGCGGCAGTCTGCTTGGGCCTTTGCTGTTCTTCATCCTGTTTAACCTGGTACGTCTGGCAACCCGTTATTACGGTGTGGCATATGGCTACCGTAAAGGTGTCGATATCGTAAAAGATATGGGCGGCGGCTTCCTGCAGAAACTGACTGAGGGGGCGTCAATCCTCGGCCTGTTTGTCATGGGGGCATTGGTTAACAAGTGGACGCACGTAAACATCCCGCTGGTGGTTTCCACTATTACCGGCCAGGATGGTCAGACTCGCGTCACCACCGTGCAGACTATCCTTGACCAGCTGATGCCGGGTCTGGTTCCTCTGCTGCTGACATTCGCCTGTATGTGGCTGCTGCGTAAGAAAGTGAACCCGCTGTGGATCATCGTTGGCTTCTTCGTCATCGGTATCGCGGGCTACGCTGTTGGACTGCTCGGCCTGTAAGACTGTTGTACATCGCCGGGGGCTTGCCCCCGGTTTTTCTATTTAGAGGGTTGAGGATTCATGACTATCACGGACCTGGTGCTGGTTCTATTTATCTTTTCGCTGCTGGCGTATGCCATTTACGATCAGTTCATCATGCCCCGCCGTAATGGCCCCACTCTGCTGACTGTCGCCCTGCTTCCCCGCAGCAGAGTCGACAGCGTTATCTTCCTTGGCTTAGTAGCTATTCTTATCTACAACAACGTCACCAGCCATGGCGCGCAATTTACCACATGGTTATTATGTGCTCTGGTATTGATGGGATTGTATCTGTTCTGGATCCGTACACCCAAAATCATCTTCAAGCAGAAAGGCTTTTTCTTCGCCAACGTCTGGATTGAATATAACCGCATTAAAGAGATGAATTTATCTGAAGACGGTGTATTAGTGATGCAATTAGAACATAGACGATTGCTGATTCGCGTACGAAATATAGACGATCTCGAGAGAATATATAAACTTTTAATTTCAAATCAGTAAGTTACAAATATAGCCTGAACTATGTTTTTATATATCAACTTAAAAACAGACATAGCCAAGGCTATATTTCACCGCTCATAATGTTATTTGTTTTAACGTCTTATTGATAAATAAATCTAAATGAAAATCGTTTTCAATTAGAAGTCAAATATTATTTCTCCATTTCTTGTTTTATATTCTCAATATATGTTAAGGTTGCGCCCGTCGTTGGGGAGTAGCCGATTTCCAGACTCCGGAAATGTACGTGTCAACATACTCGTTGAAAAACGTGGCGCGTACGGACTGAACTTACAGGTTCCGTCAGGCGAGACCATAGGCACATCAACTGCATTGCATATCTGAATGGCGCTGTATTCACAGTGATTCCAGCCTTTATGCATGGTTACTGGGGGCAGTGATGTGTTTTATGGATACCCCGGTCAGGACGCTGTTATGAATCTCACCGCTACCGTTCTTCTCGCTTTCGGCATGTCGATGGATGCTTTCGCTGCATCAATTGGCAAAGGCGCCACCCTGCATAAACCCAAATTTTCTGAAGCACTGCGGACTGGCCTTATATTCGGCGCAGTTGAAACGCTTACGCCGCTGATTGGCTGGGGCATGGGGATGCTGGCCAGCAAATTCGTGCTGGAGTGGAACCACTGGATCGCCTTCATTCTGCTGATCTTTTTAGGCGGGCGAATGATAATCGAAGGCTTTCGTGACAACGATGATGAAGATGAAGAGCCGCAGCGCCGTCACGGTTTCTGGCTGCTGGTCACCACTGCCATTGCGACCAGTCTCGACGCGATGGCAGTCGGGGTGGGTCTGGCTTTTCTGCAGGTCAACATTATTGCCACTGCGCTGGCCATCGGCTGCGCCACGTTGATTATGTCCACGCTTGGCATGATGATCGGTCGTTTCATAGGCCCGATGCTGGGCAAGCGGGCTGAAATTTTAGGCGGGGTGGTACTGATTGGTATCGGCGCCCAGATCCTCTGGGCACACTTCCACGGTTAATTCAGGCGCTGCCAGATATGAATACTAAAGTCAGTCTGGCAGTCAAACTTCGTTTTCCCCGCTAGCGTTTCCCACACTTCCGGCTTTGCCCGCCAGGCGAACGGCGTCATTTGCAATAACGCAACGGCCTCGCTGCCCTGAAGCTGCATCTGATACCCCAGCGCAATACTCTGTTGCAGCACAAAACCGTCCAGTTGCTCTGCGTGTGGCGCATGCAACTGCACCTCATCATAAATCAGCCCTTTCAGCTCCATCAAATGACGCGGACCCGGCGTGGCGGTGATTACCCATCCACCTGGTTTTACCACGCGGGCTAACTCTTGCGCTTTACAGGGCGCGTAGATCCTGATGATGGCATCCATTGACTCATCTGCAAACGGCAGACGATGGCTGGAGGCAACGCAAAAGGTCACCTGCGGATAGCGTCGGGCCGCGGCTTTAATTGCTACTTTGGCGACATCAAGACCAAAAGTTTTACAGCCCGCCAGCGCATCAGCAAACGCATGGGTGTAATACCCTTCCCCACAACCAATATCCAGGATCGCCGCATCTTCTGTAATCTGCCTCTGTGTGAGCGCATCCACAATAGCATCACGCAGCGGCTGATAGTGTCCGGCATCAAGAAATGCCCGTCGCGCCTGCATCATCTCAGCGCTGTCACCCGGATCGCGCGATCGCTTATGCTGAACCGGCAGTAAGTTGACATACCCTTCTTTCGCCACGTCAAACTGATGCCGCTCCGGGCAGACAAAACTGTTATTCACTTGTGTAAGAGGCTGGTGGCAAAGAGGACAGGAAAACGACATGACAACTCCGGCTGATGATTTAAGGGCGCAAGTGTAACGCGAATCGCGCCCCTGGAAAATAACTTACATCGACGGCGAGGATACGCTACTGCCGTGCATCACCAGCAGATGATCGGAGTCGGCTGGCATGCCGTCCGGTTTGACGTTTTCCAGACGCAGGACATCTCCCATAATCTGGCTGAATACAGGCGCGGAGACTGCCCCCCCATAATATGCACCGTTTTGCGGGTTATTAATCACCACGACCAGCGCGAATTTCGGGTCGCTCGCTGGCGCGACGCCCGCCGTATAGGCCACGTATTTATCGACATATTTGCCATCATCGCCAATTTTCTTTGCCGTTCCGGTCTTAACCGCTACGCGATAATCTCTGACTGCAGCCTTGGTTCCCCCGCCACCAGGTAGCGCGACGCTTTCCATCATATGTTCAACCTGGTGAACCAGCGCCTCCGGCATCACCCGTGTACCTATTACCGGCGGATCGATACGCGTAATAGAAAGCGGGCGGTAAATACCGAAGCTGCCGATGGTGGCATACACATGCGCCAGCTGGAGCGGCGTCACCATTAACCCATAACCAAATGCGAAAGTTGCCCGGTCCAGATCGCTCCAGTAGCGACGTTGAGGCATTAAACCGCTACTTTCCCCGGTTAACCCCAATCCGGTTGGATCGCCAAAGCCAAAGCTTTTATAGGTATCGAGGAGTTTTTGTACCGGCATTGCCAGCGAAAGGTGTGATACGCCGGTATCGCTGGATTTCTGCAAAATTCCGGTCAGGGATAACTCCGGGTAAAACCCGACGTCGCGGATGCGATGTCCGTCAACGTTAAAAGGATGGGTATCAATCACGCTGTCCGGTTGCACAATCCCCTGCTGTAGAGCGGTCATGATCACCAGAGGCTTAACGGTTGAGCCGGGTTCGAAGGTGTCGCTAATTGCACGGTTACGAAAATCATCCAGGACCGCACCATCACGGTTATTGGGATTGAAGTCGGGAAAGCTTGCCATGGACAGTATTTCGCCGGTGGCTATATTGACCAGAACAGCGGCCCCGGATTCCGCCTTATTCCACGTTACGGCATTATCCAGCGCGTCTTCAGTAACCGTCTGCAAACGCTCATCAATGCTGAGCTGTAATTCATGCGCCGGTACCGGCATCACTTCGGTGATATTTTCGATGACATGGCCAAATTTGTCTTTCCGTACCAGGCGGGAGCCGGGTTTGCCCATCAGTTGGCTATTGAAGCTTTTCTCCAGCCCTTCAATACCCTGCCCGTCAATGTTGGTGAAACCAATCAGATTAGCTGCAACATGTCCGGCGGGATAAAAGCGGCGGGACTCTTCACGCAGATTGATCCCCGGTAGATCCAGTTTATCGACCCATTCAGCCTGCTGAGGAGAGATTTGACGCGCCAGGTAGATAAACCGCCCGGCCGGATTGCTGTTAACGCGTTCAGCCAGCGTGGTGAGCGAAATATGCAGCGTCTTTGCTAACGCTTGCCAGCGTTCGTTATAGCCAACACCCCCCTTGCTAACGATCGTCTTCGGGTCGGCCCAGACGGCGTTAACCGGAACGCTAACTGCCAGCGGTCGCCCTTCTCTATCGGTAATCATTCCGCGCGGCGAAGCGATGGACACCTCGCGTAAGGAACGCATGTCTTCCTGTTTGACCAGATTCGTCGGCGTGACAATTTGCAGCCACGCAACCCGACCCAGCAGCAATCCAAGACTCAATAATATTGCCACGCAAAGCAGGGCAAAACGGACGGGAGTAAAATTGCGCGCATCTATGTCGTTTTTCTTTTTCACCTGGACTCCCGCATGATAGTTTTTCAGGTGACTGATTTAACGGGAAATGCCGTAAGAAAGCGGGGAAAACTATGCTACGAACATCACGCCTTTGCAACAAAGCGCTAATGGATGGTCATTCAGTAATATTTTGACGTAATTTGAATTAAAAAGCCCCGCATAAGCGAGGCTTTATATCTGAATTGGTTGCGCCTGAGCGCTTCAAATCAGTGGTATCGATCAGATAGCTGTTACGTTAACAGCAGCCGGACCTTTCTGGCCGTCCTGAATTTCGAACTCAACGTTCTGGCCTTCAGCCAGAGTTTTGAAGCCGTTACCCTGGATAGCGGAGAAGTGTACGAACACGTCTTTGCTGCCATCAGCCGGAGTAATGAAGCCAAAACCTTTAGACTCGTTGAACCACTTAACTTGACCTTTAATCTTTGCCATTTGCAAAATTCCTTAGAGTATTTTCTTCGCCCGCGGGCATAACATAGATAAAACTGAGACATTACTGCTTGAGGCACTAATATAAGGTTCGGCAGAGAAGCGGTATTCAACGTCAACGTGTTTACTCAGGACTTCTTTACTGAAAATGCCACACATAAACAGAACTGTACCTCGTTTAACCCAAAACGTGTTATCACATACAACGTAAATAATGGCAAGCCATTTTTAAACGTGTCTCGATCGGTCGCACAAATCCCGTCGTTCATCAAACAGCAACTGCACAGTTATGCGCCATCTCGAGAAGAGATATATTCACGCGCCTCCCCTCTTCCCCCGCCTGGCTTGCGCCAACGCTGGGACATTTCTACCATAGCTCAATAGCTTCGGTTGTTCCAGGTTATCTGTTACGGGTTCTGCCAGATATCATTTTTTATGCTTAGTAATGCATAAAATGTCACAAGCGTAAAAATGAGATCCGCCTTCTGGTTTTGCACCAAAATAATGAAAGAATGATGACAAGGCACAAAAAAAGTAAGAGAAACGTTTCGCTGTTAATAAGACGATCGTTATCACAAAAATGACATAATCATATTTTTAACGTATGGGAGATTATATTTATATCAGACCGGGGATAAGATATTAATTAGTTGGAGCGTCTGAAAATACTGAGAATACATACCGGTCCGACCGCTAATTGCAGGACGAGGGTAGAAGAAAATAGTCTGACGCACTGATGACAGGATGAAGCAACTGAGAACAACATCAGCAGTACCTCATCCTGCCATACTTTTTTACCGCTCAGCTACCAGGCGGATGATGTCATCGTCTTCATCCCTGGCGGGCTCTGCTGTAGGTTCTGCAGCTTTCTCGGGTTCATTAGCTTCGCAAAGGCGACGGAGTAAAGCATTCTGTCTTTTTTGCTGATCTAACAATGCCTCAAGCAGCTCAATCTGCTCGTTAGTACGCGAACTTGCCCGATTGATGAAAAACCAAAGAACAAGCCCGACAATCAGAACCACCACCGATACCGCTAAAGACGCAAAACTTAACGCGCCAGAATTCAAAACTTCGTTCATTTCACCACCTCAATGTAGACAGTGTAGTTTACCACTGCCGCACAAGAAGGTAATCAACTGTTGCGAAAATGCGCTTACCAGGGAATAAATTTATTGATGGCACAAATACCACTGAAAAATTGTACGTCCTGATCGCACATGATGTTGAACACCTGCGCCCACATCAGTATGCATACCAGCACAACAACAATCAGCACTACCCAGCGAATTTTTTTCACTCCAGCTCCACTCTTCAACCCTACATCTTATGTCTATAAATTATCATGCGTTACCTAAACCCAGCGTTAACTGTATCGGCATTCAATCTTTTTAGGAATGATTGACTTGTTTCATCCCGTGTACAGGCTAATCTAAGAATAACGAGAAAAGATAAGAGGTTGTAATGCGTCTGATTATCCGCGCTATTGTGTTGTTAGCTCTGGTTTGGATCGGTTTATTACTGAGCGGCTATGGAATTTTAATTGGAAGTAAAGAGAATGCTGCCGGTCTGGGCCTGCAATGCCAATATCTGACCGCCCGCGGAACCAGCACCGCACAATACGTCCACACCAATAGTGGTATCATTGGCCTGTCGGATTGTCCCCTGCTCAGGAAAAGCACGGTCATAATCGATAACGGTTAATATCGCAGCAGTACATTAGATACGTTATTTACGCCTGGTAACGTTATGACTGTTCACAAAAAACCCCGGGTACAAAATACCTGGGGTTTTTAGCATTCGCGATTACGTCAGATTAGAACGGATAGTCGTTATAGCCCATTTGTTCTGAAATCTTACGCGCCGCCGTATGCAGCATCGCCACATACTCGTGTAAACGCTCTTCTGAGAAACGCAGCGTTGGGAATGAAATACTCAGACCCGCAATCACCACGCCGAAACGGTCAAACACCGGTACGCCGATGCAGCGCAGACCTTCTTCCTGTTCTTCGTTATCTTCGCCGTAGCCCTGCTCACGCACTTTATCCAGCAATACCAGCAATTCATCAGTATTCGTAATAGTACGATCGGTACTACGTTTGTACTCAATGCCATCCAGAATCTGCTTCACTTCATCGCGGTCACGCCATGCCAGCAGAACTTTACCGATAGCCGTACTGTACAGCGGATTACGACGACCAACGCGGGAATACATGCGCAGATTGTACATGGAGTCGATTTTGTGGATGTAGACAATGCTGTCTTCATCCAGCGCACCGAGGTGTACTGTTTCTTTAGTCAGACGCGAAAGTTCGCGCATCTGGATATCAGCACTACGGATAAGATCGACGTTTTGCAACGCGCGCGCGCCCAACTCGAATAATTTCAGGGTCAGCGAGTATTTCTCAGACTCACCTTCTTGTGCCACATAACCCAGCGTTTTCATGGTCTGCAAAAAGCGATAAACGGTGCTTTTCGACATCATGACGCGTTGCGACAATTCGGTAATACCAATTTCGCGCTCTTCACCCAGCGCCTGCAGAATGCCAAAAACTTTCAGCACGGAAGATACAGAATCGGGTTGCTTATCCAGATCTGCGATTGCCATTTATCACCCCTTTCGAGTGTTTTATAAAAATCAGAACCGGTTTTTATTATAATTTCACGTATCCCCCCTCGCAATCGCTCTTTGCTTACTTAGTTACAAATCTGCGACCTAACGCCTGAATATCAATGCTAAAATTATTATTCTCATCATAAATTCCGACAATATTGACTTCCTATGGAAAAAACTCAGACCGATGGTCTGCCATTGCCCCAGCGATATGGAGCAATTTTAACCATTGTTATTGGCATCTCTATGGCAGTGCTCGACGGCGCAATCGCGAACGTAGCCCTGCCAACTATCGCAGCCGATCTTCAGGCCTCACCAGCCAGCTCAATCTGGATCGTGAACGCCTATCAAATCGCGATCGTGGTTTCGCTCCTGTCGTTCTCTTTTTTAGGTGATATGTTCGGTTACCGGCGCATTTATAAGTGCGGCCTGGTCGTGTTCCTGCTGGCATCGCTATTCTGTGCTTTGTCAGATTCATTGCACATGCTGACGCTGGCGCGCGTCGCTCAGGGTTTTGGCGGCGCGGCGCTGATGAGCGTCAATACGGCATTGATCCGGCTCATTTATCCTCAGCGTCAGCTTGGACGAGGAATGGGGATCAACTCCTTTATTGTCGCGGTCTCTTCGGCAGCGGGTCCGACCATTGCCGCAGCAATTCTCTCTGTTGCCTCGTGGAAATGGCTGTTTCTGATCAACGTCCCGCTGGGAATAATCGCCCTGCTGCTGGCTATGCGTTTTTTGCCACCCAATGCGTCCCGCGGTAATAAACCACGCTTTGATCTGCCAAGTGCGGTCATGAATGCCTTAACGTTTGGCTTACTAATCACCGCGCTCAGCGGGTTTGCACAAGGGCAGTCGCTAAAACTGATTGGCACCGAGCTTGTGGCGCTTATCGTGGTGGGTTATTTCTTCATCCGCCGTCAGCTTGCGCTGCCGGTTCCGTTATTGCCGGTCGACCTGCTACGCATTCCACTGTTTTCACTCTCGATCTGTACCTCGATATGTTCCTTCAGCGCACAAATGCTGGCATTGGTTTCCCTGCCCTTCTTTATGCAAACGGTACTTGGCCGCAGCGAGGTTGAAACGGGGCTGCTACTGACGCCATGGCCACTGGCAACCATGGTGATGGCTCCGCTGGCGGGATATCTGATTGAACGCGTTCACGCCGGACTGTTGGGCGCGTTGGGCATGGCGGTAATGGCAAGCGGGCTGTTTTCGCTGGTGCTGCTGCCCGCTTCTCCCTCGGATGTTAATATCATCTGGCCGATGATACTGTGCGGCGCGGGTTTTGGCTTGTTTCAGTCACCGAATAACCACACTATTATCACCTCCGCGCCGCGTGAACGCAGCGGTGGTGCGAGCGGTATGCTGGGAACGGCGCGCTTGCTGGGTCAGAGTACCGGAGCCGCACTGGTCGCGCTGATGCTAAACCAGTTTGGCGACAGTGGCACGCACGTCTCGCTGATAACCGCTGGCATTCTGGCCTCGCTGGCAGCAATCGTGAGCGGCTTACGTATTACGCAACCGCGAGTTAAGGCATAAAAAAAACGGGAACCACTCGGTTCCCGTTCTCATACAACCCAGGATCTGGATTACATGTTTTCGATGATCGCGTCACCAAACTCTGAACATTTCAGCAGCTTAGCGCCGTCCATCAGACGTTCGAAGTCATAGGTTACGGTCTTGGCGTTGATTGCGCCTTCCATACCTTTAACGATCAGGTCAGCCGCTTCCACCCAACCCATGTGGCGCAGCAGTAGTTAGATGATTCATATACAACCGCATGATAAATAAAAACAATTCTATAATTTCATTATAAATAAACTGGCTTTTATCTTTACCCTAACCTATTGATTATCAATGTATGTTTTTTGATTTTGATAACCGTTTTAGGGGGCAAAAACAAGTACCTGTACCTATCAGCCCCTTCACGACATAGGGATTTTAAATCATGCGTGTTATCATGCTTAATCAATACGTTACATCACCTTTTCGCCAATAATCTTAATATTGCCCCCCCTGAATATTCAAAAGGTTATAACTAATAGACAACCTCAATGGTGAAGAATTTACAGGTGCGAATGTCCGCTATGAGCGAAAAGTGAACGCTAGCTCAAAAAAGTGTCAACATTAGCTACTCTGACAGTCCACTCTGTGCCAATAGCGGAAATTGATGACCAGTTTAAGTACCTCATCGGTGTGAATGAAAATGGATATTATCTGGCTGTCGCTGAACGTGATCATTTCATAGAAATCCCGCTGCATTCAGGTTAGAGGAAAATTCTACTTACGCCTGCATTGTTTTTTCGGGGGGGGTACCCCTGCACCAGAAAATTAACAAATATAGCTAATTCAATCGGTGAAAGGATAATTCCCCTCCCTCTGTATTTTCTAACAATTAATAAACTTACAATCGGTTTTTATGTTCAGCAAGTCTAAAAAATCTTCCTCTGATATTTTTCGTCTCAATCCAATTTTAAAAGTAGAATTGCTGCCATAAAATAAGTCGTAGTGATGCAAGGGATGTATGTCTTTTTTACCATGTTTTTCATAGTTAATCCTATCATAGTCATACCTTAAATATCCATCTTCCATCATGAGTAACTCTCTCAAAAAACTCCAATAATTGTCATTACAACTATCCTCTTGATATAAGGATATTTTCTCAATAAATTCCAAGCTGCAGCCACTATAAAAACTCGGCTCATTTATTAATGATATAACCTCAGATGTAATTCGATTATCAACTTCCATCTCGTTTCTAAATTTGAACGAGTAGCCTTCATTTTTCTTAATGTAAAATGGGAACATAATTGAGAAGTATTTATCAGACTTCACAAAAAATATTCTACTCATTTTATCAATTCTAACTATAATCTTACCCTTAGCGTTACTTTTTTTGATTGTCGGATTGATAAGCATATACTTAATACTATTCATCAATAGTTCTATTATCTGGATTTTATTTTTAATTGGCTTAAAAAATCTATCCATATAAGATTCATCTATATCAAATGTGTACTCAATCATCTGCAGTAGTACTTTTTGTTATCGTTAATAAATTCAACAATCCCATCCTCATCAAAATCGTCTTTATAACTTTCAGGTAAAGACTGGATGAATTTCTTCCAATATTTCTTTTCAATCCCTTCTCTTGTTAAAATATCATTAATAAAATCATAGAAGGAGACGTTAGATTGACTTTTAACCTTAACAATACGCTTCTGTATTCTTTCTTTTTCTTCCCTACTTGGCTCTTTTGTTTTAATTACATCTTGTGTATTAATTATATCTAAACCATCAAGTTGGCATTGGATTTTTTCATACTTTTCAACCAACAAGTAAGACTGAAGAAATGAACGGGTTAACATTGTGTAAAGACTGTTCCTATATGTATAATTATCTTTAATTTCCTTTGTCACACAAATAACAAAAGGGAATTCCAATCCTTTGACATTATTAACATTTGAGATAAATAATTGATTTGGTATTTTTTTCTTAGTCTCTACTGCTTTATTAACATCCCATTTAAGCTCAGTTCTAATTTTAAACTCTAAACGATCTATATAATCATAGATGTAATTATCTTTATCTAACATGATTATAGCAATATCATTTGATTCTACTGTCGGATTATCATTTTTAATACGCTTTAAAATATCAATAACTTGTGACTCATTTATATGTTTCATGATATTCATGTTAGATATTTTTGTCTCTTCTAAATCCTCAAACCTCCGAATGGAATCACGAGAGAGTGTCACTTCTTTGTTTGCTTTATTGATAGTATAACCACTACTTTCCCACTCACTATCTTCTAACCAATTGAGTTTGTTTTCCTCAAAAAGCCCCATTCCAATAGCATGTGCAAACATTAAAATCCGAGGTGCTGTTCGATAACATTTGTTAAGTACATAGTCGACATTTTCAACTTCTCTCTTGATGTTATTTTCAAAAATATCCTGAAAAATATCACCAGCTACGTAGACTTTGTGTCTAGTAATCTTTTCACACAGCTCAAAAAATACTTCAGGGAAGTCTTGTTTTTCATCAATTAAAATATAATCAAATGCATATTCTAAGTCTTCAATTTTATTAATTTCAATTAATGCCTTAGAAAATATATCATGGTAACTAGTGTTTCTGCTCCACCTTGAAAAAGAAATGCCATAAAAATCACAGATGTAACTATATAACCCAGAGTCTTTATCTTGCTTAGAACCCCACGCCCTATCAACCCACAACTGATTATTCCATTTGATTTGTTTTTCGACTTTCATAAAGTCAAAAAACGTTGGAATCCTATCTTTCAGTGTATGAGATAATGCTTTATTATGACACGTAAAGAAAATTTTAACCTTATCTTCCGATGCGTATATTTCTTTTAGTTTATGCATTAAAAGCTCGGTTTTACCAGTGCCAGACAAACCTTGGATTGATATTCTTTTATTTGGTAGTTGCTTGTATATAAATCGAGTTTGCTCACCATCAAATAAAATTATATTATGCTTTACTTTTTCAAGAAGCGTTGTTGGAGTTTCAACTCCGACCTTATCTATATTATTTATACTACCCGTAATTAATGATATCAAAAGCTCACACTTTCTATAGTCAGCCTCATTAAGTTGATTCTCTTTCAAAATTTCTGAGCAATCAAAGTCGTTATCTAGCGTAACCTTGCTTGTGAAACCTTCTTTTAATTTTCGAGCTCTCCCTATATGTTTTTGATATCTATATTTATCAGATATAGAGTTAACATCCTCCATAAAATCTTCGTAATATTCATCAAATTCATCTTCATCATTTTTTAAATCAATGAATATTATTTTGTGCTTTGGTGAAAGTATTACTATAGCGTTTTCAGAATAAGAGTAGCTATATTTGTTTTCACCTAATGGAGCTGTTATTAAGTATAGCTGTTCAGTTGGGTTTTGTTCAGCATACTCCTCGATATTCTGAATAACATTTGTATTCAATTCACTCTTTTCTATATGATTATAAAATAAACTATTTGGCATGCTGCTAGTCACCTGATAATGTTAATAGTAACAACCGTACGTGGTGGATAAACCTATAGGTTATTATCTAACAATTTTAGGGAATTTCCAACCATTGAGCTCGTTACAGCTTGGCGTTTGTCGTTGAGGAGGAACATCTTAAAAATATAAAGCTGCCGCATTGGGTTGGGCTTGTGTAAGTCGATACTGACGTCTAACCATTTAACTTCCGCTTCTCGCTGTGGGATCAACGGGTCGATGCAACACTAGGTTTACTTTCCGAATGAGCTGGAATCAATGATTTCGTCAGGTCTGCTTTTCGCTCAAAGCGGACTGGCAATCATTCAATACTCGCACTATCGAACGTTCGCCAGTTCGCCGCCGCCCGTTCTTGCATACGACGACGCGGTGGCGTTTTCTCAACGCCACGCAGGAAATTTTTTGTATAGCGTCGACACCCCTACATCATAAATTATAGCCACACGTTTTCTAGACTCACCTGCAGCAATCAACCTTCCAGCCTGAGCCCACTCTTCTGCGGTTAACTTTGGTCGTCTGCCGCCGATCCGGCCATCTTCGCGCGCAGCAGCTAAGCCCGCCCGTGTTCGCTCAACAATTAGCTCTCTTTCCATCTCGGCAAGCGCCCCCATGACATGAAAGAAAAAGCGCCCCATTGGTGTGGAGGTATCTATACTGTCGGTCAGGCTACGGAAGTTTACCCCTCGCTCCCTCATTTCTTCGACCAGCACGACAAGATGCCGCATGCTGCGACCGAGGCGATCCAGCTTCCAGACCACCAATGTGTCACCTTCTGATAATGTTCTGAGCACCTTTTTTAGACCTGGTCTGTCAGACGTTTTTCCACTTATCTTGTCTTCGAAAATCAGCTCACATCCTGCACACTCGAGCGCGTTTCTTTGCAATGCTGTGTTCTGGTCATTTGTTGACACCCGTACATAGCCTATAAGCATGATCTATCCCTTCGCTAAAAGCTGGGATCATGCCATTTGCACCTGAAATATTCATTTTCGTAAACGTTGGTTT